>CAZYTL010000003.1:0-134422 GCA_964650355.1 uncultured Gammaproteobacteria bacterium | reverse complement strand
ATTATTTCGGCCCATTACTAACATTCTATACTAGTTTTGCTAGTCTAGAGCCTTAGGAATTTAGAATTAAATGAAGGAGGGAAAGGAGGACGAGGTTGATGATGAAAGTAAAAGCCCCACTGTAGAATAACTTATCGATAGAAGTTAAGAAAGGAAGTGAGGAAATGATGGAGGAGAGAGGGTGGTGACGGTAATATTTCTGGGTATATTTGAGGCCAAGCGAGTAACCCAAGTGGCCGGAGATGAGGGCGATGGTGAGTGCGGTGTACCAATTGGGGGTGTGAAAGATGTAGGCATGGGAAGCAGTGGTAAAGATGGCGTTTTGGATGAGGCTGAGAATTTGAATTACGATGTAGGTGAAGTTTTTTAGGAGGGAGAGGGAAATGGGGTTGATAAAAGTGAGTTGTCTGTTGTCGGATGATGTGGGAGAGGGCGGATGGGTTGGCATATAATAGAGAATTAAGAATTTGATATTATTAAGTTTAGGGCTACAATGACTATTATATATGATTGGGAAGTTGACTAATAATTTGTTGGCAAAATTTGAGCATCAGATTTTGGTAGGACTGTTGTTTGGAGTATTGGTGGGGGCGGGTTTGGGATTATATGGTGATTTTACGAAGACGGGGGCGAAATTGGTTGAGTTTAAGTGGTGGTTAGTGCCGGTGATTTTGGGGTTGACAATGATGAATTATGTTCTGAGGACGGTGCGGTGGCAGATTTTTTTACGGGCATTGGGGATTAAGATTGACTGGCGGAGGTCTTGGTGGGTGTTTATTTCGGGGTTGGCGATGACGGTGACTCCGGGAAGACTAGGAGAGTTGATTAAGTCTTATTTTCTGAAGAAAATGGCTAAGGTGGAAATATCAAAGACAGCCCCGTTAGTGGTGTTTGAGAGGTTGTCAGATGGGTTGGCAATGGTGGTGTTGATGAGTGGGGGATTGTTGTTGACCAGATACGGGGTGGCGGCAATCGGAATAGCAGCAGGGATGGCGGGGGTGTTTGTGTGGTTGTTGCATCAGAGGACTTTGGTGGAGAAAATTTTGAGTTGGACTTTGCAGGTGCCGGTGGTGGCTAAATATTTCGGGCATTTAAACAATTTTTATGCGAGTTCGACGAAGCTGGTAGGATGGCGGCCACTGGTGATAGGTTGGGTTTTAAGCTTGGGAGCGTGGGCGGCAGAGGCGACAGGATTTTATTTGGTGTTGACGGGTTTGGGAGTGGAGCCGTCAATGAAGGTATTGTTGTTGGCAGTGTTTATTTTCGGGTTTGCGGCGATTGCGGGATTTGCGACATTTTTGCCCGGTGGTTTAGGAGTGAACGAAGGCACGATGGTGGGATTGTTGATGTTGTTAGTGGGGGTGGATAATAGCACGGCAGCGGCAGGGACTCTGCTGATCAGATTGATGACTTTGTGGTTTGGAGTGTTGTGGGGAATGGTAGGGTTGGTGTATTTGCAGAGGAGATTGAAGGGTAAAATTTCTAATAAAATATAAAATGTCTAATGACCAATAAGAGTAGTTTTTGGGAATTGTTAGAAGGGTTATATCCTGGTAAAGGGAAGGAGATGGTGGGGGAGTTGGAAAAGGTGATCGGAGAAAGTGGTCGTAGACCCGCCAACAGTAGAGCAGTTAGGCGGGCAGGTTGGTATAAGAGATTGCAGCTTTATGTGACGTATGCAGATACATTTGTGAAAGACGGCCGAGCAGACTTTTATACGTTGACGGAGAAGCTGGAATATATAAGGGATTTAGAGTGTAATGCGGTACACGTGTTGCCGTTTTTTGCATCACCAATGGTGGATATGGGGTTTGATGTGAGCGATTTTTATCAGGTGCGGAGTGATTTGGGTGGAAATGAGGCGTTTGAGAAATTTTTAGAAGAGGCGAGGATGAGAGATATGCGGGTGTTTGTGGATTTGATTTTAAATCATGTGTCTGAAGAACATGAGTGGTTTAAGAGAGCGTTAGCAGGAGAGAATTTTTACCGGCAGTTTTTTATTTCGAGGAAGGAGAGGCCGAAGTTTGTGAAGAGGTTTATGGATAAAGGCGTGGTGTGGGCGGGGTATAGAAAGGAAGAGAAGGTCCCGCATCAGGTTGAAACCTCACACGGTTTCAAATCTGTGCGGGATGACAAGGGTGATTTGAGAAGTTTATCGCCCTTGTCAATTAATTTGGAGGTGATATTTCCTGATCAGGCAGGAGAAATTCCTCATTGGGTGAAAGGGAAGGATGGATACTGGTATTTCCATACTTTTTATCCTCAACAGATGGATTTGAATTGGGACAATCCTGAGGTGTTTAAGGCAATGGCGCAGGTGTTGGTTTTCTGGGTCAAAAGAGGAGTGAATTTTAGATTGGATGCAGCTGCCCACATTGGTAAAGATGTGGAAAGGGGGAAATTGCTGAATACTCAGAAGGCACATTTAATACTTAGAGGATTGAACCGAGTAGCGAAGATGGTTGATCCTGAAGCGGTGTTTTTAGTTGAGGTGGGAGGTGGGTTAAGAATGACAATGGATTATTTTGGAGTGCCAGACCGACCAGAAGCGGAGTTGGCGTATAATTTTGAGCTGGAGTCTGGTTTATGGTGGGCGTTGATATTTCGTGATGGGGACAGGATATGGGAGGTTTTGCGGATGGCTAAAGATGTGCCGCAACAGATACAGTGGGTGACCTTTTTACGTAATCACGATGAACTAAAACTGAATTATTTAAACGAAGAAAGGCAGAAGAAATTGTTTGCTGAGTTGGTAAAAAGGGGTTTGCCATTTAGAGAGAGTGATGTGGCAGGGAGAACGGCCTCTTTTTTGGGTGGAGATGAAAAGAGGATTACGATGGCTTATTTGTTGTTGGCATCGTTACCGGGAGACCCGGCAATTATATACGGAGATGAGTTGGGAAAAGAGAATGATAGGGAATATATGACTGAGAGGACGGCGTTTAGGATGGAGACAGTGGGGTTAAGTAAAGACCGAGCCACTGATGCTCGGGAGATTAATCGAGGGCAGATTGATGATCAGCAGCTGGGGGCGGATAAAGCGAGGCGAATTAAAGAAGAGATTTCGCGAATTTTTAAGAAGAGGCGGGAATATGTTGAAGTAATGGCTACAGAGTGGCCGAAGAGGTTGGATGTGCAAGAAGGAGTGTTTGGATGTAAATATAAAAAGGGACAGAAAGATTTATTGGCTTTGGTGAATTTGAAGGATGAAGAGGCGGTAATTCCTTTTAAGGGGGAGGGTAGAGTGGTGCTGGAAGTAAACGGAGGACGGATAGAGAACCAGGAGGTGAGATTGCCGAAGTATGGAGGGGTATGGATGGAAGTTTTGATTTGAAAGCGGAAAGAGAAGATTTAGTTCTTGGCTAAGAAGGATGAGCGGGATAAGATAGGGCATATGTTGGTAAGTGATTTGATGATGGTGCTGGCCTGGTGGGTAGTGTGGTGTTTAATTGGAGTCAGTTCGATGCCTTTGACATTGAAGTGGTTGGGTAATCTTGGCTCGACTAATGGAGATGAGTCTACGAGAAGGGGGTTGTGGGACAAGGGATATGGTTTGGCGAAGATTTTCGGATGGGTAGCGGTAGGGTATGTGGTGTGGTTGGGAGCGAGTCTGCGGATTTGGAGTTTTGGAATGCAAACTATCTGGTTGGTGGTGTTGGGATGGGTGGGAATTAACTTATTAGTGGTAAGGGGTCAGAAGTCAGAATTCAGGAGATTGGTGGAGGAGAATTGGAGGTTGTGGGTGAAGTTGGAGTTGATATTTCTGGGTGCGATGGGTGTATGGGCGATAGTGCGTGCATATCAACCAGATATTAACGGTTTGGAGAAGTTTATGGATTTTGGATTTATGAATTCGGTAATGCAAAGTCGGTATTTCCCTCCGGCGGATATGTGGTTTGCGGGAGGAACGATTAATTATTATTATTTCGGGCATTATTTGAGCGGGTTGATGACGATGTGGTCGGGAATTAAGCCGGCTGTGGCTTACAATCTGATGATAGCAACGTTGTTCGGGTTGTGTGTTTCGGGAGCGGTGAGCGTGGGAGGAAGTTTAGCCATTCAGATTTTTGCGAATGAAAATCGAATAAACAAGAAAGTCAGACGGTGGGTGGTGGCCGGGGGATTGCTGGCGGCGTTTTTGTTGGCAGTGCGTGGAAATTTGCATACGGCGTCCTATTTTGTGAATAAATGGACAGGATGGAATTCAAGTTTGTTGCCAACTATAAAGAATGCTTATTGGTATCCGGATGCTACCAGGTATATTCCGTTCACAATTCATGAGTTTCCCCTGTATAGTTTTGTGGTGGCGGATTTGCACGCGCACTTGATGAATTTGCCCATCGTTCTTCTGCTGTTAGGAGGAGTGGTGAGCGGAGTGAGTCGGGTAAGGGGAGAGGGAAGGGATGTGATCGGGAAGCTGCAAAGTCTTTGGGGTAAGTTAAAGCGCGATGGCAAGGCGGAGCTGAGTTTATCTGATCTGTCAATCAGGTGGTGGGAGGTAGGGATTTGGGGATGGCTGCTGGGGGTATTTGCGATGACGAATGCGTGGGATGTGCCGATTTATGGATTGGTGATCGGAGTGACCTTAGGGATTATCGGGTTGACCAAAATCGATTGGAAAGCAGCGAAGCAGGAAGTGGGAAAGCAAATTGGGGAGTTAGTGAAGCAGTTGGGGTTAATAGGAGGGATATTAGTGGGATTGACCATAATGGTGAGTTTGCCTTTTCAGATGCACTTTGAGCAAATTGCCAAAGGGATATTGCCGGTGGAAGCGAATTCAGAAATTTCTAAGCTGTTGGTGTTGTGGGGATGGGATTTGTTTCTGTTTGTGAGTTTGTTAATGTTTGTGATTGGAGTGAGGAGAGTTGATAAGGGGAGTAGGGAATTGAAGGCTTTGTTGGTGGACTATGTAATGTTGGGTTGGTACGGGGTGGGGTGGTTGCTGATTTTGATTCCAGAGTTGGTGTACGTGAAGGATATTTATATCGCGGATTACCATCGAGCGAATACGATGTTTAAGTTGGTATATCAATCGTGGATTTTGTTTGCGTTTGCAGGAGCGTATACGATTGTACGGTTGGTGAGTGCACCGTTGGTAGTGTGGAACAATAAGTATTTGAAATATGGATGGATAATGTTGGTAGTACTAGGATTGGTGGCAGTCGGGAGTTATCCGCGGTTTGCGATTCGGGATTATTACAATGGATTGAAGGTTTACAGGGGATTGGATGGTGAAGCCTGGTTAAAGAATAAGTATGCTGATGATTTTGCGGGGATTGAGTGGTTGAGGGAATTGGAGGGATTCATCTCTGCTAAAGCTATGGCGGACAGGCAGCCCGTGGTGTTGGAGGCGGTGGGTGACAGTTATACGGAGTTTGACCGGGTGTCGGCTTATACTGGATATCCGACGATTCAGGGTTGGTTGGTGCACGAATGGTTATGGCGGGGAAGTTTTGATGAGCCGGGAGCCAGGCAGGCTGAGGTAGAGAAGGTATATACGTCGGTAGATTTAGAGGAGGTAAGGAAGATTTTGAGTAAGTACCGCGTTGAATATGTGTTTGTGGGGGATAAGGAGAGGGAGAAGTATCCGAGACTGCGGGAGGAAAACTTTAAGCAATTGGGGGAGGTGGTGTTTGAGAGCGGCGAGACAAGGATTTATCGGGTGAAGTAATGCAAAAAGAAAGAGATAAGAATATCTTAGTATGTTGAATTTCTGATCTATGAAATTGATTGTTGATTTTCATGTGCATTCGCATTTTGCCAGAGCGACAAGTAAGGATTTGACTTTGGAGAATTTGTATCAGTGGGGGAAGTTAAAAGGGTTGGATGTGATTGGGACAGGAGATTTTACGCATCCGGTGTGGTTTGAGGAGCTGCGGACGAAACTGGTGGCAGATGAGGTTACGGCCACGGAGGGTTCAGGTGTGTTATATAAATTGAAAGAGGAATTGGCAAAGGAGATGGATAAGAGTTTGCCAATGAAGTGTAGAGAGCGAGAGATAAGGTTTGCGTTGTCAGTTGAGATTAGCAATATCTATAAGCGGTACGGGAAGGTGAGGCGGTTGCATAATCAGATAGTGGCTCCGAGTTTGGAGGTGGCGGCTAAGATTAATGCTAAATTACAAGAGGTGGGAAATTTGAAGTCGGACGGAAGGCCGATTTTGGGTTTGGACAGCGAGGAGTTGTTAAAGGTGATGCTGGAAGCCTCTGAAGATTGTTTATTTGTGCCGGCGCATATTTGGACGCCACATTTTGCGATGTTCGGATCAAAGTCGGGGTTTGATTCGGTAGAAGAGGCGTTTGGGGACTATGCTAAATATATTTATGCAGTGGAAACCGGGTTATCTGCAGACCCGATGATGTGTAGGATGGTGAGCGATTTGGACAGCCGGACGCTGTTGTCTGGGTCGGACGCGCATTCGGCTAAGAATATCGGTAGGGAGGCAAATTTGTTTGATTGTGAGTTAAGTTATAGTGATATTATTGAGGCGATAAAAGTGGGAGATGAGCGATATGTGGGAACGATTGAGTTTTATCCGCAAGAGGGGATGTATCATGCAGACGGGCATAGGAGTTGTGATTTTAGCTGTGAACCGGAAGAGACGAAGAAGCTGGAAGGCAGATGTCCAAAGTGCGGAAGGCCATTGACGGTGGGGGTGCTATCAAGGGTGATTGATTTGGCAGACAGGAGTAAGGAAGAAGCAGAAAAGCTGATTCAGGAAGAAGTAAAGGGCGATGCTCAAGGGCAGGGTCGGATGAGAGGAAAAGAGGTGAAGTATTTGATTCCGTTGTTGTGGACCATGGCAGAGTTGTTGGAGGTGAAGAGTATTACTAGCAGGTCGGTCCAGCAGATGTATAATTTAGTGACGCAGAAGCTGGGGGGTGATTTTGAGATTTTGTTATGGATGCCAATAGAAGAGATTCAAGAAGCAGGTTTTAAGAAGTTAGCGCTGGCGATTGAGAAGATGCGCAAAGGTGAGGTGGAGATTAAGCCGGGGTATGATGGGGTGTATGGAGTGATCAAGATTGGAGATTTAGAGAAAGAAAGTAAAGAAAGAGAGGAACAGTTAGGGTTGTTTTGAAGTTTTCACACGAATTTATCTGAATGGAGAGATGGCGAGCGAATTAGCACGAATTAAGTAATTGAAAAGGACAGTTGGTCTTGGTTACTGGAGGAGGGGGAGAGCATCAAAGCCATTCCATTCACCTCCCAGACCGACCTGGAAGACGGCCATGCCTTGGGCTCCAGCACCGCGGGCTGCCTGATAGTAATCTCTAAGCCAGCCGCGATAGGTAGCAGCATCTATTCCGCTATCTTGCCAGCCCGCGCCGTGGTCGATGGTGGGACCAGCTTCGGAGTCATAGCCGGAGACAGTGACGAGGACAGGAAGATCGAGGCCGTTACTGGTGAGTTGGGTGAATCGGCCAATATAGCTATCGTTGGCCCCAAAGGACCAGTTATCCTTCTCATGCTCATGGACACAGAGGTAGACGTTGCCGGACATGCTTTGAGTACTGATTTCCTGCATGATGGCGCTGGCGTAGGTGCTGAAGGCTGAACTGCCGGGGTCCAGGGGCCAGCCTTCTTTGAAATTGCCGATGCAGACCTTTTTGCCTAATTGGCTGCCGAGTTGGATCATGCGGCGGTCGTGTTGGGTGAGAAGGTCATAGTTGCCACTGGAGTGATAGAGGATTTCGTTATAACCCTGCCAGACGTCGACAGCAGGGTTGGCTTGCATGTAGTTCCGGAGGGTAGTGTCGAGACGGCCGAGATCAGTTCCGCCATCTGGTAGTTCGGTAGTGCGGCCCACAACCAGGATGGAAGAGGGGATCTCGTTGGCGTAAGAGAAGCTGTTGAGGAGGAGGATCATGTCTGGGTTGGTGGTATTGATCCAGGTGGTAGCGGCATCACCGCCACTGGTAAAAATGCCGATGCCGTTTAAGTCTGCGGTGGTGCCGGGTGTGCCGGGATTTCCCGGGGGTTGAGGAGAGCCAGTAGAGACGCATTGGATGGCTCCGGGATCAAGATTTTGTTGAGCGCCTTCGGTCATGGCCTGGATGATTTCGGGGGAAATTTCGAAACTGGGCCAACCAGGGTGACCGAGGATGAAGAGGGTGGCGCCGATGATGCGGGGTTCGCCCATGAGAAATTGGTCATAGCCGGTGAGGCCTTCGAGGAAGACATCGGCAGTCACTCTGGCTTTCCAGCCATCGGAGGCGGCGTTGCCACTGCGGTCCATGCCAGTTTCAGAAATAACGGTTTGAATGTTGCGGCTCCCGAGATAATTATACATATCTTGGAATCGGCCAAGATGGCCACTGCCGATCTCCATGTTGTCACCGGTGTTGACTCCACCATATTCATGGAGACAGACAACTCCGCCGTGTTGCTCGATAGCTGTGAATGCTGGTTCAAAATCTCCCCAGAAGTTAGGATTGGGGTTACCGGTGCCGAAGTTGCCGATGCAAGCTTGTTTGCCTTGAGAGGCTAACCATTCGACACGAGCTTTTTCAAATTGAGCGAGCCAGGCCATTTTATCTGCGGTGTCGACGATGGGTTCGTTGAAACCTTGCCAGTAATTTACTTGATCGTTGTTGATATGCCCTCCGAGAGAGGAGACCCAACGCTGGACAAGGGCGGGAATTTCACCAGTAGACGGAAGTGGGTCTGGTAGTTGGGCGAAATAGGGATCATAGACTCTGCCGACGATGCGAGTTGCGGGAGAAGCGGCTTTGATGGCTGAGGCGTAGGTGAGGCCGTTGTCCATGAGGGTGACGACGGGAGGCTGGGCGGCGTTGATGTAGGGCATGAGGTCGCCGGGATCAGAGTTAACCATGACGGAGATTTTTTGGAAGTTGACGATGCACTCGCGAGTGGGTTCGGTGACGTCAGAGTAGTTGCAGCCGTTGCCTTGGATGTCATAGCGATAGGGATTGGTAAGGCAGTCACGAACAAAAGTGGTGGCATCTTGGATACCGCCAAGATGAGGGAAGAAGAGGTTGACGGTATTGGGGCTAAAGGTGGCTGGACCCGAGAGGTTGATGATGTTGAGTTCTCCGGAAGCCTCGCCGTCATGGAAATCGTACCAGGGGACCGTATCAGGAGCGGTTAAGGCTCCGCGGTAGGGGGTGAGGAGCTTGAAAGTTGATTTTTTGTTTTCAACAAGATGGTTCCAGAGAATGCCCCAGTGGGGAAGTTTAACGGAGAGTTGGATTTCTCTTTGAGCGGTAATGAAAAGGTCACGATCGGGAAAGAGATAAGGTTCCATTTGTTGACAGAGCTGACCGCCGGTGGCTAGGCTATCCGAGCCATAGGGTTTGATACAGCAAAGGGATTCAACGTTTTCTTCTCCGGATGTTCCAGGTCTTTGGCGCATACAAGTCATACCGTCGGGACAGGCATCAGAAGACGGCCAACGGTTAGGTTTGCAAACTGAGGTGTTGACGTCACTGGGATCGGTGTCAGGTTCACTGTTTGGACCACAACACGTTCTAGTGATGTGTTCTTTTTCGCAGGTGTAAGGTGCTCCGGTTTGCTCATCGTGGCAAATTTCCTCGTTGATGGTCCAAATGGTGACAATCATGTCATCCGGGGCGATGCAGTTGCATCCCAGACAAGCCATGTCAGCGCCGCAGCGGGATTCTGAATATTCGCCGCGGGAGTCTCCGGGTCGAGGTTCTTGGCTGTCGAAGCGGTATTGGGTGTCATAAGGATTGGAGCTCCAGAAGTATTCTCCGTCATTACTGTCATGGAATTCATATGACATTTGGCCGCAAAGGGGATCGCCCGGGCCGATGCGGACGTCGCCGCTACAAGTGGGAAGGGTGCCAAGTTGAGTGGGGCCACAGTAAGGGGGAGGCGGAGGGATGGCCATGGGGCCGGTGCGGTTACATTTGCAGTCGAATTCTTCTCCTGCTGCTGCATCAGCCCATCCTCCTTGGGGAGGGGCTTGACAGGTAAGGGTGCCGGATGGTCCTAAACCACTAATGATCCACTGCCAGTAAGCTGATCCGGGAAAGTTGTGTTTGTCTATTTCATAGGTATTCCAATTAAACCCATTGAGGAAGTAGCCTTGGGCGTTCATGGTCTCACCGTAGCCAAGCGCGATCTCTCCCCAGTGGACAATACCGGAAGCCAAGTCTCCGCCCACGGCAATTTTGTGGATTGGTACAGGATAAGCGTGATATCCGCTGGGAGTAGTAACATCAATTTGCCAGGCGGCATCTCCTAAAGGATATGCCCAAGGGATATCATTAAGCCTGGGAAAGTTGCATGAATGATACCAGGGGATAGGGCAGTCGTCGGGAGTGGGGAGGCCTTGGTCTCCGTTTTCACAGCAGGCGGTATCAAAGGCTCTGATGCAAGGTTGGTTTTCTCTGATGTTGACGGCGAATTCACAGATGTATCCGCTACCTGTGGCATGAGTAGCGATGGGGACGATATCTAGGAAGGCTGGAGCACAACTACTATAATTGCTACCGACTATGGGGTTGGGAGTGGGACTGGCGTTAGGGTTTGGAGACGGTGACGCGGTTGGAGAGGGAGAGACTTGGGCGAGGAGGGACGAATTAGCTGTTAGTTGAGAATTAGCGGGAGAGAAAGGTTGAAGAGAAGCAAGCTGAGATGCCGGAGAAGTAGAGGAGGTAGTGGTGGGAGCGTAAGCATTTAACGGTGATTCGGTGGTGGTTTGGGCGGTGGGGACGCCGCGGGCGTCGGCGGGCTTGAGGAGGGCGCGGACTTGGCGTTCGGTTTGGTAGAGACGGGCAGAGTGAGGTTGTTGGAGATTGACCCAAGGCGGAGGTTTGACGCAACCAATGATGGGTTCTGGTTCATTACATACTTTGGTAGTTTGGTTGCAGGTATCGGTGGTGCAAGGATCGTTGTCGTTGCATTCTGCATCGGTGCCGTTGGGGCATTGCTTAGGTTCGCATTTGCAGTGACCCTCGTACACATATTGGTCTTCGATGCTACAGGTGGTGTTATAACATAGATGTCGGTCGGGGTGACAGGTAGTACCATCTGAACAACTGTAATCCCCATGTTCGGCGATGGCGGTGCAATATCCATCGAACTCCTTAGTTCCGCCGAAGGGGATGTAGTCTTCGAAACAGGTGGGGTCAGGATCATGTTGGTCTACTTGAGCTAGGAGGACAGAATTATCAGGGGCGGAAGAGGGCGATGATGGAGATGTGTTTGATGATGCGGTTGAAGGACTATAGACAGTGCTGGAAGCGATGAGGGATGAATCGGCTGTTAGCTGTCCGCCTTGACTAGGCGAGGCAGGTTGGCTATTTCCGCCAGTGGAGGACCAGCTTAGGGCTGGAGTTGTTAGTTGAATTTGATTAGATGGGTTGTCAGCGAGAGGCGGACCTTCGATGGATGAATTTAAGGGAATGACGTAAGCTGGAGTTTGGGGAATGGGAACAAGTTCGCCTGGAGTGTCTTCCCTGGAAGAGATAGGAACGTATGACCAGAGGCGGTACCATTTGCCACCGTCGCGAACACTCCAGGCGGTGAGGGACTGAACGTATTGATCCCAGGTGCCGCCGCCGCCTTCATTGGGAGCTAGAGGGCGCATACGGGGAGGTTGCTGGGGAAGGACAAAGAAGTTGAGTAATTGGACCTGGTCCCCGTGCCAGGATCTGATGGTGATATTGTGAACTGGCTGATTGGTCTGGTTATAGTTGGCTTCGATGACTCGATGGATGATGCCTTGTTTAAGGCGGTCCTGATAGGCTTGGGGAGCGAGTTTGGAAAAAATCCCGGAATAGGAAACGAATCGGGGATCGAAGGGAGGGATGTCGTAGTAGCTGGTGACGTGGTGGTTGTAGATGGGGAAGGGATCGTTTGAAAGGTCGGGAGGGTGAGATTCTGGATCGATGGCGGATTTATAGTAGATGGTGCCGTCGAAGTAGTCGGCGATGTAGCGCTCCAGGGATTCCTCGTTGTCATTGCCGGCAAAGGGAAGGATGGTTTCTCTGGGTACTCGGGTGTCAACGGCGAAGATACCGCTCCAAGGTTTGGGACCGACCAGAAGCTGTTGGGTTTCCGGGATTTGAGGGGGGTTACCGTTTTCGCCGCAGTTATCTTCTACCCAGTAGCCGCAGTCAGCACAAGGATCGCAATCTGCTCCAAGGGGAGGCATGTCGGCTCTGTCTCGGACTTCGGGGTCAGTGACGGCAGTGCAGCAGTTATAGAAAGGTGCCTGTTCGACAGTGCAGGCGCTTTTATCATATTTACATTCACCAGTACCGCAGGTGAAGCCTTCGTTTGCTGAGTATTCCAGAGTGGCGGTGGCGGTGATGTTGGGATTGGTACAAGCGTTAGTGGCTTTGGGTGTGTAGTCGTAGCAAACTCCACATTCGACGGGACGAGATGATAAGGCGTTGGTTTCTTTGCCTGCACAGCGCTGATTGGCACCGTAGGTGGTGGGAGGAGTGTAGTCGATGAGATCCGGGTCGGGGGTCACGCCGGGAGATGGAGTGACGTTACCGCCACCTCCTGAGCATTTCGATGAAGCACCTGGAACGAAAGCACAGTTTCCACTGGTATTACAGAGATCTGAGCCTCCGCAGCATTCTCCGGTGTTACGAGGATTATCGTAGATGTCTCGACAAAAGGAATCGCCGCAAGGTGCTCCGGGAACGAAAGCGCAAGTTTCACCTTGACAGATTGATGAGTCGTTACAGCACGCGCCTGTGGGTGCGGTAGTACAATCGACTCCTTGGGCAGAGACCTTATTAGTAAGTAGCAAGTAGGAGGTAGCAAGTAGAATAAGAAAGAGAGATGTAATTAGTAAGTAGTAATTGGTAATTAGTTGGTTGGAGTGGAGGTTTGACATAGAAATTATTTGGGATTAAAGCTTTTAGGAAAAGTATAACGGATGTTGAGTTGGTTTTCAGGGTCGTCAAAGCCTTGAGTTTTGAGCCAGGCGATGGCTTGTTGTTTGGCCTGCTCTACCGGGTCGGTAAAGATGTTGACATAGATGAAGTCTCCGAGCAAGGTGTATTGAATATAGAAGTTTTTTCCATAGTAAGGGAGGTGGCTAAGGAGTTGTTGTTTTTTCTCTTGAAGACTTTGAGGACCGGCTGGAGGAGAGGAGGGGTTAAGCAGGGGAAAGTGGGGAAGTTCAATCTGAGTACGAGTATGAAAGGTGAAGGTGAAATCTTTGATGGTTTGACCGGTGACGGTAACGGTATACTGGGTGTCTGGTTGATAAAAGTCGTTTGGTTGAAAGACAGCTTGAGTCTGGTCAGCACTAAAAGATATTTGGCCGGTGACCGGTGGCTCGAAAGTAATGAGCAAGGAGGGTTGGATCCGAGAATTAACCGGGCGGTTGAAAGTGACGGTTAAGAGGTAGTTAAGAGGAACTTCGGTTTGTTGATCACGGGGATCGGTTTGAGTGACTTTTAGGCTGAAGGGACGAGTGGCTAGGAGGGTGATGATGAGGGCAACAAAAGCTAAGATGGCAATAAAGAGCCATTTTTGGGGAGGGAGTTTGGGAATTGAGAGAGAAGGGATCTTCATGGATATAAATGGTTAAATTGTTTCGGTTGGGGGACTTCGACGGTGAGCTCAGTCGAACCGCCGATCAGCCATTGGCTGAAAATTGTTGGATTGATTTTTGATTTTATGATGAGTTAAGGGCTGCCGCTGCCGATGTAGAGGCGGTAGATTTTATCGCAATAACCCTCGTTGCCTGAAGTGCAACCTTCGGGGTTTGATCCAGGGTTGCCATAATATGGATAACAAGGATAGAGTTCTGGGTATTGTTGATACATTTGGGCGGTGACATAGTTGGAACTATTTGGATCGGCAACGGTGCCGCAGGAGCCACAATAGCTTCTGGCGACGGCACAGATATTACCAATTTTCCATTGGGTGGGATCAAAGGGACAGGAGATTTGGGCCCTGTCTTGGATAAAGAATGAGGTGGCCTGGATAGCGTCTCCAGCGTGGCAACGGTTAGGGGGGCCATGGTTGGTGATCCCGATTCGGGAAGCGATACCTTGGAGACATTGGATGGAAGCGGGCGGGCTTCCATATCTGGGAGGTTCACCTTGGAGGCCTTCGCGATCTGTACAGCTACCACCGTGGAAAGTGACGCGGCGAAATTGGGTAATACCGTAGACATCGTAGAGGGTGCATTGGCGAGTTTTTCGGAGAGGACAAATTTGGGCGGAGGGAACACTTTTACAGGGTTGCCCGGATAGACTCGAGCAGTTTCCTGATGGCCAACCATAAACGGCGACATATTCGTCTTGTCCTGAGCAAAGACCGGAGTCGGTGCAGGCGTCGAAGCAATAGCCTTGGCCTCGGCCGCATTCGCTGGTAGAACTAGCGTCATGAGTGAGGTAGCAATTGCCGCGAGTGCCGTTAGAGAGGAGCGCGTTTTCCCACCAACGGACAGATCCGCCGAAACGGGTAACCTGAGCATCGCTCCAGTTAAAAGAACCGCCACCTTCAGTTTGCATGATGGCGCTGAGGAGGGCAGAAGGAATACAGGCTTTGTTAGCAGCAGATTCCATGATGTCTAGTAGTTGTTGAGAGTTAGGCTGGGCGGGATTGGGAACGACACTGCCGGGAGGAACATTAGGCCCGGTGGGATATTGAAAGGTGGTGCCTAAAGGATTGGGAACGGTGAAGGCAACGAGGATATGCATCATGACAAAGAAGGTCATGAACCCGGCGGTGCCTAGGGCAGCGAAGACAGGGAGAGCAACTAGGCTGGCTGGGACGATAGTGGCTCCGGAGAGAATACCACCGATGCCTGAGTCGACTACGGTAACAACTTGGCCGGTGGTGGCGTCAACTATAGCGGTGGTTTGGCCGGCTAAGTGTTTGGTGGCGATGCCCAAACCTTGGGCAGTGCTGCCGTGGCCCAAAGTGCGGAGCCAGGATTGGAGGGCGTAGCCGGCTGCGCCGCCGACAACGGCACCGATCGGTCCGGCGATGACGAAACCAACGACTGCTCCGGTTAAGACAAAGACTGAGCCGATGATGAGGTTGATGAGAGCGGCGAGTTGGAGCATGAGCCAGGAGAGGGCGGCGAGGACAAGTTCTTTGTGTTTCCAAAGGAAGCGGGTGATGCCAACGGCGGTGAGGACGGCGGCGCCGACACCAGAGGCAATGGCTAAAGCCTTGGAGCCGAGTTTCATGAGGGTGCTTTTGGTGGCTTTGCCCACGGCTTTTTGGGCAGCGGATTTAGTGCGTTTTTCGGCGAGTTTCTTGACTTCGGACTGAGCCTGTTTGGAAACTTCATGGCGGGCAGCGTCGAAGGGTTTGCGGATTAATGAACGAACTTCTTTGGGGACAGCAAAGGCCATTTTGGGTTGAGCTGCTAATTGTTCACGCGAAGGAGGAACTTGGACTGCTCCGGAGGGTGGTGATGGAGCGGCGATGGCAGGAGTGGTCAGGAGTGGAGCTTGATCAACTTCCAATTGTTTAATAACCTGTTCTTCTACATTTAGGTCTAGCCCTCCGTGGGCCCGAAGATCAGAGATTTTGATTTCGTTTTTAACGAGTTCCAAGCGGAGAGGTTCGGGGATGGTTTTGCCTTGGGCAGCAATTTTGCTGGCTTCGAGGACATTGTGGGCGGCGTCGGTCATTAATTGTTGTTGTTCTTCTGGAGAGAGAGCTGTGGGTTTTAGAGGTGCCAAGGCGGTTTGGTTGTCCTTATAGAGTTGCTGTTCAAGCTTTGGATCCCAGTGACCGCGTTTTTTAAGCAGGTCGAAAGCGGTGTCGAGGGCAACGATGTCGTGGGCAACCGGAGCAGGAATGTTTTTCTGGTGCGCCAGAGCTTCCTGGCCGGCGAGAAGATCGTTTTGGTAGCGCTCCAGGAGTTGGCGTTGGGTTTCCGGCGGGAGTGGCTGGTTGGGGTCAATAGAAATGTCGCCAACAAGAATGTCTTTGCCTGTGGGTGGTTTCCGGAAAAGTGAGGAAGGAAAACCGGTGGGGGGAGGAACGAGTTTGGAAGTGTCAATTGCCGTACCTTTGGCAAGGGTTTTTGATCCGGTTTTTGGGGGAGGCTCTTCCTTGGCAATGTCTTGAGCGGATTTGAGAGGTGGACTGCTGAGTTTTCCTGAGAGTAAGTCCTGAGCGAATTTTTGAGACGCAGGACTGGCAGCTTGGTCGTTTAATATTTGTTGGGCGAATTGATGCGCTTCTTTGCTATAAGGAGAGATTTTACCATTGAGGAGATCTTGGGCGAATTGGGTTTTGTCATAATTTTGATAGCCTTCAAGAGGATTGCCGCGATTGGTTGTTTGTGAATCTCGTTTTGAAGCCATGGAAGAGTAGTGAAATTACTATTTTCATGATACCGAGTTTGAGGAGAAAAGGGTAGGGGTAGTCAGGATTGAGGGACGAAAGCAGTAATACGGATATAAGCAGATAAAGAAGAGAGGTTAGGTGGTTTGGCGGTCTGGTTATGGTTGGATTAATATGATGCGGCCTTTTTCCAGAGCGACGCGGGCAATTTTGCGGAAGAGTTTTTGGAGTCTTTTGGAGATATGGGGACGATAGCGACGATAAAGGAGGTAAGTGTTGGAATAGAGTTCTTCTTCAGGCAGAGGTAAACCATCGTCGTCTAATTTGTTCAAAGGCCAACCGTCAGAACCGATGAGAATGGGTTGGCCTAGGAGTTGATCCAAGGGTTTTGACTCTGCCGCAAGACCGGAGAATCGGGGGTGGTTTTGTTCCCATTCGCGCATTTGTTTGGCTGCGGTAAGGCAAATGTTTTTAAGGGGATGGTCGTGGGGTAAAGCGTGGGCGTTATCATACATTTCTATTGATGAAATGCCCCAGTCAAGGGCGGCGGATAGCCAGGGCATGGCGTTGCGTTCCTGTGAAGTGAATTCAGTCCAACCGGCACGCCAAGGATAGAGGAGAACATCGGACCATTTTTGTTGAAGGGCAGTTAAGAGAACTCGGGGGCTGCGGATAAGGAGTTTGCGGACGGAGACTGGATCAAAACCCGTGAAGTTGTTGGATTCAAGGGTGTCTCGGGCTTCCTGGTCAGTGATTTCTTTGAATTCAGGTTGATAGTTGATGAGGAGAGGCGGGGGAGGAGGAAGAGGCTGGGGAGGAGCAGGTTCCTGAGGAGTGGTGGTTTGATAATCGGGAGTGTATGGCTTACGAGGGAACGGGCTGACCGTGGTGAAGGGTTTGGTCGGGGTTTTAGGAGTAGCGGCACCTGGATAAAGTTCTTCGAAGCGTTGGATGAGATGAGGATCTTTTTTGGCCATAGTTGTATGATAGCGGAGTGGAATAGATGGGGGAAGTGGGGGATGAGGAGGAAGAGGTTAGGTTTTAAGGCTTGGCCATTTGGAGGAGATGAGCAGTTGATCGGGGTATTTGCGGAGATGTTTGAGTTCCTGCCAGATGGCTTCGGTGACAAAAGGCATAAAGGGGTGGAGAAGTTTGAGAATATTGAAATAGGTATGCCGGAGGATTGAAAGTGCTGCACGTCTAGAGTCTTCGTTCGTTTTGTTACCTGCCTGTGCGGAAGAGGTTTGTTTGGTTTCTTTAGGCCTGAGGCGGGGTTTGATGGCTTCGAGATAGTTAGAAGCTAGATCATCCCAGGCAAAATGGTAGATAGTTTCGGCGGCAAGAGCGAATTTGTAGTCAGTGAGAGATTTATTCGTGATTTTGATAGTTTTGTTGAGTTGGTCGATGATGTTTTGATCCTCTTTAGTGAGTAACTCGGGAGAGAGATCTTGATACCAAGGGACTGGGGTTGGTGTTTTGGAAAAAGACAATTCTATAAACCTGGCGATGTTCCAGAGTTTGTTGGCAAAATTGCGGAATGCTAGGATCTTATCATGAGGAAAGTTAAAGTCCTTGCCGTTGGCTGTGCCCATGATGAGACCCATACGAAGAGCATCGGTACCGAATTGTTGTTGGTAGTCTTCAGGGACGATTTCATTCCCCAGGCTTTTACTCATTTTGCGTCCGTCAATGGCTCTGACCATCCCGTGTAAATAAACGTTACGGAAGGGCGGCTGACCGGTGTGATAGATGCCAAACATAATCATGCGGGAAACCCAAAGGCGAAGTATTTCCCAACCGGTTTCTAAAACGTCAGTGGGATAGAAGTATTTGAAGTCAGGAGAGTAGGGGTAGCCTGTGGTAACCAGAGGCCAGTGACCCGAGGAGAACCAGGTGTCAAAGGTGTCAGTTTCTTGCAGGAAATCGTCTCCGGGTTTGGTTTTGCTAATGGTAAATTTAGCGTCTTTTGGGGCAATGAGGGTTTGTAAACCGGCTTCGATTTCTGAAAAGGGGTGATTTTTTAGAAGGTCAGATATAGAGCCGGATTCGACTTTGCTTTGGGAGTTAAGAAAAGTGATCATGAGGTGAGGGTTTTGTTTGACCGAATACCAGGCTGGGATTCTGATGCCCCAGACAACTTGTCTGGAGATCGGCCAGTCGTGCATAATTTCCATCCAGCGATGGTATTTGGTCTCCTGCCATTTAGGGTAGATTTTTACTTGCCTATTTTTGACTACTTGATGAGCAGGTTTCTTGAGATCGGCGACTTTGATAAACCAGTTAGGGAGGATGGTAGGTTCGATATCATGGCCGGCTTTGTAGCAGATAGCTACGGAGTGAGTATAGTTGGGATCGACTTTTTCGATGAGGTTTTCTCTTTCCAGGTCGGCGGCGATAACCCCACGCGCATGCGAGACGGTCATGCCTTGGTAAGGACCGGTGAGTTCATTGAGTTTGCCATCGAGGTCAATAACGCTTTTGATATCAAGTTTATGGCGTTTACCGGCTTCAAAGTCATTGGGATCATGAGCCGGAGTGATTTTAACTACTCCAGTACCGAATTCGGGATCGACCATGTCGTCGGCGATAACTTTGAGGTTGAATTTTTCTGAGAGACCTTGGACCTCGATTTCTTGGCCGATATATTTTTGGTAGCGAGGATCATCCGGATGGATGGCGAGGGCAGTGTCACCGAATTTAGTTTCCGGACGGACAGTGGCTACGATAAGTGGGCCATATTTGATGTAGTAGAGGGGATCTTGGCGAGTTTGATGAACTATTTCAAGATCAGCAAAGGTGGTACCACACTGAGGGCAGTAATTGACCATATAATCGTCTCGATAGACATATCCTTCTTGGTGCATTTTGCTGAAGGTGTTGAAGACGAGATCAATGACTTTGGGGTCAAGAGTAAAGGTATATCTGGTCCAGTCAACGCTGGCGCCCATGCTCCTGATTTGGTCTTCGATGAGCTTTTTGTTGTTTTGAACAAAGTCCCAGATATTTTGGTAGAGAGTCTGGCGGTCAAAATCAAAACGGGATTTGCCTTGGGTTTTTAATTTGTTTTCGTATTTAATCTGGGTTTCAAATCCGGCATGGTCGGTTCCTGGGAGCCAGAGGGCATTATAGCCCTGCATTCTTTTCCACCGGATGAGTAAGTCTTCAATGGCAATCATGAGGACATTGCCGATATGCATTTTACCGCTGGCATTGGGAGGAGGAAGGACGATGGTGTAGGGTTTTTTATCGGGATCTATTTGGGGAGTGAAGGCTCCGGAAGATTCCCAAAGTTGGTAGATGCGTTGTTCGTGATCTTGGGGTCGATATTTTTTGTCCATAGAAATTGAAATATGAATCAGGAATCGTGAATGAGGATAAAGGTTTATTTTATACGTGGATTATAGCAAAGTTTGAGGTTGTCGTATAATGTAATTATGGTGAATTTGGTGATGAAGTTGTTGATTAATGGGTTGGCGGTGTGGGTAACGGCGTTGCTGATCCCTGGGGTGAAGGTGGACAGTTGGTTAATTGCGGTGGTGGTGGCGCTGGTTTTAGGGGTGGTGAATACGTTCGTAAGGCCGATTTTGGTGGTGTTGACTTTACCGGTGACGATTTTAACTTTGGGGATATTTTTATTGATTTTGAATGCGTTGATGGTGGGGTTGGTAGGGTGGTTGGTACCAGGGTTTACGGTAGCGGGTTTCGGGTCGGCGGTTTTGTTCAGTATTGTGTTGTGGATGGTAAATTCGGTGTTGGAAATGATGACAAAGGATAAGGAGAAAAAGAGCGGTAATTTAAGTTAGAAGTGTTGTAACTCCGGGGAGGATAAGTAATTCAATAAAGGTGTAAACAATGGCTTTATTAAAAGCATTGTTGTTGGTCATTTTAATCAGATGGGGGATGCCCATCCAATAGATAAAATCAAAGACATAGACAATGAGTTGGGCTGTAGTGAGAGGAAGGTTAAAGCCAGATTCAATCTGCTTTGAGGCTTCCGTGATGAAGGCTAATAGAATGAATCTGACAAAGATGAATATTAATAGGTAGTGATAGAGACTGAGGAATTTATTAGCAATGTCTTGTTTAGACCAGAATGATCGGTCATTGATATATAAAGAGATGAATGAAATGGAGAGGAGGATGATAAATGACATGCGGACTTACGATTAACGGCTATTTTTAGTATATAATAAGGGAGTGATCGGGAAAAATATTAAACAGGATTTTGCGATTTTTAAGCGGAAGATTGAAGGGCAGCCGATTGTGTATTTGGATTCGGCGGCCACGAGTTTGAAGCCAAAGCCAGTGGTGGAGGCGGTGCGGAAGTATTATGAAGAGTACACGGCGAATATTTTCCGGGGAATTTATAAGTTGAGCGAAGAGGCAACAATGGCTTATGAAGGCGCGAGGGGAAAGATGGCAAAATTTATTTCTGCAAAGCAGAATGAAATTGTGTTTGTGAGGAATGCGACGGAGGCGCTGAATATGGTGATGTATAGTTGGGGATTGAGGAATTTTACCAGAGGAGATGAGATAGTGATTTCGGTGATGGAACATCATGCTAATTTGGTGACCTGGCAGGTGTTGGCGGGGATTACGGAGGCGAAGTTAAAAGTTGTTCAGATAAATGAGAAGGGGTTGTTAGATATGGAAGCCTTGGGACGAGCTTTGACGAAGAAAACCAGGCTGGTGGCGGTGACTCACGTGTCGAATGTGTTGGGAACGATTAATGATATCGAGAGGATAAGTAAAGTGGTGAAACAAAACAACAAGGCAACGAAATTACTAATCGATGGGGCGCAGGCGGTGCCGCATATGAAAGTGGATATGCAGAAGTTGGGGTGTGATTGGTATGCGTTTTCCGGGCATAAGATGCTGGGGCCTTCGGGGATCGGCGTGTTGTGGGGGAGAGAGGAGTTGTTGGAAGAGATGGCCCCGTTTATGTATGGGGGAGAAATGATTAGTGAGGTGAGTTTTGACAAAGCGGAATTTAAAGAGGCGCCTTATAAGTTTGAGGCAGGAACACCACATATTGCGGGAGCGATTGGATTAGGAGCGGCCGTGGATTATTTGGACAATTTAGAGATGGAGAAGGTGAGAGCTCACGAATGCGAGCTGGTGCGATATGGGCTGAAAGAGCTAAATGGGCTGAGAGGCGTGACTGTTTACGGGCCGAATGATGTGGGTAAACGAGGGGGAGTGATTTCATTTACAGTAGATGGGATTCATCCTCATGATGTGGCGCAGGTGTTGGACTCGGATAATGTGTACGTGCGGGCAGGGCACCACTGTGCAATGCCTTTACATACTTATTTGGGTTTGATGGCGACGGTGCGGGCAAGTTTTTATGTTTATAATACGAAGGAGGACGTGGATAAGTTGGTGGAAGGGGTGGAGAAGGCGATGAAGATGTTTAAGGTTTAAGTTGTCTTCATTAATTTCTGATTTGATTTATGGTGATGTTAACAGAAGACCAGGTGAGAGAGAAGTTAAAGGAGGTGGTGGATCCTGAGCTGTTGATTAATATTGTGGATTTGGGTTTGATATACGATGTTAAACTCAAGATTCAAGATTCAAGGTTCAAGGTGTTCGTGAAGATGACGTTGACGAGTCCGGGGTGCCCGCTGGCCAGTACTTTTGAGAGTTTGGTGACGAAGGCGGTGAAGAGTTTAGAAGGGGTGGAAGCGGTGGAGATTGAATTGACATGGGAACCGGCGTGGAGTATGGAGAAGATGAGCGAGGAAGCAAAAGCAGAGTTGGGGATGTTCTAGTTGAAGGCTAAATTCCCAAAAACGGGCCACCCTTCCAGAGAAGAATGAAATATAGGGCAGAGAAGAAGAGACAGGTGGTGATTAATTCGTATTTTTTGGATTTTAGGTTTTTTATGTTAAGCGCTAATGTGGATATAATGCTAAGGATGTAGCCGAAGTATGCACCTTTTCTTATAAAGGGTCCAAGGCTGATAATTCTATCACCAGGCGGGGCAGGGGTGACGGCGGTGATGAGAATAAAACCAATAAAGCTAAATAGAAGGAACAGGATATTAAATTCGATAAAGAGGAGGAGAGTTTTTTTGAGCATAGACAGAGACTTATTTTGTTTGGGGGAATAGGTTACAGAATCATAGAGCCGAAATTAGCGGCAATTTCAATTAAAATCCAGTAAATAAAGATGACCATGGTAAGGAGGAAGAGGAGTTGGATTTGAAAGAAACGCTTAAAGGGAACTTTTAGGTATGAATGGTTTACAAAGTACGCAGGGACGAAGATGAGAAAAGGTAGACTGATGTAGTAGATATTAATTGGAATAGTTTCAAATATTTTTATGGCTCCGCCAAGAAAGAAAATAATGGCGAGGAGAGCAAAATCTAGCAAGTAGAGTAAAAGGAGTTTTTTAAGCATTTGATTTTAGATTAGCATGAGAGAGTAGAGAGAGGCAATTTTGTGGTAGAGTGGAGTTAATGAAGGTTCTGCAAAGCAGAATTCAATGGAGCGGGAAGAAGAAGTTGATGGTGGGGTTGTTGGTTGTGGTTTTAATTATGCCTATTCCGGTTTATAGTCAAAAGGAGGTATGTTTTCCATGTCAGGCTGGTTTGGGATGCCCTGGCTGCTCTCATTGGATGATAAAGAGACCATTAATATTCTGGTTATATGATTTTGTATTAGGATCATTCGGATAAATTCGTATCAGCCAAAGGCTGATCACCCTTTGCTGAGATTAGGATCGCTTATGATATTCGTAAATTTTAAAACTTATCAGTCAGGGACAGGGGAGGAGGGGTTGCGGATGGCACAGATTGTGGAACGGGTGAGCCGGGAAACCGGGATTGAGATGGCGGTGGTGGTGCAGGTGTCTGATGTGTTGCGGATTGCCAGGGAAGTGTTGGTGCCGGTGTGGTGTCAGCATGTGGACGGGATTGAGTATGGGGCGCATACGGGATGGGTGCTGCCGGAGGCGGTGAAGGCGAACGGGGCAGTGGGGGTGATGTTGAATCATTCGGAGAGGAAGTTGATTATGGAGGATATTGAGAAGGCGATGAATAGAGCCAGAGATGTAGGATTCAAAACGTTGATTTGTGGGGCTGATCCAGAAGAGGTGAAGAAAGTGTTGAAGTTTGATCCTGATTATGTGGCTTATGAACCGCCGGAGTTGATTGGGAGTCGGGATAAATCGGTGGCCTCGTCGAAGCCGGAAGTGGTACAGGAGGTGGTAGAGATTGTGGGGGGCGAAAGGTTGTTGATCGGGGCAGGCGTGCATTCAGTAGAGGATATTAAGATTGGTTTAGAGCTGGGAGCGTATGGGTTTTTGATCGCTTCGGATGTGATGAAGGCTGATGATCCGGAAGGAGAGTTGAGGGAGTTGGTGAAGGGATATAACTCAATGACCTAATATGAAAAGGTGGTGGCAGTTGAGGATTACTGATTATTTACTGACTGGTTTGTTTGGAATTGGTTGGGTGGTGTTTTGGGGTTTGGCAATTCACACGGAAGGAAGTGTAGGTAAGTTTTTAGTAGCACTAAGCAGATCTCACTTAACGATGCCGTTAAGTAATTAGTGGTTGAAGGCCGTAGTGGTTGATGCGGCAAGGATTGCTAAAAAGGAAGAATTGACGATGCCAGGGTTGGTGTTTTGGGTTTATGGCTTGAATTTTGTGGTGATTTGGATGATGAATGACATGGTTTATAATGATATTGGCCGCAGACTGGCAGATGAATTTAAACCGGGAGAACAGTTTTTTTACTACGACAATCCCTGGTTGTTTTGGTTGCTGATGGATTCGGCGGTAAGTTTGTTAATTTGGATCTGGCCGATGTGGAGATTTTTAGGCCAGCTAAAGGATACTGAATCCAGGTTATTGATTGATATATTAAAATCGGTGTTGATGTTGGTGGTGTTTGTTTTTTTTGATTTGTTTATTTCCATATGAAGAAGATTTTGTTTGTGACTGGGAACAAGAATAAGCTGCGAGAAGCAAGGGAGATTTTGGGGAGCGGTTTTAAGGTTGAGGGAAGAGATTTGAATTTGGATGAGATTCAGGCGATTGATGGAAGAACTGTAGTAAGGTATAAAGTTGAACAAGCTTATAAGAAGCTGAAGCGGCCCTTGATGGTGGAAGATAATCAGTTGTATTTTGAGGCGTGGAACGGATTGCCTGGGGCGTTAATTCATTGGTTTTTGGAAGCTGTAGGGTGTGAAGGGATTTGTAGGATGATGGAAAACGAAAAGGATCGCAGGGCGAGGGCTGTGGTGGTAATAGGATATCATGATGGAGAGCAAGTGCGGTTGTTTGAGGGGGAGGTTAAAGGAATGATTGCAAAAGAACCAAGAGGAGAGTATGCGTTTGGGTGGGACCCGATTTTTATTCCTGAGGGTTTTGACAAGACGTTTGCGGAGATGGGGATGGAGGAGAAGAATCAGGTTTCGATGAGAAGGAGAGCATTGGAAAGGTTACGTGATAAACTAGGAGTATGAAAGTTTTTATTGGGGTTGATCACCGGGGGTTTAAGTTAAAGGAATTCTTGAAAGGGTGGTTGATGGGCATGGATTATGAAGTGGTGGATTGCGGGGCTGAAGAGTTGGATGAGGAGGATGATTATGTGGATTTTGCTGTGCTGGTTGGGCAGCAAGTAATGAAGCTCGAAGAGCGGGAAATGAAAAGTTGTGGGATTGTGATTTGCGGGAGCGGGGTAGGGGTATGTGTGGTGGCCAATAAGTTTAAGGGGGTGCGGTGTGGGTTGGGTTTGAATGAGGAGCAGGTAGGGGCGGCAAGGAGAGATGATGACATTAATGTGCTGGCTTTGGCGGTGGATTATGTAGACGCTCAGCAGGCAAAGGAAATGGTGAAAGCGTTTTTGGAGACGGAGTTTAGCGGGGAAGAGAGGCATAAGAGGAGGTTGGAGAAGATTAGTAACATAGAGAAGTAAGTAGTTATATTGATAGGTTGTTCTAGTGCTTTTATGTTGTAATGGTTTTATGGTTTAATGAGAGATGATGCGGTTGGTGAATTGGCGATTGTTGAAGTTAGGTATTAGTTGGGGATTGGTGCTCGGTTTGGGTTTAACTGTATTGGGAGGTTTGATTGGAATGAGGTGGTGGGTAAAGAACTGGGGGTGGTTGTTTGAGTTATTGGGATTGGGATTAGGGCTGGTTTATATGATCAATTACTCTGAAGAGATTCGGAAGATTAAGGAGGTGAAGGAATTGATTGCCAAGTATGGATTGTGGGTGTACGTGGTAATATTGGTGTGGCTGGGATGGATGGTAACCGTGTGGTGGGCATCGGGGAGAGGAGGAGATGAGGAGTTGATGACGTTGTTAAAAGGGAATGGGTATGGTGACGGAACCGGAAGTTTAAGAGCGGTAATAGAGGCGATTTATATGAGTTTGAAGTTGGTGGGGTATGGGTTGGTGGTGGTTTTAGGATACAGATTCATGACAACAAGAAAACATTAGAGCAGGGGAAGGTGAAATTAATTTATGTTTATGTTTCAATGGGGTTATGCAGATTGTTCCCGGGATTTTGACTGATGATATAAAGATTTTTGAACAGAGGGTGGAGTTGGTCCGAAAAGGGGCCAGCCAGGGGTTGATTGAGTGGGTACAAGTGGATTTTATTGACGGAATCTATGCTAATAATAAGACGTTAAGGCCCAGAGATATTGAATTGGGAATTAAGAATAAGGGATTAGGGTTGAAGTTTGAGGCACATTTGATGGTGGACGAGGATAATTTACAGGAGTGGATGAAGGGCTGTTATGGGGTGGGGTTTGATCGGATAATGCCGCAGGTGGAGGTGGTTAAGGATCAGGTCTCGTGGGTGAGTTTAGTGAAAGGCGAGTGGGGTTTGGAATGTGGGTTGTCAATCGATGCGCAAACGCCGATATTAGCGATAAAGGAGGAGGTGGGGAGGGATTTGGATGTGGTGCAGGTGATGACGATTGAGGCGGGGTTTTCGGGGCGGAAGATGAAGAATGAGCTATTGGAGAAGGTAAAACAGTTGTCAGTTGTCAGAGATCAGTTGTCAGTGAATTTTCAGATAGAGGTTGATGGGGGGGTAAAGCTGGAGAATGTAAATATGTTGAGAGATTTGGGTGTAGATATGGCAGAGGTGAATAGTGGGTTGTTTGGGTCGGGAGATTTTGGGGAGAATCTGCGAAATTTATATGCGCAATTGGCGGGCTAAATATGGTAAAGTAGGGGATATGGAGAAAAGGAAGTTGGTGATACCTAGGTTGGTGAAGAATATTGCCTTTTTCGGGTTTTCGGATACGGACCCGGGGGAGGAGTTGTATGATTCGGCCTATGAAGCGGCTAAGTTTTTGGCTCAAAAGGGGTATACGATTATTAACGGCGGTGGGCCTGGAGTGATGGATGCTTCGACAAAAGGGGCGGAGGCCGGGGGAGGCGAGACACTGACGGTGACGTTTGATCCTAAGGACGCGCCCGGGTTTGAAGGTCGGTATGTGGGAAATATCCCGGATGTGGAAATTAAGACGGGTAATTATATTGAGAGGATGTTTAAGTTGTTGGAGCACGCGGATTTTTATGTGGTGTTTAACGGAGGAACGGGGACTTTGTCTGAGTTTTCTACTGCCTGGGTGTTAGCGAAGTTGTATAGAGGGCATCACAAAGGGTTTGTGTTGTACGGAGATTTTTGGAAGGCGATTACAAAGGTGTTAGTAAAGAATATGCGGATCAGAAAAGAATCGGTGAAGTTGTTTGAGATTGTTGACTCTAAGGAGGAAATTATGGAAGCGATTGAGAAGTTTGAGAAGCAGATGGGGAGGTTGGACCATACGCATTGTCGGGTGTGTAAGGAGAAAGCGTTTATGACATAATTAAATCAAAAATCAAAGATCCCCAGTAGTGCAGAGGACTACGGGGCAAGCAAAATGCAAAATGGTAAGGATGAAATAATTTGGTTTTTAGCGTTTTGTAAGGCCTTGGGTTAGAATATAGGGAATGGTAAAGAAGAAGGTGAAACAGGAAACCATTCGGGAATGGCAGGAGAAGAAGAGGAAGAATAGATGGGTGGTGGCGGGGGTGTTTTTGGTGATGACTTTGGTGACGGTAGGGTTTTGGTGGCAAGGGAAATTAAAGGAGGGGGTGAAGGATGTTTGGCAGCCCAAACCAATGGTGTGGGAGAGGGAAGAAGTCAAAAATCAATCCGCCAGTCGGCGGACGGATATCAAAGATGAAGTAATCATCGACACTTCAGAAGTAGAGGGGCAGATTCGGGGGATGGTGGAGGGGTTGCGAGGGAGGTATGTGGTATATAGCAAGAATTTAGAATGCAGCACTTCGACTTCGCTCAGTGTAAAAATGCAGAATTCAGAATGTAAGAGTAGGGGGAATTGGGAATTTGAGGTGGGGCCGGAAGGAGATTTTTCTGCAAAGCAGAATTTTATGAATGAGCCGATGCAAGCAGCGAGTTTGATTAAGGTGCCCGTGATTGTAGCAGTGTACAGGATGGCAGAAAGGGGAGAGGTAGATTTGGAAGATGTATATAAATTAAGAGAGGCGGATCGAGTAGGAGGGAGCGGGAGTCTGGTAGGCAAGCCGGTGGGGTATGAAGTGACGTGGAGAAAGTTGTTGTGGCACATGGGGAACGAATCAGACAATACAGCTTTCCAAGCGATGGTAAATTTGGTGGGAGAAGAGAGGTTGGCAGGGGAGTTTACGAAGATGGGTTTATGGCAAGTGTCGATTAAAGATAATCAGGTAACGCCGAAAGAAATTGTGGATTTATTCGAAGGATTGTATGCATATAGATGGGTAAATAAAGATGATAGTGAACAAATATTGGATTCGATGATAAAGACGTGGTATGAGGATCGGATTCCTGCCGGAGTGCCTGATGATATTAAAGTGGCGCATAAGGTGGGAACAGAAGTCGGAGTGGTGGGAGATGCAGGGATTGTGTATGCTCCGCAACCTTATTTATTGGTAGTGATGACTGAGAATGTTAATGAGATAGAGGCGAAGGAAGCGGTGCCGGAGATCAGTAGGACGGTGTGGAAATGGCAGAGCGAGATTAAAGACTAAAGGACTTTTTGAAAAAAGGCGTAACAGATGAGAGGATTTTGGTATAATTGATTTATGTTAGAGGAAGGGCTTCCTACCCAGGTGCAAGATGAAGATGGGGGTGTTTCTCACAATGGTGGTGAAGCCTCTAAGGATAGAACTACTGGAAACCAAGTAATTGTGGTGGAAGGATTAACTTTGGAAACGTGCGCTGAGACGATAGAAGTTATACATGGGATTGGAGAACAATTGATAAAAAACATGGAGCCGGGTGAAATGAGAAGGATAACGGATGAGACAGGTACCTGGATAGTAGAAAGATCTAGAATTGCGAGAGACGTAAGTTTACGAAGACAAGTGGAAAGGGATGGGGTTAATTTTTCTTGGTATGCGACGGTTCCTTACCGAGTTGAAAAGCGGGGATTGGTCCTAAAAAGAATAAGAACTATGTATCCAGAAAGAATTGATGTTTCGAGAAATGACCAGCAAGTTGGAATGACGCTGTATGTACCCAGTGCGGGGAATGAAGGGGGAATAGGAAGGATTGCTTTGGATGCCAACAGACCCGGGGATTTAGATTTTGTGGCTTTTTCATATCCGCATTCTAGTCATATAGTACCTGAAGAGGTAAAACCAGGAGCTCCTGTGCCGCTGAGACGTGAAAGCTATCGGGAGCGTCAAGGGGTGGATGCCGAGAAGCTGGAGAGTTTAGTGGATGATGTAAAGACTCGGGCGCCGGAGGTTGTGGATTTTGCTGCTGGGACGGTTAAAATGAGGGGTAAATGGCTGGAAGTGTCTAAACAAGGAGAGCAAGTGAAAGAGACGGTTGAGTGAGATAGAGTGGGTGTTTGTTTATAAGAGTTGATGTTTCTGAAGTGGGAGAATAGCTAAAAAATTTTTCAGTTGACGGGGTGGAAGAATGGGATAGAATGTTTCTAATTATTTGGAACTTCATGGCCGTGGTACTCTGGTGTATATTTTGGTTATGAAGCAGTTGGTGATTGCGACTAGGAATAAGGCTAAGTTTAAGCAGATAAAGGATGCGTTGAGTTCTTTGGATATTGAGTTAAGGAACTTAGCTGATTTTGGAGCGATAAACGATTTTGAAGTTGAGGAATCTGGTAAGAATGAAGTTGAGAATGCACGGTTAAAGGCATTAGGTTATGCTAGTAAGTTAGGTGAGGCCGTGTTAGCGGTTGATATCGGGCTGTATATTGAGGGTTTGGTGGATGATTTACAACCCGGAATATATGTAAGAAGATTTTTTGGGAAGAGAGAAATGTCAGATGAGGAATTATTGGCTCATTTTTCCGGAGTGATCAGGGGATTAGGAGGGGAAGCTGAAGGTTATTGGCAATATGCCGTGTGTTTGGCAACTGTAAATGGACAAGTGTTTGAGAGTAGTTTTAAGGAACCAAGAAAGTTGGTATGGAAACCGAGTAAAGCTTTGAAGCATGGTTACCCGATTGAGTCTTTACAAATTGATTTGAGGAGGGGGAAATACTTTTCGGAAATAAGTGATGAAGAGAAGGTGGGGTTTTGGCAGAGGTTGATTGGAGGACAGTTATGTGAATTTGTTGAGAAATCACTTGAGTTATAGATTTTAGGGTGTTTGGCGCTTGAGATCCTCGATGAGTTGCTGGAGGTAGGTATCGCGTTGCTGATAGAGGAGGTAGGGGTTTAAAGGGGGAGGGGTCGTGCGGATAAAGAAAGGATACGTGGTCGGTGAAGCAGTGATCGGTGGAGTAGGCGGTGACGGTGGAATGGTGGGTGAAGGAGAAGGGGGGACGCCGGTGCAGGTTCCGGTAGGTTGAGTGCCGTCAATAAACCATTCCTGGGTGTTGGGGCAGTCTTGGCAGGAAAGGGTATTGGTGAGAGGACAGATGGAGACTTGGGTGAGGCCTGCTGGCGGCGGCCAGGGAAAATCGATTTTAGCTTCATTAGAAGAAGAATTGTCGGTATTTTCTGTGACTCCAGACAACCTCTCTGTTTCATGAGAAGAGGTGGTGTTGTATTCATCGAGGAGATAGGTCATGAGTTGGTGCCAGATGGGGGTGGCGCCGGTAATGCCGGAGGCGATGTGATCCATGGGAGAGTTGTCAAAGTTGCCGACCCAAACAGCTACTAGGTAGTCGGGAGTGTAACCGATGGCCCAGTTATCCCGGAGGTTGTCTGAAGTACCGGTTTTGACTGCCGCGATGTGGTCTTTGATGTTGAGGAGTGAGTAACGACCGAATCCAGGAATGCGGGCCTGGTTATCAGAAAGGATATGATTGATGAGGAAAGCAACCCGGGGATCGAGGACGAGAGCATCGTGATGTGGAAATGTCGAATTTTGGTTATTGGGGATTTGGGGTAGGTAATTTTGGCCATTAGCATCGTTGATGGCAGTGATAGGGTTAAGGTCTATCCGATAGCCGAGGTTGGCGAAGGTACCGTAGACGACGGCCATGTCAGTCATGCGCACTTCTCCTCCGCCCAAAGTGAGAGAGGGGCCGTAGCGGTGGGGATCGGTCCAGGTAGTGATGCCGAGTTGTTGGCCAAGGGAGAACATTTTTTCTACACCGTAACTGTGAAGCACTTTGACGGCCGGGATGTTGAAAGAGGAAGCGAGAGCGGTGCGGAGGGTGACCAAACCATGATATTGGCCATCGTAGTTAGTAGGGGTGTAGGGAGGCTGATCAGGAAAGGTGAGGGTGACAGGAGAGTCATCAATGAGGCTTGCTGCAGTGTACTGTGGAGTTAAGTTGTCAGTTAAATTTAGACTGAGGGCGGCGGCGTAGTTGACGGGTTTGATAGAGGATCCGGGTTGCCGAGGGGCAGTGGTGGCATTGTAGTTGCCCTGGTGTTGGGTGTCGAAATAGTTGACAGAGCCGACCATGGCTAAGATGTCTCCGGTGGCGGGTTGGGTGATGAGAACGGCGCCGTTGGTGACGTGTAAAGATTTAAGATTCGAGATTTCTGATTGAAGAATGTTTTGGGTGAGTTCCTGAAGGTCGAGATCGAGTGAGGTGGTGATGTCGAGGCTGTTTTGGGTGAGGTATTGGGGTCCGAATTGCTCTTCAAGTTGTTTGCGGACGTACATGACGAAATGCGGGGCTTTGATTTGTTTATCAGGAGCGGCGTAAGTCAGTTGATAGCTGATGGCTGTCTGTTTTTGATTTTCAGTAATATAGCCGTCTTCATACATGCGTTGGAGTACTTGGTGTTGACGGGTGAGGGCGAGTTCGGGATGGGCACCGTAAGGAGAATAGGTGGTGGGAGCGGCAGGCAGACCAGCCAGGAGGGCGGACTCGGCTAAATTGAGTTGAGAGGCAGGTTTGGCAAAGTATTTGCGGGCGGCGGCTTCGATACCGTAGGCGGTGCCGCCATAGGAGACGGTGTTGAGGTATTTTTCGAGAATTTGGTCTTTGGTGAGTTTTCTTTCTAAATGGAGGGCGAGGATGATTTCCTGGAGTTTCCGCTTGAGGGTGCGTTGAGGGGAAAGGAGGGTGTTTTTGATGAGTTGTTGGGTGATGGTCGAGGCGCCTTGTAAAGATAGATTACAGTTTTTAGTATAAAGTTTACAGTTAAGATAGTTGTAAATATTTACATAGGCTGCGCGGAGGATGTCGGGAGGATTGATGCCGAGGTGATGGTAGAAGTTTTGGTCTTCGATGGCGATATGAGCCTGGATGAGGTAAGGAGGAAGTTCTGAGATGGAAACGGGCAGGCGGTTCTGGTCCTGGTAGATTTGATAGAGGAGACGATGATGACGGTCGTAGATGTTGGTAGTGGTCAGTTGTTGATGGCCAGTGATTAGTTGGTTGATGTCCGGGAGGTCGGTGTAGAGGTATTGGTAAAGGAAGAGGGCGGTGGTGAGAAAGAGGGAGATGATAGTGCTAAATAAGAATAGATAGATAATCTTACGGAGGGGGGATTGAGGGCGGAGATAGATGAGGGTTTTTTGAGAGGCTCGCATAGAGGATGTTTGCGGGCAGAGAACGAGAGAGGTTAGTATTGCTAAGTTTTGTCAAATCAGTTTAAGATTAATTCATGGATTATCGAATGCCTTATTATGGTGATATTTTGAGAAGAGTTAATTGTCAGAGTTTAGGTGGCATCTATGTTAAAGTTGCCTCGGAAAAGTTTGTAGAGAAATGTTATTGTGGTTTTTGGAATATTTTTGATGAAACTTTTTCTACAGGTAAATTTACGAAACAATCATGTGTTTCTATCTATTTTTTGTCAGGATTAGTGGTTTTGTTAGTTTTATATTTGGGATGGCGTCTAATTTATAAGCTAAAAAGGAAGTCGAAGACCTGATTGGTCTAGTTGTGGAATTCCTGGTCGATGAGGTTCCAGAGGTCAGGGTGAGGAGCGTCATAGCCTAAGGCCCAAATGGCGATGCCGGCCAGGCCGGCTTGTTTGACGAGTTGGTATTTTTGTTTAAGTGATTGAGGGTTTTCAAACCAGATTTGCTGGTAGTGGCGGCCGTCTTTATAGATGAGGTAGGGAGAAAGGGCGTCGGGATCTAGAGCACAGCTCAGTATTTCGTATTTAGTATTTGGCCCGCCTGCATCGCTTTGCGAAGCATTGCGGGCAGGTATTGAGTATGGGAAAGATAATTGAGAGTTTTGGGGATTGAGGCAATCGGGGAAGGTGTCTTTGATGCGAGAATAGGAGGCGAGCTGGCCAGACTTGGTGAGGGTGGCGGAGTTGGGCTGGTTGGTGTAGGTAGTCCATTCATAACCGTAGTAGGGGACACCGAGGATGATTTGGTTAGGAGGAGCCAGTTGGGAAATCTGAGCGAGACTGGTGCTGAGGTCTTCTTCCCAGCGTTGGGGCGCGCCGTGGATGGGAGCAACAGGCCCGGCTTGAGGAGAGGTGGTACGGTGGAAATCGTAACCCATGACGATGAAGTAGTCAACGTAAGGGGCCAGGTCGGTAAGCTGCCAGAGGCGTTGGGATTGTTTGGCGGCAGTGTCGGGGTAGATGTCTAAACTTAGTTGATAGCTGTTGGCTGATAGCTGATAGTTATTGTCAGCCAGAGGCTGATCAGCCTTTGGCTGAAGTTGTTGACGGAGCTCTTTAATGAATTGGGTGAATTGGGTTTGGGTTTCGACGGTGGGCTCATGGATATATTCGAAGTCGATGTTAAGGCCGGTGAAGTTGTGTTGTTGCATGGTTTGGATGAGATGGGCAATGACTGAGGCACGGTTTTGAGGAGCGACAGCGGCTTGGATACCTTCGTTGTTGAGGATTTTGACGGTTAAGATGGGTTGGGTCTGGTTCTCTCGAGCCAGACGGATGACATGGGAGAGGGTGTTTTGGCCCAGACGATAGTTACCGAGTTCTTGGCTACCGTCAGGAAGTTTGGTGAGGAGTTGAGCTTGCTCGTCGTATTCAATACCAAAGTAGGCGATATGGGTGAGCTTGTCGTATTGAAGGTAATCGGCTTGGTTGAGAAGCCAATAGGGGAGGAAACCGAGGATTACATAGTTGTTAGCTGATAGCTGATAGCTGTTAGCTAGTTTATCGGTGGAGGCAGAGAGGACACGAGAGCTTTCGGGAGACACGAAAGTGACTGGTTGGGTAAATTGGTCATAGGCGAGCTTGACGGGAATGAGGAGAAGAAGGAGAAAGAGGGGAATGGTAAGGAAAAGGATTTTTTTTAGCATAAGGCTATTTTAACGGATTTTGTATAAAAAGTAGAAATGACTATTGTGTACGAAAAGACTCTATGCTATGCTAGAGGAGCTGAGCTATAATAAGCCCTTAATATGGATGAAACGGGACCTTCAGGAGATACTAATCGCGAAGCCGTTACTTTACCTAAAGAGTTAACTAGGTTAGGACGAGAGGCGATTGGAGAGCATTTAAATGAGGGTAAGTTTCTTTTTATATACAGTCGAGTCTTGGATATGTACTTCCCCTCTTAGACGGACAGACAGAGATGATTGCTGCAGGCTTGGAAGGTACGGTAGAAACGACCAGGCCAGATTTATTAAAACCGTTCAAGGAAGCACGGAGAAAGAAAAAAGAAGCGAGAAGGGATGAAAGAGAAGGCAGGGTTGAATTGGCAAAGGTTACGAAAAGGATTGAAGATCTTGATGAGATGGACAGAGTGCATTGGTCATTGCTGGGTCAAGGAGACAATATTTCACGCCCGGAAAGGGGCAACTTTGATAGAGGAATTAGTGGGGTGGGACAGGCGATACTGGCATCCCAGGCTGAAGCAGATACGCAGTTAAAGGAGGCAAAGGGTAAAATTGCGGCGGCAATTGAAAGAAGAAAGGAAATACGAGCAGGCGATGTGCTTGGAGAACTCGGGCAGGAGTTAGAAAACCGAGGAGTACATAGAGAAGCTTCGAAGCAACTGGCAGAAGTACAAGCGGCGGTAAAATTTCTTAAACAAGTAGAGGAAGAGATGCCATTTTATCATGCAGCTAGGGTGGAGGCAGCCAGACGGGTGATTGAACAAGCGGCGGTAGAATTACCTTTAAGGGAAGGGGTAATGCAGCAGGGCGAGGTTTTGCGGCAAGTTCAAGAGGCTATAGATAAAAAGGAAATTAGTTTGGCGAGGAGGATGGACGAGATTGTGGGCTCTGATGTTTTTGTGGGCAAAGAAGGTAATTTCACAGCTACAGTTGACGGTCAACAAGATCGAAGGAATCTGCAAATTGCTAGAAGCAGTGAACAGCTGGTTGAAAACTTAAGAAGCGATTTGGAGAGAGAAGGCAACTCACCAGAAGCGGTGACTGCGGCGGCTGACAAAGTGAGAGTATTAATTGAGAAACCCGGATTGACAAAGAAACCCTTGAGCAATGAGTTTTTAACTGAGGAGGGTCTGAGTTCTTATGAGGCAGAGCATGAAGATGAGTTAGTAGATCCGTTAAGAAGATGGGCATTTAAACATGTTGGTAGGCAGTCTGTAGAGGAAGCTTTAGGTTGTCGTATTATGGTTACTGGTGAAGGAGAAGAGCGCCAGATTGACATGGAATTGGTGCCAGAGGAAGAAGAAGGTGAGGAAAGAAGCGAGCTTTTTGCCAAGTTGGTGGAGTGCGAAGAAGTGGAAAGGCAGATAAGGAGTCAATTGCAGGAAGTTAATCCTGAAGATGTTAATCGCGTGCAGACCCTGGTGAAATCGTTAGAGGCCAACGATGAACTCAGGACGGCCCTGCTGGGAAATGTTGACGCGAGGATAAATGGGTTGTTAGTGGCAGATGGGGTGAGGTCTGGGAAATTGAAATCTTCTTTGGCAGAGACGGGGGTTAGAGGTGCTGAGGCTGTCGTAGCTTGTGGTATTGTTTTAGGTGTTGCCAATTATGTAGGAGTGAGACCTAGAAGACTAGAAGCACAGGCGATTTTGGAAGCGCCAGAAAAAAGTACGGCTCTGTGGAGATCTATCGATCAGTTAACAAGTACATTGGGTGTTGATGTAAACCAACTACAGAATTACGTTGCGGAGCATGCTGCGCAGTATGGAGAAGTAATGGCAACGCAATTAGGAGATAAATCGGCTTTATTGGTAGAAGCATTGAAGCAAGCAGCTCATCTTGATAAACTAAAGGAGCTAGGTCCAGAGAGAGCTGATGAGTTGATGCAACAAGCACAGGTGATTAAAAAGTTAGCTGCTGCGGGAGGTATATTGGCGGGGGCCCTGTCATTTACTGATCAATTTAGGGGAGCCGTGAGTCGGCTTTCTGGAAGACGTTAGTATAATATAATGCAGTATATATGAATGATGACATTTACCAACCACTCAGAGAGATAATTAACAACTCTGAACTGCTTGAGGAGGCTAGCAAAGTCAAATATCTTTCTTTGCTTGATGATTTGAAGCAGGGTAAGGTTGGTGATTTTGAGGCCTTTGAAGAACTGAATGAGTTTTTAGATAAGGAATACGAACGGTTAGAGAATGCAGCAATTGCAGCAGGGGACACGGAATTAATTAACTTGCTGACAGAGTTTAGGAATAATCGTCTTGAGTATCAGAAGGAATTTTTGGGGATCAGTTGAGATAATTATTTTAATTCTAGGAGCTTTTGGATGTGAGTACAGAACGTGAGAGGAGTGTTGATGAGGAGAAATTGGTACGGACATCGATGCTTGAGCAAGCACTGAGAGGTGATCTGGATGAAGGCGGATCAGGAATAGGTCTGGAATCGGCTAATTTTTTAGCTAGATTAAAGATAGCACGAGAGATTAGTGAGGGTGGTTCGCGTTATGACAAGGGAGATTTGAGGAGAGTTGAGAGAGCGGCTCAAATGGTTTTGAGTTTTGCCTGTGATTCTGGGAGAACGCCTCGCCCTAGGTCATTGGGTGAAGGATTATTGGTTTTAAATTATCGCCTAGCAAAAAAAGTAGCTGAGAAGAGAGTCCCATCCATGACTTGGGACATTCTTTATAGTATGGGAGAGGTGGAAAGGGAATGTAGAAAGAGAGGTTTAGTTACTCGAGAGGGAGATACTGATGCTTTTTGTCCTGATCCTAAAGTACTTGCCCGCGAGATAATAGATAAGGACTGGTTGGTTGAAACGCCTTCCGAAAGTTAACTGAGTAAGTATTTACGAGCTTCAAAATAATGAGAGTAAGTTCTGGAGTAAAGGTAATGATGGGTGGAGATAGCAGTTTAATGAGCGATTGATGCGGTTTTAGTGAAGGGTCTTGAAAGGTAAACAGTTCTATTCGGATAAGGGGTACTTGATGATGATGGGGTTTTTGGGGGGGAGTGTAATCTGTCTAGGAGGCGGGAAGAGGGAGTTATTTAAGGGTGAGATTTCCTTTTTGAGGCTGTTTGCGGTGTTTTTTGGAGTTGACAATTCCAGAAGTGTGTGTAAAATGGAATTATGTATTCCAGATTGCTTAAACCGCCAGAGAATAAAAGTTTTTTTCTTTTTGGGCCCCGGGGTACAGGGAAGACGACTTGGGTGAAGACTACCTTTCCCAAGGCGGTATATTTAGATCTTTTGGAGGCGGAAGTGTTTAATGCTTTACTGGCTGACCCTCAGAGATTGATGAATTATATCCCTGCGGGGCACGAGGATTATATCATTGTGGATGAGATTCAAAGAGTCCCAGAATTACTGAATGAAATTCACCGATTGATTGAAGGTGCGCATTGGAAGTTTATTTTGACTGGTTCTAATGCCCGTAAATTAAGAAAGGGGGGGCAGAATTTATTGGCCGGGAGAGCTTTGACCTTGTTTATGTATCCGCTGACAGCCATAGAATTGGCTGAAGATTTTGACTTGGATTCGGCTTTGCGGTTTGGGTGCCTGCCGTCAATTAATCAGGAAGAGGATCCGGGGAAGTATTTACAGAGTTATATTCAGATTTATTTAGAACAGGAGATTTTTCAGGAAGGTTTAACCAGAAACTTGGCCGCGTTTTCCAGGTTTTTAGAAACGGCGAGTTTTTCGGTGGGCTCGGTATTGAATACTTCAGCCGTAGGCCGTGAAGCAGCGATAGAGAGAAAGGTAGTGGAGAATTATTTTACGATTTTGGAAGATTTACTGGTAGGAGTGAAGGTACCTGTTTTTAGCAAGAAGGCGAAAAGAAGGTTAACTGTTCACCCGAAATTTCACTTTTTTGATAGCGGAGTATATCGGGCGATTAGGCCGGCAGGACCGTTGGATAAACCGGAAGAAATTGAGGGAATAGCCTTGGAGAATCTGGTTTATCAAAATTTGCGGGCGGTTAATGATAATTTGGATTTGGGGTATAAATTTTATTATTATCGAACGGCTACCGGTGTGGAAGTGGATTTTGTGGCATACGGGGAAAGAGGCTTGTGCGCGTTTGAAGTTAAAAGGTCGCGACGGTTGTCTGCTGAGGCGGTTAAGGGTTTAAAACTTTTTCTTAAAGACTATCCTGAGGCCAAGGGTTATTTAATTTACGGAGGCAAGCGGGCGATGAGGGAGGGAAAGATTGAAATTATTCCGGTAGAAGAGGCACTGGTAAATTTACCTAAATTGCTGGAGTAGGGTTTATTTACTCGGTTAGAGGGTACTTGATGATAACAGGATCTTCTGGTGGGGTGCAGTCGACGCAGATGGCGGTGCCGAGGACGTCGAAGTAGATGGTTCTGTCCTGCATTTCGACGTTTTCCAACGGAGTGCGGTCAATGGCGGGTTGACCGGTGGTTTTGTCGATAGGCCAGGGACGGCGGGAATTGGTGTGGTGTTGGGGAATGCGGTCTTTGATAAAGATTTCCGGCCGAGGGGTGCAGGGAGCGTTGGGGTCTGGGGAGACAGACAAGCCGTCTTCGACACAGACGGGGAGGTCGACGACGTCATCTGGACGAGGCCAACCGTTTGAATAATCGGTAGTGAGTAATTGGTAATTAGTTGGAGTAGACGTGGGGGTCTGCTCTTCTGGAGGACTTACACTGGGGTTCGCCTCTACGGTAGTATCTGGATGGTAGTCGTTTAAGAGGTAAGTCATGATTTGTTTCCAGATGGGAGCAGCACCGGTGATACCGGAGGCGATGTGAGACATGGGGGAGTTGTCAAAATTGCCGACCCAGGTGGTGATGAGGTAGTTGGGAGTGTAGCCGATGGTCCAGTTGTCGCGAAGGTCGTTGGTGGTGCCGGTTTTTACGGCGACTTCAGGGTGGTCGGAGATGTTAAGGTTAGAGCCAAAGGTAGGGGCTCGGGCTGAGGAATCAGAGAGGATTTGATTAACGATGTAGGCGGCAGCAGGGGAGAGGACGGAGGTGTTGTGGCAGTTGTCAGTTTGATTAAGATTTTCTGATACGGATTCCGTCGATGTGGGGGTGTTTTCAGTGGTTGGGTTTTGGGTTTCGGTATTGTCTGGAGATGAGGTGGCGATGATTTGAGAGAGGTCAAGAGGAGGGCAGTAGTTTTCTTCAAGAATTTCGCCGGTGTGAGTGGAGACTTTGAGGATGGGGTTGAGATCGACTCTTTGGCCAAGATTGGCTAGGGTGCCATAGGCGACGGCCATGTCTACCATGCGGACATCTCCGCCTCCGAGGGTGAGGGAGAGCCCGTAGTGGGAAGGGTCATCCCAGCCGGTGATACCCATGGCTGAGGCGGTAGCGATAAAGTTTTGGATGCCATTTTTAGCGAGTACCCGGACGGCTGGAATGTTGTAGGAGTTGGCAAGAGCGTAACGGGCTTGGACCGGACCGTGGAATTGACCATCGTAGTTGACCGGGCAGTAGAGAGCCTGGCCAGTGACGCTAAAGCAAGTGGGGAGGTCGGCGAGGAGAGACGAAGCAAAAAGGTTTCCGGAGTCAATGCCGAGAACGTAGTTAAGGGGTTTGATGGATGATCCGGGTTGTCGGTAACGAAGGGTAAGGTTGACGTTGCCGTCGTTTTTGGTGTTGAAGTAATCAGCTGAACCGACCATGGCCAGGATTTGGCCGGTAGAAGGTTGAGTGATGAGGACGGCGCCGTTGGTGACGTGGTAGTTGGTGAGGTCCTGGATTTGGTCGGATACGGTTTGTTGGGCGTATTCCTGGAGATCAAGGTCCAAAGAGGTGTAGACACGGAGGCCCCCTTGTTCGACTATCTGTTGGCCGTATTTAGCCACCAGGAGGTCTTTGATCCAGAGAACAAAGTGAGGAGCGTGGACGAGGTTGGACTGAGGTTGAAATTGAACGGGAGTGTTGAGTATTTGTTGGGCTTGTTCAGACGTGATGTAATGGTCTTCTACCATGCGGTTAAGAACTAGTTGCTGGCGGGTTTTGTAGGCGTGGGGGTCGACACCGAAGGGAGAGTAGGTAGTAGGGGCAGCAGGGAGGCCGGCAAGAATGGTGGCTTCGGCCATGGAGAGTTGGGAAGCATGTTTGGAAAAGTAAGTTTGGGAGGCGGATTCGATACCGTAGGCGGTACCACCATAGGGAACATGGTTAAGGTACATTTCCAGTATCTGGTCCTTGGAATAGCGGGTTTCGACTGCGAGGGTGAGGAGAGCTTCTTTGACTTTGCGTTGGATGGTACGGCGGGGAGTAAGGAGGGTGTTTTTGACTAATTGTTGGGTGATGGTGGAGCCCCCTTGAAAGTTGAGTTGACAGTTTCGAGTGGTTATTTGACAGAGGGTGAATTTGGAGTTTTTATAGAGAGCGCGGAGGATGCCAGTGAAGGAAAGACCGTGGTGGTGATAGAAGTCTTTGTCTTCGATGGCGATGGTGGCTTGGATGAGGTAATCGGGGAGTTGGTCGAGTTTGACGGGGATGCGGTTCTGATCAGCATAGATTTCGTAAAGTAGTTGACCGTGGCGGTCGTAGATGAGGGTGGAGGTAGGGTAGGGATTTGTGGAGAGTTTATTGGGGGAAGGGAGGTCACGGAGGACGAACCAATAGGTGGAAAGAGCGGTGGACAAGATAAGGATAAGAGCCAAGGCAATGAGTTTGGATTTGAAGGTGGAAAGCTTGAGCAGCGATGAGAAGGGTTGGGGTCGGGTTCGGGGGTGGGAGGGAGTGGGCTGCTGACGACGAGGCGAACGGGGTTTTAGTTGAGGGGAAAATCTGCGAAGGTAGTTAAAAAGGTTAGTTATGAAGGAGGAAAGGGAGAAAGAGGGAAAGGGGATCTTTTTAATGACTTGAGCGAAGCTTTTAGTGGTGGGGAGCAGTTTGAGGATGCGGGTAGATGTTTGAGTACGGGATGACTGGCGGGAGAAGAATTTTTGGGGTTTTTTAGGACGACGGGGTGACCGTCGCGGTGAGCGATGGTTTGAGACGGAGTGTTGAGAACGAGGTAGTGAGGGTTTGGATTTTGGAGACCGGGAGGAGGGTTTTGCCATAGTTGGTATATTGTACACGGTTAGGAAATTTGAGGCGAGGGGAAGATAGTGGACCGTCTTATAGTATTGACATTTAGGTTCAACTCTGGTAGAGTATTGATGTTTGGGTTTAGTCGTGAGGCTAAGCCGATTTCTTAACCATTTGGATTCTGACAATGCGTTGGAAGTTCAGATAGGTTAGGAAAGTACTTTGAAAATCAGGAATATCAAGGGGCTGAATGGAGGCTGTCTGGAAGAAGTGACCGATCATGGGAAGTTGGGGATAAGAGGTTGTAATCAGTAGTAATTGGTAATTAAGTAATTGGTTGTTAGGAGTGATTGTCAATGAATTACGATTAATTATTATCAATTACCTGATTACTGACTTTGTCTCTAGCTTCTCGTGATTGGTCTTGGCTGTCCCGAAAGGGGTGGCCGTATACGCTTCGAAAGGAGACCTCCAAATGAAGAAGCGACTGAAGTTGTTGATGGAGTTTTTCGGGGTGTTTTTTGCGGTTCTGGTGCTCCTGATGGGGGTGGTGGTGGTGATCGAGGCGGCCCGTGCGGGGGTCGTCGAGATCACTATCAAGTTCGCGTCTGCGGTGCCTGTGACCACGGAGACGCCGGTACCGCCCACGCCAACCAGAGATTGGAGCTGGTTGGCTGCCACGGCCACGCCCGAGGCGACGGCGATGTCGGTGCCGACCGACACACCCACGCCGGTGCCCCCCACACCCACTCCGGTGCCCACGGACACGCCGACTCCGTCGCCAACGGCCACTCGAGTGCCGCCCACGCCCACCCGAGTACCGCCGACGCCGGCGCCCACTGAGACACCCATCCCGACTCCGACGGCAATCCCGCCGACGGTTACACCGGTGCCGCTCACGTCGACCACGATGATTGTTGTCGGGGCACGGATCGTCGAAGTTCGCCCTGAGGGGGGCGGGCTGGTGACGTTCCGCTGGGATGGGTCCCCAGCCATCTGGGAGCCCGTCGAACGTACGCCTGACGGGCAAATTCGCGGGTTGTATGATGCCCGCGAATTCCAGAAGCTGGTGAAGCCCGCCCCGATCTCGGGGTGGCAGGCGACCTTCGGGTCGCCTGCCGGATTCTACGGCCAACACCGAGTGGGGGTTCAGGTTGTGCAAACCGAACCCTATAAGGTGCTGAACGAGCCCGAAGTCTACCTCGATGTGGACTTTGGGTTGAATCCGGCCGGTGGCGGGGACGGGGGGTGCGACCCCGACCGTCACGGGCGGTGCCCCGACGACGGGGGGGGAATCGTAGTCCCTTGAGACTGATTACCCCCTTGGGGGCGGGGAGGACCGCACTTCCTCTCCGCCCCTGTCTAGAATTCCTGATGATCATGGGCCGTGAACGTTTTTGTTCACGGCCTTTTTAGTGGTTGGTTAGGCAATCAATTGGGATTTATTTGGACTGAGATGAGCAGATTAAAGGGTTGTTGTTCGGGTTTTTTACGGGTATATAGGCTTTTCCCCCTTGCGCGGTTGTGAGATAATAGAAAGTGCACCGGAAAATTTCGTAAAAAAATCGTAGCGTTGTTATTTCGTAGTTTCGTTACGGAGTCAAAAGGCGTTTCTAAGTTGAAGATTGGTAAGAATCTGAATTATGAATTTTAGAAAGTTAATAGTCTCAGGAATCTGGCTGGGAATGGGTTTAGGGGTGATGGGTTTGTCATTGTGGCACGGTCAACAGGCAGCGGTATGGGCGCGGTCAGGAAAGAGATTGGATACGCTGGCGGATCATGATCATCCAAAGACGACGGTAGAGGAAGTGTCAATGGCGGATAAGTTACCCAAGGCGAAGGTGATGCCGGGGGAAGTAGAGTATCCGGTAAAGGTGGTGGGAGATTGGTTGTGGTGGAGATTGGGAGAGACTCAGGCGGAGAAAGGTCGCCGATTGTTGTATTTAGCCAATGAGCGGTTACGGTCAGGTTGGGAATTGAGCGAAAAAGGTAAGACCAGTCTGGCTTTGGAAACCTTAATGAAGGCCGAAGGATATTTGACGGATGCGATTGAGAGTGAAGATATGTATCAAGATGGGGTGTGGAAGAAGGAGTTACTGGATAGTGCGCAGTTACATTATGCGTTGTTGTCTGATTTGGAGAAGACGGTGCCGGAAGAGGTGCGACCGCGGGTGACGGAGTTGTTGAATGTTCCTAAATTGATGGCGGTGAAGTAGGGTAAGCGGTAATCAGTTATCAGTAATCGGTAAATAGTAAGAATTAGGAAGAAGAAGTAATTGGTAAATAGTAATTAGCAATTCAGAAATTGCGTAACTAGTAAGAATTAAGAGAGGAAGAGTTAGGGATGAGGCGGCGAGAAAGTTGGTAATTAGAGTATTTTTTTGTGCTTTTTGGGTAATGGGGATGATCGGAGTTTTGGTGGAAATTGGTTTTTGGGTACATTTAATTTACAGGGGAGAGAAGGGGAGATAAAAGAGTGGCGAAGGGGTAGACGAAGATGGTAAAAGATAGGCATGGGTGGTAAGAAGAGGGGAGCGAGAGCCGGTGGCGGTAATTGTTCAGTAATTAGAAGATGGCTGATAAGGGGCGATTAAAGATGAAGGAGTTGCGGTTTGGGTCTTGACATACTAGGACTAGTGGGTGATAGTTAATACCGCCACTAAATGTAGGGGAAAAAGAGATATTGTTAAATGTTGAACGGTTAAACTGTTGGTTTATAAGATGCGCTATTAACTATTTGACAATAGAGCAGTTTAGCAATTGATTTATTTATGAAATGTCCTTTTTGTAATTCAACGGAAACTTCGGTATTGGAGTCTAGGGCAGGGATTGACGGGGAGTCTCTGCGGAGGAGGAGAGAGTGCGGGAAGTGTAAGCGAAGGTTTACGACTTATGAACGGGTTGAAGGCCAAGCGTTGATGGTGGTGAAGAAGGACGGGAAAAGAGAGCCATTTGATCGGCAGAAGTTGGAGGAAGGGATTCGGAGGGCGTTTAATAAGCGGCCCGTGGCGGTAGAGAAGATTGACTCACTGGTGGATGCGGTAGAACGGGAGTTGTTAAGGATAGGCGATGCAGAGATTCCCAGTAAAAAGGTGGGCCAGGTAGTGTTGAGAAGGATTAAGAAGCTGGATAAAGTAGCCTGGCTGCGATTTGCGAGTGTGTATTTGGAATTCGAAGATTTAAATGATTTTGAGAAGATTATAGAAAAAGAGAGTGCGTAACTGGATACGTTATCAAATGGGGAAATGAGAAATCAACTATTAATTTATAAAGTAATTTAAGATAAAAATTTGTTTATGACAAATAATGGTTATCCGGATCAGGTAATCAATACTAATCAGAATAGAGGGGGTGGAGATGTGCGAGGTGGGAATAGAGTGGCAGGAGAGCAAAGGCGAGATCAAGGAAAAGAGAATGGTAGGCATTTTGTAGCGATGGATCAAGGAACGGAGTTGGAGGGGATTCGGAGGCAGTTGTTTTTAGATCGATATGCGTTGAAGAATAAGAAAGGGGAACCGATGGAGAAATTTCCGGAACAGATGTGGCGGAGGGTGGCCTGGGCGGTGGCTCAAGAGGAGAAGACTACTGAGTTAAGAGAGGAATGGGAAGAGAAGTTTTATGCGGCAATGAAAAATTTTCGTTTTTGTCCGGCGGGGAGGTTCCTAACTTCGGCAGGGACGGGAACGGAAACGACGATGATTAATTGTTTTGTGATTCCTGACCCGGAGGACACGCGGAAGGGGATTATTAAGACTTTGGAAAGGGTGACGGAGATTAGTGCTCGGGGAGGAGGAGTGGGATTTAATTTGTCGAGTTTACGGCCGAGAGGGTCTTATTTGAAGGCGGTGAACGGAACGAGTTCAGGATCGGTGAGCTGGGCGGAATTATATTCGGTGACGGCGCACGATATTATTCAGCAAGGAGGGACGAGGAGGGGGGCGTTGATGATGATGTTGTGGGATTGGCACCCGGATGTAGAAGAGTTTATTATGGTAAAGAAAGAGCAGGGAAAGATGTTGGGGGCGAATTTAAGTGTGTGTGTGTCGGACAAGTTGATGAAAGCAGTGGAGGAGGATGGCGATTGGGAGTTGAAATTTCCAGAGACTGATTTTGCCAAATATCGGGGTGAATGGGGCGGAGACTTGGAAGAGTGGGAGAAGAAAGGGTATCCGGTAAAAGTGTACAAAACCATAAAAGCGAGAGAGTTGTGGAATCTGATTTGTGAGTCGGCGTGGGGAAGCGCGGAGCCGGGGATTTATTTTATGGACAGGGCGAATAGGATGAATAATACGTGGTATTTTGAGAAGAATGTTTCTACTAATCCATGCGGGGAGCAACCGTTGCCGGCGTTCGGAGTGTGCAATCTGTCGTCGATAAATTTGTCGGCCTTGGTTTCTGCAAAGCAGAATGGGGGGCCAGGGTTTGACTGGGAAGACTATAGAGGGTTGATTAAAGTGGGGGTGAGATTTTTGGATAATGCGGTAGATGCAGAGAATTATTTATATAATCAGATTCAGAAGAGGCAGTTGCGAGAGAGGCGGTTAGGATTGGGAACGTTGGGGTTGGCGGACGCGCTGATGAAGATGAAGCTGAGATACGGATCTCCAGAATCTTTGGAGATGATTGAGAAGATTTACAAGATGTTGAGAGATGTGGCTTATGAGACATCGATAGAGCTGGCTAAGGAGAAGGGAGCGTTTCCCATGTTTAAGACTGACCAGTATTTGGCGAGCGGGTTTATGAAGACGATACCTGAAGGGATAAGAGAAAGGATCCGACAGAACGGGATAAGGAATGCATTGCTGTTGACGGAAGCGCCGACAGGGAAGATTGCGTTGCTGGCGGGAGCGTCTTCGGGGATAGAACCGGTGTTTTCGTTTGTTTATACTCAGAAGGATCGATTGGGAGAGAGGACGATGTTTCATCCACTCTATGAGGAGTGGATGAAACAAAAGCAAAAAGCAAAAAGCAAAAAGCAAAATGATGGTGCCTCCGGCGGATTGGTAGAGGGGAATTTGGAGAAAGGAAGTTTGCCGGAGTATTTTGTGGTAGCGGATGATTTGAGTCCTGAAGAGCATGTGGAGATTCAGGCTTTGATTCAGAAGTATACTGATTCATCGATTAGTAAGACAGTGAATGCCCCGAAGACTCATACGGTGGAAGAGGTGAAAAGGTTATATGAGTTGGCTTACAAAACAGGTTGTAAAGGGATTTCGTATATGAGGGAGGGGTCGAGAGAGGGAACTCTGATTCGCGCTAGCGCATCAGATAAAGAGCATAAAGGAAATGGGTTGGCGGAAAAATCCGTCTTAGCAGGAACGACAGAGGGCCAGCCCTCCTTTGCTAAAGCTATGGAGGATAAACCAGTTTCGTGGTTGAGGCCGATGAAGGTGGTGGGAGCGACTTATAAGATGGATACACCGATCGGAAGAGCGTTTGTGACGGTGAATCATGATGAGGACGGATCGCCGGTGGAAGTGTTTATTAATATTGGCAGAGCAGGGAGTGATATTCAGGCGATGGCAGAGGCATTGGGGCGGTTGATATCAAAGTCTTTGAAGTTTAACAGTAATTTGTCTTCGAGTGAGAGAGCAAAGTTGATTGTGGATCAGTTAGCCGGGATCGGTAGTTCCAGGTCAGTGGGGTTCGGGACAAGAAAGGTTTATTCTCTGCCGGATGCGGTGGCTAAGGCGATGGCGATAGATATGGGACTGATTGGGTTTGGGGAGCAACACCAAGCAGTAACGACAGATTCCAAGCATCAAGAGTCAACGGCTGAGGACGGGATGCAATTGAAGATTACAGATGATGAAAAAGGGGAAGATGAGGCAGTTGACCCCCCGGTGACTGATGGAAAATCAAGGGAAGCGGGGATGCATTTGGTGGCCAGGTCAGCTGATATTTGTCCGGATTGCGGAAATGCGACACTGGTCTATGAAATGGGATGCAAGACGTGTCACGGATGCGGTTATTCGGAGTGCTAGACAAGTGATGAAAACCGATGTAAAACAGATAAATGCAGACAGGAAAATAGTTTGGGGACAATTTAGACGGGCATGATACTAAATACTTAGTTTTATATGGCGAGATTAAGAAAGTTAATAATCAAGATGGTCGTTAAGAATGATGGGACTGAGCAACCCTTTGAGTGGGGGAAGGTGGAGAGGAGTGTGGTGGCGGCAGGAAAGGATACTAAGGCGTTTGGCAAAAAGGAAGCAAAGGGGATTTTGAGGACGGTGAGAGAAAGGTTGAGTAAAGTAAAGAAGGAAAGGATTTCTACTCAGGAGATCCGAGATGTGGTGGAACCAGCAATGGCTGAAGCCGGGTATTTTAAAACGGCGCGGTATTATATTTTGTACCGGGAGAGAAAGGAGCAGGCGCAGAAGAAACAGGTGAAACTGGTGGAGCCGGAGATGAGTGAAGTGGGGATGGAGATTGCTAAGAAGAGGTATTTGCGGACGGATATGGAAGGAAAGGTGATTGAGTCTCCGGGAGAATTGTTTTGGCGGGTGGCACAGCATATGGCTAAAGCAGAGATTCAGTGGTCGGGTAACGGAGAGGTAAAGGATATGGCAAAGCAGTTTTATGAGCGGTTGGTGAACTGGAAATTTTTACCAACGGGGAAGGCGATGTTCGAGGCTGGCAATCCGGGAGGGAGCGGACAGATGTCCGCATGTTTTGTGTTGCCGATTGAGGATTCGGTTCAGTCGATTTTTAAGACTTTGGGAGATGCGGCGGTAGTGCACAAGAATAACGGGGGAACAGGGTTTAATTTTAGCAGGATCAGGCCGCACGGCGATAAGGTGAAAAATGTGCCTGGGGCGGCGAGCGGTCCGGTGGACTTTTTACGGGCGTATTCAGCAACTTTGGCGCAGATTTTGCAGGGGGCGAAGAGGCAGGGAGCCAATATTGCGATTTTGAATGTGGATCATCCGGATGTTGAGGAGTTTATACATTTGAAAGACGAGGACGGGACGATTAAGAATTTTAATATTAGTGTGGGGGTGACAAATGAGTTTTTGGAGGCGGTAGAGAGGGATGAGATGTGGAAGTTGAGGAATCCGCGGAATGGAGAGGTGTGGAAGAGAATGAAAGCCAGAGAGTTGTTTGATTTGATTACGGAACACGCTTGGGTAAGCGGGGATCCGGGACTGGCGTTTTTGGACCGGATGGAAGAGGATAACCCAACACCGGCGATAGGGAAGATTGATGCGACGAATCCCTGTGGGGAGATTCCTTTGCTGCCTTATGAATCATGTAATTTAACGAGTATTTGTTTACATAAGCACTTGACTAAAAAAGCAAAAAGCAAAAAGCAAAGATCAAAAATTAATGAAGGGGAATATGAGATTGATTGGGAAGATTTGGAAAAGTCGGTAAGATTGGGAATTCGCTTTTTGGATAACATGATAGAGGTGAATACTTATGCGATACCGGAGATTGAGCAGATGGTGAAGCATGGGAACCGGAGGATTGGATTGGGAGTGATGGGGTTTGCGCATATGCTTTATTTGTTGGGGATTCCTTATAATTCTCAGGAAGCGGTACGGTTGGCAAGCAGACTGGCAAAGTTTATTCATAAAACAGCAGAGGCAGAGAGCTTGGAGCTGGCTAAGGTAAGAGGGACTTTTCCGAACTGGGATGTGTCGATTTATGCAGGGTCGGCGGAGAAGTACCGTAATTGTGCTTTGACGATGATTGCGCCGACGGGGACGATTAGTTTGTTGGCGAACACAAGCAGCGGGATTGAACCGGTGTTTTCGTTGGTAACTTTGAGAAAGGCGTTTAACGAGGACGACAAGAAGAATCGACCGACAAGGGAATTTATGATGGTGGACAAGGTTTTTGAAGATGCTCTTCAAAAACAGCTAAGAGCTAAGAGCTATAAGCTAAAAGCTAATGGAAAGATCCTGGAGGATCTGGATGCGGTGTTGGCGGTGGCGGCGGAACAGGGATTAAAAGCAGTTGAAGGGTTGCCGGGGTGGTTTTATAAGGTGTTTGTGACTACGCACGAGATTGCCCCAACCTGGCATGTGAAGATTCAGGCAGCCTGGCAGAAGTGGTTTGATAATTCGATTTCTAAGACGATTAATTTCAGACACGAGGCGACGGTGGGGGAGGTGAAGAAGGCTTATTTGTTAGCTTGGAAATTGGGATGCAAGGGGATTACGATTTATCGGGACGGGAGCAAGCAGGATCAGGTGCTGAATTTGGCAAAAGAAAAAGTGAAGGAGAAGAGGGTCGAAGTTCCTATTGGAGAAGTGGGTAAGCAGGAATCGAAAGTTAGAACAGGAGAGAGAGTAGATGCTGAAGGGGTAAAAGGAGAGTTGGGGAACACAAATGGTACGATACACGGTGAGACAGGCAGGAGGCAGAAATTAGCCGGGCAGGGAAACGGGAGTCTGAACGGTCATGTGAGTAAAGCGGTTGAGGTAGGGGGGGCAGAGCAATTGAGAATGGAGCCGGCCGTGATGAGGGCAGTGCGACCCGGAGCAGGAGAGACGACGGTGTGTCCGGAGTGCGGAGCAGGGGTAGTATATGAAAGCGGATGTGTGACCTGTCAGGATTGCGGGTGGAGTGAGTGTAGTTTGTGAAGTATGTTAAGTGGGGTGCAGATTAAACAGGCGATGGCGGAGGAGGAGATTTCCATTGAACCTTTTGATGAAGAGTTAATCGACGGGATGGTTTATGAGGTGCGATTAGGAAGTAAAATCTGGATACCCAAGCCGGGGCAGGTGGTTGATTTGCGAGAAAAGACGGATCCGGAGTACGAAGAGACAGAGATGGAGGATGAGGGTTTTCTGTTGGAGCCAGGGATGTTTGTGGTGAGTGAGACCAAAGAGACGATTACTTTATCAAGAAAGATAGCGGCAATGCTCGATGGGAGGACAAAGTTGGCAAAATTAGGGGTGGCGATTTATCAGGCGTCATATTTTTGTGATCCGGGAAGGTCCAATAAATTGACTTTGGAAATTTCTAACGTAGGGCCGTTTAAGGTGAAGTTGTACTCGGGGATGAAGGTGGGATCGGTGGTGTTTTTCGGGACGGAGGGTTAGATATCAATCTCCAGAAATTTTTGGGTCCAGGGGAGGGAAAAGACGACTTTGGTTATGCCGGCTTGTTCCAGGGCAGCACAGCAGGGTTGGCAACACCACCAGTGGCCATAGAGATAGGCGGTGGCTTCGGAAAGGAGGTGGGTTTTGTGAGCGGCTGCTGCGGCTCTGATGGCGGTAGGTTCGGAGTGGTTTTTGGGATGGCATCCTTCACAGAGTTCATATCCTTGGCCGGTAGGGATGTTTAGTTCTTTTCTTCTACAGCCATATTGATCATGATAGGTGGAGCCGTTAGCTCCGGAGCTGATGATTTGATGGCCTTTAACTAATACGGTGGCAGTGGGATGTCCGGGATCCAAGGAGTGTTGGCGGGCAATTTGTTGCGCTTGGTGTAAAAAAGGGCTGTTTCCATATTCGATGGTGATGAGGGGAGATTTGTAGGGCAGGCGGAGATAAATTTCTTGGGTTTGGTGGTCGAGGGCTTTTTGAGTGAATAAAACAAGGGCGGAGAGATCAAGGGCTGATGGTTGAGGAGAAGTGCCGTGGGGGTAAGTGAGAGAGACGATTTCGGCTCCTTGATTTTTTTGGGATGAGATAAGGAAAGGGGGGCGGTTACTCATAGATGATTTGGTACTTGAGGTGGATTGAGTTGGGGTTGAGCCGTTGGAGGGTGAGGAGTTTGAGTTTGATAGGCGAGGCGGGGAGAGAGGAGAATAAACTGAGAGCTGGGTGACCGAAGAGGTAGGGTTCGATGGTGATCCAGAGCTGGTCGATGAGTTTTTGGGTTAAAAAGAGGGTGTAGATTTGCTGGCACCCCGCGAAGAAGATATCGCGGTAGCCTCGAGAAGTCAGTTCGGTGATTAATTTTTGAGGAGGAAGATGGGTGAATTCGACGGTAGGGTATTTAGAGGTTGGTGGTTTGCGGGTGAGGACGATGATTTGTCTGTCGGGGAGAGGGCGGTTGATGGTTTTCCAGGTGGTGCGACCAATGACCAGGACACCGGCTTTTTGGGTGGCTTGTTTGAATAATTTTTTATCTTCCGGGGAGCTCCAGGAGGTGTCATCTTGGGAATGAAGGGCAATTTTACCATCTAAAGAGGTGGCGGCGATGGCAATGATCATGAACAGGTTATTTGAGAGTATATTTGTCTTTCAATTGGCTGATTTTGCCTGATTTAATTAATTTGGTTTCCCGGGGGTCCTTTTCCTTTTGGCTGCCAAAAGTAAGGGCCACGTCTTTGCGGTGGAAGCGACTGGTAACGGGTTTGACCGGCTGGGAAAGGGTGTGAAAAACAAGTTGGCAGAATCTTTCACCGGGATAGACTCTGATGGTTTGGGTGGGAGTATTATTTCTCACGGGAATAGTAAGGTGGCCTTCGTAGCCGGCGTCAACGATGCCGCTGAGATCGACTGATAAACCCCGGCGGTTGACTGATGAGCGGGGGTAGAGGATGGCCATGAGGTCAGGAGGGAGACTGATTTTTTCCAGAGTAGAGAAAGCGACGTATTCGTTGGGGAGAATTTCGAAAAATTGTCCGGGCTCGAGTTCGATGACAGTAAAGTTGTCGTTGGTTTGGGTGTAATCGGAGTGAATGGCGACCCGACCTTCAGGAGCGAGTTGCCAATATTTGGGCATGAGGAAGGTGAAGCCGATTCTGAGGTCGACGGAATGGGACTGGATTTGGAATTTATCCAGAGGAGGGTCGAAGTTGATGTTTTTTTGAGCAAGGCGCTCAAGGATTTGTTTGTGGGTGAGGATTTTGTCGGTGGTCATGTGGTGGTGAGAGTTGGTAGTAATTATAAGACGATTTTGAGGCCTTTGATGGGTGGGCCGGGATGATATTGGGATTGTAACTGACTTACTATACCACTGACCAGGGTGCGATCTCCATGTTCTGCGCGGGAGAAGTAGTCAGGTTGGGTGGTAAGTTTTATGGGGGGGTGATTAATTTTTCTGTGGATCATGGTTTGGGCTGCTGAATAGTGGATGTCGTAAACATGAGCGTTGCTGATGGAATGGGTAAAGATACCGGGTTGGACGCCAAGTCTGGAAGCTAGGATATGGGCCAGGAGAGCAAAGCCGGCTAAGTCGTGAGGAAAACCTAGAATCATGTCGTTGGAGCGAACAATTAAATGGAAGTGCAGTTGTCCGCCGATGATATTGGTGGTGAAGGTGTAGGGACAGGGGACGTTTTTCTTTTTTCTGCTTTGGGCGAGTCCGTCATCACCCGGGTCCCAGAAGACAATAACTCCGTGGCGAGAACTGGGGTCCTTTTCCAGCAGTTTAATGAGTAAGGCCAGTTGGTCTCTACCAAAGTGGTGGCGCATGCGGTAGCCGTAGGCAACGGTAACCACGCCTCCAATGTTGGTGAAATCGTCCCAGATTCCGGTGAATTCTTTGAGGAATTCGTCGGGCCGGCGGCTGCCCATGATGAACCAGATTTGTTCGGCGACGAAGATTTTGATGGGTATTTTTCGCAAGGTGAGTAAGGGGAAGCTGTGTCGGAGATCGATTTGGACGGTAATCCCGGGAAGGCTTTTGGTTTGGTGTCCGGTGCGTTGGTTGGTTTCTTCAATGCCTTTGGTCATGAGTTGGCGGAGTATTTTTTGGTATTGAAGGTCTAGAGGAAGCATTGGAATTTATTGTAGCTTGATAGGGGAATTATGTCTAATGAAGAAACGATTTAAACAGAAGTGAGATAAAAGGAAAGGAGACTAGGTGTTGGAAGTATAAGGTGAGCGGATGGAGTACTTGCGAAGTGTAGAGTTTAACTAGTTTAACTGGCGGTTGCCGGAGTGAGGAGAGGTTTATCCCATCCGTTTCTAATTTCTGTAATCTGCCCATCTTGGTTTAAGGTAACTGTATAAGTATTTTCTTGCGGTTGATTGTGGCCTGTGTCTTTCCACATAGGAGACGCTTTGAGTCTGAAGGTTCGGGAGTTCGCAGTTTGGGACACTAGTTCCGGGAAATGAAGTGTAAAGAAATTTCCAAATTTTTGTAATTGGACTTTGTCTGGTAATCTATGTTTCGCTTTGATGGTTTCTTCAGAGGTATCAAACCAATCTACGCCAGAATAAGAAAGAGAAGTTACTTGACCGTTTTCGAATTTTAGGCTGTTGATATGGGAAATTCCTCCTGTTTGTAATTCGTCTAGCTCACCATTTACAAAGAGAGCCGTGATATTTGAATGCTCTCCGTGTAAAGGAGGAAAGTTGAAACCGCAAAGAGGCTGGTTTCTATTTGATTGTGGCCTATAGTTATCAAGTAGCCTGAACCGAGTAATTCTCCGACCTCGCTCGTCAGTGTGGATGATTTGATCCATCTGTCGTCCGGATAAAGCGTCATCCAACAACCATTTGGGATCTAAATTTGGTTGTTTCTCTGTTAGTTCGTGAGCGATTTGTTGTACTTCGTCAGTTTGGATGTATTCTACGTTTGATCTTATTCTTTCTAAGTGTTTTACTGCCTCTTGTTCATATGATTCGGTTCCTTGATCGATTTGTTGATTAATTTCATTCATTAATGCTCGATATCCTTTACGGCGAAATACCTGTTTATATCTGGCCGAGACAGCATCTTTTAGACTAAATTGGTCAAAATTTTCGCCAAAGCTGCCTACTGGAAATTTTTCAAATAAATTAGTTATCTCTTGTGGTCTGATTGTTTTTATAACTTTTTCTTTCAAGGGTACAGTTTCCATGGATTAATTATATAATGGAATTAGGATTCTAAAAATAGAGGGTATTTGGGGATAGATAAATTGTTCCGCATTTAGAGTATGGGGAATATATAATGTAGTTTATGATTTTGGGACATTCGGAATTGCGAAAGTTAATGAAGAAACATGCTTTGGTGACGGGATTGGCGGAAAGGGAATTGGAGAGTCCTGAAGGGTGTGTGTTTGATTTGCGGTTGGATAAGGTATTTGAATTGAAAGGGAAAGCGTTTATCGGGATTGAGGAACGGGAGACGCCTGATCTGGTGGAGTTGGCGGCTTATGATCCGAAGAGGGTGACGAAGTTTGTGTTTGAGCCGGGTAAGTATTATTTGACTAAGACGATTGAAGAGGTGGATTTGCCCAAGAATATAACGGCAATAATCAAGCCTAGGGGGACGACAGTGAGGAGCGGTTTGATGCTGAGAGCTTGGATTGCGGATCCCGGGTATAGGGGAGCGTTGTATTTTGGAATGTTTAATGCGGGAAATATTTCGGTAGAGATGGAATTGGGGGCCAGGTTTGTGCAGGTGTTTTTTGTAGAGATTAAAGGAGAGGCGGTGAATTTGTACAGAGGTCAGTGGCAAGGAGGGAGGGATACAACGAAGGGAAGGGAAGTGCAGATTTAAGGATTTAGGGTGTATACTCCTTCGCTTAAAAGTTAAGAAATTCGTACATATTACGGAGTTTTCACTTGATTTGAGGAGTTAGAATTTAAGTTAGTTTGAGGCTACTGAGTATATACTACTATTTAGAAGTGAAAGTAAAGTAGTATACAATATGGAACATGGATAAGATTTTGTTGGCTGGATGCGTGATTTTAGATGGGGCCGGTAAAGTGCTGTTGTTGCATAGGAATACTCCTAAGAGAGTGCAGTGGGAAACGCCGGGCGGAAAGATCGAAGAGGGAGAAGGGTCCGAAGAGGCGGCGGAAAGGGAGGTGGAGGAAGAATTGGGAGTAAAGGTGGAGATAGTGAAGGAACTGGGAAGAGCGGATTTTAAAGAAGACGGATACACGATGGGTTATGTGTGGTATTTAGCTGAGGTAGAGGATGGGAAACCAGAGACCAAGGAAAAAGAGAAGTTTGATAAGCTGGCTTATTTTTCCTGGCAGGAGTTAAAGGAGATGGAGAATGAGGTCTCGCCGAATACTAAGAATTTGGTAGAGGCTTATTGGCAAGATGAGCTGGAGATGTGAGTGTGCTGAGGATGAGTTTAGAGGCGGAGTTAGAGATTTTGTACGAAATCGCAGTTGCTGGTGAAGAGGTAATTAAGTTATACTATGTTTTAGTATGGGAGAACTTCCAGTAGTTGGTTCGGAAAATGTGGTAGAAATGGGTGAGCCGACTCTTGGTGAGGTGATGGAGGCAAAGCATTCGCTGACTGAATTTGAGGGTTTATTAAAGACGGTGATTGCTGATAGAGATTGGTTTAGAGCGGGAGATTTCAGTAGGTCAAGTTTTATTGCTCGGGTTAATAGACAAGTAGAAAGTAGAACGAAGGTGTTGAGTTCACTCCAGGACGATGGAGTTCAATTAAGAGAATTTGAAAGGTTAACTCCTGGAATTCCTGTATTGGCGTATGAATTTCATGATTTATTTATTGGAGGTAAAGAGCCTGATAAATTAGCTTCCCAGAAAACGTGGCATGATGCGAGGCATGCGTTTCCAGGCGAGTTAGACGATTTGATAGAGATGATGAAAGAAGACTTGCCAATGGCAGCTTAGATAGGAGTAAATAGTTTAGAGGTGGTGTTGAGTAGGTTTTAGTGAGCCGGATATAATGGGAGAATGAAGCAGGCAAGAGTGGCAGTGGTTGACCAGGGAACGAATAGCAGCAAGTTGTTGGTATTTGAGGTGGGTCCTGCAAAGCAGGATTTTGGGAATTTGAAGTTGATTTTTCAAGATAAAGAGGAAACCAGGTTGGGAAGAGGGATGGAGGAGGGTGATCAGGTGTCAGAGGAGGGGTTGGTAAAGACGATGGAGGCGTTGCAGAGGTTTAAGTCAGAAGTGGAAAGGATGAAGGTGGAACGAGTGGAGGTGATCGGAACGGAGGTATTAAGGAAGGCAGAGAATGCAAAGGATGTGGTGAAGAAGATTAAGGACAAGTTGGGGTGGGAGGTGCGGATTTTGAGCCATGAGGCGGAGATGGAGTTGTTTTGGAGAGGAATGACAAGTGATTTTGAGTGGAAAGGGGGGATCGCGGGCATAGATATCGGCGGGGGATCGGTGCAGTTTATGTGGGGAAAGAGGGAGAAGTTAGAGAGCTATAAGTTGTTGAAGACCGGAGTGTTGAGTTTGCGAGAGAGGTTTATTAAAGGAGATCCGGCGACAGAAAGGGAATTTGAATTAATTGAGGAGGAGATTAGAAAGGCGATTGCTGATTTAGAGGTGAGATTCGATGGAGAGGCGCCTTTGGTACATGGGTCCACATCGGTAATTGATTTTTATCAAGAGGCAGGAGTGGAGATGGAGAAGTTTAATTTTTCAAAGTCGCATCCTTTTAAGGTGGATTTGGATAAGACAAGGGAATTTTATTGGCGGACGCGGTTATTGGATCGGAAAGACAGGGTGAAGTTGTTTCCTTCTCATCCGGGGTTTGTGGACGGGGCAGCAATCGGGCTGGCGAATGTGTTGTTGATTGCTGAACGGACTGGTTTACGGTATGAATTGCCGAGTAACAATAATATTATGCACGGGGTGGTGCCGTTGATTTATGCCGGAAAGCTGGAAGAGTATTTAGAAGGCGACGAAGGAGAGGATTTTTGATAAACTGGTTTTATGACAAACCATAATTTAGAAGTAATGATGGCGACGGAGAGTCATAATGGGGTGCATGATGTGTTTAGGAAGTTTGCCAAGAAGGTGGCGGAGTTGGCGGGAACTTCTCGGGTGTTTATGTTGGCGGTGATGGTGATTGTGGTGTGGCTGTTAACGGGACCGATGTTTGGGTTTTCGGATACATGGCAATTGGTGATTAATACGGGGACGACGATTGTGACCTTTTTGATGGTGTTTTTGATTCAGAATACGCAGAATCGGGATTCGAAGGCGATTCATTTGAAGTTGGATGAGATGATTCGGTCAATAAAGCCGGCGAGGAACAGGTTTATGGATGCAGAAGATATGACGGATGAGGAATTGGAGAGAATGCGCCTAGAGTTAGAGAAAGTGGTGACGAAGAGGAGGAAGAGGAAAGTACCGAAGTAAAGCTATTAGTGGGCTGGATGATTAAAGAGAGAAGGGATTTTGCTTTTGGTATTGAAGGAATTTGGTGATGACGGGCTGTTCATCAATGATAAACCCTTTGGGTTGAAGTTCTTTAATGGGTAGCCATTGGGAAAACTCTATAGTGGTTTCCCTTTCTTGCTTGTGAGTAGTTAATTTTCCAGATTGATAAATTCCGAGCCTGGCGACGGCGATGATTTGTTTTAGGTGGGTTTCAGTTTGGTATGTCCAAGTATAGATATGGAAAGGAAGGAGAGGAACGATCGTGATGCCGGTTTCTTCTTTTACTTCTCTGACAAATGATTCGTCAGGGGTCTCGCTGAAGTCTATTTGCCCGCCTGGTAATCCGAGTTTGTTTTTGACCTTTTGTGAGGTGTATTTGGCGGTGGAGTATTTTACAACCAGGATTTTGGTTTTGGTTTGGTTTAAGATGATGCCTTTTTGGGCGATGCGGAGAAGGGTTTGATTCATGGTTTGGGTCTACTATTGGTGATATGATGGGGTCAGTTTATATTAACAGAGATTCATGATGGTAAGGAATTGTCCTTTTTGTGTTTTGAAACCGAATGAGATTGTTATCTGGCGGGATGATAAATGGATAGCTATATTTGAGCCGTTTCCGGTGGCTCCAGGTCATGCGTTAGTTTTCCCTGTGCGACATGTGCCTGATTTGAAAGGGTTGTCGAGAGAGGAATGGACGGATTTAAAAAATGCAATAGACAGGGTAATTGAGGGTATTTTAAGTGAGGACTTAAGGAAAGTATACAAGCGTTTTTTAGAAAATCCTTTTAATGATAATTCAATTTGGTTCTGCACGCAGGCGTTGAAACATCCGAGGATTAATACTAAGCCGGATGCTTATAATCATGGCGTGAATGATGGCCGGGCTGCAGGCAGGACAGTGGATCATTTGCACTGGCATGTGATTCCCAGGTATGAGGGCGATATGGATGATCCTCGGGGAGGGGTGAGGTATGTGATACCGGAGATGGGGAATTATAAAAAAGAAAGAAAATAGCCAGTCACAGCAGGGGTCTTTGAAACCGCAGTTTTTACAAATAGGGTCTTTGGTGCCGGTGCAGATGCTGATGGAATGGACGCATTGAGGACAGGGCTGGGTGGGGGGAGTTAAGGTGTTGTACACGGATGGTCCCGATGTTCTTTGGGGCAGAGGTATAGAGTGTTATTATTAAGTTAATGGTCAAGGTTCTCTATGTGACAGAGGATAAGAAGAAGTTGTTGGAGGTAAGGGAGAGGTTTGGTAAGTATAAGGTGGAGGTGGAGATGCCGAAGGAGTTGGGGATAGAGATAGATTTGCCGGATACGGGGAGGACGTTGGAGGCGAATGTGGCAGTGAGGTGCAGAATGTATGAGGTGAGGCTAAAGAGCTTAAGAGTCGAAAAACAGCGAGAGGAAAATACAGAGGAACAATCTAACGAAGCAACGGCTTTACGGAATGACGATTATATAATTATGGCGGAAGAGAGAGGTTTGAGTATTGATGCTTTGGGACGAGAGCCGGGAGCGCTGATGAGGAGATGGAGGGACGGGGTAACGGTGATGAGGGATGAGGAGATTGTAGAGTATTGTTTGGAGCGGATGCAGGCGATACCTCCGGAGGCGCGGGGAGCAGAGTGGCGGTGTGTGGTGGGATTGTTGTTTCCTCCTCCTGCAAAGCAAGAGGAGAGCACACCCGCCAACACTAAAGTTACGGCGGGCAGGCAGATGGAAACAGATAAGGGACAGATGGAGCAGATAACAAGGGGAGAAGAGGGAGAGGTGGAGTATGTTGATGGGAGGATGCGGGGAGTGATGTTGACGGAACCACGAGGGGAAATGGTGATGGGAGCGCCACTCGATCATGTGTTTTATATCCCGGAATGGGAGATGACATTAAAAGAGGTGAAAGGTTTACTGGATAAGGAACGAGAGAAGCATGTGACTTTTTGGGAAATGGCGATGGAGAAGGCATTGGAGAGAGTATTGGAATGGTCAACCAATGTAAGTGGAGCAAAATCGAGTGGGGGAGGCTAGTGGCAATTGAAGATTTGTCATACATACGGGTTGCGAGTCCGAGATTGGTTGGGTTAAAGTAGGGGTATGGCAGAGAATGATTCACAAGAACAGGGAACAGGGAATGATCCAGGGGTGAAAACAAGCCCTGCTGAGGGCGCAGGGAATACGGGTGATAGTGGAAGAGCAGGTATTGGGCAGAAGGGGTTGCCGAAGATTGAGTTGCCGAAGGTGGCCAGTCTAGGAAGGGGAAAGTCGCAAGGGGGAGGGGTAAGCGCACCGGTGCGGGCGGCAGGAAAGCATAGGTCAAAGGGACCGAAGGCAATGCTGTTTTCGATTTTGATGGTGAGTTTAGGTCTGGGAGTAGGATTTGTGGTGTTGGGAAGGTTGCTGCCAGCTCCTCAAGTGACGCGGCCAGCGGGACAGCAGGTGGCTACCCCGTCTGCGCAGCCAACGGGAGAGTCAGTGGTGGAGGGATCTGGGGAGGAAGTGCAGTTGCTGACTAAGGAAGAGTTGGGAGTAGATAACGACGGGGATGCCTTGCCGGACCGGCTGGAAGAGATTTTGGGGTATGATGCGAATGCCAATGACTGTGTGAGACAGTTGGGATGTGGTGACTTTCCTACGGTGCCCAGGGCCAGGTTGGAAATCAATTTGTTGTTTTTGTTAGATGCTTCAGGATCGATGGGGGATAAGTTAGAAGGGGTGACAAAGTGGGATTCGGCGCAGAAAGCGTTGTTGGATTTACTGGATAGCGGGTTGCCGAGTTTTGCCAATGTAGGGGTGATTGTTTACGGACATAAAGGAAGTTCTGAGGAGGCAGATAAGCAGGCATCTTGCGAAGGGGTGGAGTTGGTGCAGCCGCTAGGGCCGGTGGATGTGCCAGCAACTGAGAGTTTAGTACAGGGGATTAAGCCGGCGGGGTGGACAGGGATTGCCAAGGCCTTGGAGATGGCGGGGAGTTTATTAAGAGGTAAAGAAGCAGCACAGAATTTTGTGATCTTATTGTCTGACGGTAAGGAGACGTGCGGAGGGGACCCGATTCAGGTGGCCGAGCAGTTGAATGAGTCAGGGATAGAAGTGGTGACGAATGTGGTGGGATTGGTAGTGAGCGAAGAGGAGAAGCAGCAGTTGGAGTTGATCGCGCAATCGGGCGGAGGGCGATATTACGCCGCGAATAGTCGAGAGGAGTTGGAAAAGGCGCTGGTACTGTCTGCAGAGGCGATCAGGCTATGGGACCAGGTGAACCGGTGTATTTTGGATAATTTGAGCGGTTACGGGCAGTGTGTGAATGTGCAGTATTTACGGGCACTGAACTATATGGATAGGTTGAGGTTGTATATTGGAGAGCAAAGGGGAAGTGTGTCCGGGGCAGGGTATTTGGAGAGGGAGTATGAGGATACGTACCGGAGAATTTGGGCGAAGTTTGATCAGTTGAGGCAAGAGAATTGGCAACAGTATGATGCTGATCTGCGAAAGTTGTATCCGAAGTAGCTTATTGCTTATAGCTTCGTTTCAGCCAGAGGCTGATCCACGGTATTCACCATGGCGGGCAGTTTTTTAGTGGAAGCTTTGAGAGGATAGTTAGCGGTGAGGTCTTTGAGAAGCTGCGTTTACTTTTTGGGTGGAGGAGGGTAGTAGTAGCGTTTGCGGATGTATTTGAACCAGATGAGGACGGCGGTGAATAAGATGATGAGGACGATAATGCCGATTTGGAGATAGATTTGGGTGCGACAGATAGTGGGATAGCCGAAGAGTCGTTCGATCCAGGAGAGCCGGGAATAGTCAGCGGTTTTACCGGTGAGACGTTCCCAAAGGGTGTAGGATGGGGCGTAAGGACAAGAGAACACTAGGTATAGGATATAGAATTTAGAATTCAGAATCCAGAATGATTTAGGAAAGGTATCAGATACTCAGGGAGAGGTTGGGAATATGTTGAACTGTCAAAAGCGGATAAGTAATTGTTAGGTCGTTAGGGGCAGTTTTTAGAGTTAAATGGTAATTGTTAGATGTCAATTGGGAGATGTTTTGTTAAAATATCCTATATATGGCGATTTATACCAGAACCGGAGATGAAGGGGAAACGGGGTTGATCGGAGGGCGACGGGTGAGTAAGGGAAGTATGCAGATGGCGGTGATTGGTGCGGTCGATGAGCTCAATTCCAGTTTGGGCTTAGCAGTGGCGATGACGGAGAGTGTCATGGCAATTCAAAATGCAAAAGTTAAAATGCAAGATGGTGGAAAGAATCTCGATATCGGTTTGGCAAGATTGGTGGGACAGTTGCGGGATGTGCAAAGAGAGTTGTTTGAGATGGGTGCAGAATTAGCAAAGACCATGAAACCACAAGATCAGAGGATCAGAAGAGCAAAAGAGCAAAAGAGCAGGAAAGCACAGGAAGAGAAAGGTTTGAGTTTCCGGGGGGAAATGGGGAGGATGGCTGAAGAGTTTGTTCGGGGCCGGAGAGAGGAAGACAGAGAGTCTGATAGGGGAGGGGAAAGCTTTCCTGCAGAAGGACAAGATAGAGGTGAGGAGGAGAAAAGGATTGAAGAGATGGATAAATACCAGCCGTTTGATGCGGGTAAGTTAGAGCAGTTGATTGATGAGATGGAAGGTGATTTGCCGCGGGTGGATCAGTTTATTTTACCCGGAGGTGGGGTGATCGGGGCACAGTTAATGGTGGTAAGATCAGTATGCCGGAGGACCGAACGAGAATTCGTTCGTTTTTTAAACTTAAAGCGTAAAGTTAAAAACTCAAAACCACATTTTAAAGCTAAAAACTTAAAGAGCAGTTTAACAATTGAGCAATTGAGCAATGAAGCAATTTTAAGGTATCTTAATCGGCTGTCGGATTATTTGTTCGTGGCGAATAGGTGGGCGAATTGGTTGATGGAGGAAGAGGAGAGTGTCTGGCAGAGCCAGATGAGATAATTGGGCTTCATGGTTTCATTGATAATATGGAGGGTGGTCTGATTTATGATAATCATGACAATGGGGCCATGTAACAGTGGGGCAATTAATGGTATTATTTAGTTAATGGTGGATACTCCGGAGCGGGATAACCAGGGAAATAGGGAAATTGAAGAGATTCCGGTGCAGGAAGTGGTGAAGTCGGCAGAGGAAGAGCCGGAGATGGAGGCTGGGGTGGAAGGGTATATAGAGAAGGTGGAAAAGGCAGGGGAGAAGGCTGGTCCGGTGCCCACTGATGACCAAGGACAGCCGCTGGTGCAGCCGGCTCCGCAAACGGATGATTATCAGTTGCCGGATGATGCGGTGATTTTGCCGATGACCCAAGATGAGTTTCAGGTGGGGTTGCATGAACCGATTATCAGAGGGGCACGGTGGCTGGCGGAGTGGTGTGCGTACATGATTAAGAAGTTGGGGGAAAAGGTGTTTTTTAGAGGATAGGAGATGGTTTGGAGATTTGAGGAATTGGTGTTCTGTCTGTGAGAGGTGGGAGGTCTAAATTAGGGTAGAAGAGGGACTATCCGTTGTGAAAAAAATTAAGGCCACTCTGAACTTACAGGCACTTTACTGCACTTTAGTAAGTTGCAGCAAAGCGATCTGTGTTGCCAGAGTGGCCCTGATAGTCGATAGCTACTTGATGAGCACTATCAAGTAGCCTGGGTGCACACCACCTAGTTTTTCTTGCAGCTGGTCGATCGGGTGGTGTGTTGGGCCCCGGTCGGCTTGAAAGTATACGTGTTGTACGTGTCACCACACGTATAACTCTGACCGGAGTTGGGGTTTCTACATCCCAAGATGCCGCAGCCCTGTTGCTCTTGCCAGGTGCCGCCGCCTTGGGTCTGGACGTCCCACCAGGTATTGGGATCTACCAAGTTTTCGGCGGCCTGGCGGATTTCTTCCCGGCGTTGCTGCCTGATTGCCTCACGGGCGTCGTCAGAATACGTGCACTGGTAGGCATAGCCTTGACCTGTGCACGTGTATCCTGGCCCTTGAGCCTGGACCGGGGCGGCGGGTCGGGCGATGAGGCCCAGGAACGCCGCCAGCCCTACGGCGAGCAGGGATACGAGCAGAAAAGTTAACCTTTTCACTGGGTCACCTCCTTTTTATGAGATGCGCATCCTCATATCACCCAGAGTCTGGTGCTCCCCACTTGGTGGGCAGACTCACGGGCGGGAGCGCTGGTGCGAGGCGGAGTTAACTAGATATAACAACTTGTATCCAGTTAACTCCGCCTCAAGAAAGAGGTAACCAAAAAGAATGGCTCTGTTGATTTAAAAGAGCTGCTATATTGTCTCGAACAAAACTCTACAAGGGAGCGATCAGGTTTATACTGACGCGATTGTGGAGTAGTAGGGGAGACAGTATGGAAGCAGTATAGCATGGTTTGGGGGTAAAGTCAACCTATAGTATTGCAAGTCGAACTTATAACTACTGATCAGGACTTATGCACCTTGAGGCTAATTCGATTCCAAGGGGATTCTCTCGCTACGTTCCAGAATGACGTGGTACTGCGTAAGTCCTGTAACGATATGGCGGGTTTTGAAGCAGTTTCTACTTGGGGAAAAGGATGCGCAGGAAGAAATGTTGGTTAAACGGAAAATTTGAGGAGGGATTCAGGCTCCGTGGGCAAAGGCTGATCAGCGGTTCGACTGGGCTCACCGAAGTCCTAGGGTTGAGACTGCTGGATTCTGACTCCGGAATGGGGATGTTTTATCCCGATGGCTCCGATGGTCATCGGAGCATACGGGATGTACAGCTATTCGTAAATTGAAAAAAAAGTAGTATATACTAGGGCTATGGATGCGATTGGGATGTTATTCATTTTGTTTGGGTTGTTGGTGGGAATGTGTGTGATTGTGGGGCTAATGGCGGGGGGATTTTTCGGGTATTTATACTGGCAGAGATGGAAGGACCGGGAGGTGCGGGCTTTAGACTTTGTGCTGCTGCAGATTGCGGTGCCCAAGGATAATGAGATCAAGATTGACGCTATGGAGCAGATGATCAGCTCTTTTCAGTCTTTGGGAAAGGCAGGGGGGATGTTTTCTACTAAGGTGGCAGAGCATATTTCGCTGGAGCTGGTGGCAATGCCGGGAGATATCAGGTTTTATATTGCGGCACCCAGGAAGTTGCAGGATTTAATTGAGAAGCAGATTCACGGGGCGTACCCGGGGGCGGATGTGCGGGTGGTGGACGAGTATAATATGTTTTTTGAAGAGGGGACAGTGGCGTGGGCACAGTTGGGATTGTCATACGAATCGTACAAGCCGATTAAGCCGTATAAGGAGCTGGCTACTGATCCGCTGAATTCGATGACTTCGGCAATGGCCAAGATGAAGGAAGGGGAAGCGGCGGCGATTCAGATTATTTTGGCTCCGGCAGGGAATGAGTGGCGGAAAAGAGGTAGGAATTATATTTCGAGCACGAAGAAGGAAGAGGCGGATCCGGAGAAGGCTAAGTACAAGGTGGATGCCAGGAGCCTGGAGCAGATTGAAAGTAAGATTGTGAAGCCGGGATTTGAGGTGACGGTGAGGATTGTGGTGAGCGCTAAGGATGAGACGGTGGCAGAGATGCATTTGAAGAATATTGAGAGTACGTTTGAGCAGTTCACTTCAGATTTGAACGGGTTTACGCAGCAGAGAGTGTGGATTCCACATACGTTCATGACGGACTTTATTTATCGGTACCCGCGGGTTTTTCACTGGTTGACGCAAAAGTCGATTTTGGCTACGGATGAGTTGGCTACGATTTATCATTTTCCAAATAAGACGGTGGAAACGCCGAATATTCACTGGGTGATGGCAAAGCGGGCGCCAGCACCGGCAAATATTGCGACTTCAGGTTTGTATTTGGGGAAGAGTATTTATCGAGGGATTGAAAGGCCGATTTTTATGGGCAAGCAGGATAGACAGAGGCACATGTATTTGGTGGGGAAGACGGGTGTGGGGAAATCAGAGTATTTGCGAGATTTGATTTTACAGGATATTGAGGCGGGTGAAGGGGTGGCGCTGATTGATCCGCACGATTTGGCAGAGGATTTGTTGAATTTTATTCCGCCGCATCGGGCTGAGGACGTGATTTATTTTGATCCAGGAGACACGGAACGGCCGATGGGGATGAATATGATGGAAGCCAAGACTGAGCAACAAAGGCATTTTATTACGGGGGCGATTATTAATTTGATGTATAAGTTGTATGATCCACATAAGACAGGGATTATCGGGCCGAGATTTGAGCACGCAATCCGAAATGCGATGCTGACGGTGATGGAGGCGGTGCCGGGAGGAGGGTTTATTGAATTAGTGCGGACGCAGACGGATGCCAAGTATGTGCAGGAGTTACTGCCGAAGGTGAAAGATCCGGTGGTGCGGAGATATTGGACGGATCAGATAGCGCAGACGGCGGATTTTCACAAGTCGGAGATTTTGGATTATATTGTGAGTAAGTTCGGGCGGTTTATTACGAATAAGATGATGAGGAATGTGATCGGACAGTCAACGTCGTCGTTTGATTTTCGTAAGGCGATGGATGAGAGGAAGATTTTGATTGTAAGGTTGAATAAGGGAGCGTTGGGGGAGGAGAATGCAAATTTTTTGGGATTGTTGTTAGTGCCCAGGATTCTGATGGCGGCTTTGAGCCGGACGGACGTGCCAGAAGATCAACGACCGGATTTTTATTTATATGTGGATGAGTTTCAGAATTTTGCCACGCCGGACTTTGCCACGATTTTGTCTGAGGCAAGGAAGTATCATTTGAATTTAGTGATGGCGAATCAGTTTGTGGGGCAGTTGGATGATGAGATCAGAGGAGCGATTTTCGGGAATGTGGGAACGTTGATGTGTTACCGAGTGGGAACGGATGATGCGCCGGTGTTGGTAAGGCAGTTTGAGCCAACGTTTAATGAGCAGGATTTGATGAATATTGAGAAATATCATTTGTTTGTGAAAACGATTGTGAAGAATGAGCCGATACCACCATTTACAATGGATATTACGAAAGATATGGCAGCACAAGATGCGAGGCGAAATCGGAAGGTGGGGGAGATGATTAAGGAGTTGAGCAGGTTGAAGTACGGGCGGGATTTGGCGGAGGTGGAAAAGGAAGTGCAGGCGAGAAGCAATCTGTAGTCTAGCTTTTAGCTGATAGCTGATAGCTTTTAGGGTATAATTGGGACCGAGTAAACCGTAATCGGTAATTTGTAAAGGGTTATCAGAAAAGATTTGTACTTGGACGCGTAGCTTCCGCCAAAGGCGGACAGGCAATTTCGCTACGCGGCTGTTTGATAGTTTTTAAAGGACGCGTAGCTCAGCGGTAGAGCGTTCGTCTTATACACGAATGGTCCCTGGTTCGAATCCAGGCGCGTCCACAAGGTTATACTTCGGGGCCCGCTGCCGGATGAGGGGTGAATCTGCCTAGATATACTCCTTCGCCAATATAATCTCGTATAATACTACGAAGCTTAGTTTACTAAGAATATATCTACATGGACCAAAATTCAGCTACGGAGTATATACTGCAATTTTAAAATTATTTAAGCAAAGTAGTATATATAAGGTGAGAATTTAGAAGTTAGAAGAGAGGTTAAGATGACAACCTATGGGTGAGGAATATCAGATTCTAGATCGTAAGACAAAGTATGATGGTCCGAAAGTTAAGGTTGGTGTAGAAACAATTAGATTACCAAATGGAAAGATAGTGGAGTGGGATGTAGTTGATTATCCGGACATTGTTTATGGGATTCCGGTGACAAAAGACGGATGCGTGCTGATGGTGCAAGAGTGGAGACAGGGCCCTGAGAAGGTAATGACCCAGTTTGTAGGTGCGAGGGTAAATCGTGGTGGCGGAATTGATGAATTAAAGCGTGAATTAAGAGAAGAATTAGGAATTAAAGGAGGAAATTATGAGAAGATAGTGTCTTTCTATAATGGCGTGAGGCATAAAGGTAAAAAATCACTGTATTTGGTTAAGGATTTTGAGTTAGGGGAGACGGATCGGGACGAGGATGAAATTCAGAAGATGGTAAAAATACCTATCAAGGGGTTATATTTGTGTCTGTCTTCTAAACATGTAGTAACAGCGGATGCTTTACTGGGGGCCAAGTTGATAGAGGAGATGTTGGGGAGATAGGAAGGTTACGAATCAAGTAGTGGAGTCTGTTTTTAAGGTGTCTTGTTTTGAGGTAAAAGGGGATTTTAAGTAGATTATTAATCTACCAGTTGGCAATAGACAAGCATTGTTTTTTGGGGAAGGCGAAGAGAAGTATCTAGTTGTCTACAGGCACCATTAGATGGTGTTTCGTCGAGTAATGCACACGGGTATAGCTTGGTAGGCACGCCACAGTCTGTTGCCGTGCAGTTTCTTGTTACTTTATTTCCCGTCGGAGAGTTTTCTGGATAAACTTCTACGCTTACCCTCATGAGGTATTTAAGTTTATAGTTCTTCCAATTTAACTTTGCTGGTTTGGAGTTTGTCTTTGATGAATTGGAGGTATTTGCCGGTGGTGGAGAGGCGTTTGTGGCCGGCGATTTTGGAAATGGTAACTAGGGAGGCACCATGGGCGAGTTGGTGGGCGATCCAGGTGTGACGGAGGTCGTTGACGGTGCAGTCATCAATGCCGGCGAGCTTGAAGTAGCGGTCAATGGAGGTGCGGATATTGCGGATGAGGAGTTGGCGGCCATTTTTGGTGATGAAGAGGTGGTTGGTTTTGGCGTTTTTGGGTCTGATTTCCAGCCATTTGGCAATGGCATCCTGGGCGGATTTGTTGAGGGGGACTTCACGGCCGGGTTGAGATTCATAAGGTTCGATGATCAGATGGTCCTTTTTAACGTTGGGGAGTTTGAGGCTGGCCAGTTCACCGATGCGGATGCCGGTCTGGAGGAGGACCTCGACAATGGCAGAAGTACGGAGATCGTCGCGGCAGGCATCGCGTAAGGCCCGGTATTCGGTTTTGCTTAAGATGCGAGGGGATTTGTTCTCGTATTTGGGATGGGTGACATGGTCGGCGGGATTGCTGTCGATGTGGCCATGGTTTTTAAGGTAACGGAAAAAGCTTTTGATGGAGTTGATTTTGCGAGAGATGGATTTGGCGGTGTATTTTTGTTCGTGGAGATGATCTTTGTAGCCGTTGAGGTGTTCGGGAGAGACGAGGTGAACGTGTTCGATGCCGTGTTCTTGGAGGGTGTATTCGATGAGTTGTTCGATGTCTTTGCCGTAGGCGAGAATGGTAGAGCTGGAACGATTCTGTTGTTTGAGAAAATCGATGAACGCATCATGAGCCTCCCGGAGGCCGGTAAGGCTATCAGGAGTGATATGCTGGTCGTCGATAGCGGGTTTTGCAGGATTCATAGAAAATGATTTTGAATAATTATTGGGTTGTTGACCAAGACTACTTGAGGTCAAGGTTCAAGATGTCCTATATTATAACACAGAAAGTTAAGTTTTAGCAAGTTTTTTAGGGCAACTCTGTTAATTCTACTTGTTATGGGGATAAATTTCAAGGGTGTAAAAATAACCTGTAATTTGGGTTGAGGGTATGGGGAAGGAAAGAAAGTAGTAGGTTATCACTTGTCGGTAGTGGGTGATCAGTGACTGATAATCGGGACTTAGGAGGTATTGCAAGGATGTTATACTTTAGGTGAGGGAATATGGCTAAAAGGAGAATGATTTCTGGGTTGATTTTAATGTTGATGATTTATTTGATGCTGAACCTGGGGCAGAGTATTTGGAGGTTAAAACAAGCTGGAGGAAGGGTGACGGAGACTGAAGCAGAGCTAAAGAAGCTGGCGAGGGAGAATTATGAATTGAGTCAGCGGTTGGTAGAGGTGGACGCGACAGAGTTTGTGGTGAAGGAGATTCGGGATAAGCTGCATTTGGCCAAACCCGGAGAAGAAGTGGTGGTATTGCCGGAAGACTTGCCTAAAGTGGCGCTGCCGGAGCCGACGCCGACGGTAGAAGAGAAGGCGAACTGGGAGTTGTGGTGGGAGAGGTTCAGGTAGCAAGCATCATGTAACACGTATCACGTAGCAAAAAAGGATTGGTTGATTTGGTACCAGGGGTGGGATTTGAACCCACGACCTTCGGTTTATGAATCCGATGCTCTAACCAACTGAGCTACCCTGGCTAGATTAGCTTGTTAGCTTATAGCTGTTAGTTGTCCTAAAGAGATCCCTTAGGGATTGCCTTTTAGCTAGCTATAGTGATTATAGCAAAAAATAAACTCCTAGAGAGGAGTTTTGGTGGTGTTGCGGGGAGTGGAGGCTGGCACTGAATTTGTTGAAGGGAAATCAGAAAGTATTTTATTGACAGGTTAGAATCTGTTTTTATACCTGATTTTAGTAGAAATCATACGCTGATAAGTTCAATAGAAGGTTTGATTTATAGTCAGGAGATGTGGTTAACTAGAGATGGGTTTATGAACAAAACTGTTTATCTTACTGGCTACGAAAAGGAGACGATAGAAGGGTTTATTAGAAAGATGAAGCAACATGGGGTGACGGTATTAGTTGATGTGCGACAGTACCCTTTAAGTAGAAAGCATGGCTTTTCCAAAAAAATTTTACAGGAGTATTTAAAGCAGGCTGGTATACAATATCAACATGTTGGTGAATTAGGGAGCCCAAAGTTAATGCGTGATGAATTAAAGCAAGAAGGTAACTATATTACATTTTTTAGTAAGTACCGGGCTTATATTAAGCATAAACACATTGAGGTGCAAAAAATTGCGGATTTGACACAGTTTGAAACAATCTGTGTAATGTGTTTTGAAAAGGATTGTGAATTATGTCACAGGACAATCTTGGCAGACGAACTTCAAAAGATAGTACCGGATACGACGATTCTGGCGATATAAGCTGGATGGTTGAGGAAATTCTTATTGTTGTTAAGACTTATCCCTCCATTTCTAGAAAATATGATGAGACCGTATGTACGGCCGGTGTTACTCGGAGGGGAGAGTGGATCAGGCTTTACCCTTTAGAGTTCCGAAAATTGCCTTTCAAAAGTTGGTTTAAGAAGTATCAGTGGATAACAACTCGGGTTAAAAAGCATGAGAGAGATTTCCGAAAAGAAAGTTACCGCCCGGATCCTAATACTTTGATTTTAGGAGATCATTGGGAAACCCGAAAAAATGATAGAAAGTGGAATAAGAGAAAGTCGTTGATCTTGCCAACGGCTTCGCGATCACTGGAAACAATCTTGGATGAGTATGATAGAAATAAGAAGTCAATTGGGATTTTTAAACCCAAAGAAATTATGGGTTTTATTGCGAAGCCCGATAACACACAATGGTCTTCGGTTCAACTTCAAAAACTGAGCCAGCTTAAGCTCTTTGGCGAACAGCCTAAGGATTTAGAAAAAATACCCTTTAAATTTAGCTATCAGTTTGTATGTGACGATCCGAGATGTAAGGGGCACACAATTTCGATTCATGATTGGGAGGTTTTTCAACTTTATAGGAATCTAAGAGACAATTACGGTTATGCGATGGATCAAATTCTGGATAAGATTAAACAGAAGTTTTTTGATCAAATGTGGAGCGAAAAAAAAGATTCTTATTTGATTGTGGGTAGCGTATATCCAAAGAAGACTTTTATTATTTTGGGTGTATTCTGGCCGCCTAAATCTTAAATATTTTGAAAGTTATCAATCCACCCAGCGCAGGACGGGAGTCAAGCTAGGTGGTGAGGAAAACGCATGGGCCGAATAGCTGATATGATAGAGGAGTGAAACGGACAGCGGCTCATACGAGCTTTGATTTTTCATACCACGTTGTATTTGTCCCTAAACGTAGGAGACGGATATTAAGTGGTCGAAGATCATCAGTTGCGGAATCACTCTTCATCCAAGTAGCTCAGGAGTTGGGGTGCGAATTTGACACGCTTAAAGTAGCCATTGATCATGTTCATATGCTGATATTGATACCACCAAAGCTTTCAGTTTCAAAAGTTTTACAGGTATTAAAGAGTAAGGTAGCCCAAGGACTGTTGAAAGAATTTCCTGAGCTACGACGAGAGCTACCAGACGGGACATTCTGGGCTCGGGGTTATTATGCCCGAACAGTGGGTGGACTTAACGAACAACTGGTTCGAGACTATATTAACCGTACGGATCATTTCTGAGTTAAAAGATCCCCCCTAGCGAACACCTCTAAATTTACCAATTTGTGAGCTTGGGGGAGATGTTCAGTTAAAAAACCGCCATATGGGCGGTCTTTTTATGTTGCGGGGCCGGGGGTTGAACCCGGTCTGGAGGATTATGCTGATCTGTAATCTCTGATTACTCAGAGTGTCGGACTATATCATCACCCCGATGTTTATCGGGGGCCCGGCGTGTAGTCTCTACGGGGTCAAACCAGATAATAAGGTCGACTTCCCTCGGATATTGGCCCGATGTCCATCGGGCTGTCTACCGATATAGCCAGGTTATTCAATAGAGATTACTCCCTAAGGGGCCCATACTACTAGCCCTCCGTGCAGCCGTACACTACCCCGCACGTGTTTGTTAAACTGAGGTTTATTTTACGTTCAACTTATTTGAAAGTCAATACTAATTTGAACCCCGGCTTGTTGTATAATATATCTTAATGGCCAAGACAAAGGAAAGAAGATTGGCAAGAGAGATGCGCAAGGGTGGCGAGAGCATAAAGGTAATTGCTAAGAAATTAAAGGTTTCTCCTGGTTCAGTTAGTGCTTGGTGTAAAGATATTAAGCTATCGGATGATCAGATTAGGGAGTTAGAGAGAAGAGCTAAAGATCCTCATTATGGTAGAAGATTGTCTTATGCCCTGGAACAGCAAAGGAAGCGAAAAGAGAGGGCAAAAAGACTCATGAAAGCTGGGATGGAGGAAGTAGGCAAGTTAACCAAAAGAGAGTTGTTTTTGGTGGGTGTGGCTCTTTATTGGGCTGAGGGATTCAAAAAGGACAAGCAGGTAGGGTTTGCTAATTCTGATCCGACGATGGTTAAAGTTTTCATTAAATGGTTAGTTGAATGTTGTGGAATAAACTTGAGGGATATAAGTTTACGGGTGACGCTTAATATAAGTCATGAGTATAGGATTAATGATGTTCAGGAATATTGGGCAAAAGTTACTAAAATAGACAAACGTTTCTTCCAGAAACCCTTTTATCAGCAGGTGAAGTGGAAAAAGACTTATGATCACCCAGAGGAATATTTTGGGGTCTTAAGGATTAAGGTGAGGAAGAGTACTGATTTTTTACGGAGGATTCACGGATGGATTGAGGGACTAAAGGTGAATTCTTAACCGGTGAGAGAGACAGCGTGTCGGTTGGCTTTGGATCCGTTTAAGAGGAAGTTGTATGAAGCTGAGGTGATGATGTAGAATCAGTTTATGGACAAGAAGTGGGTGTTTTCGGGAATTCAGCCGAGCGGAGACTTGCACATTGGCAATTATATTGGGGCGATAAAGCAGTGGGTGGAGAGGCAGGATGAAAGAGAGAATGTGTTTTGTATTGTGGATTTGCATGCGATTACGGTGCCCCAGGATCCTGAAGTGTTGAAGCGGAAGATTCGGGAGCTGACGGCGCTTTATCTCGCATGCGGAATTGATCCTAAAAAGTCAGTGGTGTTTGTGCAGTCGCATAACTTTGATCACGCACAGTTGGCGTGGATTTTAAATTGTTTTACGAGCGTGGGGCAGTTGCAAAGGATGACGCAGTACAAGGATAAGGCTAAGAAGCAAAAAGATTTTATTTCAGCGGGGTTGTTTGATTATCCGGTATTGATGGCAGCGGATATTTTGTTGTATGACATAGACGAAGTACCGGTGGGAGATGACCAGAAGCAGCATGTGGAATTGACCAGAGATATTGCAGAGAGGTTTAATGGCAGGTATGGAAAAGATATTTTGAGACTGCCGGTACCGGTGATTGACCGATTAGGGGCGAGGATTATGAGTTTGCAGGATCCGAACTCGAAGATGAGCAAGAGCGACGAGAATGAGAATGGGAAGATTAATTTGTTAGATGATTTGGATGTGGTAAGGCAGAAGATTAAACGGGCAGTGACGGATTCAGGAACGGAGATTGTGATGAGGGAAGATAAGCCGGCGATGAGTAATTTGCTGCAGATTTATGCAGAATTGTCCGGTAGGAGTGTGGGTGATCTGGAAGAGGAGTATGCAGGGGTGGGTTACGGGAAGTTTAAGGAGGATTTGGGAGAGGTGGTGTTGGCGGCTTTGAGGCCGATACGGGAGAGGTATAAAGAGGTGATGGATTCAGGGGAGATTGAAAAGATACTGGCTGACGGTGCGGAAAGGGCGAAGGCGGTGTCGAGCAAGACTTTGAAGAGGGTGGAAAGTGTGGTAGGATTGGGATAATATTGATATTGGAGAGTTGATTCATTGGGAAGGCTTTTATAATCTGAATTTGTTATAGTTAAAATTAAGGGTGTTAATAACAGAATCAAAACGGTTCCCGGGTCTATTTGATCCCCCGGTGCAGATGGTGTCTTTGGTTCCGATAATAGATGATTTACAAAAATTAGGTCGTGATGGGCAAGTAGACATTGTTCGGAGAGTGTTGGATGCAGCACAGCGATTGGGTTTAGGCATGAGGGTTGACCTGGATAAGGTTAAAGACACTCAGTGGGATGTTTTTCGGTTAAGGGTGGGGGACTTTCGGGTTAAGGTCGAAAGGATCGCACCGGGGGTTTATTGTTTTGACAGGATAGCCCCCAAAAAACAGGTCACAAATGAATTTTACGGTAGTTAATAAGAATCGGGATGTTGGATAGGGGAATTATTTGATATACTAGGTTCAACTGGTGATGATTTAGTCTGCTTACCGATTTCATCGTGGAGAGGTTTTGTATCGATGGAACTTTAAATTGCGATTATGGTAAAAAGTTTAGTTGCAATTTAAGTTCAGCGGTATAAACTGCAATTCGTAGTTTAAAGTGTTAGTAGTATATGGTAAGGTGACGTAGCCATACGGAAGGGGCTATATGTGTGTTCATGGTAGATACAGCAATTTTTCATTAAATTGATGGTAGAATGTTGATATTATATGGAAGAAGAGAAGAAGAATAATCAGCCGCAAGAAAAGGAAGGAGAGAAGCCGGTCGAGGAGAAGAACGGACAGGGGAAGAATGGGAAGGAGAAGCAGCAGTTGCCGATTAAGTTGCCGTTCGGAACTAAGGGTCCGCGGAAGATGAAGATGGTGAAGGTGAAGATTAATATGCGGACGTTGTTGATTTGGCTGGTGATTTTGTTTTTCGGGTTGCCTTTGTTGTTGCAATTGGTGCAACCACAGGTGAATGGGAATGAGATTAGTCTGTCTCAGGCTTTGAATGAGATTAAGAATAAGCAGGTAAAAGAGGTGCAAATAGAGGGAGATAAGTTGTATTTGCAGATGAATAACGGGCAGGAAGAGGTGGCCAGAAAGGAAGCTAATGTGTCGCTGTATGAGATTTTTAAGGATGCGGGGATTAATCCGGATGCGGTGCAGGTTCAGGTAAGAGATGTGAGTATGTCAAAGGTGTGGTCGGAGATTTTGTTGTCGCTGTTGCCGATTGTGGGCATGGGGTTGTTGTTGTTGTTTTTGTTCAAGCAGGCAAGGGGGCAGCAGGATAGCATTTTCAGTTTTGGGAGGAGTCGGGCGAAGCTGTTTTCCAAAGGAAAGCAGAGTGTGAAGTTTACGGACGTGGCCGGGGTGGATGAGGCGAAGAGAGAGGTGGAGGAATTGGTGGATTTTCTGAAGCATCCTAAGAAGTACAGAGAGGTGGGGGCGCGGACGCCCAAAGGGGTATTGTTGTATGGTCCATCTGGGGTGGGAAAGACGCTGTTGGCGAAGGCGATAGCCGGAGAGGCCGGAGTGCCGTTCTTTTCGATGGCAGGGTCCGAGTTTATGGAGATGTTGGTAGGAATCGGAGCCAGCAGGGTAAGGGATTTGTTTGCTACGGCAAAGAGTAATGCGCCGTCGATTATTTTCATTGATGAGATTGATGCGATTGGTCGGCAAAGGGGGGTGGGGGCGGCCAGCGGGGGACATGATGAAAGAGAGCAGACTTTGAACCAGATTTTGGTGGAGATGGATGGGTTCACGCCTAATGACTCAGTGATTGTGATTGCGGCGACGAATCGGTCGGATATGTTGGATCCGGCGTTGTTGCGACCGGGAAGGTTTGACAGACGGGTGATGCTGGATTACCCGGATAAAGAAGGAAGGAAGGCAATTTTGAAGATTCATGCCCGAGGTAAGCCGGTGACCAAAGATGTGGATTGGGATAAGGTGGCGGGGAGGACGGTAGGATTTTCAGGAGCGGATATTGAGAATATGTTGAACGAAGCAGCGATTTTGGCGGCCCGCGATAATCGGAAGGTGATTGAAATGAAGGATTTGGAAGAGGGGGCGCTGAAGGCGAAGTTGGGGCCGGAAAGGCGGCGGTTGCAAAGTGATTTGGAGAAGAAGATGACGGCTTATCATGAAGCCGGGCATGCGCTGGTGAATTATTTTATGCCGCAATTGGATCCGGTGCACAGGGTGAGTATTGTGTCTAGAGGGATGGCTTTAGGATTTACGATGACCAGGCCGGAAACTGACAGATATCAGGAGACGGAATCGCGGATGAAGGAGAATTTGGCGATGATGTTGGGAGGCAGGGCGGCGGAGTCATTGGTGTTTAATGAGTTGACAGGAGGGGCGGCCAGTGATTTGGATAAAGCCACCAGGCTGGCAAGGGCGATGGTGGTGAAGTACGGGATGAGTTCTCTGGGGCCGGGGTATTGGGGACCGCAGATTGATATTACGGAGTTGGGGAAAGTGAATTGGTATGACCAGCCGCAATTATCTGATGATTTGCAGGCGCGGGTGGACAGGGAGATTCAGAAGATTCTGGATGAGGCGTATGAGAAGGCGGAGAAGATTCTGAAGGAGAAAAGGAGTACCTTGGATAAGGTGGCGGAGAGGTTGGTGGAGGTGGAGAATTTGGAGGGGGACGAGTTTGAGAAGCTGGTGGATGAGGAAAGGCCGAAGTATGAGGCTGAGAATGGTTGAGTTGCTGAGGTTTCTGTAAAGGGATTGGGTGGTATCTAAGATAGATTTAGCTCATTTGAGTAGCAATTCTTTGAAAATAATCCCTTAAGATGGCTACGTTTTCTTTTAGAGGAGATCTGCCATCGAGAACAACTGTTCCTGTCCCATTAGTTTCTCTAAGGAGAGGGAGCATTCCGTGGGTCATAAATAAAGCATAAGCTGTTTCTTGGGCAGGAAACCGATGAGGATTGACGAGTTCGCTTTCTCGTGGTTTACCTGCTCGTGTTCGATGAGCTTGAGCCGTGGCTAAATCAGTTGTTAGATTTACAATTACATCAACCTTTTCAGTAAGAGCTATTGCTGAATCGAAAAGTTCAGTGACAATTTGTTTTCGGTCTTGAGGAGAGGAAATTGATCTCGGGTTGAGATCTAAAGCCCAGTGTAGGTTGGGAAGGGCATCAGCTGGTCCGCGTTCAGTGATATACAGCCGCTTGGGTGGATGGCGATGATTTTGCAGATCATCTAATAGTTGAGTTAGAATTCCGTTTGTTAAAACGAGGTTCTCAAATGTGAGTAGTTTAGCTCTGATTAAAGCTCTTTCTTTGTGAAATGGGGCAAGACGATCAAGATCACTTTTTCTTACAGGTGATAAACGATCCGGACTAAGGGCAGAGAATGCCGGGATAGATACAACCTGGTCAAAGAAAGGAGAAACTAGAGGTACGAGTTCTTTAATCGTGGTAGATTTACCTGCGTCTGGAGTACCTATGAAGTCTGCTACTACGGTGTTAGCAGTGTAAGGAAGAAGTCTGTGACCCAGTTGGGGAAGATGTGGCCTGAGGTTTGGAGAACTAATTTTATAATTGATTAATCTATAAAAGATGCTAGGTGGTCGATCGGCTCCTATGTCTTGGATGAGTTGTCGAGTTAGTGGTTGAATTTCAAAAGGCGATGTTTTCACACTAGCCTTATTTTATTTAAACGGAGACGAATGTCAAAATGTTGGTGGAGGTGGAGAAGCTGGTGGGGGAAAAAGGCCGAAATATAAGGCGGAAGGGTAGAGATGGTGTTATAATGCAGATATGTCCCCGGGAGAGATATTTACTCCGAAAGCTTGGGAAGATGCAACTTCTGTACCGTTTACCGATGATTTACCTGAGGAGTCGAGGGATAGATTTATATGGTTAGATGGTCGTGATAATGGAGATGAATTAGGTTATGTAATTGCATGGTTGAAATATTATGGGCGAGATACAGGTTTACTTGATGCGAGATACGAATATCATTATCGCAAGACCAGGAATTGGCCGGGGAAGATGGTATTAGTAGGGAAGACTACTTACGATTATCGGAATGATGAATTTCGACATCCATTTTTGCAGGATACTACTTTTCCCGTGGTAGTCCGAGAAGGCAGGCGATGGCATAAAACACCTAAGCGATGGTTACAGAACGGAGTAGTGCGGGTAATGGGTCAGTTGGAACGATGGGAGGGAAAAGAAGTTCCTCGAGAATTTGGATGCCTTATTAGCAATACTGTGTTTAATTTGAAGGCAGGAGATAGTTGGGCAGGAGGAGAGAGACATATTTGGTTAGGACCTTTACGTGTTGATTACTATGCATGTGGTTATGATTGGTCAACGGATACTTTTTACCCGGTCGATGAAATGAGACGAGCGCTAGTGACGGTAGAGGAAGATATGGTGATTAAGTTGGGGGGGAGGGAAGCAAAAGGGGGTTGGGTAATTGATAGGTTAGGGCAACATACGCAGATACGAATACCTGAGAATTTAGGACCGCCTGAGAGGATAAGATTTTAGGTGGGTTAGATAACTGCGACGACACGGGGTGCGGGTCTGGCAGCAAGGATGCGTTTGATGGGTCTATATCTATCAACGAATACTTCACGGACGGGATCTTGGGTAGCACGCCAGAACTTACACTCTTTGCGAGGAGTGAATCTAAGGCTACCTCGGTGATACTTTTCTGAGATGGTTACAAAATGGCGATCGACGAGAGGGTGATCTTTATTTGATGCTAAGAAATGAGACCATTGTTCAGGGGTAAACAGATCATATCCCAAATAATGGTAGGACCCACCTGAATCAAGGATCCAGCCCCTTTGTGCCTGAGAATGGAGTGTTTCGGCAACTAGTTCTTGGTTTTCTTCGTTAACCGGACAACGAAAATCCATCATGGGAATGTGACGAGTTTGTTGATTGGTTAGTATGACATTGGAGTTGATAGTGACAAAAGCAGCTGGATTGACAGGGCTCGAGTCATCGTTGTCTCCCCATACATAAGGAAGCAGTTTCCTCATACGATAATGGGAGAACAATTTAGGGAGATCTCGGAGGGGATCGTAAAGGCAGTTGATGATGATTAGGCGCTCTAATCCGTACTCTGGACGTGAGATTTGTGTTCTAGATAATAAGTAATCGTCTCTGGGGTGCTCATAGTCTTCGCTGTGGGGATCTAGATCATCCTCGGTTTTTTTAGCTGCGCGGCCGGCGAGGGGAAGTCGGACTGCTTGGAAATGTAGATATTCGATTGTTGGATTGCGGTCAATGATTTTCCTAATGACGTCGATGGCAGGTAATCCGATATCGGGATGTAGATGAGCTAAATAAGGTTGTTCTGCGGTTTTCATTTATCCCTATTTTAAGGCTTGGCGGAAGTTTAGGGAATGGAGAGGTGGGGAATTTGAGGAGTTTAAGGTTTGAATAGATGATAGAATGGGGAAAATGAAAGAAGAAGACCCGTTCGTGATGTCGGAGACGTTTAGAGCTTTGCATGTGGGAGGAGATATGATTTTGGAGGGGAGGAAGATGTGTCTGAGAGCGATGAGAAAACCGCCTTGGATTCCTGATGTGGTTGATTTAGGGGCTCGGTTAAGACAATCCACTGAGGTAATGGAATTGAGCGAGGCATGGCGGACTGAGTTATTGGCGCAAATGATTCATACTTATCGAGCCATGGAAAGGAGGGCAATTGTTCAGGGAGAGTATGCTAAAGATCCAAGGGGGTATAGGAATGAATTAGTGGAAGAAATTAATGGATTAAGGATCGGAAATAGGGTAAAGAGAAAGGAAATAACAGTGGGTTGGGGGTTGTTCTCAATGGCGATAATGGCACCAGGGGACGAGTTTGAGAAGTTGAAACAGATGTTTCATGGTGGGGGTGATGGAGAAGGCGAAGAGGGTAATGTATGGCGGGTAAAAGGTTGGTTAGCACAAAATTTGGGGCATTTATTTACTGGTCCAATTTATATTATCAGAAGAGACGGGAGTGAGCGAGCTACTTTATCTCACGAAGATGGGCATGGGTGGCAAGTGGTGAGAAGAGAAATTGGGAAGGGGTTTGTTCCGCATGAGGTGGAGGGATGGCCAGCGGTGTGTAGAGCTGTTGATTATGAGCAAATCCGGGATAGCGACGAGGAAGATTGCAGGCGGTTTTTAAAGGAAGTGGTCGACGTCATCAAGCACAACTTAAGTTTAGAAATACCAGCGAGTTTGTGGTCAAGAAATTTACCGGTTTATGGTTCAACTACCGGATTACTGGATTTTAAAGATGTGACTTTGACGGCGATTAATAATACTTTGTACTGGCCACGGAGGGAGTTACCGGCGGTGGAACAAATTAAGAGAGTGTTTGAAGCAGGGTTGGAGGTATCTGGCGTTAACCTGTATAGTGATCAGGTAGTGGGGATTGTTGATCGATCGGTGAGGAGGCAATCTAGTTTGATAGGGGAAAGAAATGCTCACCATCGGGTTGCGTCTTGGGTATGTATGTTGCCGAATAACAAGGCTATTTCTCCGAGATTGTTGTCGGCAGTTTTGTTGGGGCGGAAAGATATAGGATATACAGAAGTTGAAGTTAACTGGATAGGTCCTCTGGCCGTATCATTAGCAGAGTATGCCAGGCGAACCGTAGACCCTGATAAGTATTTAAGAGACGGACCATTACCTGGTGAAGATGCTGGTAGATTTGAGAACGTTTTGGTATGGACTCTGTCGCAGGAACCGTATAAGTATATGGGGGTGGTAGATAAGCATGCTAGAGGTGGTGAGGATTGGGAGAGAAGATTAAAAGAAGGTCTGGCAAGTTTCGCACCTCAGCACGTGCCTGAAGATATTGAAGAGGAGTGGAGGAGAGGTTTGCGCACGCGGTTGGGGATTTAGCTGATTATGGTATGATGTGGTTAGGAATGTGATAGAGGAAGATAGCTATCAGCCATTTGAGATTGCGACTTGGAATCGGTGGTTTGATAGTTGGACGGATAGGATAATTAAGCCTCCGGATTTGGCAGATGTGAGGGGAATGAAGTTGCTGATGGTGACGCTAATCCATATGATGATGGATGTGTGGGAGATGTGTTAAGGTTGACGATTTGTGATTGGGGTTCGGGTTTGACTCGATTCGAGTATGAATTTGTCGAAGATGCGGCTGGATATAATCTGACAGAATTTGGTTATGGAAATTTGAAGTATCGGCATCCTTTTTCAAAGAAGGTTTATGACGACCCGAGATTACTCTGGGTGGAAGCTCGGCAAACGGAGTTTGGTTACGATGACGGTAGACCTATGGATGCACATTATAAATATGTGATTGGATTAAAAGAGAGGCGGTGGAATAGAGGAAGAGGTCGACCGAGGGGGATTGAAATAATAGAGGAAAGCATGTTTGAGCATTTGCAGCAGAGGGATGGTCGGTATTGGTTAGAGGAAGCTAGATTAGTGATTTTGCCTGAAGCGCTGGATCCCAGGCTATTTGAGGTGGCGGGTAGGTTAGAAGCGTTTTATGCGACGAGGGAGAAAGAGTGGTGGCGAATGGGAAGGGAATGTGGGGTGGATGATCCCAGGTTTGAGGGAATGTCTGTATTTGTTAACGAACAAGAAAGGGGGAGGATAGATGGTGGAAAAGAACCTCCGTTGAATTCTGAGATTGCTGCCGGGGTGAGTATTCCCAGATATTTGGGTGCGGCAAAGGTGGTTGAATGGAAGTATTAGTGAGTAAGACGGCTTGTCTTTTGTAGTATTATGGGGTTGATGGTAGAAAGTTTGGATCGCGGAAGGCCGAGGGGAGGACATTTGGCCGAACCCCCAGGAGATACGCCTGACAAAAGGCCTGAAGAGTGGGACGAAAGAAGAAAGAAAGATCTAGAGGAGGGGAGAGGATTGACAACAAGATTAGGTCGGTTAGCGGAGCAAATGGTGATGCCGATTTGGGGTGGGGAGCTAAAAGTAGATTCCGTGGATTTAGAACAGTTGCGGTTAGCATATAGAGACACTTATGACGGATTGGCTAGGGTGAGACAGCATACAATGCCTCATTGGGGTCAGGCAAGTGTGTGGAGGGAGGTGTTAAATCCGGAAGGTGGATGGATTGAAGACGTAAGGTGTGAAGATAATTCGTTACTGATGGTCTTTTCAGAGGTCGACAGATTAACAGGGAGTAAGTTGTTCTCTGAAGCGGCATCAAGACTAGGATACCGAACACGGGAGATGATACCGGCTAGTATTCGATATTTAGGTGAGGGAGCAATGGTGCTTGCGAGAGAGTTGCTTAATCCCAGTTTGCGATTTAATGATGGAAGATTAATTCCTAATGTGCTGTGGGTAAATGGCCATGGTACAGTGGCTCAATTTGACGCGGTGGTGTTGGGTGATACGCCATCAGATGCGATGAGCGGGAATTCCATGGGAGAGATATTGGAGAGGAATTTACCTTATGGGGTAGTTGAAGTTAAAACTGTGTTTGGAGCTGAATTTACTTCAGGAGGTAGGAAGTTGGGATCTGTACGCTTACCACATAGGAGGGAATTCCAAAGGAGATTGGGACTTGGTATGGTGGAGGTTCATCCCAAGTTGTATGCGGAAAATTGTTATCAGCCGGATGGGGATTACAATGTTAATTTGTTTCCTGCGATGTTGATGATGGTGTACTTAAGAGGTTCTCAAAACAATGTGATTCATCGAATGGGACTGGATGCTAATTTCTGGCGGTCTTGGCAGGTTGCTATTGAAGACAGATTAATAATGGCAGGGTGGGATGGTAATCCTGTGAATAAAGAGTCTCTTTTAGCTGGTTTAAATATAAGGGAAAGTGATGGGGAAGGAAGCGATGGAGTTAATGGTGGTGAGGCCGAAGACTCATCGAAAGAAAGAGAAATGGGTGAGATGATAGCACTATGGACGTTTTTGGATAGACATGTCAAGGAAGTGCGAAAAATGGAAACGCAAAGGAGGGAAGCGGATAGGAGTAGAGCAAGACAAGTAGTGAAAAGGCTAAAAGGCGATATGAGTGGTCCTGGGCAAATAGAGCAAAGTTACCTTTTGGGAGTAGAGATGGGAGATGGCTGATCTGGTGTAAGTTTATATTTAAATTAATCGGTTGTGTTAATATGAGGAAGATGAACGGAGAGAAGAAGCGCTTGTTGTTGGTGGATGGGTCTGCGTTGCTGCATCGAGCTTATCATGCGATGCCGGGGTTGACGGATCGGCAGGGGAGACCGACTGGGGCGGTGTACGGGTTGGTGAGGATGTTGCTGAGGGCGATGAAGGATTTGCAGCCGACGCATGTGGCGGTGGCATTTGATAGGAAGGAACCCACTTTTCGGAAGGAGATGTTTATTGGTTATCAGGCGCACCGGCCGGAGATGGACGAGGAGTTGGGGGATCAATTTGACCGGGCAAAGGAGATTTTGGAAGCGATGGAGGTGCCGGTTTATGAGAAAGCGGGGTTTGAAGCGGATGATGTGATCGGCACGATAGCTGCGCGATCGGTTGATGGGAATCAAGAGGTTGTGATACTCACCGGGGATAAGGATTTGATGCAGTTGGTGAATGAGAAGGTGAAGTTGTATTTGCCGGTGAAGGGGGTGACGGAAGCGCAATTGATTGGGTCTGAGGAGGTAAAGGAAAAGTTGGGAGTGAGGCCGGATCAGGTGGTGGATTATAAAGGGTTGGTTGGAGATCCGAGTGATAATTATCCGGGGGTGAAAGGCATCGGGCCGAAGACGGCGGTGGGGTTGTTGAGTCGATTTGGAAGTTTTGAGAAGGTTTATGACCAAGTGGATGAGGTTGATTCTGATGCTATTAAGAAAAAACTTAAAGAAGGGAAAGAGGCGGGGGAGTTGTCGCGGGACTTGGCTAAGATTCGTAAGGATGTGGAAGTGGAGTTTGACTTGGACGAGTGCGCGGCGGTGGTGAAGCAGCCGGGACGGCTGGCCAGGGTGTTAGAAGAATATGGGTTTCAGAGCTTGGTGAAGCAACTAGGATTGGAGGAGCAAGCCGGAGGGGAGCAGATGAAATTAGTGTAAGATGAGCACAAGGAAGATAGTTGAAGATGTTGAGATGATGCTTCTGGTTTGGGGCTAGAAGTTTAATGGTTTCGGGGTGTTCAAGAGAGTGCCTTTGATTAATGCTATCCAGTTAGTAGGTTTTCTCTTTATTTGATTATATTGGTATCCACTATAGATGTTGGATAGGATAAAGATTAAATTTAATGAAATTACAAAAATAAGTAGATATTGAAGAACCTTAGGTATGTCTTTTTTAAGAATGAGTTTTTGGAGCAGAATGATACCTATAAGGATAAGGAATAAAACTTGAGGAACGTTAAAGAAGAAGAGAAGGAGGATGATTTCTACTAGTAATGAACCCAGGAGTTCAACTGGAGCGGTTACGAGAGTGGAAATTAGTTTGAAGAACACTAAGTTTATTATTAAGAAAGAAGAGATGGTTGTCAAAAAATGGAGCGCTTGACCTTGCAGTTAAGCGCTCCGTGCTCTGCATCAGGGGGTGATGCAGAGCAAGTATTATTATCCATATTTTGGTAGAATTGTCAATAAGAAACCATAATTTATGAAGGTAGCGTTGGTGCATGATTATTTGAAGGAATTTGGGGGGGCAGAGAGAGTGTTGCGGGTGTTGGCGGAGATGTGGCCGGAAGCGCCGATTCATACGGCGTTTGTGACGCCTGGATCGAGTGCGGCAGAGGCTTTTAAGGACAGAAAGGTAATTGCCTGGAAGCATGAATGGTTAATCAAGAGATGGAATTTGCATAGTCCATTGAGGTTTTTGATACCTTTGATTTGGGAGAGTTTTGACTTATCTGGCTATGATGTGGTGATTTCTTCGGCTTCTGGTTATGTTACTAAAGGGGTACTAACGCAACCGGATACGGCGCATATTTGTTATTGTCATACACCACCAAAGTTTTTGTATGGTTACCCAACGGCGGTAGAATGGAAGAGGTTTTGGCCGGTAAGGGTGTATGGTCAGTTGTTAATTCATTACTTGCGACAGTATGATTATTTGGCAGCGCAAAGGGTGGACGAGTTTGTGGCTAATTCTCATGTGGTAGAGGAGAGGATTGAGAAGTTTTATCGACTAGGGGCAAAAGTGATTTATCCGCCGGTGGAGGTGAAGAAGATCGCTAAAGCCACTAAGTCGGCGAAGGTGGAGGATTATTATTTGGTGGTATCCAGGGTGGTGGGAGCCAAGGGATGGGATATTTTGTTGGGAGCGGCTAAAGAGCTGGGTTTGGCAGTTAAGATTGTGGGAGAACCGGCGGGATTGAGGTGGAATGAGCGGCGATGGAAGAAGGCATCGGGGGAGAAAGTGGAATGGTTGGGGTGGGTGAGTGAAGAAGAGTTGTGGAGGTTGTATGGGGGATGTAAGGCCTATTTGGCAATGGCTTCAGATGAGGATTTTGGGATGACGGTGGTGGAGGCGATGGCTGCTGGCCGACCAGTGGTGGCTTATGCCGGAGGAGGATATTTGGAGACGGTGGTGGAAGGGAAGACGGGGACATTTTTCCATGATTATTCGGTGGAAGGACTAGTGAAGTGTTTGCAAAGGTTTAAGGCTGATAATTACCGAGTGGGTGATTGCAGGAAGCACGCGGAGAAGTTCAGTCGGGAGAGGTTTGAGAAGGAGATGAGAGAGTTGGTGGAGAGGGAATATGCTAAGATAAAGTAGACTGAATGATTGATGCTGATCTTATGGATAAGAAGATGATGGGGTTGATATTTATCTTTGTTGGTTTAATGGTGCTGGGATTATTGGTATTTGGAAATAAAAGTTTGATGGAGAGATCTTGTAGAATTATGGGGATACCTAGTTGGTGTGAAGGATTGGAGATTTGGGATTGTGAGCCTGCCGGTTCACCTTTTGGTGCTCATTGTCACCGGATTTGTAGTTCTGATGGAGATTTTCAAACGGTGGAATGTGTTTTTAGACGTTGTGCGCTGAATCCAGAGTTGGTTTGGGAACCTGGTAGTGGCTGCCCCAGCCATTTACATTAATGATGGTTGATGTCTGAATTACAAGAGGTTGTTCTGTAAGACAGAATGGCTTAGAATCAGTGTTATGCCGGAGTTACCTGAGGTGGAAACGATTAAGAGACAGTTGGATGAGGTGCTGGTGGGGAAGGTGATTGATGAGGTAGAGGTAGTGAAGGAGAAGAGTTTTATGGGTGATAAAGCAGCCGTGATTGGTTGCCAGGTAGTAGGAGTGAGGAGGTTTGGGAAGGCACTGGTAATAGATTTACAAAAGCGAATAGCGAATAGCGAAAAGCGAAGAGTTATAGATAAAAACTCAAAATTCGAAACTGACAACTTATCTTTGGTTATTCACCTGAAGATGACAGGACAGTTGATTTATGAACCGCATGGGGTAGGGAGTGTAGAGCATTTAAGGCATCGGGTGGCAGGGGGTCATCCCACAGGGGATTTTGTGGGCGTGTTGCCGAGTAAGCACACGAGGGTGATTTTTCGCTTTCAAGCGAAAAATCACCAGCTAAAAGCTAATAGCTCAAAGCTAAAAGCTGATGGTGACGGGGTATTATATTTTAATGACCAGAGGATTTTTGGATGGGTAAAGGTGGTGCCAACCGCAGAAGTGGAGAAGGGGGCATTTATTAGCAAATTGGGGAAAGAACCGAGTGAGTTTGGGGCTGAAGAATGGGCTAAAGTATTCAAATCGAGTAAGAAAGCTGTTAAGTTAAGATTAATGGATCAGGACAAGATAGCAGGGGTGGGAAACATATATGCAAATGATGCGTTATGGGAAGCAGGGATTGATCCGCAGAGACCAGCGAACAGTTTGAGCGACAACGAAGCGGAGGCGTTGCGGGTGGCTACGATTAAGGTGTTGGAAGAGGGCATTAAGTATGGGGGGGCCACGGCGCAGGACGGAAAGTATCTTGATTTGCAAGGTTTGGGAGGTAAGTATCAGGAGCATTTTAAGGCGTATCAGAGGGAAGGGGAGGCTTGTTTGAGGAAAGACGGAGGCGAGATTAAGCGGGTGACGTTGGGAGGAAGGGGGACGTTTTGGTGCCCGGTGTGCCAGAAGTAAAGACCAATAGATGATAAATAACGTAGTAGTCGGGTGGGTGATAAGGTTTGAGCGGTGATGGAATTTTTAAGGTTTAGGTTTCCACCTTGGTCTAGCAAAGTTGGTTCGGGTAGCCTGTCCATGGATTCCGGGTGTTTTCATCCACTGGTTATAGGGAGAGTAGTATTCCCAGCGGTCAGCTAACTTGAATGGCTGACTATTCGGGCTGTCTGTTTTGGGCTGCAGTCCGGGGATGGTTTGAAAATTGGTTTGCAACCACTGGTCGACTGTAATTGTTCTATGGGGGTTATGGCCAAGATCTTTTAATAGCCATCTGAGGAGTTGAGGATAGTTAAATTCAGGCCGGTAAATTCTTGATTGATCTTCAAGTAGGTGGAGAATCTCTTGCCAGCGGAAGAATTTTACCCGGTCTACCTTGGGATCATCTGATATTTCCCATCCTTCCAAAGATATACGGGGGCCGCTGTAGGTGGAATCGAAGACTAAGCCTAGGCGGATTTTATCCTGGCCTCTAATTAGCGCTACGTGAGGTTCAAGGCTGTTCCATCCGGTGACGAAAATGATATTTTGTTCTTTAATTCTAGCTTCCTCCCAAGTTTCACGGACAATAGCATTCCATGCAGTTTCTCCCTGTTGGACTCCACCTGCGATTAGTCCCCATTGTTCTTGATCTGATTTCTGCCTGGTGAGTAATAGCCGTTTACTTCTACCGTGAGTGAGAAGCAGAGCGACGGATACTGTAGCCGGAAATCTCTCTTGGGTGGGCATGATTTTTGCTAAAGAAGATTGAATTAATGAATAAAATTTCTGGAACTAATTGTTGCTAATGGATACGGACAATAGGGTTTTAACTGGCTGGCAACAATTCTTAGGCAGTTTAGTTCTGGGTCAGGCGGGAGAGTGAAGTTATATCCATAGGCTACTCGATTGGGTAAGCTTCTGAGTGTGTGGCCGAGTTGTCTAGGGTCTACTATTGGAGGTTGGTGCTCTTTATTCATTAACAAGGCAGTTCCTATTTGGCTGGCAATTGTTAATTGGCTATCTGGAGTACAAGGGTAATAAATATGGCTATGAAAGTGAGTGCCTGTGGGTGAACTGGCAATAAAAGTGCCTGACGATAATGAGTGTCCTAGATGGAATGGAAAACGACGATGGCTATCTACTTTTGTTCTACCAGTGATTGCTTCTCTTACGTCCTTCCAATTGTCTGGTGATATTTCCAGGTCTAGTTGGAGACAGGCTGCGGGGATGATTCCATCTGGAGTAGTAAATAGGGCTAATGGGGTGATGCCAGTCGACCAACCTTTGGGAATTAGTCGAATGTAGTAATAGTTGAGATAGTCTCTAATATGAAGCACGCCTGGGTGTCCTTGTTGTTCGTAGACAAACTGATCATCGCTGCGATAATCCTGTAGCGATTCTTGGCCGCTTAATGACAAATGGGTAAAGTCGGTAATGGTCAAGGGACTAAGGGGGCGAAAACGGGCAGGTTCAGGTCTTTTGAATTGTCCAGTTTGTTCATGAGGAGATTGTTGATATTCTTTTAATAGCAACTGAACTAAGCGTGCGCCCTTGACTCTTTGAAAGTTAGTGTCAAATAGTTGAGCGTGGTTAAATATCAGGGAGATGATTTTTTCACTAGTTATGACCTCGGGTGATGATGGTTTAGTTCTTTTTAAATGGAGAAGTAGTCTGTCTAGTGATAATGATTCTTGATGGTACTTGCCTGGCATTTTTGGAGATGGTTGTTTTTGACGGTATAATTAGATGTTAGTGATTAAATTTAGCAATCGTAGTTAGCCGTTTTCTTGACTTTTATCTGTTTGCTTTTGGACATATTTTGGACATGAATAAAACTTACTATCAGTGTTTGCCAAGAGATTATTTTAATAATCTGTATATTAAGGTGAGTGAGAAGTTGTTGAAGGGAGAGAATGTGTCAATTTCAGCCGTAGGGGGATGCGGTTTGAATACAGCAATTAATTTTTTGTTGCGCTTGTTTGAGGAAGACGAAGTCTTTGATCAGGTGTTGTTTTTCAATGGAGGTAAAGACACGGATATTGTTGAGAGGATCAAATTAGCCTTGGAATCTGAAAACGAACGAATTTTAGTGGTAATTAGATGGTTTGAAAATGTGCCTAATAAGAGTGATCTCGCAGAGGCCTTAAGTGAGTTGCGACAACCACACCCTGAGAAATTAGTGTTTTTGATTTCCACTGATCATACCGGAATTATTCATCCTGAATGGTATTTTGCCCATTCAAGGATTTTCGTGAATGCGGGTTTTAGGATTGACCCGTTTGATAAACATGCAGCATTTACGATGTTGAGGGTGACGAATGATTATTATGGATGGCCGATAGCAGAGAAGGATTATGAGCGGATTTATGAATTGTCCGGTGGAATTGGGAGATTACTGAAGCGGATTCCTAAGAATATGGCAGAGAGACAGATGAAGCTGGACGATTTGGAGGGTTTTCAATCAAATTCAGGGATTTTGTTTCAGTTGAATTATTTGACAAAGTTGATAGTACAATTAAGTACTAAACAGTTGCAGGATTTGAAGTTGGTTGATGAGGATAATCGGATTCGATCTGGGTTGTTGAGAGATTATTTTGTTCAAAGATACAGGAGTAAGATAGCGGAACAGATGTATGGAAATTTAACTAGAACCGAAGAGAGGATTTTTACCTGGTTGGAAGAGAATCAAGGAAAGGTATTGTCGGTGGATAAGTTGGCGGATATGTTGGAGATGAGCGAGGAGAAGTTTTCTTTATGGGCGTTGTATAAGCAGATGTCGCGGTTGCGGAGGAAGCTGAAAGGGAGGTTTGAGCTGGAGAATGTAAAGGGAAAGGGGTATCGGTTGAAAGTTAATCACTAAGGGTTCCCTTTGGGATTGAATTAATTTCTCAAATGAGAATGAATACTTTAGATTGGGAATCCATAGCGGTGGTTAGATATGAGGTGGATGGCGCATTGTTCGGAGAGAGGGTTTACTGTATTGCGGACAGAACCTGATTGAAAGAATTCTGATATGCCTAGGGTAAAGGAGACAATATGTTAGGGAGATGAAGATAATTACTGAGGGATTAGGAAAGTAACTAATTTATGAAGCCGATGTGATTGACTGAGAGACTGGTTGATGAGAGTGATTTTTTGGTATGCTGGGATTATGAGGAAGATGGTTGCTGCTGTTTTGGGCGGGTTATTATTGTTTATTTTGGTGGTAAGATCAGCTGGGGCCCAATCATCAGTGGCGGGGTGCAGAAAGGTGATGGCGAATTACGGAGAGACTGAGTTGTTGATTGATGACTATAATAGTGACGGTAAGGTTAATTTAATGGATTGTGTGGAGGCTCCTGACACGCAAGGTTTGGCTGAAAGGTACACACAAGATTTACTGGATCTGAAAGCCCAGTGGGAGGTGAGCGGTCCGGAGCAACAGGCAGTGGTTGTGGAAGAAATGTTACAGGTAAGCGCGGCCAGGAAGGAGGTACTACTGGAATTGATTCCTGAGGATACTGCTCAGGCTTATGGATTATTTTATACATCAGAGCAGCTGGCTGAGATGCCGGGAGAGATTACTGATCAGCTTGAGCAGCGATGGAACGGAGAAGGAGAGATGTCGGTGTTGGCAACGGATGATTTTGAACAGCAACAAACTGAGGTGTTTTACAGTTTCAAGGTTAGCGGTCAGGATTATAAGGTATATTTTGCGTCCCGATCTCCGGCATTGGGAACGGGGGACGTAGTTCAGGTTGACGGATACAGGTTGGCAAACACAGTAGTGGTACCCCCTCAATTGGGAGGCATGGACATTGTGAGCCAGTCCAGGGAGAAGGTGTCGGGTGCGAAGCGAGTATTGGCGATTTTGATAAACTTTTCTAATAATCAGAGACAACCATTTACGGTGCAGGAGGTGAGACAGAATGTTTTGGGGACGAGTAATTCTCTGGTTAATTATTATCAGGAGAATTCCAATGGAAAGCTGACTTTGAGCGGTGATGTAATCGGCTGGTATACAATTAATTCTTCAGATAGTGCTTGTAATATGACTGATTGGGCTGATGCTGCTGATTCAAAGGCCAGTCAGGCAGGATTTAACCCGGCAAATTATGATTATGTGATGTATATCTTTCCCTGGGTAGATGGTTGTTCGTATGGGGGGAGCGGTGAAGTTTGCGGTAAGCGAACTTGGTTTAATAATTATATTGATACGCATTATTTTACTCATGAATTGGGACATAACCTTTGTAATGCGCACGCGTCAGCGATTGATTGCGGTCCTTTAGCAATAGACGATTATGCAAATTGCGATTATGCAGGCGGTGGAAATTGTGATGTGATTAGTTGTTTATACGGAGATCAGACTGATACGATGGGGTTGTGGAATACTTTTCAATATAATGCGCCGCATAAATACAATATGGGTTGGGTAGATGTAGATAGTGTAGTTGCTGAAGGTGATTATAGGGTTTATGCTTTGGAGATGACTAATTCATCACCCAGGATTTTGCGAATTCATAAGCCGGATACTAATGAAGATTATTATGTGTCATACCGGCAACCGATCGGTTATGATGCGGGATTACCCGTAGGGATTACCAAAGGAGCTAATATTCACATTTGGAGTGAACGGAGTTATTATGCCAATACTCACTTGGTGGATACCAGCCCATTGAGCGATAGTGCTGAATTGGATTTTAAGGATGCGGCATTGGAAACAGGGGAGAGTTTTTATGACCAAGTAAATGATATTAGGATCACTCAGATAGAGCAGAATTGGGGCGATGGATATATTGTAGTGAGGGTTGAAGGGCCAATAACATCGCCTCCTGTGCAACAATGGAGACTAAACAGCGCCTCTAATAAGTCTTGTGATCAGATTTGTGGTGACCAGGGTCTAGCCTGTGTGGCTGCAAATACGGATAAAACAACAACTTTTTCAGATTATGCTTGGGGAGGTTCGGGACGGTTGTGTTTGGCCGATTATAATGATTCTCGACCAAATTATTATTGCGGTAAAAAGATGGAGGTACCTAGTCCGGCCCAATATTGCACGAGTGCTAATATTCGTTTGTGGTATACGTATTGCGGCTGCGGGGAGTGGTGGTGAAGATTCGGCAATTAGTAAACGGCGGAGAGAGTAATTACTTATTTTGTTTGATGGCGGTTGTTTTTTTGCGGTTTTTAAGGTGGATGATGAGATAGACCAGGAAGCCGCCGCCGAGGAGGAGGACGTTAACGGCAATGAAGAGGCCGCCCATGAACTCACCCACACTGGTGATGGAAAAGGCTTGAACGGTAGTGGTGGGAATTTCCAATCCGCCGCCGCTGACGCCGCCGAATTCACCACCGCCGCCACCCATCATCAGGGGGGCGGGAGCTGATTTCATGCTAGTACCAAAGAGTGAATTGCCGATACCGATAGAGGGAGAGAAGACATCAGATGATTCGAATTCTCTAAAGATGGGGACTGGGGTGGGCTGAGGAGGTTGTTCTTCATAGCGATTGTAGGATTGGGATTCTCTTTGCAGCCAGTTTCTTTGGGTTTCGTTAACGAGGGCAAGGAGGGAAGAGTAAGGGGTGACCAGATTGGCTTGGAGGGCGAAATTATTGGTGGCATCTAAGAAAGCGAGGTTTTTGGTAAGATCGCCTTGATATTGGGAGATTTGGTCGGAGAGATAGGCACGGTTGAAGATGGCTGCTAAAGAGTCAACGGGAGGAGTTTTAGGAGTAGCTGGAGTGAGGGTCGGGGTGGGGGTAGTTAAGGGGGCGGTTAAGCATTCTTGGCTGTAGACAAATTCATTATCACTAAAGCCATTAGCGGGGAAGGTACTAGTGTAGCGATTTTTGTTTAATAGATAAACTGATACCACGGAGGCATCGTACATATCACAATAGAGTTTGTTGAGGAATTTAGTTTGCATATATTCCTGACATTTTTGTTTGGAAATGGTGTATTGGGGGTCATCTGTCCAGTTTCCCTGGACCATGGTATTGGAGGTTTTGCGACGGAAGTAGGTACCGCAGACTAGGTTATTGTTTATTCGAGGTGTGGGAGAGGGAAGGGGAGTTTGGGTGATGGTAAATTCTGGTAATTTAGTGATGGCTGGTAAAGAATTGGCGGGAACGGTGAGGCTCCAGTAAGGGGAGACGGTCAAGACTTGGGTGTTTGAAGGTTGGAGGTTTTGGGTGAGGACGAAGTGGTCGAGAGCATCAGACAGATTATTGGCGACATAGCCCTGGTGTTGGATGAGGTAGTTAGTAAACGTTTGGTTGTAGGGAGGAATAATGTCGGTGTGGATGAGATAGATGGGGAAGTTGAACTGGGAGGGGAGATTTAAGTTGGCAAAAGCTGTCGTTTGATTGGTGATGATAATAGCCAGATCGTAAACACCTGAGAATTCTTTTAAGGCTTTGTTGAGATCACTAGTACCAAAGTAGACGAGGTTAGGGCCACTGGTGGTGGTAGTGAGATTGGAGTTAGTGAGCTTAATTGGTTGACTAAGTTGATCGTTGAAGAGATAGAGATCAAAAGTGTTCTGGGTGAGGAGTTGGGTGTGAGCATCAAGAGCTTTAAAGAATAATTCGTACTCTTCAGCGTTTTTGTTACCACGGGAGACATCGTAGAGAAGGGCGATACGTTGATTGGTGAGCAATGATGGGAATTTGAGTGCTTCATCTTCTTGACAGTCAAAGTTGTTGGTTAATTGGGATTGAGAAGAATGGGGGACTAAGGAAACGGAGATGTTTTCGAGAAGGGTTTTGGTGGTTTGGGTTTGGGTGACCTGGCAAGGATCGGTGGATGGACCATTGGTTTGGGGATCACGGATGTAGGCATCTGAGATGAAGGCACTGACGGATTGGTGGTTTAGGCTGACGGTGTAGTCGGCAGGATCGGGATTGATGTTTTGAGTCTTGGAGTAGTTGGGTAAGGTGTAGCCCTGTGAGGTAGCGTTAACTATGTAGGTGAACTGGACTTTTTGGTTTTTTCCCTGGAGGGTGGTGCGGTCGTTTTTGGCAGGGATGGGGAAGACGCGGAGGCGGTATTGACGAGGGCCGACTTGTTCCAGTAATGCAGGATCGCGGCGGCGTTGAAGTTCGCGTTCATAGGTGGCACTGGCAGCGCCTTTGGGGGCGATGACGCCGGGAAATTCCAGGTTAGGACCGAGTCGGAGATCGGTGATGACGGCTGAGTTGGGGAGAGAGAATTCGTAGATGACTTGTTGTTGTTGGTAGGTTTTATTAGTGTATTCTTCGGTAACGGTGATGGTAGCGAGTTGATCTTGATAAGCGGTTTGGGCCTGGACGTCTCTGGATACTAGCTCAACATTGGGTTTAGGTTGACTGGGAGTGGGGGCGTCGGGATTGCCGAAGAGGTAGGTGAAATTTTGGCGGAGTTGGTAGCTATCGGTAGGTCCCCAGTAGACAAAGGGATAGGCGAGGGTGTGAAAGAGGCTTTGGAGGTGGTTGGCGGTGGTTTGGTCAAGACGAAAAACGGATTGGTAAGCATTAGCCAGATAGCGGTCGTTTTTATGAAAAGGATAACGTCGGCCATAGTTGTTCATGTCCTGGAGGGTTTGTTTAATTGCAGACTGATGAGGCTGGAGTTGTTGGGCGATGTGGAGTTTGTCCTCGAAGGTGGTGGCGGTGGAGAGTTGTTCAAGCTGGCTGAGATAGGGACTGATGTCTGCTTGGTAAGAAAGACCGATGGTAAGGATGAGCATGGCCAAGGTGGTAAGGCCAATAAAGACGGAGGTGCGTTGTTCGTCTACATATTTCAGAAGCCGGGTGCGGTATTGGAGAAACATTTTGGCAAACAGATAAGTGAGGAGGTAGGGAAGGAAGATGAGGAGGGTAACAATAATGAGGCCAAAAATGGCGAGAGAAATGATGATGAGGAAATAGAGGATTTCCCAAAGGGTGGAGATGCTAACGAAGTTGGTAAAGATATAATCCGTAAAGTCGGAAACGATGCCTGAAAAGATAGATTTGGCGAGGTAGCCTAAGAAAATGGGGGAGAAGAAAGAATAAAGGAGGGTGAAGTAGCCAACAATGAGAAGTAAGATTTGGATGATGGCGGTGAGAAGATAGGTTTTGGGGAGATTGTCGACTTTGATTTGTTTGACGTAGCCGAAGAATAAAATGGGGATGAGAAGGGCGAGCAGGGCAAAGAGTTTGATGATGGGAATGGCTTGATCAAAGGAGAGAAAGATGAAGGTGAGACCGATGAGGGGAACTTCGAGGAAGAAAAATAGCTGGGCGAGCTGGTGTGGTTGACGGGAAAGGTGGTTTTTGAGGGCCAGATAGATGCTGGTTGCGGGGGTAGCGACGAGGACGAGGAGGAGGAGACTTTGGTAAAGGCTGATTTGCTGGAGTTGGTCTAAAAAGCTGGTGCGGAGGTCTTTGGTGAAGAGGCCCCAAATAAAGATGAAGAGCATAAAGAGGAAGAAACCATTGTAGCCCCAGAAAATAAGTCGGGCGAGCCAGGAAGAGACGGACTTGCCGGGATGAGAGTCGGGATGCTGAGAGAGGATGCGAGGCTGGGGAGCGATTTTTTCGGCTGGCGGTGGAGGAGGAGAGGTGTCGGCTTTTTTCAGGTGACTGAGGATGACTTGGCGGGCGATACTTTCTGCATGAGGAGCAAATTCAGGCGGGGTGATGTCTTTTTTATTAGATAAGATGGTGGCTTTACCGGTTTGAGCGTCGACTAATACGGAAGCGTTTTTGGCTTGTTCGGGGTATTTTTTGAGAAATTCTACCAGGATGGCTTCGTGGATCTGATCAATGAGTTCAGAATGTTTAATACCATGGCTGAGGGCAAGATCGGTGAGGGTCGAGAATTCTGAGGGCATGGATGGGGTGGTTGGTTTATTGTCTTAGGAATTGAAAGTTGTATTAGGATCATTAGGATGTATTCGTGGATTAGGATCGCTACTAAGCAGGCTTGATGCGATACGAATGATCCGAATATGAAAGGCGTTTGCTTAATTTAAGTTTATATTTTAAAAATATGGGAAGGCAAGGGGGAGTTGGTGAAGAAAAGGTGAGAAGGGTCTAGTTGGAATTCGTATGATTTGGATTTAGTGTAAAATTGGACTGTGAAGTTGAAGACTCTGTGGTTAGCTGATTTTAGGAATCATGAGGATTTTGTGTTGGAGTTGCCGCGGATGACGGTGGTGGTGGGAGCTAACGGGAGCGGGAAGACAAATTTGATGGAGGCGATTTATTTGTTGGCGACAGGGAAGAGTTTCAGAGCGGAGAGGATAGAGGAGATGGTGAAGTGGGGGAAGGAAGTGGGAAGGGTGAAGGGAGAGATTCAAGAGGAGTTTGGGGATAAGAGTACTGAGCTTGAGGTGGTAGTGACGCGGGGAGAGGTGCAAGGTAAGAAGGTGCCGAGAAAGTCATTGATGGTGAATGGGGTGCGGCGACAGTTAAGAACGTTTGCGGGGAATTTGCGGGTGGTAATGTTTGGGCCTGGAGATATGAGGTTGATTGAAGGGAGCCCGAGTCGAAGGAGGAATTTTTTGGATGAGGTATTGAGTCAGATTTATCCGGATTATTATCGGGCTTTATTGTCTTATGAGAAAGGTGTGCGGAGGAGGAATAAGGTATTGCAGGCAATCAAGGAAGGGGTTGCCGGTCGGTCGCAGTTGTACTTTTGGGATCGATTATTGATTAAAGAGGGGCAGGTGATAACGAGATACCGGAGAGAGTTGATTGAGTTTTTGAATAGTAGGGAGAAGATTCAAGATTCCCGCCAGGAGGACGGGCAGGCAAGATTCAAGATTCACGGACAATATAAAGTAGTATATGACAGCAGTGTGATTAGTGAGCAGAGGCTGAAACAGTATGGGAGAGAAGAGGTAGCGGCTGGGGTGACGCTAGTAGGACCGCACAGAGATGACATGATAGTTAAGTTTCAAGGTGAAAGTGACCATAATGACTTCGAAACTTCGAAACCTCGTAGCTTTGGAACTATTGACCTTGCCACTTACGGTTCTCGTGGCCAGCAGCGGATGGCGGTATTGTGGCTGAAGTTGGGGCAGTTGGCATTTATGGAGAAGGTGACAGGAGAGAAACCCGTGTTACTTTTGGATGATATTTTTTCGGAGTTGGATCATGAGCATAGGAAGGTGGTGATGCAGGTGGTGAATGACCAGCAGACGGTGATGACCACGGCGGACGAGCATTTGGTAGAAGGAGTGAAGGGAAAGGTGGTGAAGTTGTAGAAGAGAGCTGAGATTTTTGTGCTTGAGGAGTATCAGTAATTAGTTAATTTGGGCTGTTAGTGTTCTCCGTAGCTGAGTTGTGATGTGGGGGGATAGCCGAGCTGAGGATCGATAAATTGGGTTATTTTATGAAGTAAATCGAGAATGGTTTTTAGGATGAGGTCCATGGTTTAGGGAAATGTCTGAGAAATTTGGATGATTTGATATTGGATTTGGCCTGAGGGGGTGGACACCTGGATAAGGTGATTGACTTGTTTACCTAGGAGAGATTGTCCCAGAGGGGAAGATAAGGAGATTTTGCCTTGAGCGGGGTTGATTTCCCAGTCGGGAACGAGGTGGACGGTGCGTTGGTGTTGGGTAGAGATTGATTGGAGGATGACGGTGGAGCCGAGATCGACTTGGTTAGCGTGGGGGAGTTCGGTGGAAAGGGCTGAAAGAGACGCGCGAGAGAGGAGGGCTTCGAGCTGGGAGATGCGGTAATCAAGGAGTTCAAGTTCGGTGGCCAAGGTGACGTGGTCGGTGATATGGTTGATATTTCTTTGATGTCGGTTTTGAGCAAGGAGGGTTAAGAGTTGGGGCCGTTTTTGAAATTTGAGGTCTTGAAGTCGGTGTTGAAGTTGGGTAAGGGATGAGATTGAGGCTGGTGGAGAATTAGTGTTGGGAGGCATGGACTCGAGAAGAAAAATTACTTTTAGTGTAATGGGAAGAGGTAGATCTTTGCTGGACGGGAAGTTAACAATTGGATGACAAAAGAGGGGACTAAAATGGGCGGGTGATAGAGGAGAGGAGAAACCGGGTGACTCCTCTTACTGCCGGGGTCCCCGGATGGTGATTCCGGGGTTGCCCTCTCTGCTGTGCAAATTGTATTGGATGTTAATCTCCAGTTGCCCCGGAGGGGCGGATGGCTCGTTGGGCAGCCCTCTGCTGAAGCTGCGGCTGCCGTATGGGGTGTCGACGGTGGTGTCCACCCATCGGTTGGGTCCCGGGCCTCCCATGTTCTCCCATTCGTGGTGCGTCACACACCACGACCCGACGCACCGTTGTGTGGTGCCTGCGGTCCTCCACGTAGTAGTGGGGCCTTGAGCAAATGCGGGGACTGCGGCCATCAAGGATACGATGGCCACGATGACGAGGACTGTCAATCTCTTGGCCATTTGGGCCTCCTTTGGTTTGATATTTGATTTCCGGTTTCTCCTCTTTTTAAAAAGAAGTCACCACAGACATCCCGGCCGCACTAATGGCCGGGTAGTTGGGGTGAATCCTTGGCATATATAGTATAACCTATGAGTCAAGTTTGCCTGACAAGAAGCTGACAAAATTGTGGGGAAGTTTTATAATATAGGGGATGTCTAGAAGCCAAGTAATGAAGTCAGTGGTGGAGAAATTAGATGCCGGGTTATCAGTGCGTTTATGCGGTTTGCCGGGGTGGGGGATGACCCGGATGATTAGAGAATTAGAGATCAAGGGGAGGAAGTTGGTGAAGCGGGATGCAAATCTGGTGCCGTTTAAATTACTGGAAATGAGCGAGGTTGACAGGAAGAAACCAACGACGGTGGTGATAGATCATTTTGAATCGTTATTAAAGATGGCTGAACCGAAGGTGTTTAATCATTTGCGGGCGATCAGGGATGAACGGAAGTATCATGTGACTTATTTGGTGGTGACGAGTACGAGGTGTGATTTGAGCCGGGAAGCGGAGAGGATGGGAAATTTTTATGAGTTGGTGACAGAATCAAAGTTATATTTTCCGGTATGTAGGAGAGAAGAAACAGATGCGGTGATTGATAACGTGGCCAGGAGGTTAGGAATGAAGGTGAATAAGGAGGAAAGGGAAGAGATTTATTTGTTTTCAGGAGGAATTCCGGGATTGGTTAAGTCATGGTTGGTGGAAGGCAGGGAGGAGGTGGAAAGTTCTGCCAGGCTAAGAGGAATGTTGAAGATGATTTGGCGGGGGTTGAACGAAGAACAACGAAAGCAGTTGGTGGAGTTCGTCAGGGATGGTGTTGAGGTGATGAATAAGGGGTTGTGGGGGTGGGGAGTAGTAAAGGAGATCCTTCGACGCCCTAAAACGTCACATCGTTTTAGGAGCGCTCAGGATGACAAAGCTGATCTGAGGAGTTTATCAGCTTTGTCAAATGGAGAACAAAAATGTGTGATTGGGTCAGAGGCGGTGGAGAGGTTTGTCAGAGATAGAGCTGAGACGTGGACAGAGGGCGAGGGAAAGGAGACGAGCGAGGCTCAGATCGGAGAGGCTAAGGTTGAGAACAGGTTGACACAGATTGAGTATCGGTTGTGGAAGTGTTTAAAGGATAGGGCAGGGGGAGTATGCGAGAGGGAAGAGTTGGTGGAAGCGGGTTGGCCAGGGGACAATCCTGAAGGAGTGTCGGAAGAGGCCGTGGATCAGGCGATTTCACGTTTGAGGAAGAAGTTACTGGGAAGCGGGTATGACTTGAGGACAGTAAGAGGAAGAGGATACCTATTAGAAATATCAAATAGCAAAAATCAAAAATAAGGAGTGAAGATTTTGGAGTGGAAATTTCGGCCAGAGGCCGAAATTGCTGATTGCTAAACGTAATGAGTGCGTGAATTGTGCGGAAATTTATGATAGAGTGGAGGGGATATGCCTAATCCTTTATTAAATTTTGTAGTGGAGGAATTTGCTGCCCGAGCACTAACGGGGATGGAGGATTGGGCGGAGAGAAATGCAAATTATCGATCTGTAATTATTAAGTTGCCGGTCGAGGTGCAGGGTAGAGATTTATATGAGCTGTTGAAAAGTTGGCATAGGTTGTTACCTGAAGAAGAGCGACCCCGAGAGGAGAGATTTTTAATACCTAAACCGGTATATGATAAATTGGGATCGGGAGTGGTAGATAGCCATGGGGAGAATAATTTTACTTTAGCGTTTTTTAATGAAAAGAGTTCATTTTGGTCACCAAACTGGCCGCAAATTACTTCAGTTTTGTATCGGGAGGTAAGTGATGATACGAAATATTTAATTGTGAGTTCGTCATTTGTGAGGACCCAGTTAATGGAAAGAGGGATTTTGGTTAAGAATTGTGCTTCAATATTAGAAGTGGTAGAAGGGTTTTGTAAGAGTCGAGGAGTAGATTTTATGCCTAATTTAAGGGAAGCACAATGGTTTATGGATTCTTTTAGTGAAAAGGTAGCCAAATATGATCGCAGGTTGAGTTGGTGGCAGGCTTTACTTATGATACCAGTAGGAATATTGATAATTGCTGGGGTGGGGTTTTTGATTTTGTGGTTATCTTCGCTGCGATATTAGTTTGATGTATTTACCTAAATTTCAAATTACCAATGACATTTTGGGTAATATCGGAATTATTGAGGCGTGCCGTGAGGTGATTGTGAATGCGCCGATTGTGCCGGCGTGGGAAAAGCAGTTTGTGGAGGAGGCAGTGGTGAAGACGGTGCATTACGGGACAGCGATTGAGGGGAATGCCCTAAGTCTGGATCAGGCGAGAGAGGTGCTAGAAGGCAAAGAGGTGGTGGCGCGGGAGAGGGATGTGCAGGAGGTGTTAAATTATCGGGAGGTGCTGAAGTATATTGACCGGTTGGAAGCTTTGCGACAGGACAAGGAGATGCCGTTTGAGTACACGGAAGAACAGTTATTGAGGATGCATCAGTTGACGGTGGAGAGGGTGGTAGATCATGGGGTAGGAAAGTTCAGAGAAGCGCAGGTGATCGTGCGGAGTGTGCAAAGCGGGGAGGCGAGTTACAAGGCGCCGCCGGCGGTGGAGGTGCCGTATTTGGTGGAAGGATTATTATTGTGGTTGAATGATAGGCAGAGTCTGAAGGTTCATCCGGTTTTGAGGGCGGCAATTACTCATTATTTTCTGGTGGCGATTCATCCGTTTGTGGAGGGTAACGGTCGGGTGGCACGGGCGATGGCGACACTGGTGTTGTGGGCGGAGGGGTATGATATCCGGAGGCTGTTCAGTTTGGAAGAATATTTTGACCAGGATGTAGCGGCTTATTATAGTGCTTTGCAAGCGGTGTCGAACCAAACTGAAGAGCTGGAAGAAAGGGATTTAACAAGTTGGCTAGAGTATTTTACTCAAGCTCTGGCGGTGGAGTTAACCAGGGTGAAGGAAAAGGTGAGGAGATTGTCGATGGATGAGAGGTTGAAGAATAAGGTGGGGAAGCAGATTGCGTTGTCAGACAGACAGATTAAGCTGGTGGAGTATATGAAGGAGCATGAGGAGTTGTATATGCGCGATGCCAAGGAATTGATACCTAAAGTGAGCGAGGATACGTTGTTGCGTGATTTGACTGATCTGATGAGGAAGAAGTTGGTGAGGAAGAAAGGGAGGACGAAAGCGGCGAGGTATGTGTTGGTGAGTTAAAAAGGGTGCGGATGTGGGTGGGGTCGACTTTCGGTGGGTGCTGATTGTGAAGAATCCATGGAGATCGTAGAATGTAATTAGTGAAAAGGAATTCATTATTGGATCCGAAGAAAAGGTATTTGCAGGTGGCGCTGAACGGGACGTTGAGCGATGCACGACGGATTATCAGTCAGTTGCCTAGAAGCGAGCGGATTATTGTAGAGGCGGGGACGCCATTGATTAAGCGCTATGGAGCGGAAGGGATTAGGAGGATTAAGTATTGGTATCGGACACATTTGATGGGACAGAATCTGGTTTATGATAAGGAAGAAAGTGTTCAGTTCACTGGGATATTGGGGATGTTGTTAAAGTCGGGGATGAAGAGTCCGGGGATGAGGAATGAGGGAGGGCTGAGTCAGGAAATGGCACAAGCTTATGTGGTGGCGGATTTGAAGATGATGGATCGGGGGTCGACTGAGGTGCAGATTGCGGCAGAGGCGGGGGCGAGTGGGGCGGTGGCTTTGGGGATGGCGCCGGTGGAATCTTTGGATGCGTTTATGGCTGAGTGCGAGGAGCACGGGGTGGATGCAATGGTGGATATGATGAATGTGGAGCAGCCTTACAAGGTGCTGAGAAAGTTGAAGCAGTTGCCGCAGGTGGTGATTTTGCACCGGGGGGTGGATGAGGAGGAGTTTTCTGACAAGCCGTTGCCGATTCAGATGATTAATAAGATTAAGGGGGCGTTTAATGTGATGGTGTCGGTGGCAGGGGGGGATAAGCCGCGGGAGATTCAATCGGCGGTGTTTAACGGAGCGGATATTGTGGTGGTGTGGAAGAATTTTTACCGGGCGAACGGAGAGGCGGGGAAGTTGGCGGAGGAGTTTTTGATGCAGGTGTGAAGTAGACTCGACGGATAAAATCAGATAAAAGGACAGATGTAAACTGATAATAAGGGTCATGTTCTGTTGATTTTGCTGAGCAGGATGGTGATCGGTTTGTGGTAAGATTTGGATATGCCGACGATTAATGTGTATGCGAAAGACCGATTAAAGGAAAAGGAGATTGTTCTTAAGTTACGCCCTTTTGCAGCAGAACGTCTGAGTTGCGGAGAGATTAGATTGACGGAAAAGGAAATTAGTATCAGGTTTATTAAAGTAAGTGGACAAATGATTGGCGAGGTAGAGTTGGAGGTGTCTGTGCATGCATTTAAGGAGCGAGTTGAAAGAGAGGATGAAATCGCTAATGAGTTACGGGATTTTTTGATGAAGGAGTTTCCTGAGTTGGGAGACGTGCGAGTGTGGCTGAAATTAAGTGAATTAGGACACAGTTTTTGAGTGTATAATGGGCTTGATGAAGGTGTTGGTGTCGGATATGGGCGGGGTGTTGTATAGTTATGATCCTGGATTTGATCCTAATAAGCACGAGAAGGTGTTTGAGAAGGCAATGTTTAAGTTGGGAAAGGCAGATGCAGATATAAAGTCGCAGTTAGAAGGTGAACTGGAGGCGGTCCGGTCTGGGAGGTTAAAGATTTATTCAAATAAGTTTGCTGTGGAGAATTTGAGGGCTAGTTTGGAAGATTATGAGCTGGTGGTGGTTTCAACAGCTTTGGTGGCGACTTCAAGGTTGATATTAGAAAGGTTAGGTTTAGGAAATGTAGCAAAGAAAATATTTGATATGTCTGATTATGGGAGCAAAAAGGAGAGGGCGGTTTGGACGCAGATTTTTAAACAGTTGGCACGGATAGATGTAATAGTGGAGGATGGGGCGGCAAATTTGCAGGCAGCAGAGGAGGCAGCTAAAGCTTTGGGGTTTAGCCCGAAGGTGTTTAAGAAAATGCCACGATTGAGCGGGACAAATTAAGAAGGTGAATTATGCATGGAGGTGAGATTTAGTTAATAATGTAGGCGGATGTGATGATGGTGAAAAGTTGATATGCAGTTGAAAGTAATAGAATTAAGATAATAATTGGTAGAAGTAATTTGGTTTTTTGTGAACTGACTCTTATAAGGTTATCTTTGACTGGCTGGCTGGTGTATTTGGGGTTTCGGGTATAGTAATAGCTGATAACTGAGCAGAAAAGAAGTATAATTATTGGAGGATATAAACTGTATTTAAGGATAAAGGCTTGTTGATCGTCTGATAAAAGCGTCGTGAATTGAGGTTTAACAAAAAATTCTACAATCAAAGTGATAAAGAAGAAGAGCAAGATGAAGATGAGGTAAGAAATTCTAGCTTGTTGTTTTACCTGGCGCGTGATTTCTTCGGGTGAGGTGTGCTGAGGGACAAGGAAAGAGTGTTTAGATGGCGGCATGATTGAATGGTGAAACGCTTAAATTGATGTAGTATTGGGTTAGATGAAAAGCAGAACTCCCAAGGAGGTAGTAACAAGATTAGCACAGATAACGGATAAGAGTAATTTTTTATTTGAGGTATGGGCTAGAGATTTGTTGTTAGATGGTTTGGAGAGACGCCATTTGTAGAAAAGATATTCCATGGTGACGGGGAAGATTTCAACGAAAAATAGAATTGAGATGGTAACAAGGGAGTCGTAAGGTCGGTAAGTTACAAAATTAAATAAGGAGTATCTGGTGAAAGTGAAAAGTTTTTGAGTGGGAAGGAAAGTGAGGAGATTGATGATGATGGCGTTTTTGAATAGCCACTGTCCGGTAAGGTTTTTTCTTAGAAGTAGCCACAAAACAGTAAATTCGATAAGTCCATTAAGTGGACCGGTAATAAAGGTAAATTCCAGAAGAAAGCCAAGTAATTGATGGGGAGGGGCAAGACCAACCATGTTGGCGTATACAAGGGGAGGTGAAATTAAGGAGAGTAGCCCGATAAGAATTAAGACGGGGCTAAGGGGGGTCATGTAATTGGTTTTTATTACTGTTGGCCTTTGATGAGGTTTTTGAAGCCTTTGAGGATTTCGGTAGGCAGGGCGAAGACGACGGTGTTGGCGGGGTTGGCGGTAGTGGATTCGATGGTTTGGAGGGTGCGGATGGAGATACCGCCGTCGGCCAGGTTTTGGGCGGCGAGTTTGAGTTTTTCAGAAGCGGTGAATTCGCCTTCGGCGGTGATGATGACGGCGCGACGACCGCGCTCGGCTTCAGCCTGTTTGGCCATAGCACGCTTCATGTCGGCCGGAAGTTCGATGTCCTGGATTTTGATGGCGGTAACGTTAATACCCCAGGCGTTGGTTTCTTCATCAACGAGGTTTTTAATTTGGGTGGCGAGTTCGTGACGTTCGGTGAGTAGGGTGTCGAGTTCTACGCCGCCGATGACGTCGCGGAGGGCGGCCTGGGCGTATTGGGAAACGGCGTAGGAATAGTTTTGAATTTTAAGGATGGCGTCCTCGGCTTTTTCTACCTGGAAATAGACGACGGCGTTGATGCCCACGGGGACATTATCTTTGGTGATGACTTCCTGTTGGGGAATGTCAACGGTAGTGATGCGGAGGTCGACTTTGATCATGCGCTGGACGATGGGGATGATCCAGTTGAGGCCGGGTTGTTTGGTTTCGGAGTATTTACCCAAGGTGAGGATGACGCCGCGTTCGTATTGATCAACGATGCGCACACCGGTGAGGAGGAGGAAGATAATGATTAAGAGAAAGACGAGTAGGGGCATTGATTAGATTATGGCATAAGGAGGGATGGAGAGACAAGATTGAGTTTATGAGGGGGCTGGCTTGGAAGTGGACTAACTGAAGTGATTATTTGTTTTTGTGTTGGGATGTGCGTTGGGATGCTTGAGGTTTCGAGCGCTGGAGAACCTGATTGATTTGGTTGAGGTGGGTGGTGAGCACCTGGAGTTGGTTTTCAGTATCAACTCGCCAAGTGCTTTCGTGGCCGGGGTAGACTTCCTCATTTTCTCTTTCTTCGGCGATTTGTTTTTTTAGTCGATTAATTTTAGCGAGGATTTGTTGGCGACGGTGGAGCAGAGTGGGGGCTGGGGTCATAGGCTAGGTTGATGAGGAGATTGAGGATAGGAATATTTTACCTTTTTTGATGGTTAATTTGAAGAAAGTTTCAGTCGCGACTCATGGAGTTCTCAGTCGAGACTGGTGTAATGAGATAGGTTAATTAAACATTTTATATTGGTAGCATGGGGTGTTAATTCGAGTTGTTTGTATAGACCCTAAGTCGGCTTGGGGGCGATCCTAATATACTAATTCATCCGAATGATCCGAATGAAATTTTTAGAATCGATACGATAAGTGATAAGGAGGGGGATATACCGATAGTCATCGGGGCCATCGGTATGTACTGTTCTTTGTGGATTAAATTATATAGTAGTATATGAAACGGTTAAAGTTACTGGGAGAACTGTATATGAAGAAGCTGAAATTCGTTTGGAAAAGCTGGAAGAAGCTAAATCGAATGGCGGCTAGTGGGGTAGTGATGGCCCAGTATAATCCGAGTGGGGCGATTGAGATCCCCAGGCAGACGGTGGAGCAGTTTTCGATTACCAGTATCGGGGAGTTTGCGGGGGCGTTGTTGAGTTTGGGGCTTTATGTGTCAGGAATTTTGTTTTTTGGGTCAGTGGTGATGGGCGGGTTTCAGTGGATTATCTCAGGAGGGGAGAAGTCAAAAGTGGAGGCAGCCAGGGGAAGGATTATGTCGGCATTCACGGGGTTAGCGATTGTGGCGGTGTCTTATGCCGTGATCAGGGTGATAGAGAATTTTTTCGGGATCAGTATTATGAAGATTAATTTGCCCTTGCCGTATGGGTGAAGGAGAATTGGGATGGTGATTTGTTGATTCTATGAATTGACTGAGGAAGGAAAAGGTAGTATGGTGAGGGATAATCGATATATGGGAAAGGCGAGGATCAGATTCGCGGTAGTAGTGATAGTCGGTTTATTAGTGGCAATGAGTGGCTGGTGGTATGGGGGAGTGAAGGCTGAAGTGGGAGGGCAGGGGGTTGCGGTAGCCGGGAGTGAGAGTGAACGGGTGATTGTGAAGTGGAGAAGATGGACGCCGGAATGGGTCAAGAAGGTGGTGTTAAGGAATATCGAGGTGGTGAAGGAGCAGAAGATGGAAATGGCGGATACTTTGGTGATTCGAGGGAAAATTAAGGGGAGTGGAAGTACGGAGGCGAGAATGATGGCTGATGAATTGGGAAGGAGTTTATGGGTGGAGTATGCGGAGCCGGATTACGTGGCAGAAGCGTTAGAGGTGCCTAATGATTCTTTAGTTGGTAGTCAATGGGGATTAGATAAGGTGAAGGCCTTCGGAGCCTGGAGTGCGACTCATGGTTCAAGCCAGGTAGACATCGCGATTGTGGATACAGGAATTGACAGGGGTCATGAGGATTTGGCTAGTAAGGTGGTTAAAAGGGCGAATTTTACTACCGACGGTGACGATGACGGTAACGGGCACGGGACGCATGTGGCAGGAATTGCAGGAGCAATGACTAATAATGGCAAGGGGGTGGCGGGGATGGCCTATGAAGGGAGATTGTTTTCGGTGAAGGTGTTGGATGATGACGGAAGCGGATATTATTCTTGGGTGGCGGACGGAGTCACCTGGGCAGTGGATAACGGGGCAGAGGTGATTAATTTGAGTTTGGGCGGATCTTATCCGTCAAGGACGTTGCAAAGAGCGATTGAGGATGCATGGAACAGGGGAGTAGTGGTGGTGGCTGCGGCAGGGAATAATGGAAGAAGTTATCCGGTATATCCTGCTTACTATTCTGACGTGATCGCGGTGGGGGCGATAGACGAAAATGATACTAGGCCGAGTTGGTCGACTTACGGAAGTTGGGTAGACGTGGCGGCGCCGGGAGTGGCGATTTTATCTACTTATAATAACGGAGGATATATAAGTCTGTCAGGGACGTCGATGGCTAGTCCCTGGGTGGCGGGCTTAGCAGGGTTGGTAAAGGGGGAGCATCTGGCGTGGAGTAATCAACAGGTAAGGCAGCAGATTGAATCAACTGCGGAAAAGATCCCCGGAACTGGAAGTTATTGGAGTTTTGGGAGGATTGACGCATGTGCGGCAGTAGATTGTGGTGCCGTAGGTGGTGGAGGTTTACCGACGATGACGCCGACGGCAACTCCGACAGTCACAATGACTCCAACGTTAACTCCGGTGCCACCGACGAGTACACCGACTCAGACACCGACACCGATAGAGCCAACAAGTACGCCTACCCCGGTATCGCCTACGGATACGCCGATACCGATTCCTCCAACACCGACTCAGACTCCGACGTTAACTCCTACACCTGTTTCTCCAACAGCGACGCCAACGCCAGGGACAGAGCCGACTCCGACACCCACACTGAAATATTGGTGGTGTGCTTACGTGCCGGATCATTGGACGTGCAGGTAGATGAATCGAATATCTGATTGGAGGGTGAAGAAGATGTTACATTGGAAAAAGACTAGAGATAATTTCCGGAGGTAGGGTTTCACTCCGCGTTTTTATTGTAAGGTATGCTCTTGTCACTCTTTCCATGGTACTTTTCAGGGGTGCTCTTACGGTTTTTGTACACCAAGCTTGGAACCAGGGACCATCTGGGTGGAGGTACTCAGTGTATTCGTATAGTTTGGATGGATGAATATCGTTTCTCGCGTGCCAAGTGGGATCATGACGGTTAAGGATTTCTGCCCCGGTAATAAAGATTCCTCCACTAGATGCCCAGTTGTCTTGATCAATAAAAGTCTGGGAAATGGGTGGAATTCTATATTGCGCAGCTCTTCTGGCGATGCTTTTAGCTACTGAAAGGGGCATAATTGTTTCTGGGGTTGGCTGTTTTAGGTTTATAGGCATCGTTTAATAGATTATAGTTTTTGAAGAACTAACTGTGCGTGACTTTTGGGGGACATTTGCGAAGTTGCGGTAGAATATGAGTGATGAAAGTAACTACTAATTGGGAATATTCTCGGGAAACTGAGGCTTGTCGGGTCGTGAACACTGCGGCAAAGACGGCGAATTTGTTTTATTTTAAGCACGGGTTTTTGGTGTTACCAGAGGTAGTGGGGAACGTTTGGAAGGCGGTTTATTTGCCTGACTGGAACTATGATGAAGTAGAGAAAGGGTTTTGGGGTCAGGTGGCAAAGACAGATTACGGGTCGCTAATTTGGAGAGAAGATGAGCTTGCGAAAAGGATTAATGGTTTGGTGAAGGAAAGGCAGATGGATGTAGAAACTTTGAGGGAAAAATGGGAGACGGTTGAGGATGATTTTTGGAAGAATGTGGGAAGCGTATTTCCTGAGATGGTTGATAAAGAGGTAAAGTTATTGATTAAGCCAACCGAGTATGGATCAGGCGTAAGTTATTCTATGGGCGATATGAATGAGAGAGTTTTGAATTTGGCAGTTTGGTGGAGACAAGATATAAGCGTAGATAGGTTGGCGCATGGGGTGTTGTCGGCGTTGGTGATGAATTCGGTGAGAGTGGAAGGTTATTCCTGGGAAGAGAGTGAGGTATTTGTAGATTTACTTTTTAGATATGGTGGATTGTCGAAGTTGTTTCCTGGCTTTGTGGGGACGACGAGAGGACTAAAGACAGCGGTGGACCAACAGTGGATTGATAAGGCAAACGATTATATGTGCAAGTTGGGGATATTAGCTGGGTTGAAAGCAGAGATTAAGGAGGATGATATTTGGGTGAATGAGCGAATGATCAAAGGTTTGACTAAAAGCGAGTATTGGTTGTTGAAATGCTTGGTAGAGAATAGGGGAAGGGTAGTGGCTTGGGAGACGATGGGGGATAATTTGTGGCCTGATGAGCCAGAGAAATTTTCTTTGTGGGCTATGAGAAAGTTGGTACAAAGATTGAGAAGGAAGTTGCAGAGTCAGGGTTTTGCGGATGAACTGATTGAGAGTTGCAGGGGAAGAGGATATAGGTGGGGAGGAAAGAGCGGGTAGAGTAGTGTTATGATAGGGAAGATGGAGTTTAGAAAATTGGCTGAGTTTTGGGAAAAGTTAGAGAAGGTGTCCGGGCGGTTGAAGATGACGAGATTATTGGCTGAGTTGTTTGTTTCTGCAAAGCAGAACGAGATAGATAAAGTAGTGTATTTGAGTTTGGGGCAGTTGGGGCCAAAACACTCAATGACGGAGTTTAATGTGGCGGAAAAAATGATGGTGAGAGTTTTGGCACAGGCTTATGAGGTGGAAGTGGATGAGGTGAAGAGAGCCTATAAGAAGGAAGGTGACTTGGGGTTAGTAGCGGGTAGCTTGGCTGAAAATAAGAAAAAAAAGGTAGAGATCCTTCGACAGCCTCAAACCTCACATGGTTTGAGGTCTGCTCAGGATGACAAGGACGATTTTAATCGTTTATCGTCCTTGTCAAATGTGAAGGGACAGATGTCGGTTAATGAGGCTTATAGGCGGTTGATGGAGATTGCCCTGGATGAAGGGAGGGGGAGTCAGGAAAGGAAGGTAAAAGGGTTAGCCGATTTGTTGAGGTCAGTAGATAAAGTGAGTGCTAAGTATATAGCTCGGATTCCGGTGGGAAAGCTGCGGCTGGGGTTCGGGGAGATGACGATTTTGGACGGGTTGAGCTGGATGGTGACGGGGGATAAGTCGCTGCACGAGGAGTTGGAGGACGCCTATAATGTGGCGGCGGATGTGGGACTGATTGCGAAGCAAGTAAGGAGTAGAGTAGCCAAGATCCTTCGACAGCCTCAAACCCCACATGGTTTGGGGTCTGCTCAGGATGATAGAGCTGATTTAAAGAGTTTATCAGCTCTGTCAAGTGAGATAACCCGAGCTTTGGGTAAGGTAAAGGTCCGTTTAGGTACACCGGTGGTGGCGGAGTTGTGCCAGAGGCTGAAGAGTTTTGATGAGATCTTGGAAAAGATGGGAGAGGTGGCAGTGGAACCGAAATACGACGGAACGAGACTGCAGATACATTGGAGGCGGAGAGCAGGCAAACGGGAAGATAGTTGGCAGGTGAGGAGTTTCACCAGGAATTTGGAGGAGAATAGTTATATGTTTCCTGAATTGCATACAATTGCTGATCAATTAGATAGAGGTATGCAGGAGGCGATTTTTGATTGCGAGGCCATTGGGGTGGACCCGAAAACAGGCAAGTGGCTACCTTTTCAGGTAACGATGACCAGGAAGAGGAAGTACGCAGTTGAGGAGCAGAGAGGGAAAGTGCCGTTGAAGTTCATGTGTTTTGATATTTTGTACGTTAAAGAAGCTAAAGGGCGCGATGGGGACGTACATGGCCTGCCTTTGAGTGACCGGAGGAAGTTGCTAGAGAAGGTGATAAAGAAAGGTAAAGTGTTGGAAATAGTTCCTCAATTGGTGACGAAAGATGCTAATCAATGTCGTAATTTGCATAAGAAATATTTGAAAACGGGGCTGGAGGGAGTAATTATTAAGCGATGGGGCAGTCCGTATGTTCCGGGTAGGAAAGGGTGGAATTGGGTGAAGATGAAAGAGGTGGAGGAAGCAAAGGCGGGGTTGGCGGATACATTGGATTGTGTGGTCATGGGATACTACCGGGGCAGAGGGCAGAGAGCAAAGTTTGGGTTGGGAGCGTTTCTCGTAGGCGTACGCGGTAACGAGGATCGGACAATTAAAAGAAAGGATGGGAAGTTAAAGAGTGGTTATTTAACTGTGTCCAAGATCGGGACGGGATTGACGGATGAGCAGTTTGGCGATCTGCAAGGCAGATTAAAGAAATTGGAAGTCGAGAAGCAGCCCAAAGAATATGAGGTGAATAAGAATTTGCAGCCGGATGTGTGGGTGAGACCAGAACTGGTGGTAGAGATTGCGGCGGATAATATTACGAAGTCAAAGGTGCATACTTCTGATTACGGGTTGCGGTTTCCGCGACTGGTGAAGTTTCGGGACGACAAAGGGGCGGAGCAGGCAAGTACGTTGGAGGAGGTCGTACGGTTGTTTGAGTTGCAGAAGTGAGAGTAATCAGTAAATAGTAAACTGTAATCGGTAAATAGCGAGTAGAAATTAGTAGAAATTAAATTGTAGTTAGTTTTTGCCCCTTTATTCTGGTCTCTTGTTACGTGTTACGTATCGGGTCTTTCATTGACTTGATATTTGGGGTTGAGAGCGGGGAAGGTTCTGGTAAGATAGGGGTATGGATGGTTTGGCGGGATCGGTTTCATGGCAGAAGGTGTTGGCGTTGCTAGGAGCGTGGGCAGGATTTTCATTTGTGGTACGGCCGATTGCGGAGAGATGGTTGATGGCGGTGTTGCGAAAGGCACAGGAGGGCTCTAAACGATCCAAACGGGAAAAGGAGCAAAGGGCGCAGACAATTGTGCGGGTGGTGAGCGCCACCTTGATGGTGGGGTTGACGACGGCTTTGTTGTTGGTGAGTTTAGCGGCTTTGGGGTTCAATATCGGACCTTTACTAGCTGGAGCGGGGGTAATCGGGTTTGCGATCGGGTTTGGATCGCAGAATTTGGTGAGAGATATTATTAACGGGCTGTTTATTTTATTGGAAGATCAGTTGGGAGTGGGAGATATTGTAGAGATAAACGGAGTGCGAGGTAAGGTGGAGGGGTTTAATTTGCGCAGGACGATGTTACGAGATGAGGAGGGAGTAGCCTATTATATTGCCAATAGTACGATTGGGCGGATAGCGAATTTTACTCAAGATTGGGCGTTTGTGGCGGTGGTAGTGAAAGTGGGAGTGGAGGAGAAGGTGGAGACGGTGTCCAAGCTGCTCGAGCAAGTAGCGAGGTCGGTAGCCAAGGAACCAAAGTTTAAAGAGATGATTGAAGAGGAACCTTCGGTGACTGGTCCGGAAGATTTAGGAGGAGGAGTGATGACTTTCAAAGTGCGACTAAAGGTCGATGGAGGCAGTCAGTGGCAGGTGAAGAGGGAGTTGTTGAAGAAGTTGAAGGAAGAGACGGAGAAGGCTGGGGTGGCGATTAAGTAGGGATTAGTTATTGGGAATGAATACGGGTAGATTTGTGAGGGATTTCCGGTATGATGGGGATATGAATGAGAATCTCAAAGCTCAAAGCTCAAACGGCAAAAATGGAGGGCTAGATAAGATTGAAGATTATTTGGAGCGGGGGTTGAGTCGAGAAGCGGTGGTGAAGCGAAGGGCGGAATCCGGACGGAATGAGTTGGAGGGAAAACGACCGCCAACTGACTGGGATTTCTTAGTGCGGCAGTTTAAGAATCCGCTGGTGTTGGTGTTGGTGGTTGCAGGGTTAGTAACGGTATGGCTACAGGAGTTTACAGATTCAGCAGTGATTGGTTTGGCCGTGGTGGTGAATACAGTATTGGGGTTTATCCAGGAAAGAAATGCCCAACGGGGATTGGAGGCGTTGCAGAAGGTGTTGACACCTCGAGCAATGGTGAGGAGAGACGGAGAGCAGCAGGAGATGGATGCGAGAGAGTTAGTACCTGGGGATGTGGTATTGCTGTACGAGGGTGACAAGGTGCCGGCGGACGGGGTGGTGGCGGAAGCGACTGACCTGTTGATTAATGAGGCGATTTTGACCGGAGAGAGTGTGCCAGTAAGGAAAATAGGTTTCGAGCTTTCTAAATTAAAAGGTTTCAAAGAAGCAGAATTTAACTGGGGAGATTGGAAACCTGGAAACTTAGAGACTGAAGCAGAGGCTTTTATGGGCACGGTAGTGGCCAGCGGATCCGGGGTAATGGTGGTGTCTAAGATTGGGATGCACACTGAGGTGGGGAAGATTGCCAAGAGTTTGGAGGAAGAACAGGAAGGTGAGACGCCGTTGGAGAAAAGACTGTCGCAGCTGGCCAGGTGGTTGACGATCGGAGTAATGGTGGCAGCGATCGGGGTGTTCGGGTATGGGCTGGCATCGGGGCGAGATCCGGTGGAGATGTTTGAGTTGTCAGTAGCTCTGGCAGTAGCGGCCATTCCCGAGGGACTGGTGGTGGCATTGACGGCGATTTTGGCAATCGGGATGCAGAGGATTTTGAAGCACAAAGCCTTGGTACGGAAGTTGGTGGCGGCAGAGACTTTGGGAACGGTGACAGTGGTGTGCGTGGATAAGACAGGAACGCTGACGGAAGGGGATTTGAAGGTGATGGAAGTAGACTTCACGGATGAGGTGTTGGGGATGCGGGCAGGGGCGTTGGCGAATGATTTACGAGACGGGACTGAATTAGCGAGGTGGAGTTGGTTGCGCGAGCGGGCACGCAAGAAAGTGAAGGGGGCAGTTGACCCCCAGGTATGGGTGGATGAATTTCCGAGGGATGAGAGTATTCCGTTTTCGACTGATGCAAGATTTCTGGCAACCAGGCATAAGAGGGAAGTGTTTGTGATGGGGGCACCGGAAGTGGTGCTTGGCTGGAGTCAAGAGAAGCAAGAGTCAAGAGTCAAGAGTCGAGAGAGGATAGAAGAATTGGGGAATAAGGGAAGGCGGATGATCGGATTAGCTTATTTTAAAGCGCGGAGTATAAAGGAGACGAAGGAAATGTTTGCAGATTTACGGGATCACAAATTTGCGAAAGTGAGGTTGCGATGGCTGGGATTGATGGCTTACGCTGATCCGATTCGGGAAGGGGTAAAGACGGCGTTGAGACAAGCTCAAGAAGCAGGGGTGGAGGTGAAGGTGATCACGGGTGATTATCGACCGACCGCAGAGGCGGTGATGAAGGAGTTGGGAATCGATTTGCCGGATGGTTCGGTGATGGAAGGATTTGAGCTGGAGAAATTAAAGGAAGAGGTGCTGCAAAGAAGAATTAAAGATGTGAAACTTTTTGCCAGGACCAGACCGCAGCAGAAGTTAAGGATTGTAAAGGCTTTGAAAGCCAAGGGTGAAGTGGTAGGGATGATGGGTGATGGGGTTAATGACGCGCCGGCAATTACTGCGGCTGATATCGGGATTGTGGTGGGGGAAGCGACGGAGGTGGCGAGGGAGGCGGCGGATATGGTGTTGCTGGATAATAATTTTAGAACGATTGTGGGGGCGATAGCTGAGGGAAGAGGAATTTTTGATAACTTGCGCAAGATTATTTTATATTTGTTATCTGATACTTTCTCAGAATTGATTTTGGTGATTGGCAGTCTGGTAATGGGCTGGCCGTTAGCAATCAGCGCGGCGCAGATTTTGTGGATTAATCTGATTGATGATGGGTTGCCTAATTTGGCGTTAACGATTGATCCTCGAGATAAAAATGTACTCAAGAGAAAGCCGATTTCGCCTAAACTGCCGTTGATTGACAGTGAGATTGCGGTACTAATCGGAGTGATTTCGTTAGTAACTGGTCTGGCAAGCTTGGCGATTTTCGGCTGGTTTGCGCCCAGGTTTGGGCAGGAGTTCGGAAGAACGATTGTATTTGCGGCGTTGGGGCTAGATTCGTTATTGTATGTGTTTTCCTGTAGGAGTCTGACTAAGAATATTTGGGAGGAGTCGTTAGGAGAAAATCGGTGGCTGGTGGGAGCGGTATTGGTAGGATTGGGATTGACGGTGGTGCCGATTTATGTGCCTTGGCTGAGGATGTTGCTGGGTTTGGAGGTGATTTTTTGGCAGGAGTGGCTGATGGTGGGGGCTTTAAGTTTGGGGGTGGTAGGAGTGATTGAGGCGGTGAAATTGGCATATAAAAAATTAGATGGTAAAAAGTTACAGTGAAGAGAATGGGTTGACGGCTTGATGGTGAATTATGGTGGTTTGTGATACGTTGGATATATGGCGGATTTAGTGGTGGCGGCGGACTTGCATTTGTCAAGGTCATTTGAGGAAATTAGTAAGATTATTCCTACTAAATATGAGGTGATAAACCCGACAAGGAATTTGAGGGCATTGGTGGAGAAAATAAAGCGCGGTCAGACACTGATTTTGAACGGGGATTTGGTAATTAATTATTCTGTGGGTTACGAGTCCGTGGAGGGGAGTAATTGGGATCTGTTGTTTAAGATTTTGGACAAGTGTAAGGGTAAATGGTACCTGAATTTGGGAAATCATGATTATAGATTGATGCCGTATAACTATGCAATTTACGTGCTTAAAGATATCAATGTAGATAGAGCGTTATATAGACAGTATAGGAAGCAGATTGGGTTTAATAAGTTTAGAGGATGGGGAGAGTTGGGTTCGATGACGGTAAATTTGAAGAGGTTTAATACGTTGCAGAGGTATCCTTTTGAACGCTGCTATGCTGTAAATTTGGACGGCACGAAGTTGGTTTTTCTGGATAGCGGATGCGATGCGTTTGTGAAGCTCGAAAACTATTTTAGGTTAGGCAAGATACCTTTTATGTTGAGGCATTTGGCCAATTCTGACGGATTGAGGAAGGAGCAGATTAAGTTTTTGGCGAATGAGTTGAGAAACGGCAAGGCAAAGGAAGTGTTGATATTTGTTCATGCTCCACCGTTTTTTAAGGTGGGGAGGTTGAATCACGAGGTGGAAGTTGATCTTGAACATTATGATTTGATGCTTTGGAAAGAAGGTTTAGTGGAAGGAGTGTTGGTGAATGGTAACGCTGAGTTTATGAGGGCGGTCTTAGAGTGTGATAGGAATGTGACGGTAATTACCGGGCATAATCATTTATGCAAGCAATACGTGGTGAGTAAGGAATCATGCAGGTTGAAAGAAGTAGGGATGGAGGAGATCAATCGGTTGAGGCATGATGCCGAGGAGGTGAAGTTTATCGGTTTACCAGGTTTGGGGGCGATTGATAAAAAGGTGCCAGGGAAGGATAAGACGGGGTATTTAGTGATTAATAGTCGGCAGATTAGATATAAAATAATGAAGGTGTATGAATGAGAAGGTTTATGAAGCAAGGGGGATAAAGATGCATTATTGGACAGGGGGGAAGAAAGACGGAAAGGTGATTTTGTGGCTGCACGGAGGCGGGGTGGGGGCGATGGTTTACAGGAAGCACTTGGAAATGTTGGGAGCGAAGTTTAAGGTGATGGCTCCGGATTTGCCGGGGTTCGGGAAGTCGGATTTGCCAGATGAGGTATGGGGTTTGGGAGATTATGCTGAATTTTTGGAGGGGTTTTTGAAGAGTTTAAGGATAAACAGGGTGGTAGTGGTGGGACACTCGTTGGGAGGGGGAGTGGCGGTGAATTTGGCAGTACGGTCGAGGTTGGTGGCTAGGCTGGTATTGGGTGACGCGGTAGGGATACCACCGAAATTGTCCGAGTGGGAATTAGCCGTGTGGGGATTGAAGAAGACGGGGAGGCAGTTACGGGTAAGGAAGAATAAAATGTTTGTTTGGTTAATAATTAAGTCATTTTTAGGGAATATGGTGAAGCTGAATCGGAGATTGCCGCAGTTAAGAGAGATGGTTGAGAAATGTGTTTATGAAGATTACACCAGGGTGATCAGAGAGGTGAAGGTGCCGACTTTGATCTTGTGGGGAAGCAAGGATGAATTGTTTCCGATAGAATATGCAATGAGATTTAACAAACTGATTAAAGGTTCGAAGTTAGTGGTGTTTGACGGGGACCACGACCAGGTGATGTTTGAGGTCGAGAGGTGCGGGGGATTGATAGAGGAATGGGTGGGGTAGAAAGGGTTGATATTAGTAGTTGGTATCAGACGGAGTAAAAACAGATTTGAGTGTGTTTTAGGATGGCGGCGAACTATCAAATATATGAGTATTGTTGAATTGTTTGCAGAGTTGAAAGTGAAATTTTAATAAGGGCTTGGATTGGGAGGGTTATTGTATTATAATATAGGATATTATGTTAAGAGATGTTGAGAGATTGGTTGCAGGACGGGCAGACGGAGATCCGAAAGCAAGATTGTCCGATTATTGGAGTGGAGTACCTCCTGCGAGAAAAGGCGATTTTCTTGCAACCCATAATGTTGTAGGAGAGAAGATGACGAGGAGGCTTTCCTGTGGCCCACTGAATAAGATTGGATATGGGGATAATGAACGATCTGAAGATGACCAATTTTTGGATGTGGAGGAAGTGACACTGCCGGTTTTTATGGAGAGAACTGGTGAGGGTGATGAAGCAGGCAAGACTCATATGTATGGGATAACGGCGTTGAGATATGAGATGCCCGTAAGTAAGGACCATGAGAAGGATCCTTATTTGACTTTGTTGATTTTGGGAGGAGGAGGTTCGGAGGCGAGAGGGAATGTTTGCTTGTTCGGTAGAATCGTAGATGCGGTTAAAGAGTTACCGGATTTTCCTTATAGGTTGAGAATGGTGGCTTTACCGCATATTGGTGGAATACCAAGATCAAAGGGAGAAGGAGAAGCTTCTGCTCAACCAACGTTGTCGGAATCAGCCAAGATTTTGATGAGGGCACTAGAACAGGATAAGAAGGAAGGGAACAATTTACAGGTGACAGAAAAGGTAGGGTTGATAGGATTTTCATTAGGAGGAGCTCAGGCGATAGAGTTAGCCAGTTTGTTAGGTGAGAGATGTGAGGTTTTGGCCTTATGCGAATCGGGTGGCTTGGCAGAGCATCCGACATTAGGGCGTGATTTTACGTGGGGAACACTTTTGGATGCTGTGGAGAAATATAAAGGTGAGGGGTGGTTACAGCCGTGGAAGCAGGCGAATAAAGAGGGGATAACTCCGGAAGGTTCGGTAAGAGGATTGGTGGGAGTAATAAAAGGAGTTGTTCATACATTGCGACAGGCGAATAGAGAGATGGGTGGGGCATGGGTAACGCCTGAAGGTCCGGCGGGAGGATTGTTGCAAATTGCAAGAGAGTTTATTTATTCATCACAGGGTAGGCTTAATAGAAAGTTGGCTGAAGTGTATGGACTTTCTCCCAGAATAATCCCACAGTTTTTTGGAGGGATGAAAGCTGTAGCAACAAATGTAGAGGCTGCACGTACGGACTCGACCAGATGTGCTAGGCAGCAGGTTAAGAGTAAGGTGGTATTTGCGCCTGTGATTGACGCTAGGCCAGTAAATGCAGTACAAAGAAGATTAATTAGCCATTATCCGACTATTGAGTCGTTAAGGCAAGCGAGGAGGGAAGATCTGGAAAGGTTAGAGGCAGGCGAACAAAATGGACCGACTGAAATGGAGGAGAGAGTGGTGGAGATGTTAACGGCAATGTTTCCGCAGGCTAAAGGAGTAGCTTTTATGCCGTATGACGGTTTAATTCACTCGTCAGTGATGGCAAAGCAGGAGTTCTGGAGGAAGTTAATGGCTGAGATGAGGGAGCAATTGCTTGAGGAGAAAGATGAAAAGACGGCTGATGCTGTTCCCGCTAGTTAGAGGCTGAATGTCAAGTTGGAATCTTTAGTTTTTGAATTCAAAATGCTAATCGATTCTGAGAATTCTGGGATTGGAAAAGAGCTGGAGTAGATGGTTAATTGAGTAATGGGTGTTATAATTCTGATGTTAGAGTAAATAGAAGATATGAATTGGTGGACGAAAATTTGGGGTTGGCCATTAAGGACGGTTTATGTTGAGTTGGTGTTTCCCCAGTATAAGAGATTAGTAGTTAAAGAGTTGTTAAAGTTGATGCCCAAGAATGCTCGAGTTTTGGATGTAGGGTGTGATGACGGCAACTTAGCGGTGATGTTGATGGGGAAGAGACCTGATTTGGTGATAAAGGGAGTAGATGTTCAAGAGCACAGAGAGGCTAAAATTCCACGGAAGTTATACGACGGTGTGAATTTGCCTTATGAAGATGACAGCTTTGATGTGGTGATGGTGGTGGATGTGTTGCATCATATTAAGGGAGATATTGCGCCTTTGTTAAAAGAGATGAGGCGAGTGACTAGGAAGTATGTGTTGATTAAGGATCATATGGCAAATGACAGAGTAGGAAAGTTTTTGTTATCCTTAGCTGATTTTTGGGCAAATATGCCGTTCGGAGTAGGTTGCCCGTTTAATTTTCAGTCAGAAGAAGATTGGCACAGATACTTTAAAGATCTGAATTTAAAGGTGGTGGATGAGGTGGAGAATATCTATTTTGGGTATCGGGGAGACAAAAGATATCACTGGATGGTGTTGTTGGAGAAATGAGAGGCGGTTTTGTCCGGCGTTTAGGTTTGGTAACGGAGGTAGAAGAGGAGGAGAGAGACGATTGTTCCAACCCAATATCCGGTGGGCAGGCCAAGAAACCAGGATGAATGCCAGGAGATGTGCTGTGAAGTGAACTTTTTAAGTCCATAATGAGGATTAAGGAGGAACCAGAGGAAATCTTCTAGGTTAATGAAAAGGAAGAACATGCCGAGGATAAGGAATTCGGTTCGAATAGACCAGGTGATGAATAGAAAGGGAAAGTGAAAGAATAAGAGTTGGGTAGTGTACGTGTAAAGATGGAAGCCGGTGATGGGGCGACCGGCGAGTTTCACAAGAGGTCCTTGGGTGATTTTCCAAGTGGGAAGTTTTGAAGCCCAGCCATGTCTGCCTTCGATTTGGATTTCTAAAAGGGCATAGGAAATGGCGATGATTAGGATATATATGAATATATAGACACTCTGCATATGACGTTGGGGTAGGATTTAAGGTAAGTGTTTGATGATTTGTTGCGCAATGTTTTGAGCGGCAGGTTGAAGTTGTTTACGGACGTGTTTAATGTGAGGATGAGTGGATTTCAATATTTGAGGGTTTTCTAAGATGATTTGGATTAGTTGGGCAGCTGCGGATGGGTGCTCTTCGACAAATCCGACCTGGGTACTTCTGATAAAATCAATGTTGCCATCTTCTTGCCCTTTGATATGGTAAGTGGCAAGGAAGGGTTTACTGGCGGCGACTGACTCGAAGATAATGTTCGGCCCGGCTTTTCCCACGATTAGGTCTGAAGCATGAACGAAATCAGACATGTTTTTTACAAGACCATAGATATGGGGGGTGATATGTTGAGGAAAGGTTAGTTGTTCGAGTTGACTTTTAAGTCGTTTGTTAGTACCGGTGATAAAGATAGCTTGGAAGGGGGTGGTTGGGTGAGGGGAAGGAGATGAGGCTGGTTCAGATGTGCCATTATTAAGAAACAATTCGTGGGCAATGGTTTTTAGGTCTTTATTTAGATGGTTTTCTGCCTCGTGGATTATATATTTGAGTAATTTTTTGTTGGGTTTAGCACCAAGATGGAAGAGGATTTCAATCATCTTTTCTGCGCCGAATCCTGAGCCGCCGAAAAGGATGCAAGTAAGTTTAGGTTTAAGTCCGAGTTGGCGACGGTGTTTGTCGATGTTTGTGGGAGGATGGAAGAACTCTTGGCGAACAGGGTGCCCGGTGAGGATGAGTCGTTGCGGTGGGATGTCATTGGTTAGGGCTTTTTGGTAAGTCGTCAAGGTAGGGACGAGAGTAAGAGTGGCCTTGTCTGTAAAACAAACAGCGGGAGGAGTAAATGGATCGGGGACGAAAACTAAAAAAGGGGTTTTAAGGTGGAGTTCATTTAAGACGGAGGCAACCTCTTTAACTGCTTGGTGGGTGTTACTAAGGATAAGGTGAGGTTGGTGTTTTTGAATGAGGTTAGTGAGACGTTGTCGTTGGAGGGTTAAATTTACTTTAGCGGCGAAGTTGGCGCGGCGTTTACTGTCGATAGATTTGTAAAAGAGTGACCAAAGATGGATAAACTGACGGCTGCTGAGGGCATAGAGTTTGTCGAAGATTTCAGGACCGATGTTGGCTCGGATAGGTTCTATATTCGGATATTGGTCGAGAGACTGAACGATAGCTTGGCTGATACTTAGATGACCTCCGCCGGAGAGAACTTCCAAGATGAGTACTTTGCGGAGTTTATTGTCGGGATGATTAGTCATGGATGGGGGTTAAAATTTTAACTAATGAAGGTAAGGTTAACCCGTGGTCATGACTTATTATAGTGTGAAATCTGTGATATGGCGAGAGTGGCTGTGATTACCCTGACCGGGATAACAAAGGCTGAAGTGGGGGATGAGGAATGGTGGTGGAAGGATAATTGTTGGGTTATTGGATAAGGTTTGAGTAGTTTTTTATTTTAAGCCACTGTTGGTGTAGTTCATTAATCAATGACTGGATTTCGGGATGAGATTTGAGTCTGGTTTTAGAAAGTTGGTTGAGAGTGGTCAGCTGCTTTTGGATTTTTTTAAGATGGCGAAGTTGGAGATGAGATTTTTCTGAAGTGCCACCCATGGGATAAGTAAAAGGAGGGGGTTTTGTGGGGTCATTGATGAGGTAGTGTAAGTAAAGGATAATGAGTTGGACTGAGGTGAGCGCGTGGCCTCCACGATTGAATCTGCGAAAGGAGAAGATGGCGCGCGGGGATTTGAGGAGGGCGTAGGTACCACCTTGTTGGATAATTTTTTGGGTTAGAGCAGCGTCTTCTCCGAAGGTGATTTGAGGGTTAAAACCAGCGCTGTTCATAAATGCGATGCGGTTGATAATTAAATGGCTGCCCCAGGCCAAGGGAGTAAAGTATTTGTAAATTTCTAAGATGTAGTTGATGGTGTTAGCAATGAGTTGAGTTTTGAGTTGGTCTTCGGAGGGAATGATCCAGGTAGAGAGAACGTCAACGGGATTGGTGGTTAGATATTGGTGAACTTGGGCTAAATAATTTAGAGGGAGACGGGTATCAGCATCAAAGAATACCAGGTAGGGGCTGGAAGATTGCTGGGCGCCGAAGTTTCTTTGGAAGGAAACATTGCGGAAAGGGGTTTGTTTAATCGTAAGAGTGAGGTGGTGGGAAAATTGTCTGGCTTTGTTGATGGTGCAGTCGGTGGAGAAGCCATCGACGACGGTGACTTGAAAGTCGGTAAAGGTCTGGCGGGTGAGATCCTCTAGGAGGAGAGGGAGATGGGTTTCCTCGTTGAGGGTGGGGATGATGATGGTGAAGAAGGGATTGGGGTTTCGCATAGAAGATGTAGGCGTCATTGTTAATGATTATACTAGTTGACGAAGGTTTAGGGGTAGGGTAAAGTGGAATTAATACAATATGACAGAGAAGGAGAAAGAGAAGAAATCTGAGGTGGCGACGGTGAGTATGGGCTTGCCGAAAAATACGGCGAGTGCTCTGTGTTATGGTTTGGGTTGGGTAACGGGGCTGATTTTTCTGTTTATGGAGAAGGATAAAGAAGTGCGATTCCATGCCTTACAGTCGATCGGGGTGTTCGGCGGTTTGATGGTGATACAGATTGTGTTAGGGAGTACAGTGATTTTGGCGAGGTTGAGTTCACTGATCGGGGTGGGGATGTTTATTTTGTGGTTGATGTTGATTTATAAAACGTATCACGGAGAGAAATGGGTGTTGCCGTATGTAGGGGGATGGGCGGAGAAGCAAGTGGGGAAGATGAAATAATTTAGCCAATGGATGCGAATGAGAATAAGTGAAAGCGAATGCTTGGGTATTGTAGTAAAATTTGGATATGGTATTAATCGTAGGTCTGGGTAACCCGGGGGAGAAGTATAAAGGGACGCGGCACAATGTGGGGTTTGAGGTAGTGGGCGGTTTGGCGGAAAGATGGGGAGGGGGGTGGTCGTTCAGCAAAAAGGCGAAAGCTGATTTCGCGAAGGTCTCTGTTAATGGAATTGAAGTTGAGTTGTTGAAACCGATGGATTTTATGAATAATTCCGGTTTTCCGGTTAGATATGCGTTAAAGAATCATGAGGGAAAAGTAGAAAATGTGTATTTGATTCACGATGATGTGGACCTGGATTTGGGGCGATTGAAGATTCAGGTGGGGGGAGGGGCGGCTGGGCACCATGGTGTCGAATCTGTGATTAGACAGTTAACAGTTGTCAGTTATCAGTTGTCAGTTATCAGATTTAGATTGGGAATAGGTAAGCCTGGCAACGATATGAAGACACAGTTAGATGATGATGCGACGACGAGTTGGGTGTTGGAGAAGTTTATTGCTAAAGAACGGAAGGTAGTGGATGAGATGGTGGAAAGATGCGGGGATGCGGTAGAGGCGGCTCTGACGGAGGGGATGGAGATGGCGATGAATAGGTATAACTAAAGGGCTAGATGAGCTAGATGGGCAGGTTAGAATGAGATTTTGCTTGTTGAGGTGGGTTAAGGTAAAATTGGGGTATGGGAGACGGAGAGCAGGTGCCGTTGCAGCGAGATATGACCGGGGAGAAAAAAGAGCCTAAGATAGGTGAAGGGCAAAAGGTGGCGAGAAGGTTAGAAGAGAAATTGTTGGGGAAGAACTTGGAGAGACACAAACCGGAGTCGGAGGCACTAGAGTTCAGGAGATGGCGACGCATTGGGTCTACAAATTTCGTTGAGGGAACTGTTCAGCGTTTACTTCCCTCTGGAAAGGATGATTATGATTATTTACGGAAAGGAGATTTATATAAAAAGAGGCAGGAGATAATGGAAACCGTTGTAGATGAAGAAATGGCAGAGGCGGAGTGGGGAGTGAATGAGGCGTTGGGCAAAAACCTTGAATTGGTGAAAGAGATGTTGCGTGGGATTAGAGAATTTCATAGAAAGAGGTTGATGAATTTAGGGGTGAAAGAGGACACAATTAAGGTGGCTCTGGAGCATATAGGGAAAGTGAGGAGTGGATTAGAGGCCTCATATGGAGAAGTACGGGCGGATCCATTGGCTCTGTTAATTGCGGAGGTTCACGATATTGCGAAGTACGTTAGTGTTGAAGGGAAAGACGTGACATTATTGGCAGAGCATGAGACAATGAGCGCGATTTTGGGCGGGGCAGTGATAAGGGAAGTGTTGGGAATGGAGGAAATGAAAGATGTGCTTCGCAAAGAATTAGAAAAAGGCGGTGGGGATCTGGATCTGATGATTGATGAGGTGGGAAGTTTTGTAGAAGTGGTGGTGGCAGCCCATGGGAAGGGGGAGTTCCCTGATGAGATGGCGACGAAGGAGGGGGTAATGATAAATCCTGAAGAGGGAATGATAAGATTTCCTGATAAATATGGAGGAGGGGTATATTATAGAAATTGGCGACCGATGGAGGAGTTGTTTATTGAAGGGGTAGGGATAGAAAAGCAGAACAAATTGTGGGATATTCATGAGCGGGGAAGGATGGCGGATATGGTGACGGGGGTGGATCCTAGGTCATTTATTAAATATCATAATGAATCTAAGTTGGGGCGTTTTTATGATGAGGATGTGAATTCGTCGTATGATTTTGTGAAGACTTTTGCGGGGACTTTTATGGGGTATCAGGTGAAGATGCCTAGAGGGGTAGGAGCTGAAAATATTGGTGTGTTTCAAGAGGCGAGGTTGCGGGGGGGATATTTGTTTGCAGCGCTGGAAGCGATTGATAAGGGGGATGGAGAACTGGGGGATTTCAGGCAGGTGTGTGTAAAGGAGTTGGGTGAAGCAAAGGCTGATGAGATATTGAATTTGGGAAGGGATATGAGGAAGGTTTATTTTGAAGGGAAAAAGAATTGGAATGAAGCTCTGGATATGTTGGTAGGGATAAATCAACACAAAGGAAAAGACGAAGGGGAAATGAAGATAGATGAGGTGATGGGTTTTGTGAATTTAGTGGGTAGGGAGGTAGCTTTGAGAGAAGAGGAGATGGGGATGAATGAGTGGTTAGAGTTAATTAATAAGGGTAGGGAGGAGAAAAAAAGGTTAAAAGAGGAAGATCTGGAAAAATATAAGAGATTGTTGGGTCAACATAGAGACTTAAAAGATAGGGTAGTTAAAGCTCAAGGCGCTTTTGGTTTTCATTTGGTTGCGTTTAAGGAACTGGTGGACAAGGCATATGAATTAGATATAGATAAGTTAGAGGCTAAGGAAGGAAGAGAGGAGGGTAATGAGGTAGGCGAACTAGTTGATAGGCAATTGGTGAGGTTGGCAGAGGAGTACCGAGCTGAAGAGGGGAATTAAGTTCGAAAGTTAATTATGACAATAGAAGACGGTCGTCCTGATGATGTAAAGAGTCACTTGATGGAGAGATCTGCTTTAATACCTGTGAGAGAGAGGGAAGCTGGCTTTGGAATAATTACAGAATTTAATGACGGATCGAGACTTTATCAATTTAACGGCGACGACCGGTTGCAAGTTTATTTGACTAAGGAAGGATTGAGGAAGAGGAGAGAGATGCCCAGGGAAGCGGTAATGGAGTGGCATAAAACAGGGAGACCGCCGGAAGGGAAGGTATTGAAGGCGGATAAGAAAAGTGTGGTTGAGGAGTATCAGGAGTTAGGTACGGTGGGGAAGACAACCCAGACAGAAAGGTCTTCGATGAGGCCGAGGAGGCTGGAAGAACTGGAAAGAATGAGAAAGTTGGCAAGACAAATAAGCGAATATAACAAGGCGAGTGAAGATGAGGATGAGATGCTGAGGTTGGAGACACCTGGTTATTTTGGATTTATGAGTTGGGATGAGGAAGATGGAAAGCATACTCAAGTATTGCTGATGGAGAAGGTAGAAGAAAAACGGTGGTTCGATATGGAAGGGGATGAGTGGAAGAGGAATAAGAAAGGCCTTGAAGTTCAATTGGCTAAAGCCGAGAGGGCGGGAATAAGGATTATTGATCCATCCGATAAGAATGTTTTTGTAAAGGAAGCAGAGGGAGGAGAGATCTACATTCTAATTGATCAGGCGGTGAGATGACTGAGAAGCAGTAATGGTAGAATGAATGGGATGGGAAAAGGTGATGATCAGGGTAAAGGAAAAGGGTTTCAGTCGATGAAGCAGGTGTTGGGGCGGTTCGACTCGAAGAAAGATAAATACATTTCCAGGGAGTGGCAGGGGTATGCGGTGATGCTGGCGGAGGAGTTAAATGACCGTGACCATATCAGTCTATATATGAAGATGTCACGAGATATGGATCGAGCTGTTCTAGAAAGAGCCAGAAGTTACGTGAAAGATGCGGATGTTGATAGTAAAGCACGGTTGTTTATGTGGAAGGTGAAGCAGTTGAACCTGGAGGCTAAGGAAAAGAAGAAAGACTAGTATCATTGGCAGAGTTTACGAAAGGGTTCGGGGTTGGCAGATAATTCCCTGGTATGTATACTTTGACTAAGAAGTAAATGAAGCTATTAGCTATAATTGAATTTTATGGTGCAAGTAAGTGAGTCACGACGAGTATCGGAGAGTAAGGGGGGAAAGGTGCGGGCTAGAGTGTTGGTGTCCGGATATGTGACCGGAGTGGGATTCAGGTGGTTTTTGCATAAAAAGGCTGAGGAGGTGGGGGCGACAGGGTTTGTGCGCAATTTGGAAGACGGGAGATTGGAAGCAGTGTTTGAGGGGGATAAGAATCAGGTGGAGGCGATGATTTCTCACGCTCGGTCAGGGCCGGAAGCGGCACATGTGGCTAATATTCAGATTTTTTGGGAGCATCCGGAAGGGAAGTGGCAGGAGTTGGAGATTACGTATTGAGGACTTCTAATTGACTTAACTTATTCTTGCGCTTTGCGAGAGAAATTGCCATACTAGTAGTATGGGTGAGGAAGTGAGAGACAAAGAAATAGAAGAACCTAAGAATAAGGGAAAGGAAGGGATGGAAGTGGGGATGCCTAAGCAGGCTACAAAGGTGATTGATGACATGACGGGGATGTTGCGGGATCAGGCAGAGAGTTTGGTGCCGGCGGATGTAAGAGGAAAGTTGGGGCATCCGTTCAGAAGACGGTTGGGGGTGTTAGCGATTTATTTGGCGTTGGGAACCTTGTTGGGTTGGAGTAAAGGGTGGAGTCTAGTGGGCTGGTGGATTGGAGGCTTGTTAGGATTTCATTTGTTGGACGTGGATCATTTGCTGGATGTGTTTTTTCTGCATCCGGAAAAAGAGGACAGTCAGCAAGTGAAGGAAGCGCTGAGATCAAGGAACTGGAAGCGAGTATGGCAGGTGTTGATAGAAACGGCATCCCAAAGATCGAAGTTGGTGTTGCATTCGGTGGTGTTTGAGGTGGTGCTGATGTTTTTGGTGATTTATGTGGTGACGAGTAAAGGGGGATTATTTGCGGCGGGGTTGGTATTGAGTTTTTGGCTGAGGATTTTGTATGAGCAGGTGAGAGAATTTATGAAGACCGGGAAGATGGATCGCTGGTTCTGGCAGGTTAGAGAACCGGTGCCAAGCAATTTGCAAGCGGTGTTTTTGACGGTGGGGATGGTAGTGTGGGTGATTATGACTGTGGCGGTGTTGTAAATCGTAAGGAGATAATGAGGACAGAAGGAGAGGGTTGGAAGATGAATGCTGGTGTAGTGCTGTATATTTCTTGTTTTTCCCGAGGACTTTATGTGCTATGGTAGAGAGGAAAGGAGATACTTATGCCTGATGAGGAGCGCGAGCAGTATGCGAGAGAGCAGATTGCCAAAATTAAGCCGGTGATAAACAAAGTATTGGAGGAGGATTATGCAGGAGGTGTAGATGTCCCTGACCTGAAGGGAGGTTTTGAAGAGGCGAAGGATATTATCCAGGCGGTGGTTGATAAGCTGGAAGAGAAGAACGCCAAACTGCTGTCTTTGTATGAAAGGGATTACGCTAATTTGAAAGGTTGGGTGGAGAGTATGACTAGCGGAGTGTTGATGTTTGACAGTAAAAAGCAGGTGTTGTTAGTGAATTCAATGTTGAGACAGATTATGGGTTTGAGAGATGAGGAATTAAGTTTGGAGAACGTAGTTGCTTTGATGGAACAAAAGGAAACGGGGCTTAAAGAGGAAGGATTTTTATATGCCGAGGTCAGGGAAGGGGTATGGAATCGGATGGGGTTTGGAGAGGCGATTGATTTGATGATGGAGAAAGGTTATACGATAAAGTATTTAAAAGTGCCTTTAAAAGAGAAGTTTTTTGAGGTACATATTAATCCAGTGAGAGACGAGAAGGGTCAGGTGTCAGGAGGAGCAATGGTGCTGCACGACATTACGATGATGGTAGAGATTGATAAGATGAAGACCGATTTTGTGTCGGTGGCTTCGCATCAGTTGCGGACACCTTTGACTGCGATGAGATTATATGCGGAGATGTTGTTGAATGAGGATGTGGGAGGGTTAAATTCTGGGCAGAAAGACTATGTAGAAAAATTGCAGGAGTCGACGCTGCGGTTAATTAAGTTAGTAAATGAGTTTCTGAATGTGTCCAGATTGGAATCGGGGAGACTGAAAATAGAACCTGAGTTGACTCAGTTTGAAGATCTGATTGAGAAGGTAATAGCTGATCTGAAACCTTTAATTGAGGAGAGAGGGTGCAAGGTGGTATTTGATAAGCCAAAGGAGCCATTGTTGCAGATTGCATTAGATCAGGGCTTGATGCACGAGGTGGTGAATAATTTGTTAACTAATGCAGTTTATTATTCGCCAACGCAGAGCGGCTTAGTGGAAGTGGGGTTGGAAAGGAAGGCGGGAATAAGCCCGGAAAAGATGGGGAAGAAGGAGGAAGGTGAGGAAAATGAATATATTTTCGGAACGAGTGATTATTTGTTGTTGTCGGTGAGAGATAACGGGATCGGGATTCCTAAGGAGGTGCAGTCGAGGATTTTCGGGAAGTTTTACCGAGCGGATAATGCGATGAGGGAAAGGTCGGACGGAAGCGGGTTGGGGTTGTATCTGGTGAAGCTGATTGTGGAAGCTTCGGGATGTAAGACATGGTTTAAATCACCGGCTTTTACTAAAATAGAGGACGGCAAGGAGACAGGATGGGGAACTATGTTTTATGTGGGCATTCCCATCCAAGGAATGCTGCCAAAGGAAGGAGAAAAGACCTTGGCGGCGTAGAAACTAAGGTCGAAGTTTTAGAAGGTAAAAGGAGGAAAGAAAGTGGTGATGGTTAGTTAGCTGGCTCCCTTTCAACTAAATGCATGCCTAATCCAAAGTGGCCGTAAAGTAGTTTCTTTTGGAGTAGGAGATCCGTCTTTTCATCTATATCGGTAATTGCTCCGCAATCAATGATCTTAATGGTCTGACTGCCTTTGGCATAAACTATTTCCATATCAATGGCAGTTTTGTTGAGACGACACAGTTGATTGAATAATTCATCTGCCAAGCGGATCCGTTCTTCCTGGGGAAGTTTACTTAAGCCGTCTGGATCATAGTCTATTTTTTCTAAGTCTAAAATTTCTGGGTTACTAGGAGATCCTTTTACTTCGTATACTTGGGGAGCCAGTCCGTGCTCAGCTAATAGGGTGGTATTTGCCACTTCGTTGACATGATAAGTTTGCTCATCTTGGGTGAATCGAAAATTCATGGGATCGTCAGGATTGGTCATGATGGCTGTCATGGGCACATAGACTTTGTACACATGAGAGGGATCTTCCGGACAAGTATACAACCGTGAGGAAGAGGCTCGGTCGGAAAACACTTGGAATTGTTTGTCAGGATAGTGATTGGCTAAGATGGTCTCTGAGTATTGTCTACAATGAGTATTTACGTTTTCTTCCGATGGTTCTTTAGGACTGTAAGTTTCATCCATGTCTTGATTATACATGTGGGGGTGGGTGTGATAGAAATGAGGATCCGAAGATAAACAGAGGATAGACGGAGGAATTTAATTGTGGTAGATTGAAATGGATATGGATGAAAATGTTAAATCTAAGGTGGTGTTGATTGAGGATGAGGAGTTGATTGCACAAGCCTATAAAGAAGGTCTGGAGAGGGCAGGGATTGAGGTGAAGTTGGCTTTGGACGGGCAAAAGGGTTTGGAGTTAATAAAGGCGGAAAAGCCGGATTTGGTGCTGTTGGATTTGATTATGCCGGGGATGGATGGTTTCCACGTGTTACAGATATTGAAGGAAGATGAGGAGTTAAAGAAGATTCCGGTGGTGGTGTTGACGGTGTCAAGCACGGATACGGATATTGGTCAGGCTAAGAAGCTGGGAGTAGATGATTATTTGATTAAGACTGATTACAGTATGGCGGAGATTGTACAAAGGGTGAAGTTTAGATTGGGAACGATCGGGGGATGAAAGTGATTAATTGAGAGGTGCCTATGGGTGAAGTGAGTTCAGATCAATCAGGGCAAGGAAAAATTTTATTGGTGGAGGATGATGATTTTATTTGGCGAGCTTATAAAGACGGGTTAGAAAGAGCGGGGTATGAAGTGGAAGTGGCGACTGAAGGAGAGGGTGTGGTGGAGAAGGCAAAGAAGTTTAAGCCTGATTTGATTTTGCTGGATTTGATTTTGCCGGGAATGGATGGGTTTGAAGTCTTGGAGTCACTAAAGAAGGATGCGGAGTTAAAAAAACTGAAGGTGATGGTGGTGTCTAATTTGGGCCAGCCCGGGGATATGAAGAAGGCAATGGAATTGGGGGCAGTGGATTATTTGGTGAAGACGAATACTTCGATGAAGGGAGTGGTGGAGAAGATAAAATCACTGTTGGGAAAGAAGGGATGAGAGTGAGGGTTATTGCTGGGGAAGAAATTTGAATTACGTGGTCCGGTAGCTTGATGGTGCTTTTCTAATAGGCTGGGGCAGGGTAGTATTAAGGAAGAGTTTGGGATGCTGGTAGATTGATGATGTGTTTAGCCTACCAGGTTGTCCCAAGAAAAAAGGAGGTTATTTATACCGATGCCCCGATGTTCTTCGGGGAGCGGTATATACTGCAATCCTTATTTTAAAGTAAGTAGTATATGAAGGTGACGATTGATGAGTTACATGACGTGTTGGTGAGGCCGGGCCACGTGAGTGAAGAGATGTTCAAGGAAGTGAAGATGGAGGCTGAGGAAGAGAAGCGGGAGATGAGGGAGTTGTTGGTAGAGAAAGGATTGATTCAGGATGATCAGCTGGGGAGGCTGGTGGCAGACTCGAAAGGATTTGAGTTTGTGAATTTGAGGAATATGCAGATAGATGAGAAGGTGCTGCGGGAAATTCCGGAACCGATGGCGCGGGCCGAGGAGGTGATCGCTTTTGCAAAGGATGAAAAGGGATTACACGTGGGGATGGTAAATCCGGACGATTTAGAGGTGTTAAATATGTTGCGCAAGCATACGGGGCAAAAGGTGACACCTTATTTGATTACGGACAATGATTTGCATAATGCGTTGTCAAAATATAGGTTGGATTTGAAAAAACAACTGGAAGGGTATTTAGAGAAGTGGAAGGGTGAGGATTTGGGCAGAGAGCAAAGGAACCAACTGTCGGTAAAGATGACGGAGATGTTGATGAAGTATGCTTATCGGAGTGATGCTTCTGATGTGCATGTGGAACCGCAAATGGATAATACTTTGGTGAGGTTCAGGATTGACGGGGTGATGCATGATATGTTTTCTCTGTCTAAGGATTTGGCGGATTTTATGTTGACCAGGATAAAGATTTTGTCCAAGTTGCGGATTGATGAGCACCAGGCGTCTCAGGATAGCAAATTTAAGATGAATATTGACGGAGAACAGTTGGATGTGAGGGTATCGATTGTGCCAGTGACCAAAGGGGAAAATATTGTGATGAGGCTGCTGTCGACCAGGACGACTTCTTATACTTTGAGTAGTTTGGGGTTGTCGGATAGTGATTTGGGGAAGGTCAGGAGGATTATCAAAATTCCGCAGGGAATGGTGTTGGTGACGGGACCAACTGGAAGTGGAAAAACGACGACTGTCTACGCGGTGTTAAAGATTCTGAATACCAGAGATGTGCACATTTCGACGATTGAGGATCCGGTGGAGTATGATGTGAAAGGGGTGAGCCAGATTCAAGTGAATCCGGAAACGAATCTGACGTTTGCTGAAGGGCTAAGAGCGATTGTGCGGCAGGATCCCGATATCATTGGGGTGGGAGAGATTCGGGATCAGGAGACAGCGAATATTGCCGTGAATTCGGCGATGACCGGACATTTGGTGCTTTCGACTCTGCATGCAAATGATGCGGCGACGACGTTACTCCGGTTGATTGATATGGGAATTAAGCCGTTTTTGGTGGCTTCGACAGTGAACGTGGTAATTGCCCAAAGATTGGTGAGAAAGATTTGTTCGGTGTGCAGGATGTCTTATCAGATGAGTGGTGATGACGAAGAACGACTGAAAGAAACGTTAGAGGTGGCCAGGGCCTTGGACGAAACGTTATTTAATGAATTGAAGAAGGCGCGATTGTATAGAGGAGCCGGATGTGACGTGTGCGACCACACGGGGTATAAAGGTAGGCAAGGGGTATTTGAAGTGTTGGAAGTGACTGAAGAGATTAAGGATTTGGTGATGAAGAAGAGTTCGGCAGACGAGATTGTGACCGCGGCCAGAAAGGCGGGGATGAGGACGATGTTTGAGGACGGATTGAGGAAGGTGAGAATGGGGTTGACGACTCTGGAAGAGTTGGTGCGGGTGATTAATCAGACGTAGATGAGAAGAAATCAGCAATCAGTAAACAGTAAACGGTAGATGGCAAATAGGAAGTAGATAGAAGTTAGAAGGTAGAAGATGGAAAACAGAAGACGGAGAAGAGGAAGTAGAAATCAGGAAATTGCGAGACTGGGAGATTAGAGATCGGTAAACAGTAACCAGTAATCGGTAATCAGAATTCAGTAGGAGTAGGGATAGGAATAAGTAAATTGGAGGTCGTAAGTAGAGATTTGTAATGCTGGGCTGGAGGCAGTTTACTGGTAAGGGGCGACATTGTATATTGGGTTTAGGGGAGAATTTTATGGCAGAGAAGAAATCGAAATTAACGCTGGAGTTGCCTTGGGGAAAGGTGAGCTTGACGCAGTTGGCGTTGTTTGCCAAGGGAATGGCGGTGATGATGAGTGCGGGAGTGCCGATTGCGGAAGGGTTAAGAATTTCTGAGGAGTCGGTAACAGGTAAGTTTAGACAGGTTTTGATGAGTGTGAGGAGGTCGGTGGAGTCGGGAAGTTCGCTGGCGAGTTCACTGGCTCAACATCCGGAGACTTTTTCTCAGTTGTTCGTGAACACGATTGAGGTAGGGGAGACTTCGGGAACGATGTCAGAGAATATGATAGCTTTGGCAGATCAACTAGGGAAGCAGAGAGAGTTGATGTCGAAGGTGAAAGGGGTAATGATTTATCCGTCGGTGTTAATGACAGCAATCGCGGGGTTGGGGATTTTTGTGTCGGTGTATATTTTGCCAAAGGTGACGCCGATGTTTAAGCAGTTGAGAATAGAGTTGCCGCTGACGACGCGGATGTTAATCTGGTTTGCGGATCTGATGCAGCATCACGGGATTTGGGTGATCGGCGGAGTGTTGGGGTTGATGGTGGCAGTGCCGATATTTTTGCGCTGGACGGCGGTGAAGCCGGTGACGCATTGGTTGATGATTCAATTACCAGGGGTGAAGATGATTACCAGAGGAACAAGTCTGGTGATTTTTTGCCGTACATTGGGGATGTTGTTAAAAAGCGGGGTGAGTATTGATGAGGCAATGGAGATTACCAAGGACACGACGACTAACTATTATTATCGAAAGGCGATTGAAAAGGTGCAGAACAATATCATTCAAGGGACGAATTTGTCAGATAACATAAGTTTATACGGGGGGTTGTTTCCCAAATTGATGGTTAAGATGGTGAGGGTGGGAGAGGAATCGGGAAAGTTGGACGAGACGTTGATTTATTTGGCGGATTTTTACGATCAGGAAGTAGACGCGGCGACCAAGGCGTTGCCGACGTTGATTGAGCCGGTGTTGTTAATGGTGATGGGGCTGGTGGTAGGGTTTTTGGCTTTGTCGATTATGACGCCTCTGTTTAAGATTAGCGGAGGGATAAAGAGGTAAGCGATTGTGGCAAGTTCAGTACAGGTATGCGAATGAGGTGTTAATTCGGACGACGTTATATAAATATGTTAGTCAAAAATCAGTTGGTCAGGGGGTTTACGATGGTGGAGATTTTGTTGGTAGTGGCAATCATCCTACTGGTGGTGGCGGTGGGTTCGCCGATTTACGGGAATTTGCTAGTATCGACGCAATTGAATGACAGTACGGATCAGATGAGACAGTGGTTGAGGACGAGCAGACTGAGGTCGGTAGAGGGGTTGGATAATATGGCCCACGGGGTATATTTTGAGGTTAATGAACCGGGTGACGACCGGATGATTATGTATGAGGGGAGCAGTTATGCGCTGCGGAATAGCGATGAAGATCAGGTGTGGGAATTGGATTCGGCACTGAGTTTGTCGGCGAGCTTAAGCGGTAATGAGGTGAATTTTGCCCAGGGAACAGGTGTCCCGGACAGCACGGGGATTGTGACGATAATGCATAGGGTGAGCGGAAGTCGTTCGATAACTATTAATAAGGTGGGGTTGGTGGATTAGGTAAGGTTTAGGTTATATTAAAGTTAAGTATGGGAATTGCAGATGATAAGGCAGGTCAAAGTTTGTTTGAGGTGATTTTGGCGATGGCGATCTTCGGATTGATGGCAGTGAGTTTGGGATCGATGTCGGTGGGCGGATTCAGAGGCTTGGAACAGGGAGGGGAGCAGGGAGAAGCGGAGGCGCTGGCGCAGGAGGGAATGGAAGCGGTGCGGGCGATTCGGGACCGGGCATGGAATGAGGTGGTTTATGATCAGAGCGGGGTGGAAAATGACGGGACAGCCTGGACTTTTAAAGGCGAAGGCACAACGGATACGATCGGGCAATATACGCGCACGATCAGTTTTGCTGATGTGTGCAGGAAGGAGACGGATGACAGTTTGACTGATTGTTTGGCAGATTACTTAGACGTGAATAGCAGGTTGGTAACGGTGGGGGTGGATTGGACTACTCGAGGAGGGGTGATTAATTCAATCCAAAGAAAAGGGTATTTAACTAATTGGGATTATCAAGAGTGGATGCAGACGGACTGGTCGGGGGGGGCAGGACAGAGCATCTGGAATGAGGCGACAAAGTATGATGCGGGGGCGAATGTT
>CAZYTL010000002.1:0-174247 GCA_964650355.1 uncultured Gammaproteobacteria bacterium | reverse complement strand
CCCCCATCCCCACGCCTACCCCTACTCCTGATCCCAACCAACCCGTCACCGTCACCAGTCGAGTTGCAACCAGAACTGACGATGCCGAAGAGAGAATTAGCAATGGTTCCGTTGACCTAAATAGTTCGGATTTAGAACTGGGTGCTGATGGAGGGGGTAGTAAACTTCAACTTGTGGGTTTGCGCTTTAATAATTTACAGGTACCTCAAGGGGCCACCATTACCGATGCTTACATTGAATTTGAAGTAGACGAAACCGACAACGAAGTTACCAACTTAACCATAAAAGGCGAATATTCAAACAATTCCTCCACCTTTTCTTCACGGATCGGTAATATCTCTTCCCGACCGTCAACCATCTCATCTGTCTCCTGGGCCAATGTCTCGCCCTGGACAGTAGTCAGCGCCAAAAAGACTACCCCTGGCATCTCTAGCATCATCCAAGAGATAGTCAACCAACCTGGTTGGGCCAGTGGTAACTCTCTGGTAATTACCATTGCAGGTATAGGAGAAAGAACTGCTGAATCATACAACGGAGAATCTGCCAACGCTCCTCTCCTAGTTGTCTCCTACAAATTGAACTAATCATCCTTCATTCCGTCACCTCTTCCAACTCGCCTTCAATACCAAGGATTAGCATCTCCCTTTAACCATTCTTCGCTTCCACCTCAACCGATCAATTGCACTTGCACCATGCAATTCAACTTGGAATAATGAATCTGATGACCGAAAAAATACAGCATCTACTATTGATTACCGGATTGGGGACAGTGGGTAGTCTTGTCTTTCTAATGCATCCGCAGCCAACCCTGGCGGCTACCATTACTGTTTGTTCTAGCGGCTGCAATTACACTACTATCCAGGCCGCAGTAAATGCTGCTGCCACAGGTGATACTGTTTTGGTTTCTTCCGGCACTTACAGCGGAGGCATAACCATTAATCAGACTATCGTCCTTGCCTCGCACTTTATCAACTCTGGCAGTCAGACAGATATCAATAACACCATCATTAACGGCGGCAGCCCGGCCGTCGGGATCGCCACTTCTGCCGGCGGAACCAAGGTGATTGGTTTTACCTTCAATGCCAGTGATAAGCACGTGCAAACCTTCGACACCGTAGCCGATGTTTTAAATAACCATTTTTACGGAGGAGGGGACTGTGTCAGTTATGAAGGCGGTGACGGCTTAGTCAAGAATAATCTGTTCGAAAATTGCGGCGATGACGGTGTTGACCTTGATCAGGCCACTTCAGTGACCATTGAAGACAACACCTTCAGAGGTTCCAGTGATGACGGCATTGAAATCAGACTCCATGCAGACGAAGGCAAAACTCTCAAGACCATCATTCGCGGTAACTCCTTTAACGGCCGGAGAAAAGGTGTGGAAAGCGGCAGAAACGGACGCAATAGTATCCAAATTATGGATCAAGGTCAAAAGCCTAACCGTACCATCATCATCGAACGGAACTTATTCACCAATCAAAACGTTGCCGGTATCAGTCTTACTTGCGATTGCACTTCAGAAAATACTCCTTCTGCCATCACTTTAGCCCAACCCATCCGGGTCTATAACAATACTCTGGTCAATAATAATTGGGGACTGGCAGGCGGAGGCAATCTAGTGGCCTTAAACAACATTTTCTATAATAACCCCATCGGGTTTTTAAACCACGATAATTCTACCAGCCATACCATCATTGCCTATTCGTTATGGAATGGTAACAGCACCAATTATGATCTCAACTATCAGGGAGTCTTGGATACCAGCCATGATCTGACTGGTGATCCGCAATTTGCCAACCAACTTAATTTTTATCTGGGCACTAATTCTCCGGCCATTAATGCCGGCACCATTAATTACACCAATCCTCATACCGGAGAAAACCTGGCCAACTTTACCAGTTACACCGGCAACTCTCCTGATCTGGGCTGGCACGAAACCGGTGTCACCATCACCCCTACCTCAGCACCTGTATCATCAGCCAAACAATATTTAGCTGCTTATGGAACGGTAAATCCTAGCTTAGATAAATTTTATGATGGAATCATCAACCTCTTGGATTACCTAAACTTCTTTAACTTAAGCTTTCCCACTCCCACGATTATTTCATCTGGATCTGGCAGTCAACTTCAGCTGGCCAGGGTCATCACCACCACGCCGTTTGTCAATTCAACTACCTCTGTCAATGACACCGAAGGCATGGTCTATGATCCCGTAAACCAGGCCTTATGGTTGTCCGACGACAACAATAATAAATTGTATCAGGTAAATCTGGCTACCGAGGAATTAATTTCCACCATTAGCAATTCCCAACTGGCTCAAGCCACTAAACTCAATAGTACAGAAACGGCCGGCGTCAATCGGGCCGGGGATCTGGAAGGTTTGACTTACGACCCCAATACAGATATTCTATATGTCTTTTCAGGAGTGACCAGTGCTATCCCCACCGCATTCCGGCTGATCAGAAATCCTTCCACCCACCAGTTTACAGTGGAAACTTTCCAGCCTTTAGCCCACGAATATAGCGGCGCTGCCTTCCGCCCTCAAGGCCAACTCTATGGAGCGCTCAATGTGAACCATGCTATCGAACAGTATGATTATCAAACCAACACTATGAGTAACAGCATAACTTTACCAATCGACGGCATCATTTACGGCATGGAATTTACCGCGGATGGTAATCAACTCTGGCTGGTGACGGATAAAGATTTACTCTACCAACTTGACTGGTCCACCAAGCAAGTCATTCATCAATTTGACCTGCTTCCGTTTGAGATTAATGATGCCCGGGCAGTAATGTTTTTGAATAACCAAGTCTACGTCTTAGACGGGGACGACGTTGTCGGCCATCATTCGGTTTACGTGTTTAATTTAGTTAATTAAAGTAGGAAATGAACCCAAAATTGATAAAAACCGCTTTTCGGATCACTTTGATGATCTTGATAACTACCTCAATCGTCAAGAATTTCCCTCTCTATCCTGTTTTAGCTGCCGGCAATTTAGTCACTGTTAACTACCAACCCACTGACGAGGACTTTGCCAATCCGGAACGCGGGTTTATGAAACAGTCGTCAATCTGGCCGAATAAGGACTTTAATCCGTCTCAAGTCGACCGCCTGGAGCCGTCCGATTCTGTGGTTTGGATCTACTTTCGGTTAGATGATTATCGCGATCCCCGCGACGGAGTCGGAGTCACTCTGAGTGATTATCAAGGAAAATTACTAGAATCGCTTGGCTCCGGTAGAGGATTAGATGTGATTCAGCAAACCTTTAGTACTGCCAGAAACAAAGGCCTGAAATTAATCATTCGTTTTATCTATAATTGGGGCCCGGGATCCACCTCTAATCCCAATGATGCGACCCCTGACGTCCCCCTTAATCTGGCTCTCCAGCATATCGCCCAAGTCAAACCTCTTCTGACTGCCAACGCTGACGTGATTGTTGCCGTGCAGGCGGGTTTTGTTGGCCATTGGGGAGAATGGCACAGCTCCAAATACCTTTACACCCTGGAGAGCAAACAAGCTATCCTTAATGCCTTACTCAACGCTCTTCCCAGTGACCGGATGCTTCAAATTCGCTATCCCAGATACATAGAGATCTTTTACCAGGGACCGTTAACTTCATCAACCGCTTTTCAGGGCACGGCAGCCAGCCGCATGGGTCACCATAATGACTGCTTTTTAGCTGATGATACTGACGAAGGCACTTATAATTCAAAATCCGGTGGGCCCACGCCTCAACCAACATCTCACTATTGTGATAATGCCTTGGATGTGGTGCAGTGCTGGAAAGATTATGTGGCTCAACAAGGTCTTTATACCCCGATTGGGGGCGAATCCTGTCATGCGAATCCTCCGCGTAGTGAATGCCCAACTGATTCGCAGAACCCTAACGCTCTGCAGGAATTGGCCTATCTTCATTGGTCAGTCATCAACAATGATTTCTCAAAGGATGTGCTTGACAGTTGGGTAACTGGGGGCTGTATGCCAGAAATCCGCCGTCGCTTAGGATACCGCTTCGCTTTATCCAACTTAGTCGTGTCTGATCAAGCTCCCCCCGGAGGCACCTTACCTTTTAAATTAACTTTGGCCAACCAGGGTTTTGCAGCTCCGTTTAATCCCCGTCCGGCCATTTTAGTGCTCAAAGAAAAAACCACCGGCTACCAAACCGAAATTCCTTTATCTAACGTTGATCCCCGCCGCTGGACTCCTGGTCAGACCACCACCATAGATACCCAAGTGCCCCTGCCCCCAAATCTTCCAGAAGGTACTTACAATCTCTACCTCTGGCTTCCTGATGCCTACTCCACCCTGCGCTCTAGGCCCGAATACGCTATTCACTTGGCCAATCAAAACGTTTGGCAACCCACGACCGGATACAACCTCTTATTTGATCATTTGCAAATCAGCGGCACCCCGGTAGCCACTCCCACTCCTTATCCCGTTTCTAGGCAACAACTACTGGCCCTGTATGATCAACTTCCTCCTTTCAGCGAACCTTTTATCGACGGCCTCATCAATCTTCTGGATGTAGTCAAGACCTACCTATCTAATTAATAAATTCACTCCTTATTCAATACCACGGCCTTCTCATCCTCATAAGCCACTTGCCAGCCATCCTGCTGCAACTTGTCTCCTAGTGTTAGTCGGCCTTGAACCATAGGTAGCAACGCAGTATTAACTCCGTAGTGCTCAAACACCGGTCGATAATCAATTTCCCCGCTTAAAATTTGTCTTTCCTATCTAAAAGCCGAATAACCATCCTTTTCCCAAATCGCCATTCTCCCGTCTACAAATACCTGTTTTTCGGGCAGCTTGTCAATCAGATATCCGCCCCAGTTATAAACCGAAAACATTTCTCCTTCCGGCAAATGTTGCTTCAAATACTCGACCGCTTTCATGGGATAATAATTAGTTTCGCTTACCTGGGTTAAGTCTTTCTGGGTGTGCCAAATTAACCAGCCTGCCCATAAGCATCCCCCGATCACCAATCCTGATCGCCACAGCCAAATAAATTGATACTCCTTTCTGCTTTTCAACCATTCAACCGCCCGCTCTAATAACCGGCCGTAAATTGCTAAACTAAACAACAAAAAATAAACCAACAGTCGCCTGCTGAACAAACTTCCCACCAACAGACCCGCACTGGTGGATACCTCAAACCAGGATAATTTCTTCCGCCATTTGACAGCCAAAATTCCTAATCCTAACACATAAACTATCAATGCCGGATTATGCACATTGATCGGCAACCACTCATTTACCTGCCCTTGCAGCTGCCTGCTGGTTAGCGTTTGATAAACCTCCTCATAAACTCGCCAACCAAAGGGATTAATTAATGAAGCCAATCCCGACCCTAAACCCACCCCAATGATTCTCTTCATCCAAATGTCTCTCTCTTGTTTCTTAAATCTTGTCTGTTCTTTTCTGAGATCTGAAAACTGAAAACTAAAAACTGATAACTCCGTTATTATCCACCAACCCAAAATTACCAACCCGATCGCTACCCCACCGTGCAAATTACTCCACAGACAAAACAACCCGGGTAACCCCCATAACCATTGCGGTTTATCTTCAGCCTTTCTTAATATCCAAAAAAGCACTCCTGCCAGCAACAAACTCAACATCTTGGCTCTCACTGATATCAACCATCCTCCTGCGGCCATTACCAGCGCCAAAGGTAACAGATAGTACTTCATCTTCATTTTAGGAATCTGTAACACCCACCCTATGCTCACCAATCCTGCCAACCCGATTGCTAGGCCTGTATAACCTAACCTGATATAAATCCAGTAAAACATCACCTCTGCCAGCCAGGCCGGATAATGCCAGGGATAATCAGGCATGGTGTAAGAAAACAAATCCGTTTTAGGGATTTGCCCATGTTGCCAGATCCATTCACCTGTTCGCCATTGCCAGCCAAAGTCCGGATCCCGGAAACTTACCATCAACCAAGCCAATACCACCCACACCACTAACCAACATATCCACCACAGTAAATGCGACTCCAGTATCTTCTTCATGCTTCTCGATCCGTTTGCCTTAATCAGTCACTTCCAACCATCCCCCAGCCGAATGTCCGGAGATATCAGGCAAATACATGTTATAAATTTGAGCGGGAGGATGATGATAACTTCCCGGAGTCGTCGGCCTCACCCGGTAAGTATACTCGTACACTCCGGCCGGCACCCATTCGGCAAACAGCACCACTCGGTCATCCCGCATTTCTTGATGTTGGAAATATAATGGCTTCCTGTCCTTGGGTCTGGTCAGTCGCTCCACGTTCATCAATGATGTGGTGGCCAAACTCTCATTTACCGGCTCAAATCCAGCCGGTAACGGATCTTCCAGTACCAGGTGGTGTCGTTCATCCGGGGTGACTAGAATCAGTCGCACCCAAATCTCATCTGCTGTGGATACCTTATCCGGCGGCAGCAGGTTGCCTTTCTTGTCCACCAGTTCTCTCACCATCACCATGCCTTGCTCCAGAGGCTCCACTTGTTCAAACGGCAGATAATATTTCAGATTCATATTATAAAACAGATTGCCTTTGCCGCTTTTACTAATGGTCACCGGCACGTCTTGAACTTTGGGAATTTCGGCTATGGGAATAGTATTCACCACCTGTTTCAACAAATCGCTGGTCTTGAATGCTCCTTCATCCCTACGCTGGTTATCAACTTCTAATTTCCATTGTTCATCCACCGATCCGGCCTTTTGTGCCAATAACAACTTTGTCAACGCCTTCACTGCCGCGCCTGTATCCCTGGTGGTTCGCCAATGTCCGTCTTGTTGCACCTGCATCAACCACCTGACCGTCTCTGAAATTAAAGGATGTTGCGGATCGTTTTCTGTTAGTCCTTCTAATACGGCCGATGTCAATGTAGTGGAACTACTCATTAACCACCAATTAGTCTTCTCCTCTTCCCAATGCACCGATGTATTAGTCTTGCGGGCTTGCGATAACAACTCATCTCTTAATCGATACTCGTCCTGGCGATTGCCCCCGTTGTGCTCTATGGCCAGCCACAAATATGCTCTTCCCAGTAACTTCATTTCCCATCTCCGGTCCATCAATCCGGAGAGCACACCAGCGTCGACCTTTTCTGCCTGCGATACCGTGGCCGCTATATACGCCTGCACATCCAGAGATTCCTGGTCTGATGATAAAGACCGCTTTAAATATCCCCATCCTTGACTGATTGTTTGTTCCGGCACTGTTAATCCATAACTCTTAGCTGCCCATAACCCATCCATGACCATGGTGGAGATCATCGGACTGGACGGGTAAGTGGGCCACCAGCCCCAACCCCCATCCGGGTGTTGGCTCCTCACCAGTCTTTGGATCGCATCATTAGCTAGCTGTTCCAATCTGGCGGTTGACTGGCCGCCAATTGTCTGCGTCTTAGTTTCCCGCGCCAATTGCAGTAAATTCACTGCCGGCATCAGTCGGTTAACCGTCTGTTCAGCGCACCAGTAAGCATAATCAAGTAAATAACTGGCCGCGTCTTGGACTCCAGCGCCCAAGGCAGGGGACAGTCCAATGGTTAAAGATCCCTGATCAGCTACCACATCAGCTGGTAAATGAATCGTTTCCTGTCCCACATCAGCTGCCTGACCGGCCGTGGCCACTGTTTCCGGAGTAAAGTAAGATTTCACTGGCAGGGTCTTGGTTACTGCATCAACCACCTGACCATTATTGCGCACCACCATGGTTAATTTAGCTTCTTCTCCTCCAGCTACTGTTACCGGCCAGAACACCTGCCGCGAACCACCAGCCGGCACATAAATTTGCTGATTCACACTTGCCTGCAACTGCAAACCTGACACATCCATCAAGCTGGTCTGCAGATTTTGTCCTGCTCCCGTGGTATTATGCACTTCCAGCCCTAGTTGCGGTTTATCTCCTACGGACAAAAATCTTGGCAACAATGGCCGAATCAACACATCTTTGGTCACTAACACCTGCTTCTCAGTACTACCCACGGCTGTTTCCTTGCTCACCGCTACCCCGGCCAGTCTCCAGGTGGTCAGATTATCCGGCAAATCAACGTTAATTTCCGCCTGTCCCTGATTATTAGTTTCCAAATGCGCTTCCCAGTAAGCCGTATCCAGAAAATTCTCCCTGCTGGTCATCAAACCGTCGCCTTTGTTATGCACCCAGATGTCACCGGCAAAATAAGTGTGATACTGACCAACTGCCAAATCATACACCCGTTTGGCAGTCTGTTGCACATCTAACTTAGTGACTATCACCCAGTGGCCGTCTCTATCCATCATCTGGTCTCCGATTTGCAACTCGCCCGCGGTTAACCAACCTCTCTGGGTGTAAATCGGGTGTACCCTTGTGGTTTGTAACTGATCATTAATCACCAAAATTTCGTTTACGTCGTGCACAAATACCTGCTCTACTTTGGCCGACACCATCTCGTCTGTCTGCTCATTTTTGCGAGTTAACACCCAATCACCAGTCGCCACCTGCTTAATCATCTTTTTACTTCCGTCGCCCATCAAAATCAAAGTCTCTCCGGTAAAACATCCTCCACCCGAACCGCCCTTGCTTCCCAGGTTAACATTGGCATTAATCCGGTCCATGGAAATCGTCAATCCCTGACTGGTATAGACTCCCAAGTTGCGCGGCCGGTAAAAAGTTTCGTAAACATCTGCCAAACTTGCCCTGGCCAAACTCCACACTGCCTGATCCACCATGGCCACTGCCAGTTCCGTCTGCACTGGTTTGCCGGTTCCGTCTTTGGTGCTAATCACTGCTTTCATGGTTTCCCCCGGGCCGTATTTGGGTTTATCAGGATTAATTGATACCCCCACCTTAGTTTTCGGATTATCCACCCTGATCTCTGTCACTCCCATCTTAAACTCAGCCGGATTCTTTACCTCTGCCCCGGGTTTGACCAACAAAGCCGACACATAAGCATTCGGCGAGTAGTTATCCTTAATCGCGACTGAAAAATTCTGGTTATCAGGCGTGGTCCTGATTATTTGATAATCCAGCACATTAGCCCGTTCCACCGTTACCAGCCCGGTAGTCTGTTCATAAGGAACTGCCGCGTACACACTGGCTACCTCTCCGATGGAGTAAGTTTGCTTGTCAGGCACCAACACAATCCGGTCGTGGTTGTCCCTCCGGGCGCTAAAGCCATGGCCGGAAATCCATAAGTAAGTACCTGATTTAAACACCCTGCCGGCATTATCAACGCTTTCCGCAGTCACGTAATAACTGCCCCCTTCGTTAGGCACAAACGCCGCTGTCGCCCTGCCGATAGCTCCGGTTACCACTGACTGCGAAGCTTTTAACTCATCGCTGGGCTTGCTCGTCCAATAAAATTCTCCGGTATCCTCATCTTTTTCTTTTACCGTATTCCAGGTGCGCTTATAAAAATTCACTGTTACCGGGCGGTCAGCTATTTCCTGGCCATTAGTATCAATCGTCACCACTTCCACTCTGGCTTCGTTATCCACTTGGCCAGAATAGCGTTCGGGTTTGATGCCCACTAATTGCCCTGCCTGATAAACCACAAATTCTTGGGAATTAGCAATCGACCGGTTACTTTGATCTTCCACCACCGCTTCCATCCTGATGCGTTGGTTAGTTGACTTGTCGCTAATATTGAGCGGCCTAATGACTTCATAATGACCCTTATCATCTGTTTTGCCCTTACCTTGAGCTATTCTTTGCCCTCCATAATAAGAGTTGTCAGTAAAATACCACCACGGCCGGTACCAATAACTGTCAGATTCGCCAAATTCAAACCGGGTATCTTTTGACCATCTGTAAGGCGCATCCATCGTGGTCATCGTCCACTGCACCGGCGCCTCATCCACAGGAGCCCCGAAATAAAAATTAGCATCTACACTCATCACCGCAGATTCGCCCGTCACATAATTGGGCCGATCACTACTCACTTTGACTTCAAAATCCGGCTTTTGGTACTCTTCAACCTGGAATTGTTGCTGAAATCCGTTGCCTAGCAAACTTACTTTCAGCTGATAATAACCCACGCTAACTTCTTTGCCCAAATCAAAACTTCCTGAAAAAGTCCCGTATCCTGTCATGGGTAGTGACGAATTATAAATCAATTTTTGCTGATCATCCATTACCGCCACTTGGACTTGGTTCGCCTGGTCCAGTAACCGATAGTTACCGTCGTTATCTTCCCGTGCGATTCCTTTGAAGTAGACCGTCTGCCCCGGCCTGTAGATGGGCCGATCCAGCATCACATACAACTTTAATTTTCTTTGCGTCCCCCATTCATCCCTCTCCTGAGGGTCATAATACTGCTGCAATCCGAAATCATAGGTTCTGATCCCTTCACCCCAGGCATTCGTCACCACCGTCGCATCCGGATCCTTACTGGCAAAAGCGAATACCGGATTGCTGTAACTATCAACACTTCCCAAGGATTTGTCCGACAGATAAACTCCGTCTTGATTAGTCTGTCCCTGATCCAAGACCGTACCCGACTTATTAACTAATTCCAGTTTCATGCCTTGAATTACCTGACCGCTGCTTTGGTCTACTGCCCAAACCAATGATTGCTGCGCTGCCGTTTTCAAAGTCAAAGCTGCCTGGCTCACTACCATGGCCAGGTTATCGTGCTTCCCAGTAGGAATCTTTGCCTCCAGGAAATACAACCCCGGGGAAATCATTTCTCCGTTTGCCATCTCCACTTTGGTAATCACATTTACCGGCACATTATCGTTAATGGTAAAATTCTCCTCCCACTCCCTGACCAGTTCCAACCCTGAAGTATCATAAGCCTGCCAATTCCTTAAATCTTTGTTAACATTATAGTCAAATCTATATCTAAATAACTTTAAAAATTCTTCCCTGGGTAACTTATACAACCGGTAACTGACCTGGTTTACATTCACCACCTTGGCCACAATTCTGGGTACTACTCGCTGATTAAAAGTGGCAAAGTACAAATTACTGGGCTGAATACTGATACTGGGCTGATAAGGTGCTGTGCTAAAAGAAAAGGTATAGTCCTGTCCCAGGGCTACTCCGTACTGATCCTTAACCTGCCCGCTGATCGTGATGGTATAGTTTTTTGACCGGCCCAAATACGTGCCGATCGCTAATCGGTTAGCGTCATTATAGGTGGAAAAATATTCAGTGGGGTTACTGTCGGGCGCCGGAGAAATAATCACTCTGTCCTTAAACGAATCCTCATCCATGGGTGTGGCAAACCATACTTCTATCAGATGCTCACCGGTCACATCCTGAGCGCCATCTTTCGGATTAGTACTTACCACCTCTGGTAATTTAGCCACATTAAAATTCCAATTATATTCATTTTCTAAACCATTGGGGCCATTAGTAGACAATAGCCCGGGAAATATTTTTACCTCGTATAGCCCTTCTCTCTTTAAAGGACTTAATGGATATAACCCGATTTGTTCCTTATTTACTACTAATTTTGATGGCACCTCATCATAACTAATGCCGTTTAAGTAAAAAAGTTTAACATTTTCTTTAGCAGAACTGAAATCCACTGTCTGACTTAACGTCGCCGAAACCGACGCCACCGGATTAGCATATTTGTAACCCCGGGCTGGCGACACCGCTACCACATGAGGACGGGGAGTCGAGAAGGAAAACACAGCCGGTTCCTGGAGTTCGCCTCCGTCTTCAGATTTTAATCCCGCTTCCACCCGGTAAGTGTACGTCGATGCCAATTGGTAAGGCTCGCTGGGCCGGAATTGATAAGCAGTCGTTCCCAGCCAGCGGCCCTCGCCCTTAATTTCTGGGGTGACCGTGAAAGCCGGTTGCTTGAGCGCGCTGTTCGTGGCCGTAGTCAGTGGAATCATCGCCCGATCAAACATCACCGTGATAGAATTCAACTCATCTAACGCTTCAGTTTGCGGGCTGGCTAACAGCACCGTGGGGTGTCCCAGGGTATTGAAACTAAACTCGTCATCGACCAATTTGGGAATCATCCAGGATGACATCGCCCATCGTCCGATCTTTACCGTGTACTCCTGGTGCAAAGCCAGGCTTTCACTCGGTTGGAAAATCACCCGGCCTCCACTTTCCCAATCAAAATTACCTGGCACTCCCGGATTAATGCTAAAAGCTTTCTCTACCGACTCTTTGTTCATCTCCCGGCTGAACTGAATTTCTATCGTCGTGTCTACCGGAATGTTTTTGCCATCATCACCAGGAAAAGTTACCGTGATCTTCGGCGGAGCGAACAAATGACCGTAAAACGCATATCCGACATAAAGGATGACTAACAACAAGGGCAGTTTCAACTTCAACAACTTTTGTTTTACTGGCGCGTGTAAAAATTCAGTTCCCCAATTCATTAACGATTTAGTCAACCTCACCACGATTGACTCAATCATTCTTTTGGCCACCTCCAGCGCTTTCATAAATAGTGGCACTCGCAGATACCTTAAAATCAGCAGAGCCATCAGTAAACCGGTTGCACCCAGGTATTGCCAATACTTACCCATCAGTGGATGATTAATCTGTCCGGATTGCCGCCATCGAATGATTTGCTCCCCGTATCTCCCGGCCCATATCCCCAAATAAATTATCGGCACTAACCATAAATGCCGTAACCTTCTGTGATCTTCATGAAACCACCCCATCAATTTAAAACCTCTGAACTTCGCCTTATCAGTATTCGGTAAACTGTCGGGTGAATTGGCAACCACGTCTTCCACCGCTTTATTCCCAATCCCACCCCTCGGCACCTCCTGTTCCGCCATTATCTTATTGTGAATTTAAATCTGATAGCTTGTCAACGATGACTTTAATTAAATTCTTTGCTTATTCCCATCCAGCCTTCTGTTCTACCACTTGAAATTCTATCTCTGGAGTTTCCACCCACCCTTGGTCGTCAGTATAAAAATTTGCCCATAGTCGATGACTCCCCAACACTGGAGTCCATACACAACTATATTTATCCAATTCCGCACAATCTTTATCAGTCAGTTCATTGCCATCTAAGGTCCAGGTTATTTTCCTGATTTCCGGGTTCGCGGCCGCTTCTAATACAATTTGATTTTTTTCCGGCGGATTAATAGCAAACACTGCCCCTGACTTAGGGTTAATAATTTGCAATTCTCCGGTCGTCACCACGGTGGGTTTTTGCGTCAAAGGCGTAAATTCTTTTGGTTCTGTACCAGCAATAAACTCCTCTTGATAGCGTTCAGTACATGCCGCTGTCGGCAGCAGACCGTCCCAGGCGCAAATTTCTACTTCCTTAACCCCTTCCGGTTTTACGAACTCACTTTTAGGAGTAAATTTAAACAACTCTTCCATTTCCTGGTGCCAGATCGGCGCCGCGCCTGTTACCCCGGTCAGATCCTGCATCGCGGAATTATCCGCGTTTCCCACCCACACTCCGACCGTATAATCAGGCGTGTAACCCACCGTCCAATTGTCATGCCAATCAGTGGTCGTGCCTGTCTTCACCGCCGCTGGCCTGCTCACTACCAAAAGATTTTTTTCGCCAAAAGTCGGCATCCTGGCCCGGGCATCACTCAAAATATCTGTAATTAACCAAGCCACTTCAGCATCCAACACCTGTACCGGCTTACTAATTTTTGATTCGTATAAAATATCACCCTGGTCATTAGTAATTTGATTAATAAAAGTAATCGGCGACCACCGTCCGCCTCTGGCAAAAGTAGCGTATAAATTAGTTAACTCTAATAAACTCACTTCTCCTCCTCCCAGAGTCAAGGCCAGATCGTACCGGTCGGTCTCCTGCATGGTGGTGATTCCCATCTTATGTGCCAAATCTAAGAAATTCTCTATCCCCACCCTCTCTAACATCTCCACTGCCGGCAAATTATAAGAAGAGGCTAAGGCCTCCCGTGCCAATACATTTCCCCGGTAACGGCCGTCATAATTATGTGGCAACCACCCTTTGCCTTCGTGAGTCATATACACCTTAGGCACGTCTTCGATCAAGGTTGCCGGCGTGGCAATTTTACTTTGGAAAGCAGCCGCGTAAGTCACTGGTTTCATGGCCGATCCCGGTTGACGCAACGCCGTGGCCATATTATTTTCGCCTTCTATTTGATGATTAAAATAATCCACGCTTCCCAGCAACACCCTGATCTTACCGGTTTGATTTTCCATCACCACCACTGCCGCATTGGTGATATTGTGCTGGTCTTTTAAACTTGCCACCTGGTTTTGAGCAATCGACTGTGCCAGTCGATACCAACCCAGATCTAAACTCGTAAACACTTTAACTCCAGAATTTTTATCAATTCCCAATTCGTCCAACTGCCTATCAATCATCTCTACCGCATGCGGCATGTAATAAGATTTGTCGTGCATCTCCTGGGGTAGAGGCTCTGCGATTGCCCTGTGATACATTTCTTCATCAATTAACTTTTTCGCCACCATCTGCCCGAGCACAAAGTCGCGTCGTTGCCGGGCTTTGTCAGGATGATTTAGAGGATCAAATTCACTTGGATTAGCAATCATCCCTGCCAGCAGCGCTGACTGAGACAGAGATAAATGGCTCACGTCTTCACCAAAATAACCTTGACTGGCCGCTTCCACTCCGTACCTGCCTCTGCCCAAATGCACCACATTTAAATAGTCTTCTAAAATTTGCTCTTTAGATTTTGATTGTCCCAAGCGCCAAGCCATGATCAGTTCCCGGACCTTTCTTTGCCACGTGACCGGTGCTGGCTTCTGGGGGCTGATGACTGTGAATCTTGCCAACTGCTGTTCAATCGTACTCGCCCCTGAAACAATTTCACCTGCTCGCCAGTTTTGACTTATCGCCCTGATAATAGCTGCCACATCCACTCCCTGATGTTGCCAAAACCGGGCATCTTCAGTGATCACTACCGCTTGCTGTAAATTCTTTGGTATCTCATCCAGCTTCACTGGCTGCTGACTCCTTACCTGTCCGGCCGATTCGTGTAACAACTGTCCATTGCGGTCATATACTTTTACCGTCCCTGCAATCCTTGGAGTAGGGTCCGTCCATATCCCTATTACCATCCATAAACCAAATATCAATAATCCCCCGATTACCAATCCCCACTTCTTTCTTCCCATCACTTCTATCCTATCACGCCAATGATTCGCTTAAGCAGAAAATCTACCATCTCGTGGAAATGTCTAACCTTACCCTCCAGCCTTTCCTGGTAACGACACTACAATCTAAGCTAAATAAAAGATCTTCTAAGTATCTAAAAAGACACATCCTTATGCTAAAATGCTATTAATATGGCTGAAAAAGAATCAGGTGAAACAGCTCCCGGAGAATCAAGGCAGGAATCTGTTTTTCACGCCACTCAAAAACGTGTGCTAGAAAAGGGCTTTGCTGGCCTAGAAGGAGCAGAAATTATTGCCACGCCAGAAACCGATCCTAGGGAAGTTACCATGTTAGGAGCTTATGTCGTACTCGGTGAGTTATACCGGGTAATGAAACCCGAAATAAATGATCCAGAAAGGCAAGCCACTGCCCGTTGGTGGGAGCGTCACGGAAGCAAAATCCTACCTCACTGTGGCTGGGCAGCAGGCAATCCCCTTATGCAAACCGCTCTCAGCAGAATAGCTCAAATTTATGAGCAGGGAGGAGACATTTCCCGGGTTTTAGGATTAGGACATGTACGCAGTGGAAAAACTAACACCATGAGAGCTTTTTGCGAGGCCATCAACAGCACGCCGCAGTTACCCTTATGGTTTGTGCATTATGAATTAAATAGCACAGATTGGGGACGCGAGCTCGTGATCGCTAGAAACACAGGAAGAAGCTTTAACAAAGAAAAAGTCTTGGAAGCAATGAAAGAAGAACTTCGAGAGGGGTGGATGCCAGAAATCGACGAAGAGTACTCTGAAGTCAAACCTCGGCGGCAACATGAAATTCCAGTAGTTGGGGTTTGGGCCGATGAATTTGTCTGGCTAGATCCTAAAGATTATCAGACCTATCTTGATCTTTTCGCCCAAGCGTTTGCAGACGAAGCTCAAGGTAGGTTCCGGTTGGGTGCACAATGGGCTTGTCTACCCTTAAGATTAGGAGAGAAAACTCCGGAGTATGTTACCCAGGTTTATGAACAGATAGAAAGAGGCCTTGAAGCTTTTGTTTGGCCGCATAAATGGAGATTCGACGTCCAGTACTTGAGGTATCTTAAAGAAGGCTTGGGTGATAAATATCATGAAAATGATCTTGGAGGGTTGATCCAGTATTACCTAATGGCCATGGGGAACCCTTTTTTTATAGATGACACCACTGCTAGTCTCAACAGTGCGCATGGAGGAAGAGGGCAAGAAATCGCGATTAATACCCAGAAAATCGGAGACTTCGCCAGAAGAGTAAATGAAAAGGGTATAAAAATAGACCGGATAAAGCCAGCCAAAGGGGCTGTGGGAGGCAATTTCCATGTCTCAATGGTTTCGTTCCCCGACGTCACTATAACGAGAGACACGCCAACGGGATCAGAAGAAATCCCGGTACTAGGGTTAAGTAAGTCCTTTAAAACAGCCTTCGGAAGCTTCCCTCAAGATGAATTTATCGCCTCTCTAGTTGAAACAGATACCGCAAGAGCCAGAATCATGGATATGTTACTTCCTAAATTATCAGGAGAGGAAGTCATGAAAATCATGAATACCTATGGCCAAACTGGACAAGAATATACCTGGAACATAGTTGGTGACCAGAGAAGCTAATTTTCTTAACGAGGCCCATACGCCACAGTCCCTCATTAACTGATCTTTATATGAAGAAAATTTTCCTGATCACTGGAGCATTATTAATCTTCATTGCCGCAGTGTTGGTGGCCAGATTCTTGATCGGCGGTGATGAAGACACCTGGATCTGTGACCAAGGCCAATGGGTCAAACACGGCCAACCTCAATCTCCGCCACCTTCGACTCCTTGCCCTTCCGTCAATGCTTCTCAAATATGCTCCTCGCCTTCCGGCACTCAAATGGATTTGACCACCGCCCAGCAAATCGCCCAGTCTCAATGTTCGGACGGCCAATTAGCTGCAAGTTATTCATGTAACTCCACTACCGGCACCTGGTGGCTGGATTTCACTCCTGATCAGCCCAAGTCTGGGTGTAATCCCGCCTGTGTAGTCAATATCGAGACTGGCCAGGCTGAAATCAACTGGCGCTGCACCGGCCTCATCTCGCCGGAGGATAATTAGCCAGCCCGGTTCTATCATGGCTATATCTCCAAAGTCTTGGTTTGTTACAATTCAGCTAATGGCCACCAAAATCACTCCCCGAAAAATAAAACAGCTGATTAGTAAACTTCCCGATTTCAAAAACTGCCAAGTTTCATATGTTGAGGCCGGCGGAGTATCAACTGAAGTCTATCGTCTTACTGATGATAATCAGAACTATTATTTAAGACTTGCCAACGAAAATGAAAATATCTCCAGCGAAGCTCTTGCCCACCAGCTTATTCGGAATAACGGAGTCCGGGCCCCCAAAGTTTTATATTTTGAAGACTTCAACCAAGAAATTGCCCGTTCTTTCATGGTCACTGAAGAAATTCCTGGCATTCCAGCCAATCAAACTTCAAACCCACCTCATGAGATATTTATCGAAGCCGGCAAGCAACTGGCGCTCATCAATTCTATATCCGTCAAGGGCTTCGGTTGGCTGGATAGAAAAAAGCCAAATGTTAGAGAAATAACCGCCATCTACTCCAGTTATGAGGAGTTTGCTTTAAATTTTGACCAAATAGAGCACATATTGAAAAATTTAGTCGATAATCAAGCATTTAGTCATCATTTATCTAAACGATATCTGAAATATGTGCACCATCACCAGCAGCTTCTAAAAATTGACCAGGCCTGTTTGTCTCACGGAGATTTCGCAGCGGACCACATATATGTTAATGAGAATAAATATTCGGGCATCATTGACTTTGGTGATATCCGGGCCACCAGCATCTACCACGATCTGGCCCGCTTTTATACATGCTCGCCTGAATATTTTCCGCCTTTGATCAAAGGCTATCAAACCATTACCGACTTAGGGGAGAATTATATGGAAAAAATCAAACTGGTAGCCATGCTGTTTGTCATCGGTAAGTTATGGTGGACGGTTGAAACCCATCCAGAAAAGCTAGATAAAAGACACTCCGACTTTAAAATGATTTATTCCCTTCTCAAGCACCACTAATTTCCAGGAACATCAAAATAAAATTCCGGACGTCCAAACCAAGTATCCTATTTATAAACCCGTATCATGTGCACATTCTAGATAAAGTGCTAAACTTAGGCCATGAAAATTTTACTTACCGAAGCTAGCGGCTATATTGGCGCCAAAATATATCAAGACTTAAAGAGCAAAGGATTTGATATTACCGGACTATATTACCGAAACCAGATCTTTAATGATTTAGTGAAAGCCAATATCAAGCAACAACAAGATGTTGAGAATATAGTTAACAAATTTAATCCTGGCCTCATAATCCATTCAGCCGCAGATGCTCATACGGACACGTGTGAACAAGATCCTGTTAACGCACAACAATTAAATATAGAAGCCACCCGGTTTGTCGCAGACCTGTGCAAAAAAAACAACCTTCGGCTAATTAACATCTCCACTTTTGCCTGCTTCAACAAAAACCCGACCTCTGTCTACCCCAAAACCAAAATCGCGGCTGAGGAAATTGTCCGACAACTAAATGATTATGTAATCTTAAGATTTTCTCTCACGGTTGGTCTTAGTCCGAACACCAAAAGTAAAAATTTTTACAACGATCTCATCACCGCTTACCAAAATAAATCGGTCTTTGTAGCAGATTCCAGTTGGAAATTAGAAATGAGCTATTTAGGACACATCACAGAAGTCATCTCGACCATCATCCATAATCCCAAAATTAATAAAGTCATGATTCCAGTCATCGAACATGGGAAAACCTCCCGCTACCAAATTGCCAAAGATTTATTAGAAAAGCACGGGGTCCAAGTAGTGGAAGTTGACAAACATCGCCACATCCCATTAGCACGAGCGGATCAAAGTATCTATGCAAAATATGGATTTAAAAAACATACTTACACTGAAAGTATTGAACAAATGAGACAAGAACTTCAAAAAATCTAATCATTATCTCCTTTGTCTGTCGAAATAAACCTTAAATAATTAAAACAATCACAAGGCACCCTTGACACCTCTGATTCTTAATAGTATTATGAATATATATTCATAATACTACCAGAAAGGAGGTGAACATTTATGCCTGCATTAGATCAAACCGGCCCTTGGGGTATGGGTCCTCTGACCGGTCGCGGACTTGGACCTTGCGCAGGTGGTCTTGCCTTTGGCTGGGGTCGGGGATGGCACAGAGGTTTTGGCAGAGGTTGGGGATTGGCCAGATTCTTTGGCTGGGACCTTCCCCAAACTAAACAAGACCAACGCGCTGCTCTTGCCGACTACCAAAAGGCCCTGGAAGACAGACTTGAAGAAGTCAAAAAAGAGCAAGCCGAACTTGACCAAACAGAGTAGCCGCTCCCCCTGGCTTGTCAGTTTTCCTGGCAGCCAGGGGCCATTCTTTATTTCTTTTTATACCTGTTGCTACCATAACATGGTAAAGTTAAGCAACACTCATAATTTCTAGTTATGCCCAGGCCAAGAAAAGCCCGCTGTTTACGATTCAATCCCCATATTTTATACTTTAAACCCAGGGGAGTGCCTTTAAGATCCCTTGCCGAGGTGGTCTTGTTGCCTGATGAATTAGAAGCTTTGAAATTACACGATCTTGATGGCTTAGATCAAACCCAAGCAGCAGACAAAATGCTTATCTCTCAACCCACATTTGCCAGACTCTTATCCAAAGCCCATCAAAAAACTGCCTCTGCCATCATTAATGGTCAAGCCATTAGAATAGAAACAAGATGACCAAAAACCAGTTAGCTCTCCGGGTCAAAGATTTAACCGTTACTTTAAATCACCACCCCATCCTGGAAAATTTGAACTTTGAGGTCAAAAAAGGGGAGACCCTTATTATTCTGGGCCCCAACGGAGCCGGCAAAACCACCCTCTTAAGAGCCCTGCTTGGCCTGGTCCCCTATCAGGGCCAGGTAGATTGGTCAGTCAAAAACACCAGCTATTTACCTCCCAATGAATTGTTACAACGCAAAGAACTCCTACCTCTTACCGTCGAAGACTTTTACAGCCTTAAATCAGTTTCTCGATCAAAAGCTCTTGACAGCTTAAAATCGGTCGGACTTACTTCAGACGTCTTCACCCAAAGAGTCTCGCAACTGTCAACCGGACAATTCCAAAGACTCAGCATTGCTTGGTCTCTGGTTGACCAGCCGGATACCCTGCTGTTTGACGAGCCCACCTCCGGCATTGACATCGGGGGCACGGAAAACATCTACAGTTTGTTGCATGATTTTTGGCAAAAACAACATTTAACCATTATCATGGTCACTCACGACCTCAGTATCATTTGGGAGCACGCGGACAACGTGCTTTGCCTAAATAAAACTGGCCTCTGCTACGGACCGCCCGCCCATGCCCTCACCACCGAGAACTTAAGAAAACTCTACGGCGTAGGCGTTAAGTTCTATAAACACAAAAACATATGATCGATAAACTCTTATTGGCCATCCTCATGACCGGCTCCATTGCTGCGGTGGCCGGCTATTTGGGTACTCTGATGCTTTCCAAACGCATGTCTCTGGTCGGTGGTCCTTTAGGTCATTTAACCCTTCCCGGCATCGCCCTGGCCTTAATTTATGGTTTTGATGTTTCTCTGGGCGCCTTTCTCATGCTCATCCTGGGTATTTTTCTGATCTGGTTTTTTGAAAGAAAAACCCGCCTGCCCCTGGAAACTATGACCGCCGTGGTCTTCTCCTCATCAGTGGCTATCGCCTTTCTTTTCTTGCCGGAAAACGAAGCCTTTCAAGCCTTAATCGGGGACATTTCCCAATTGACTGTTACCACCACTGTGTTTAGCGTTTTATTTTCTGCACTGGCTTTTTTCATTGCCCACCGCATCTATAAAAAAATGGTATTTATTGCTATCTCTGAAGATTTAGCCAAGTCTGAAGGCATTAACGTGGATAAATATAATTTGGCCTACCTCTTGGCCGTGGCATTAGTCATCGGCCTGGGAATTCGCATTGTAGGTAGTCTGCTCACCGCCGCCATTGTGGCCATCCCTGCTGCTACCAGCAAAAATCTCAGCGTCAATATGAAACAATATGCTTTAGGCGGCACCATTGCCGGAGCTCTAGCCGCTGTCTTGGGCATCATCGCTTACCAACTGGTAGCCATTCCGGCCGGACCCGCCGTGATTATTGCCAGCACCGGATTATTTCTTCTCTCAGTGGCGTTCAAAAGAAGTTGACCGTCTTGATTCCGAAATAACCTCTATGTGCTTTAAAAAACTTCTCACCATCATACTCTTTACTATCTTCTTATTTAGTGTTGTCCGCATCGTCCGCGCCCAGGACCCATCCCCGATCTATTTCTTCTACGGCTCAGGCTGCCCCCATTGTGCCCAAGTAGAGCAATATTTTGCCCGGGAAGGCCTTTATGACCGCTACCCCATCGTCAAAAAAGAAATCTATTTTAACCGTGACAACGCTGTTTTATACACCCAACTCATGGATCAATTAGACATTGCTGACGACGCCCGGGGTGTGCCTGCCCTGGTGATTGGTGATCAGGTGATCATCGGCGACCAACCTATCATTAATAACTTTCAAAGGGCAGCTGATCAATATTTAGGCTCTGGTGAAACTTCACCTTCCGTTTCCGAGACCCCTCCCACCACACCTCTGCCCGGATTGAACTTGACCTTAGCCGCGGTAGTTGGTGCCAGTGTAGTAGACGCCATTAACCCGTGCGCTTTCGCCGTGCTCATCATTCTCATGACCACCATCTTAGCCACAGGGGGTGGAAAAAAAGCCTTAAAATCGGGCTTGGCTTTTTCCGCTTCCATCTTTATTTCCTATTTCTTAATGGGGCTGGGCATCTATCATGCTTTGGGCATCGGGGGCCTTTCCGGAACTTTCTATAAAATTGTCGGTTGGCTGGCCATTATCTTGGGTCTGCTCAATCTCAAAGACTGGTTATGGTACGGTAAAGGATTCTTAATGGAAGTGCCTCTGTCCTGGCGCCCTCGGTTCAAAAGTTTGATTCATTCAGTAGCCAGCCCTTTAGGCGCTTTTGGCATTGGCTTTTTGGTCAGTTTATTTTTATTACCCTGCACCAGCGGCCCCTACATCGTCATCTTAGGCATGCTCGCCCAGAAAACTCTGCAAAGCAAAGCGATCTTATATCTCATTCTCTATAACCTCATCTTTGTTTCCCCCATGGTGATTATTTCTCTGGCTGTGTACCGCGGTTTCAACCCTGAAAGAGCAGAGAAAATTCGCCAACAACGCCTCAAAACTCTGCACCTGATCGCCGGCCTCATCATGCTGGCCATGGGCATCATCATTATCGCGGGATTGATAACATCATAAATCGCCTACTAATTCATTTACTTTCTGGGTTCTCTCTAGACCACTAAGGACCTCTTCAGGCATGATAGTCATATGGTTTCTCACTCTCCTCGCCAAAATCACATCAAACTGAATCTGTTGTTCATCAGTTTTTTGGGCTTGTTCGCCGAGTTGCTCTTAATCCGCTGGCTGCCTTTACGCATCAGATTATTAGCTTATTTCAGCAATCTGATTTTATTAAGCGCTCTTCTGGGTTTGGGATTGGGCATGGCCATGGCCCATCAATCCAAAACCCGATTGATTAAACATCTACCCCTGTTGTTGGCCACTTTGACCTTTATCGTGGTTTTTACTGCCCTGATTCCTGACTTTGTTCTTCCTTTGGCGGATAAAAGTTATTTTGTTTGGAATGGTCTGTCCCGCATGAAAAGTAGCTTTACCTTTATATCTTATGGAATTTTAATTTTGATTCTTGGCTTAAACACCTGGCTGTTTATCAGCCTGGGCCATGAAATTGGCTTGCTCTTTAATAAATTAAAGCCCATTCCTGCTTACACCATCAATATCTTAGGCAGCATTTTAGGGGTCTTAGGATTTTCATTGTTATCTGCCTTTTCCTTTCCGCCCGTCATCTGGTTTTGTTTATTTATCACCGGATATGTTTACTACCTCAAACAAGCCAAGTTTAATCTCGATTTTACTGCCCTTAAAAGAGTAGTGATTCCTTTCACCGTCACCATCGTCCTGGTTTATATCTCCACTCTTTCTCCTAACAGCACCTACCTGTGGTCACCTTATTACGAAATTCAAACTCAGGATATTAAATTGAATAACCAAAAAGTAGGATTCGGCGTTTGGGTCAATCAGGACAGTCATCAGCAAACCTTGGACCTGTCAGGAAAATTTGCTTATCCCCTGCTGCAAAGCCGGAAAAAAATTTACGAACTACCTTATCAGCTGATTAATCCTCCCGTTACCAGAGTCTTGGTCTTGGGTGCCGGCACCGGCAATGATGTGGCTGCCGCCTTAAGAATGGGAGCCCGTCATGTTGATGCCGTGGAGATTGATCCCCTGATTGCCAAACTGGGCCAAAATCATCCGGAAAAACCTTACTCTGATCCCCGGGTAAGTTTGATCATTGATGATGCCAAAGCCTTTTTGGAAAGAACTGAAAATCAATATGATGTCATCACTTTTGGATTTTTGGATTCGCACCGGTTATTTTCCAGCATGTCCAGTGTCCGACTGGAAAACTATATGTATACCTTGGAAACCATGAACAAGGTTAAATCCTTGCTTAAGCCTCAGGGTGTAGTCGCCATCACTTATACCGTTCATGAAAAGTGGATCGCCGATCGCATCTATAGCTTGCTATGGCAGACATTTGGCCGCCAACCCCTGGTCTATCAGGGCGATCATGACGGTTGGGGAACCGTCTTCCTTGCCAGCAATTCCACTTTAAATAATCAAAGTGAAGCCAATATGATCGACAATCAATTTACTCAATTTCTTCAGTCGCAACCTAACGCTAGCACTTGGGGCTATGGAGATGTCAGTGGCTGGCTGTCAGACAAAATGTTTTCCTCCCAAGCCATCGTGCCCACTGATGACTGGCCCCACTTATTTCTGGAAAGTCCCCGCATTCCCAACAATTATCTCATCGTCTTAACCCTACTCATGGGATTAACAATTTTGGCTGTTAAACAGCTGCTGTCTTTTAAAAGCTTGTCCCGGGTGTCCAACTGGAACTTTTTCTTTTTAGGGGCTGCCTTTGCTCTTTTAGAAACCAAAGGCGTCACTGAACTGGCCGTGGTAATCGGTACTACCTGGATCACTAATTCCGCCGTCATTGTAGCTGTCTTACTCATGATTTTAATCGCCAACCTGCTCGTCCTCAGAATCTCACCCATCTCTAAAAACATCATCTATGTTTTATTAATCATTGCCGTGCTGTTAAATTATTTTGTCCCTCTCATCAAATTCCTGGATCTTTCCTGGAATGCCAGATTACTCGTTGGCAGCACGCAAATTGCCTTACCTTTATTATTCTCCGGAATTTTATTTGCTTTGTTCTTTAAAAATACTCGGGACGCCTCCACCGCTTTGGGAATGAATTTAATCGGAGCCGTATTGGGTGGATTATTAGAGTATACTTCCTTAATTTGGGGCCATCGCATCCTATTTTTACTTGCCCTGGGTTTCTATCTGGCCTCCTTTGTTCTCTGGAGATTTCCCCACTTGTGGAGCGTAAAAAGGGATCAACCGTCATTTACCTAGACTTTCGTCACTTCTTCCTTCCGTAAACGTACGCTTTTGCCAACCCAGCCGGTAACTGCTTGCGACTTACTTTAATAATTTTGGATCATGATTACCTAGCCGCCAAAACGAAATATTTTCAATGCCACTTTGTTTGATCAGCTCCATTTTAGCTTTTAAAGTTTCAGTTGATTCATACCAGATCTCATGATTTACACCCTTGGCGTCAGTGTACAGAATTTTTACAGATTGGGTTTCAGGATCAATCGCCTCACTAATCTGGTACTGGGACCTAATGGCTTGCAAATCAGAGAATTGGTATGAGGTCAGCTGACCATCCGCCCAATCGTAAACATAGGTGGGAAGAGCAAACACGATCTTTTCTTTGGGAATAGTTTGAAGAGCGATTTCTATACCTTGCTTGAGATCTGAAATCGGAATGATCGATCCTGGATCGTCGGGAGTGTTGTGGACGTCGTAAGCCATGATCCGGACATCATCTGCTACTTTGGCTATCTGGTCCCACTGATAGGCATCGGCAACTTTCCAGTTGCCGGATTGGTTTTTGATGGGAACCGTGACAGATAGCTTTAATCCGTTTTGGTGCAGTTGTTTGCTCAGCATATTGATAAAGGCAAGATATTTGCTTTGCAGTTGGGGAGGGACGTCCTCAATATCCAAATCTAAGCCAATAAAATTTTGTCTTACTAATTCGTCAACTAAGGACGAAATTTGTTGATCCCATTGAGATTCATTTTCGAGCAATTTTTGTGCCAAATTGGCATCTAGGTGATTGACTAATGTAGGCATAATTTTAACCCTGGGGGGTAGATCACGGAGTGCTCCAAACAGTTTAGTGTTGATAGGTTTAATTTCACCTGTGTCTGCCACTTCATAGAGAAAAGGCATTACCAGGTCAATATTTTGGTTCTTTTCCACATATAAAAGAGTGTCTGAAAAATCCCAATCCGCGATCCATGTCGAAGCCGGAATCGTATCTGAAGAATTAATTACGGGAGATTTAGGAAGTAAGCCATGAAAGGTAGTTACCCTGACATTCGCAGCAGCAATTTTTTGGATTAAGTCAAGATAATTTTTGAATTTAATGGGATCCAGGGATTGGTCGGGAGCAGAAAATTCACTTGGGTGAATCATGATCACGCAGTTAGCAGACGATTGAAAAACTTTTTCGCATTGGGACCAGACTTCTTCCGGGGTATTAACCTTTTGCTGTTGATAGTCAAAGTAACTAACATTAGTGTCGTACTTTTCGCCTTGATTAGTAGAGATGACTTGGAACCCGAGCTCACTGACGGCGTTTCTGGCTTCTTCGGAAATTACATTTTCCGGAGGAACAAAGGTGGTTAGAGTTGATTGGGTGATCTGTTCCAGGAGTGACTTGCCTTTCAAAGTTTTTTGCCATGCTTGGTCATAGGAGAGTGATTCATACTCTGCCCCATTATGATCCCACCCGTGCAGTGCGATTTCATTTTGACAATGGTTTTTTTGTAAGAAAGAGGCGGCTTGCTGGTCTTGGTCTAAATTAATAGGGATTACTCCCAGCACTACGGGCATTCCAAGTTGATTAGCTGATTCTGTCATTTGCATAGCTGTTTGAGTCCATGAGAAGGCCTGAAAGTCATCAACGCGCAGCACCACTGTGTTAGGTTGATCCGGATTTTTCTCTAAATTATCACAAGCATTGACTTCTAATTTATTAACAGCTGCAGTATTGAGATTTATGCGAGGGACAAATCCCAGCGTTTGAGATATGTCCATTACTTTAAGAGCGTATACACCAATAAAGAAACCCAAAATAACCACTGCTCCCAGAAGAGAAAATCTTTTTTTTAGCTTAGTAAAGAAAACCACTAGAGTATGAAATATTAGTGAGTAGCTTAAGACAAAATGATTCATAGGTTATTTTGAGATTTGCCAACGCTCGGGGTGATACCAAGTGAGTTGCTTTTTCCGGATCACTATCTCTTTTACAAATTGTTCGATAAATATATAACTATTGATATAGGAAACCAGTAAATAAGTAGGCGAGTAGAGCAGTAAATCCAGCCGGTGACTTATCAGACTGCTAATCAGACCCATTAAAGTAATTGATATCAGATACAGACCAATAAATTGGGAAAAAATATGCAAATTGATAAAGGGGAGAATATACAGGAAAAAGAAATAAAATGGGGCATCAAAGAACATGAGAGAAATTTCAATGGTAGCGATTGGATGTTTGAGGACCCTAATATGTTTGACTAGATTTTGCCACCCTCCGCCATACCAGCGACGCATTTGGTTGACGTAGACTTTGATGGTAGCCGGATCTTGAGTATAGACGATCGCTTGAGAATCATAGACCACCTTTTTATGGCTGTAATTTAACTTGTAGGTAAAATCCAGATCTTCAGTGACCGTATCGTGGTCAAAGTGAATATATTTTTTGAAATAGTCGGTGCGGAAGGCGCTGGCACATCCAGGAATCACATAAATAAATCCCAGTTGGCTCTGAGCAGATTTGTGAATACCTTGGCCAAGACTATATTCCATTTCCCTACAAGCGGTCAGCCAATTTTTTTTGAGACTCTTTACATGTCCGGCAAAGGCAGTTACCTGCGGGTCATTAAAAGCCGACTCCACTCGGGAAACAAAATTCCTATCCGGAAAGGTGTCAGCATCAGTAGCTATAAAGATATCCGTATTGATATGTTTTAACCCCGCCTGCTGGACAAAGCTTTTGTTTCCGGCATTCTTATCCAAGGTGATAAGTTTTACTTTATTCCCGTAGGATTTGATAATTTCAGCGCTTCTATCAGTGGATTTATCATCCACAACCAGAATCTCGTCTAAAGGCCGAGTTTGAGCCAGCCAGTTATCTAAACTTTTGGCTATAGATAACTCTTCGTTATAGCAGGGGATAAGCACTGAAATAGTCATAGTGAATTTGAGGGGTGCTGTTTCAGCATTACTAAGTGATATTTTGCTCGCCGTCTAACGTAAAGATCACCCCTATATTTAGCCACTTGTATCCATATACTCAATAAGTTAAACCAGGGGGTCAAATCGAGTTCTAATTTTAGCACATTCGTCAAACAATGTTGAGTAACCCAGCTTACTGAAGTCCAGCTAATAAACCCAATATTCAGCCACATTTTCTAATCCGAACCATTCAACTCAGTGCCATCCCTTATTCGTTCGTTCTCCACTAACCATGATGTTGTTTCAAAGACTCTTCCACTGTTTCCAAAGCAAATTTTTCCAATCTGATCACCTTGGCTTGCTGTCTGAATTGCGGCGGAACTACCATCAGCGCGTCTTCCTTACTATCCATCTCGATCACTATCCATGCCTTATGTTCATCATCCAAGCATCCCCAATCTGCATTGATGAGAAAATGTGATCCAGTATTCTTAAACACTTCTACTGCCTGATCACAGGCACTTTTATTGCTTTCGTGCGGAACTTCAATCAAAAATCTGGTCATATACCCACCTCCTTTTCCCAACACTATCATTAAGTAACTAAATGTACAAGCCCTTCATACTCTACGGGGGCAGCATTAAAGCTTTTGGATCAAATTTATTCTTCATTGATGCATATTCCTCAGGTAAAATAGTCTCAAATGAATATCATTATCAAGCCACTTACACAAGCACAATTTAAAGAAGCTGTCGAACTGGTATTAAGAGCCGAATTAGACACTCGTGAGGAGATAGAGCACCATTTGAAGGTAATCGAAGCTCACTATGTGGCTATGGATGGTGACAAAATTGTTGGAGTAATTGGCTGGTACCAAGACAACGTCAATTATGCTAACAAAGCTATGGGCGATAAGTTTCAGGGAGAAGAAGCATATTGGGTGGGATTCTTCGCAGTTGAAAAAGAATATCGAGGCCAGCATATCGGCCAAATGCTAATTCGAAAGCTTGAAGATGTGGTCAGGAAAAAGGGAGTAAGTGAACTATGGGTATCATCAGTGCCGGCATCGGTAACTTACTACCAGAAACACGGTTTCTCTGAAGTGGTTCAAGGAAAAATATCAGGAGAAAAGAAACATTTTATGGTTAAAGAATTAAATTAATAGTTAGATGGAAATATTTGATCTAGTAGACGAAAACGACCATGTTGTAGGTCAGGCCACCAGAGACGAATGTCATGCCAATAAAAACCTGATCCACAGAACCGTTCACTTCACCTTAATCGACCGACAGGCAAAGAAAATTTTTTTGACCCAGAGATCCTTCCATAAGCCAACCGATCCAGGGAAACTCTGCTTTTTAGGGGAACACGTGCTTACCCAAGAGAGCTACAGAGACGCGGTTTTCAGAGGGGCGAGAGAAGAATTAGGGTTCACTCCTCAAAATTACAAAGAATTATCTTATCATATTTTTCGATTTCCTCACCAAACCGAATTCGTTAGGTTTTTTGTGGTGGCATGGAATGGAGAAGAAATCAAATATGATGAAAATGAAGTAATCAAAACTGAATGGCTGGATACTAAAACACTAGTAGATAATAAACAGCACTACTCAGATCCCGCCAGGCTTTGGGTGGAGAGTATCAATTGGGATGAACTATTTAGCAAACGGTCCTAGTAAGTAAAGGATATTAATCTCGTTTTCGACTTCGAATACTTAATTTTTAAAGGGGCGGTGTTAAAATCCTCTTATGAATAGGGACCTGAATCAGCAAAACAGAACCTATTGGCAGCGATATCAACCTGGAAAAATTCCTTCCGTCCCCCAAAAACCGCCTCGTGATTTACTTGATCAAATTAACGACCCCATTCTAGACGTAGGTACAGGTGATGGGGTATTGGCGGAAGATTTAGCACGCAAGGGTTTTCAGGTTTACGGCATCGACATCGCCACCAATATCATCAACGCCAATCAGATAAGATCATCCCGGGTCACTTATTCTGTCCAGGACATCACCGCCGCCACCAGCTTTGCAGACGACTATTTTGATCTCCTGATCTTCAGATTTATCCTCACTAACATTCACAAGACAAAGTGGAAAAAATTGGGCGATGAAGTCTTTAGAATCTTAAAACCGGGCGGCAAAGTCTGGGTACTGGAGCCTTTGGTGTCACCCTCCTATCGCCAAAGATACCGATTAGCCTCCCACTTTGTTAAAGACCAACATTGCGTCTACGTATTTTTTGACCCCCACTTGGCAGAAAAAGTCACCACTAAAAAAGATCTTCAAAAAGCCATTCAGGAAAATCTAGTAAGCAGAGTGGCTAAACATTACACCATAAACGAATTAAAGCGGGTTTTTAGGCAGCTAGCCTTGACTGATCATCGGACCATCCCAGTCACTTCACCATCAGGATTTGTCATTAACACCTTCGAAGGAGTCTTCTCTAAGCCTAATTATCAGGGCTAGTGTAACAATCTTTTTTGAGATCAGAAACTAACCCCAAATTTATCATTCATTAATAGTTCAATACACCTAAATCAAGATACTCTATAATAGACACAGCCAGGAGGATATATCTTAGAAACATTTATGAATAAAGCGGCCATGTTATGGTTAGTAATTGCCCTTCTTGGGGTGTTCTTAATTGTTGCTGTCTGGAAAAAAGGCAAACTAAAAGAATCGCCTTACAAGAGCATCTTCTATTTAGGCGTGGCATTTACCGCAATTGGCCTGTTTGAACAACTGCGCTATCACGAGTGGGGACTTTTACCTCTGGGTTTAGTTTTTCTCCTTGCCGGCTGGGTTAACAGAAAAAAATGGCACAAGTCAAAAAATAACCACTAGTGCTTATAAAAGATCTACTTTTCATAAAAAACTATTTAACGGTCTCCACTGATTTCCTCTCCTTTTAAACTCCAAAACAGTTTAGACAAAGATCAATTTAATCCTCTAAAGACGCCTACACGAACATTCTGAAGTTTCGCTTCTTAGCTTTCCAGACGCCTCAGTTTAGTTAACAAAACTAACCCTCAACATAATCAATTGTTCTTGAAACATTTGCGATTATCCCTAAATATGGTCTTGTAACTCAAGATTATCAGTGCTATATTATAGTTGTCTTTTATTCCTTGTCAGACATTATAAGCTTTTTAACATCCTTCAATGGACCTTGGGAAAGAACTAGCACGATACGGAGCAGATCACGAACAGGTAGTTTACCATGAAAGTCATCCTAGAATTATTATTGCAATTCACTCCACAGACCTTGGTCCTTCTTTAGGTGGGGCCCGCATGTTGCCATACGGTGAAGAACGAGAAGCCCTTATAGACGCTTTGCGCCTTTCTCGTGGCATGACATATAAAGCAGCCGCTGCCGGCCTTGACTTAGGGGGCGGCAAAGCAGTCATTATCGGCGATCCTAGAAAAGATAAGTCACCTGAATTTTACAGAACCTTCGGCCAGCTTTTGGAATCCCTTAATGGAAGATATATTACTGCGGAAGATGTAAACACTGACGTGAGAGATATGGAAGAAATTCACAAATATACTAATCACGTGAGAGGTTTTGAAGATCCTTCCCCCTATACTGCCTTAGGAGTCCTAGCTGCTATGTTGGGAGGCCTTGAATACCGGGAAGGAGATGATGATTTAAACGGACGCAGAGTCAATGTCAAAGGAGTAGGTAAGGTGGGTTTTTCCTTGGTTGGACATCTGGTCGGAGCAGGAGCTCGAGTCACTGTTGCCGATATCAATCAGCAGGCAATTGAAAGAGTTACTAGCCAGTATCCTCAAGTTAAAGTGGCTTCCCACCAAGTAATTCATCGTCTTCCCTGTGATATTTATGCTCCTTGTGCCCTAGGTGCTGACTTGAATGAAGAGACTATTCCAGAGCTAGACTGTCTTATGGTTATTGGCTCAGCCAACAATCAATTGGCAAAACCAGCTGACGGCGAGAGATTAGCAAACCGTGGTATACTCTACGCTCCTGATTACATAGCCAACGCCGGTGGATTAATGAGTGTAGCCGAAAAAAATCATGACAAGTTACTAGTTAGAGTTAAAGGAATAAAGGATACTACACGTTACGTTCTCACTCAAGCAGAGGCACTGGGTATGCTTCCTTACATTTTTGCCAACCAAATGGCCGAAGACAGTATCAACCAAGCTCGCGAGCGACAAGGTCTTTCTCCCCGCTTCTAATACAAACCCTCCTCTGGCTTCTTTGGCCTTTATTAATCCAACTTTCAACTAAACTCTCATTTTAGAATCCACCGTATCCAGCCGGATAAGCATGAGTTTCCCAGAAATGCTGGTTAGCCACTGTCCCTTGGGAGAAAATTACTTCGAATTGCCCCCAGATCGGATAACCGCCTGCTCGCCAACAAGAACTTTGCTGTAACTCCGGGCCCACCCACACAATCTTATAATGCCAGATTTCACCACTGCCCCCAGGAACTTTTCCGTTCCAGTGATTGTCTGTCCAGGCATCACAATTCCAGGCTTCTTGCCCGAATCGGGCGTCATTCCATGCCGGCGACCACTTCATGGTCAAATGGTCTTTGGCATAAACAGGGTCTCCCCACACCTTGTCATCCAAATTTCTGTCTACTCCGTCTGCCGGACCATTAAAGAGTTTTGCATTATAGTTGTAGCCAAACTCGTCAAAGCCGGACTTGGCTCGCAAGGTTTGTGATTCTCCCCAGCTCGCGGCTCCTAAGGTGAGAAATACTCCCAACAGCACCCCGACTAAGACCAACATCCCTACATGCACATGATTCATGCCTTGATTTTTCTTTGCCATGCTCTCACCTCCCTTCCGAATTCCTTTTTATACTTGCGATTAAACTATTAAATAGTATGAGGTCCGCCATAATCGCTCTTCACGCCGCCCCTACTAAGGCTTGAAGGAAGATTAGGTGGACTTTCACACATCACCATTCATCAAAAAATCATTACCTTTTCATCATAAGAGAAATTTAACCCTCCCGTCAATTCACCTCCACTAGAAACTCCTGCTGTAATTCACCCAAGGCGTTGCTTCGCCAATATCATCCCTACCAATGTTGAAGCCGAAGGCAATTCTCGATTGACTAACAGATCAAACGCTTCATCAAAAGGCATCGCTTTGGTTTCTATTTTCTCATCTGCCCCATTGGGCAGGGGACTTGCCTCTAAGTCTCTGGCTAGCACCACATAATAAGTGCAGGCCATATGAATGGCAGGGGAGAAAGATGACAACAATTCTATTTTGTTAGCCTTAAAGCTTATTTCTTCCTGAAGCTCTCGGTTGGCATTTTGAAAAACCCGCTCTAAGGTCGGGTGTTCTATTTCGATCCCTCCTGCGGGCAGCTCCCAAACATAATCTTTTCTCGCCGGGCGCCATTGACGAACTACAAAAATCTGATTTTTACTGTTAATCGCCACAATCGTTACCCCATCTCGGGCCTTAATATACTCCCAATCTACTTCCTTACCCGCAGGTGTACGAATGACCGCATCCACCAGTTTGTATTTATGATTATTCGGGGAAGTAGTAACTTCCTCCTTAAGTACTTTGTAGTCGCCATTCATAAATTAATTATAACCTAAGCCACCATGTCTAACTTCCAGTGACACTGATGCTACATTAAGGTTGATTATTCCTGAATTTCAATAATTGGTATATACTGAAAAGTAATGAAAGGCCGGTCTAGTCGGATATTTGAGTCTCCTTTGGCCTACGGCATGATCGCAGTAGCCATCTTCTACTTGTTTTTCTACCTCAGAACCCTACCCGCCACCAACATCGGGTTTGCTGATTCAGACGAATTACTAACCGTTGGTTATCACTTAGGAGTAGCCCACCCTCCAGGATATCCCTTGTACATTTTATTACTTTTCTTGTTTACTCACTTGCCTCTGGGACTGTCAGTGGCCACTAAAGGCCATTTACTCAGCGCCTTTTTGGGTAGCCTGAGTCTGGCTTTTGTTTTTGCCACCTGTTGGCAAATTGTTGATTACTGGACCAGGAAAGTGGTTAAAAAATCTTTTTGGTCCACACCCGGAGGAAAATTGCTAATCGCCTTTGTCAGTACCAGCTTTTTAGGAGCCTCCTTCTTGTTTTGGCAATACAGCACCATTACCGAAGTCTTTGCTTTGAACAACCTGTTCGTGTCCGTCATCATCTACCTGCTGGTTCTAGGTTTACTCCAGCCAGAAATCATCACTGCTAAATGGTGGATCCGGCTCTCCTTTCTCTTTGGTCTGGCTTTATCTCACCACCAAACCGTGGTGCTCATGCTGCCCGCGGTCTTGTTGCTCATGCTCTGGAACAAACAACAACTCAACATTCATGTCCTGATCAGAATGATGTTTACAGGTCTGGTCGGATTTTTGGTCCCCTTTTTGCTCCTCTGGTGGTTTGCCTCCCGGGGAGCGCCGGTTTCCTGGCACATAGATCCCGGCGTCAACGGCTTAATGAGGATGATCTTCCGTCAGGAATTTTCCGGCACTTTGGTGGAAACCGGAGAACAAACCCATGCTTACTTTGCTCAATTAAACTGGGCCAAATTACAGGCCGCCTTGCCTCCTTACTTTCACTTAATCACCCAATACTTTGGCTGGCTGGTAGTCTTAGTTGTCGTGGTTGGTTTACTGACTGTCTATGCCCATCATAAAAAACTGTTTGTCCTCATCCTGATCGGCTATTTAAGCACAGGAGTTGCCTTGGTAGGCATGATGGGCTGGCCTCAGCATATCGGGCAGCAAGCCAATAACAGCCGGCAATACTTATTGGGCTTTATGTGGCTGCCTTTGCTTTTGGCTCCGGGTTTATTACTGGTGGCCCATCGTTTAATGCGGGGTTTGGCTGTGCTGGCCAACAAACAGAAAACCTCGGGCCCGATTTTAATTTTGCTCTTATTAGCAGTCGTGGCCTGGCGAATCAAAACCGTCAATTCCCAAATCAATTATCAAACCGCTGCCATCACTACTGACTTTTATGGCCAAATATTAAACCAAGTCGAACCCAACAGCCTACTGGCTTGTTTTTCCGACACCACCTGTTTTGCTTTGTTATACCAGCAAACCATCCTGAGAACCCGACCGGATGTCATTATCCTGCCCACGGCTTACCCCTTAGTTAAAGACAAACTGGATCAAAAACCAGATCTGCACAAGTTTGCCTATCCAGCCAATCCCTATTTGATTTATGATTATCTCACCTGGAACATAGATCAGCGCCCAGTTTACGTGGTGGACCTGACCAGTACTTATTATGATTTATTGGGGATTAATAACGGATTTTTGTTTTACGTGCCTCATGGCAATTATGGCCGACTGGTTAAAACCATGCCTGATCAACTCTCGCGGGTAGACCAAACCTTAGGCCAACAATTGTTAGCAGTTAACCCGCCTACCATCAGCCAGATGCAGGTGTGGATGAAAGCCAATGCTGCCAGACAGCAGGTGTTTAACAGCGTTATTTATGTCAAAGCCGGTTATCGCGATTTTGCTCGTCAGGAACTTAACCTGGCCTCAAATCTGTTTTACCAAATGCCTGGACTAGAAAACGTAGACGCCATTCGGAAAGACATAGAATTTTCCAATCCTGACATTCGGTTTAAACCCGGAGCCGTCATTCCCGACACCCAGGCTTTGCTCGATGGAGCCAATCAACAAGCCTCCAATAACCGTCTGGATCTGGCCCACTTGCTCACCTGGGGCGCTGTCACAGGCAATCCTCACAGCGTGCCAGCCCGCTTGCAACTAGCCGGTATTTATTTACAAATGGGTGAAAGCGAATTCGCGCGTCAAGAGTTTTTAAACGTCTTATTATTAGACCCTAATAATCAACAGGCCAAATCAGCCTTGGGAATGTTTCCTAAATGAGCTTTATGGGCCGATTTTTTTCTCAGAGGAATCTTCGTTGGCTCTTCCCTCTCAGCATATTTATCATTGTTCTCGGGATTTATTCATATACTGCCGGAAGAGTAAACCTGGGGTATGCCGACTCTGATGAGTTAATTACCACTGGGTATTTGTTGGGTGTGCCTCATCCTTCAGGCTATCCTTTGCAAGTAATTTTAATCCACCTTTTTCTACAGCTACCCGTTTCAGGCAGTCCTGCTTTCAAAGCTCATCTGTTAAGTTCGGTCTTGCAGGCCCTGACCGTGGTGCTCGCTTATTTCATCGGTTTGGAACTCATTGGCAGCCAGCCAAAATCAAAGCCCCATCTGATTGCCTGGCAACACTTGGCATCTGCAGCCGGGGCCTTAGTTTTAGGATTTTCAGCCCTATTTTGGCTGTATGCGTCAGTGATCGAGGTGGGGGCGTTAAATAATCTGTTCGCCGCCTTAACCATTTTATCCGCTCTGTATTGGAGGAAATCCGCCATGGCAAGTAAACAGGAGAAAAAACTTACCGCATTAGAATTTAAATGGCTGGTGCTAACCAGCTTATTAGTTGGTTTAGGCATGTCGCATTTGCACGTGTTTGCTTTGCTGTTCCCCGGGTTACTACTCCTGGGAGGGCTCACCATTTATCTTCGAAAAAAGTGGCTGGTCTATTGGCGTTGGCAGCCGGTCATCATCAGCCTGGCGGCCGCACTGGCAGGCTTCATCCTCCCCAACTTGTTGCTCTTCTGGTTGAATGCCAAAAAAGCAGCCTTTTCTTGGGCATTTAGTCAGAACTTCTGGGGCTGGTACGGAATGATCACTCGCAAGGATTTTAGCGGTTTCATCCCTGATAAAGGCATCAATGTGAGCGCTTACGGATTGGGAACCAGTAAAGAAGTTTTCTTTCAGGCAATCAGTCAATATCCCGGATTTTTAATTGCTCACTTCACTTATCTGGGAGTGATCTTGGGATTACTAGGCGCCATCTGGCTGTTCAAAAAAAGACTTTATTTAGGCTGCTTTTGGTTAGTCTGTTGGTTGGTAGCCGGAGTTTGGTTTGCCGGCCGCTTAGGTTTGCCTGAAAATACACCTCAAAATCTTGAATATCGAACCCTGATCGGCATCAACCATCGCCAATACTTACTAGGCGAGTTAATTTGGGGTCTGGCCATCGGGGTGGGTTTTTGGTGGCTGGGAAGTGCTTTCTTGCACCGATTCAAATCTCAGCTTTTCAGCTATATCTTGTTGCTCGGGCTCTTGATTTTGGCGGCTTACCCCTTTGTGGAAAACTTTTCTATAGCTAATCAAAGGGATAATTCCATTGTCCATCAGTACGCCGTATCAGTCCTGAATTCAGTAGAGGATAATGCCGTGATTCTATGTTTTGCCGACGTCTCCTGTTTTAGTCTTTTTTATGAGCAACAAGTGGAAGGTTTGCGCCCCGATGTCACTTTGCTGATTAAAAATAGCCATTATCGCCGCTATTTTCTGGAAACTCACCCCCAATATCGCGGATTTACCTATCAGGATAATCCTTATTTCAGTGCTGACCTGACCAGCTGGAACCTGCACTATCGGCCTACCTACATTACCGAAGCCTCTGCTTTTTATATCGACTATCTGGGTTTGGAAGGAAATCCTTTTTTCTTAATTCCTCACGGTTATTTATATCAGGTAGTCACCCGAGTGCCTGACCAGATTGGTGAATTCGATTATCAGCCTACCGCGGACCTGATCGCCATGCATATTGATCCCCGAAACTATTTACTTTCCGGATTTAAAGACTATTTAGCCAATTTTCATACCTTAACCGGTACCATCTATGCTTATCTGGGCAACCATGATCAAGCCCGCAAGAATTACGCTTATGCCACCTCTTTGAGTCCCCGCTATCCGGAACCGGCCAGATTACTCAGTCAATTATCCGCCTATCAAGGCAAGCAGGACTACCAAACCGGTTCTCAAGGAAAGTCTAGCCAAGAGTATCTGGCTCAAGCCAAAAAATTAATAGATCAATTTGAATTAGATCAGGCGTATAAATTATTGCTCAAAGCCACCTTTCTGGAACCGTTAGCCGTGGAACCCCGTTGGCAACTGGTCCAGGTATATGAAAAAGGCGGCTTTTTTCAGGAAGCCCTACAAGAGGTGAAGAATATTTTACAATATCATCCTGACTTCCAGCCCGCTGTTGATGAATTGAAACATTTAGAAGATAACATTTAAAATGGGTCTGTCATGGTTAGACTTCAGTTGATTACTCGTTTCTTTAAAAAACACGCCTGGTTGTCAGGTGTTTTAGTAGTTTTTGGATTATCGTTTTTAGTTTACTCACAAACCGCAGCCAGACTTCACCTTAACTATGCTGATTCTGATGAGTTAGTCACGGCTGCCTACACCGGAGGAATTGCTCATCCGCCAGGATATCCCCTATACACCTTGTTATTACAGGGATTTATGCGGTTGCCCCTTAGCGCTAGCATCGCTTTTAAAACAAATTTGTCCTCAGCCTTATTCCAAAGTTTAAGCTTGGTGGGTTTGTATAGCGTGGCCTCCCAACTACTAACCACTCGTAAAGGAAAATTTTGGGCTTTAGTCAGCGGCACTTTGTTTGTGGGTTTTACTTATAGTTTTTGGTTCCACGCCAACGTTGCCGAAGTTTTCCCTTTCAGCCACTTGCTAGCTATTTGGTTTATCTGGTTATTTATCAAATTGACTCATCAGACGAATCTTAGTCACCATCGAGTCTGGTTGGCAGCCACCGGAGCTGTTTTTGGTTTAGGAGCGTCCCACCACCAAATCTTTTTATTACTCTTGCCTTTTTGGCTTTGGTTAATTTACCGCATTAACAGTCAGAGGCTGAGATTAATGTTTGCCAGCATAAGTTTGTTAGGCTTTGTGCTGCCTTATAGCCTGCTATGGATTTATTATGGGCATCAGGCTCAATTTTCCTGGTATTTTGACCCCAGTTTCTCAGGATTAATTGACATGATCAGTCGTCGCATTTACACCGCAGCCGGGTCAGCCGTGGAATTAGACGCCTACCGCTGGGAACCCTTCAGATCTTTATTGGCCGTCTGGCAATATCTTCTTCTCTTAACCAAAGAATATTTATTTATCGGCATCGGATTGGCAATTTTAGGCGTCAGGTATCTCTATAAAAAACACCGCGCTTTTGGCTGGCTGTGGTTAATCAGCTGGCTGGTGTCCGGCGTCGGCCTGGCTATGTTTATGAAATTCCCCCAAACCCTCAATAACAGTGATCAGGGTTATTATTGGGGCTGGGCCTTGAGAGAAAGAATGTTGTTAATGAGTAAATTTCTATTCGCTATCCCCGTAGTGGTCGGCGTAGGGGAGTTATTTGATTATTTCGCCAAATTAAAACTCCATAAAATTAAACAGTACTTGAGAATTGTCACCATTTTATTACTGGTAGGTTTGCCCATCTTTATCAATTATCGGTCGGTAAATTTTAAACATAATAATTTTACTTACTATTTTTCTAGAAATATTTTGCAGAGCTTACCCGAAAACGCGGTGTTGATTGTTGATTCCGACTCGGTTTTTGGCCTGCTCTATGAACAGTTAGTTAATTCTTTCAGAACCGATCTTAAGATTGTTCCTCTAACTGTACAGATGCGCTGGCCATATTTTCAGCACCAGGGTCAGGAATTATTGGGATACAGTCAATACTATGGTTCAAGAGAGGATCAGCTAGCCCATTTAGTGTCCTGGAATTTGTCTCAACACCGCCAGGTCTATTTATTCGATCCTGATACATCCGGACTGGAAGTCTTGGGTTTGGAAGCTAATCCTTTTTATGCCAGGCCTTATGGCTATACCATTGAAGTGAATCTTACTCCTGCCGGACAGATTAAAGATTATGATTACGGACTCACCGCCCAGTTAGCCAATATTGCCGAGCACCAGAAGTTTGATGATTGGGATTTGGGTTGGTTAGGAAATTTGGCCAAAATCCATACCACCCTGGCTTACTATTATGGTCGGCTTGGTAGCCCGGAAGGGGCTTTTGCACATATTCAAATTGCCTCTCAATTGGTGCGCCTGCCTCATAATCAACAAGAGATCACTAAAACCCTGGCTTATATCAATTCCGGCCAATTATCAGAATATAACCAACAAGCGCCTCTGACTGCTCAGCAATGGTTTGACCAGGGTAGCCGGGCGGAAAGGAACAGTGATCTTCAGGGAGCTGTTTGGGCATACCAAAGAGCCGTGTTAAAAGATCCCCATCTTATTTCCGCCAGGAAAAAGTTGATAGAGATTTACATCCAAACTCATCAAGAAGCCAAAGCCACGGAGGAACAACAGGTGTTAGCCAAAATAACCACTTTAATTAATTAAAGTGGTGAAAAATCAAATTTCGTTATTCTTACCCAAATTAACCATCGGTTCCAGACAATGACAATTTTGGATACCAGTGAAATTTAATCAAGACAACATTCCTCTTGACCATGACCAAACATCAATCGACCGGTAACCCTCACCGTGTTATTACTAAATCTCTTTTAACCTTTTTGAAATCAAATCCTGTACCCTCTATCGCAGTGATTATTTTTATCACCTTCTTCCTGCTCTATACTCTTACTGCTCCCCGCACCAATGTTTCCTACGCTGATTCTGACTTACTGATCACTGTTGGCTACCATTTGGGTCTGGCTCACCCGCCCGGGTATGCTCTTTATAGCCTTTTGCTCTATACCGCCACCCATCTTCCTCTTCCCGGTACCGTGGCTTTTCGCGCTCATTTACTCAGTAGTCTGCTTCATGGTTTGACCCTTTCCGTGTTATTTCTGGCTATTAATGAGCTAATTGGCGGGTTGCTCGCCCTGAAAAAACTTACTCCGGTGTTTTCCCCTAAATTGGATCCACTGATCTTTGGCATCATCGGCACTGCCAGTTTGGGCGTTTCCTTTCACTTCTGGCTCTATAGCCACATCGCAGAAAAATATCCCTTGCACGATTTCCTGGTAGCTTGCACAGCATTAATCATCCTTAAGCTGATCCGAACCTCATCATCATCAATAAAACTCTGGCTCTTACTGGGAATCACCACCGGCTTGGGAATCATGTATCATTACACTTTCCTGCTGCTCCTCCCGGCCATTAGCTACTTGCTCTGGCGTACCCGCACCTCCATTTCTATTCTTCAGATTCGGGTTCTCATTGCTGGTTTCATTTTTTCAGTCCTGATCTCTCTTGGCCTGATGTTGGCTTTAAACTCCACTTCCGCGCCTGTGAGCTGGAGATTTACGCCCAGCTTTTCAGGATTGATTGATCAGCTGACCAGAAAACAAGTGGCCAGCGAAATCGTGGCTACTGGTAAACCTCGGCCGCTGTTCATCATGAACATCTCTTTAGAAAAAATCCTTAACCAAATTCCCGTGTACGCTCATCAGGTCTGGTCGGATTTTGGATTAACTACTAGCTTGTTAATCGTCTTAGGACTTTTCTCCTTTCTTTGGATTAAGCATCACTTGGTTTGGATGAGTCTACTTTTAACGGTCCCTGCTTTTGCTGGTATTCCTCTTTACCTTGACTGGCCGCCTGATTTGGCCAGCCAGGCCATGTTAATCAGACTATTTCTCTTCGGTTACACTTTGACTCCTTTAATTATCGCCCTCGGCTTATTTACCTTTCTGTCTGTGATAAAAAAACATTTTCCCCAAACTTTGATCATCAATCTCTGCTTGTTAATCGTCACTGTCGCTATTATCTGGAGAAGCAGCCAAATTTATCCGCGGGCCAATTTGCAATCCTTTGATCTCATCCATAACTATTACCACACCGTCTTAAATCAATTACCTGAAAACTCCCGGTTAATTTGTCTGAGCGATATCAGTTGTTTTGCTTTGTTATACGATCAATTCGTCACTCAAACCCGTCCCGATATTACTCTGATTCCTTCAGCCTACCCATTGGTCCTTTCCCAATTAAACCACCATCCTGAACTCCACGGATTTGATTATCCTTTCAATCCTTTCCTTCTACTTGACTACGCTACTTGGGACTTAGATCACCGTCGTACCTTTATCATCGATCTTCATGGTAGATATTATGACTATCTGGGGCTGGATTACGGATTTTTCTACTACATTCCTCATGGATATTTTGGCGAGCTGGTTACTACCCCACCCTCGCCACTGCCCGTTCCTGACTATCAACTTTCCCAGGCCGTCTCGCGTCAGATTTTTCCTCCTCAAGACCCCATGCGCTTGCAATTCAAAGCCTCACTTGCTTATATCCATACTTTTAACGCTCGAACCTATCGCCAGCTTGATCATCCCCAGATGGCTCAGACAGATCTGGACCAAGCCCAGAGCCTGACCAGTCAACTTCCAGATGCTTATCAACACCTACCCTCAGTTGATCAACTTCCACCCTTGCATCCTTATGGCCAACTTTCCCTTGCGTCCACCGCCGGTCCGGATGCCATCGCCGAGGCAGTTAATCATTATCTCCAAGCCAACGATCTCAAACCCGCTTTTATCGGCGCCCTGGCCGGGACTTTCCGTCACCCCGAGTCTATCCGCCTCCGCCTTCTCTTGGCCGAGATATACGAGAAAATCAACGATCATGTCATGGCTAAAGTAGAATACCAAAACATTTTGCATCTGGATCCGGAAAATCAGACCGCCAAATCAAAATTGAATTTTAATTAATCAGTTCATGAACATAATTATCTCTTTAATAAATTAAAGTACTCGTCAATCATTTGACATTTACCACCTAACCATTGACAATAGCATTTGATAGTCAAATACGGCCCATCGCCCTTTATGAAAAAAAAGTTTTTTGTTGGCTTGGTGTTACTCTGCTTGGGTATTTACATCACTACCGCAGCCCGGACTCCCGTAGCTTATGGCGATTCTGACGAACTGATCGCCACCGGTTATAATTTGGCCGTTCCCCATCCTCCAGGATATCCTTTGCAAACCTTCTTGGTATACTTTGTTACTCACTTGCCCATTCCCGGAGGAATTGCTTTTCGGGCCCATTTATTAGCAGCTTTGTTCCAAGCTCTCAGCGTAGGTCTGGTTTTTTTAATTTCGGTAGCCGTAGGAGAACTAATTGAGAAGAAAAAAATTACCTCTCCGGACAAATTAATTCTTTTTGCCAGCGGTAGTTTGTTGCTGGGTCTGTCGTTTTTGTTTTGGTTATACGCCAACGTGCTCGAAGTTTTTCCTTTAAATAATTTTTTGAGTTTATTAATTATATATTTATCCATCTTAATCTATCAGGCTTACGATCTGAAAAAAGAGCAAATAGACAAAGCCGCGAAAGCCAGAGTCAAAAGCTGGTTACTTCTCCTCGGCCTCACCTTAGGACTGGCTTTAGCCCATCAACAGATCAGCGTCCTGCTCATTCTCAGCGTGTTGATCTTGCTGATCGACACCAGAATCGGCCGTTTTTTTACTGCTCAAGGCAAACTTAAGTGGCTGAGCCTGGTAGCCACGCTAGCCGCCAGCGTCTTTATCTTAGTCATCACTTTTTCATTAAGTTACGGACTATTATTTATCATCCAATCACCCAACGATCCTTTTTCCTGGCAGTTCGATCGCAGTTGGCCAGGCATCGTCAATATGATCTCCAGGTCAGACTTTTCAGGAGTGATCATTGAAGAAGGCCGAGTGATTAATGCCTATTGGAAGTCCATCTCCTTGCCTGAAAGTTGGCGGTCTCTGACTTACTACTTGGGCACCACTGTACCTCGCCACTTTGGCTGGTGGGGTATGGGTTTAATTGCCATCGGGGGATTGGTGATCGCTCTTAAAACTCGCTGGCGCCTCGGCTTTAGCCTCTTTTCTTTATTTTTACTGACCGGACCGTTGTTAGCGGCCTATCTGATCATCCCGGCCGGAGGGTCTTCACCGGCCGAATATTATCTGTTGCTGGCCACCACCGAGAGAATGTACTTATTGGGTTATGTTATTTACGGCATCTTTTTGAGTGTAGGATTAGCCAGTCTGTTTGAGTTGATTGTCAGGAACAAAGTTTTTAGCTTTAAGCGTTCCCCCTACTGGTCTCTAATCGTGTTAATTTTGCCCCTCATTTCAGGATGGCAAAACTATCAGGGAGTCAATTTGAGCCATTATCAGGCTCCGTACCAAGTAGCCCAAACAGTCTTGTCTGACCTGCCTCAGCAGACCACCTTAGTTTGTTTTTCAGATCTGTCTTGCTTCTCCTTGTTGGCCAGCCAGTCAATTTACCAAACCAGAAAAGACGTTAAGATTGTCACCAGCACTCCGCAAATTCAGACCTTGCACGGCCAGGATCAACAAACCATTTCCCGGTTCCACTATGAAGACAACCCTTACCGGATCGCTGATGTCATCTCCTGGCAGGTAAGTCTACACAAACCAGTTTATGTGGCTGATATCATTCCTTTTTACCTTAATTTGTTAGGTATGGATGGCCAAGCTTTTTATCTCTATCCCGGCATTGGTTATGTCAATCAGGTAGATTGTGCCGCCCCGGAAATTTCCCAGACCAACCCTGAGGAAACTGACTGGCACAAATTAAACTTTAACCAAGTCGACCAGCGAAATTTATATCAAATGGCCTTTTTAGCCACCCTTACCCAACATCGGGCTAACAATGGCACCATTTATGCGCGCATGGGGGAAAAAGAGTTGGCCAGGAAAGAGCTCTTGGCTGCTGATTTGTTAGTACCTAATAACCGAATCATTACTAATCAATTAAAGCAGTTGCCTAATTATCCGGGTAATAGCCGCTACTTGGAAAAACAACCCTGTTTGAGCGCAGCACAGTTAATTCAACAAGCAGTGGTTTGCGGACAACAAGGCAACCAACAGTGTCATTTCGAAAAAATTTTCCTGGCCACTTTAGTAGAACCGAATAGCGTGCAGGCCAGAATCCTCTTGGCTCAAGAGTACTATGACCATGATTTTCCTTCTCTGGCCAAAAGAGAATATCAGCACGTTTTACTTATCGATAAAGATAATCCCATTGCCTTAACCCAGTTGGAAGCCCTGGATGAAGCCCCACCCTTACAATAGCTAGTTACCATACGAACCACCCAAACGTTTGCATGACCACGGTCTGCAGAAAAATCAAACTCAGGAGCAACTTTTGCTCGCGCACGCCTGGTTTAGCTCGCTCTATAATCGGAATAACCAGCATAATCAGAAAGGGGTAAATAAAGTTAGCTGCCCTGGCAGTTTCGCCGGTATAGTAAGCGCCGGCTAAGAAAAACAAAATTAGAGCCCCTACTACCACCAAACCGATATTAATTATTGGCTGTTGTCTTACTAACTTTTTGAAATTATTGACGGACGGTCGAGGCAGTAACACCTGCTTATATTTATGAATTTGCTGTTTAAACTGCCTCACTAGTAGATATGCTAACCAGGGAGTAAAAAACACCAGAATCTCGAGACAATCTTCTATTCGGGTCGCCACGTAAGACAAAGGCTCAGCCAACAAATAAAACTGCGGAGGACCTTCATATTTGGTGGCGATAGCCAGACTGTTTAAATAATTAAACCCTGTAAAATTGTAAACTACAAAAAAAATCGCCACCGTGATGCCCAACAGAGGAAGACTCCAGGTCAGGCGCTGATTTTTTTGCCAGTCAATGAAAAGTATCACCGAAATTAACACCAGCACGGCAAACGAGATGAACGCAGCCAGCCATAAAATCACAGCCGTGATCATCAGCCATTGCCACTGAAGTTTAGCAGACTTCTGATTTAACTTTTGATAGCCCAGATAAACAATCATTAAGAAAATTACAACCACCACCGCATCTAAGCTGGAAAGATAATAAATTTGGGTGGCAGGCAACAATCCTAAAATCGTAGCCCCCAAAAAAGCCCACTGGGAATCATCACGTTTTCTCAGCACCCCATAGAGCAAAGGAATGCTTAGCAAGCCAATCAAAGCTTGAGCCACTGAGGTAAAAATCGGCTCATGCCAAATTTTGTCCAGTAAATAGGAAAACAGCATTGCCCCAGGAGGATGGACTCGGCTGTGAGCGCGCAAAGTCGATTGAATCGTGGTATAACTGGTTAATAATTTAACAGGGTCGGTGATCCCTTGAATATCAACATAGTAGGTAATCGATCCCGGTCCTGTCCCCGTGATGGGAAATACGAACCCTTGTTTAATTCCCTGAAGTGCTGTAGTGGCAACTATTAAAGCTCCTATAAGAAACGTGATTTTCCAAATAGACTTATGCGCCGAATCCCAGTATCTTAAAAATGCCCACCATAATAGAATTATCCCCAACAAGATCACTGCATCTTGGGGAGCAGGGATTTTAGGTAAAAAAATACTCACCGGCCAATAATTGTCCATATCAAAAAAAACCTGGTAACGGATTTGTCTTAAAATAAAGTGGAGCATCAACACCACCCCTGCAAAGCCGAGCCAGATATAAACAATTTGTTTTCCGGAAAAAAGTTTCAATTTCATATCAATAAAGCGAGTTATATATGATCAGCGGAATGGAAAAGTTACCGATATCTAATTTATGGTTAATTTTAACAGGTTTAGGTCTAGTAGGTGTGGGATTATTTTTGGACTATCATTTTCCTCGCGCCTTTGCTTGGGAACAAAATCATCAACACACCTCGGCATTTCATGGTGGTCAAGTCAAAGATCCTTTGTTGCCACCCACTGAAAGCGAAACCAAGCAGGTATCCACGCCGGAATTCATATTCTATTCCCGAGTACCCATTACCAAACGCTACGTAAAAATTAAATTTTTATATCTCTGCAAACCCCAGTGCGGTCAGTTATGGTTGTCCTTGAAATCCAAACCAGATGCCGTGACTCCTTCCTTTTTGTTGGTCCATCCGGTTTTAGATAATTTGTCCTGGTTTAACATCTTGGAAGACAGACTATTTCTTTATCAAAAGCAGATTAATTATCAAAGCATCAAAGATTTTGTGTCCCAGCCAGTTACCGTACCAGTCCTGACCGAGTACTCCGTAGCTCAGGCCAGAGGGTTTACCGGAGCCCATGTCTCCTTTTTGGAAGACACAGACCAATTAGGTGACGCCCAGTACATATTGACCACCTATGAGAGACCTCGCTATATCGGATCATGGAGAGAATTTTCCCGAGTCTTAAGCATCCAGGGAGCAGAGCGTAATCAAGCAGGATATTTAATTTGGAAATTAACCACTAAGCCACTGGAGGGCCAGCCACTTCCATCAGTCTTGATGACCATCCCTTCGATTGAATATCAATGAAATTGGTTCCTGAGTTGGTAAATCTCCTCCGCTGCCTTAAAAATTCGTTCCGGGCTGGTGTGCTCGGCAAAATATTTTAGATCCGGAGAGTTAACCGCTTCTGCTGGCTCCGTATGAATCAAGCTGGACAGCTTTGCCAACGCTTCTTCGAAGATCACTACCGCAGCCAAAAGTTGATCGTGCCGAATAGTCAAGGCAGCCCAATAATCATAATCCTGGTTGCCGGAACTTATTTCAGTGGCTTTAGCTTGAATCGAGAATTCAAATCTTTCCGGAGAATCAACGTTATCGTTAATCCAGCTCTCAACTTCTTTATGCAGTTGGTTGATTCTCTCCATGGCTGTGAGTCCTAATTGACGAATCTCCGGTTGCTGGTGTTGGGCCAACAGATCATTTATTTGATGTAGATGATTTTTATTTTCAGGATTATTGATCAGATAGTCAGCTTCGGTATGACAATCACTTAATGACTGGAAAACATATTGCCTGAGTTTTTCTTTGTCGATAGTTTGGCGATCAGTTACAAATTGATCGATAATTGCCTTGATTTTCTCCTGTTTCATACTTTTGCGTATAGGTTTAAAAATTAGCTATACTGTATTAAGTATATGATAGCAAAAAAAGGTCTCTTAAATCCCCTCAGCCGTTTGGGGGGCTGGCTGGCAGTGGTTGTGTTGTTGGGCATGGTGTTTTTGAATTGGGGTGTTCATCCGGTTATCGCCCAAACCTTAACCTCTTTTTCAGTGGTCGATGATACTAACGGCGGTACCAAATTAGCCGGAGTACCTTTCCAAATTACCATTACCGCCCTTGATGAAAACGGCCAGAAATTAACTAGTTATTCAGGTACCGTGACTTTGACTGATGATACGGCCACCCTCAGTCCCACTGCGACCGGAAGTTTTTCCGCCGGAGTATGGACCGGCAATGTCTATATCACTCAGGCTTCTAGCTCCACAAAGATCACCGCTACCACCGGCAGTATCAACGGTCAGTCCTCGACTTTCACCGTGTCAGCTGATTCCCGGATTAAATTTCTCACTATTACTGCCGGCAATAATCAGTCCGGAATCGTCACCAATCTCTTGCCGGTAAATTTACAGCTGCGGGTTCTGGATCCTTTTAACAATCCTCTTGCCAACGTGGGTGTTAACTGGGCCATCACCAGTTATCCGATCGGAGCTTCCGGACAACTTTTGAGTAGTTTATCCGGAAATTCTAACAGTAGCGGCTACGTGAGCACCGCCCTTACTTTAGGCAATAAAAGTGGCACTTACATTGTCACCGGTACTTTGGCCAGCGGCATCAGCAATGCCGTACCTTTTTACGAAACTGCCACCCCAGGAATTTTAACCTACATCATCATCAGTCCCAGTTTGGCAGTCGTACCCACCAGTAGTTTTATTCCCTTTACGGCCACCGGCTACGATCTCTACAACAATCAAAAAACCTTATCTTCAGTCACCTGGACAGTGGAAAACGGCGGAGGTACCATAGATTCTACCGGATTATTTACCGCCGGCACCACTGTAGGTAACTTCTTAAATACCGTCAAAGCTACTTCCGGAATAGTTGGCAGCACTGCTAGCGTGTCTGTGGTTGAGGCCAGTACCGGGACAGGCGGGGGGGGTGCGGGCACTCCTACGCCCACTCAGGCTCCGTCGCCCACACCCACAACTACTGCTACTCCCACTCCCAGCACAGTGCCCACTATTACTCCCACTCCCACCATCACCCCTACCCCGATACCAGGGGTGTTGTCGTCAGTAAATGTTGATCCTGATATCATCTCCGCCTTAGCCGGGGCCACCATTCCTATTTTGGCAGAAGGGGTAGATGCTTATGGTAATCTGGTTACCGGGGTAAATTACTCCTTTGATATCGAAGGTAATTTAGGAACGCTGAGCAATGCTGTTGGTAACACTGTGTTATTGACCGCCTCTGAATCAGGCATTGGCACTTTAACGGTTACCGCCACCCAAGGAACCATCACCAAGTTTGCCAAAGTAGTGGGCAGTGTGGGCACCGGCTTGAATCGCAGGCTAGTGATCGACGAGATTCCCAGCCCTCAACAGGTAGGTGTTCCCTTTGTGGTCTCCATCGGCGCCAAAAATTCATTAAACGAATTCATTACTGATTACGACGGACCTTTAGCCATTACCGACACCACCGGCACTATTGATCCGCCGGTGGCCAGTGCTTCTGCAGATGGAATTTGGCATCTTCAAGCCATAATTTCCCTCGCGCATAAAGAGGTCACCATTACAGTGGCAGGTGACGGGATGATCGGCGTGAGTAATGTATTTGAAGTCCAAGGTTCCCCGGATAAAGATGAGATCCCCCCAGGCGGAGGTGGGGGAATAGGTGAGGTTAAAGGCCAGGTCACAGAAAAACTTCAGGAGTTATTAAAGGGCGAAGGTCTAAACAAGTACGCGGTTATCCGCTATATCGGCGCCGGATTGGCAGCGGGTTTTGGCATTCTGGGTGCCAGCATCGGAGGAGGCATGATGGCCAGCCGGGGCCTGGAAGCCATTGGCAGGAACCCTTTTGCTAAGACCAGGTTACAATTAAATTTATACGGAAGTTTATTAGCATTTGTATTAGCTGCCGGTTTAGCGGTTGCAGCAGCCTTGCTGATCATTAGATAATGGATTGAAACTGCCCATGGATAATACTTGGTTAATTTATACTGGAATCACAGTCTTTTATATTGCCATTTTGGTGATCTATTTTTGGCGCCGGTCCCGCAAACACGAACAACAGTTAGTAGCCTTTTTAGAACACGCCAAAAAACAACTTGCCGAACACCAAAAACGTGTCCATAACGAAACAGAAGAAAGACTTGATAAAGCTTTTGCTCTAATTAGAAGGCTGCAGCATGTAGCCGAAAATTTAGAAAATCAGGCCCAGGATGAATATGATCAAATAGTTGAGGACGCTAAAGAAGAGAAAAAAGCCATTCTCAAGCAAGCTCGGGAACAATCTCAGGAAATTCTTACCAGTGCTGACCAAGAATTGGAAGACTATCGTGAAAAACGTCAACATCAGATAGAAGGAGAAATGGTCAAATTAGTCATCAGTGTCAGTGAAAAAGTGGTGGAAAAAAGCCTGACTCGGGCGGATCAAGTCGACCTAATCCAAAGAGCGGTTAACGAAATTAAAGAAGAAAAACAAAAATTGTAAACTATGAACGGCATAGAAAGTTTATCGCTATCACTGATCAGACAGATATATGACACCCAAACCTTATCTCAGGTTTCCACCATCTTAGAAAGTTTGGCCAGTAATCGCGGCTTTAAAATGCATGCCCATCAAATCGTGGATGATGAAACCCTGACTGCTGGCCAAAAGAAAACCCAACTGCTCCTTCTTTTGAAAGACGTATCCCAGCCAGAATTATACAATTTCTTTTCTGACTTATTTGCCGATCACCAATTTTGGCTATTCAGTTCGGAGAATTTTGATTACTTTGATGAATTTGTGCAAAACTTTCAGCAACAGATAGAAAAAATAGGCATTGTCTTTATGGCTGTGGCTCTTGACTTACAAACGTCAGAAGTCCGCGATTTTGCCCAACAGTTTGGGCAGTTATTAAACCGTCATGTAGTTATCAGCGTTGAAGTCAAACCCGCCATTTTAGGCGGAGCGTTAGTGAGAATAGAAAATTTAGTCTTTGATCACTCTCTGCGGTCTAAATTCCAACAATTTCAAAGGCAGTGGATTGCCAGTTTAACCAAGACTTCTAAACTGGTAGAAGTGGAATAGGGAACAGTAAGCGTAGTACTATTGGATTAGGAATTGAGATATGGGACATTATGAACGATCTGACTAAATTTTTAAACCGAGATTCAAAACCAGATCTCTTTAAAGTAGATCTGCATGGCATTCAATTACCCAGTGCTGGGGTAAAGGAACAAGCTGAACTGGCAGCAGATCAGTCCTTTAAAGAATTAATCAACTACACTTTTCCAGAAGAAGATCTTAAAGAAAAAGTTTCCCAGATCGGAAAAGTTTCCTATATTGGCGACGGTGTTTGTAAAATCAGTGGCATTGATAATGTCCGAGTGGAAGACGTGATTAAAGTTAAAACCAGCTCCGGATCAGAACAGGCCTTGGTTTTAGGAGTGGAGGAGGACTCAGTAGAAACAGTAGTCTTGGGGGACTATAGCAAAATTAAAGTTGATGATCATGCCATCGCCACCAACAAAAGACTGTCAATTCCTACCGGAAAATCTTTATTGGGAAGAGTGATCAACCCCCTGGGCGATCCCTTGGACGGTAAAGGTCCGATTGAGGGTGATGAAACCAGAGATGTTGAATTTCCTGCTCCCTCAGTCGTGTCAAGAGAAAATATTTATCAGCCTTTGCACACCGGATTGATGGCCATCGATACTACTGTTCCAGTCGGCAAGGGACAAAGAGAGCTAGTGATCGGAGATAGAAAAACCGGCAAAAGCAGAACCGCCATCGATATCATTTGTAACCAAAAAGGCCAAGAAGTCATTTGTGTGTATGTGGGCATCGGCATTCAGGCTGCCAAGGCCAAAGCTACCGTCCAATTATTGCAAGAAAGGGAAGCTATGAAGTTTACCACTGTGGTGTTAGCCCTGTCAGATGATTCTCCTTCATTGCAATACATTGCTCCTTATGTGGGAGCAGCTTTGTGCGAACATTTTATGTACCAAGGAAAACATTGTTTAATTGTTTACGATGATTTGTCAAAGCAGGCCAAGGCCTACCGTCAGGTATCCCTACTCATGAAACGCTCTCCGGGAAGAGACGCTTATCCCGGTGATATTTTTTTCTTACATTCCCGACTCCTGGAAAGAGCCGCCAAATTAGACAAAAAATTAGGAGGTGGCTCCATGACTGCTTTACCCATTGCGGAAACCCAATCAGGTGACGTGTCTGAGTATATTATTACCAACTTAATGTCTATCACCGACGGCCATATTTATCTAGATGCCAATATGATGCACGAAGGCATCATACCTGCCGTTAATTCAGGTTTATCTGTTTCCAGAATTGGAGGCAAAGTCCAGACCCAGTTATTAAAAAAAGTAGGTGAGTTGGCCAGCAGGCAACTGGCCCGTTATAACGAAGTAAAGTCATTTGAAACCATGAATACTGAGGTGGCAGAAGAAACCGTCCAGGAAATCAGTCGGGGTAAACGAGTCAGGGAAATATTCGCTCAAGAGTCTTCTCTCAACCTATCTGAGGAGGAAGAAGTTTTATTGCTAGCCATCGCCACTTCCGGACGCATGGATCAAATGCCTTTGTCCGAAGTAGGCTCGTTTGAAACTCAGTTTATCCAATTCTTTCGTGAACTTGACAATACAGAATTTAAACAGCTCTATGAACGCGCCAAGAAATTGGAGGAAATAGAATCTTATCTGGAAATGTGTTTGCGCTTGTATCTTAAAAAGTACCCCTCAATGAGAGATCATCTGCAACTACCTGACTCTAACCAGGAAAATCAGCCTGCAAATGAAGAAAATACCTCGTTACCAACCGCCTCCCCGGCACCTGACAATCCGCCTGTCCAAACCGGCCAGCCGCAAAAAGAAGAAAAAACTTCCCAACCTGAAAATCAAACCCCGCCTCAAACACACCAAACAGAAACCCATCAAGAAAAAGAAAACCAGAATCGGGAAGGGACTGAAAACCAATCCAATTCCCAACCAGAGTCAGATGACCAGAAACCGGAACAGGAACCACCCGAAAAGCCGCCTGAAAAGATCAGCCCCCCGGCAAAAAAACCCGTCAAATCAAAAACTCCCAAGAGAAAACCCACTGTCAATAAAAAATAACCAGTTATGACCAAAATTAATGAGATTAAAGAACAAAAAATAGTGGTCGAATCCGTAGGCGGATTCGCTGGTAGCTTGCAGCAAATCGCTGCAGGCAGAATGGTGGTCTTGCGTAAAATCGTGCTCGCCAGTCGCAGGTTCGTGGATGAAACCACTTTGATTTTAAGGGAACTGAAGCTGGAGCAAATCAAACTGCGAGAGCAGCAGTTAAGGCAAGCCAAAGTGATCAAAAAAAAGCCCAAATTAACGGAGCCTGAAACTAAACCAACCAAGAACCAAGCCATCATTGTGATCACTTCTGATCAGGGCTTGTGTGGCGTTTATAACATCGAGATCTTTAAAAAGGTTGACCAAATAGTGAATCAGTATCCGGAAGCCGAATACTTTGTGATCGGTACCAAAGGACAGGCCTATTTTCGTAAACTAAACAGAAAAAGACAACTTAAATTTTATCCCTATAACATCCCGGAACAAGCCAACATTGAAGACCTCAGACCCTTGATTACCATGTTTAACCATTACCAAAAGATTAACTTAATTTATTCAAAATATATCAATACCGTCACCCGGGAAGTGGTGTTTATAGATTTAGCCATCCCTAATATAGAAATTAAAAAAGACGAAAAAAAAGACCAACCAGCAGGGAAATTCATTTTTGAACCTTCAATTGATGATCTAATTAAAAACTTATCTTTCAAGTTAAGATACGCTTTGTTTCGTCAGCAAATTTTGGACTCTAAACTGTCATTATATACGGCTCAAATGATCGCCATGCAAACTGCCAGTGAAAATGCAGATGAGTTGTTGATCGACTTGCAGAAAGAATATAACAAACAAAGACGCAAGTTGGTGGACAAGAAAATTCAAGAAGTCCAGGCCGGCAGAAGTCTGTGGGGCGAAGAGGGTGCTAAGGAAGAGACTGACCAAACAACCAATTATATTCCGCTCTACAGCAACTAAATATGGCCCGCTCCCTAACTGCAAACAGCCATCCAGAAGAAAAAAAAATCCCTTACGTGGGCAGAATTGTTAAAATCAAAGGCGCGGTAGTGGATGTGCATTTTCCTTTGGGGTCGCCTGATATTTACCGGGCTCTTGAGGTCCAAAATAAAGACAAACTCTTACTGGAAGTATTTGAGCATTTGCCTGACGGAGTAGTGCGTTGTTTATCCATGTTGCCCACCAGTGGTTTAGAATTAGGACTGCAGGTTTATGACACTGAAGATGTGCTCAGGGTACCAGTGGGCAAAGAGATGCTAGGCCGGGTAGTCAACGTGTTTGGCACTCCCATTGATGAGCGTGGCGAGATTACCACCTCGGAAACCCGTCCCATTCACGTGCCCAGTCCTACCTTTATTGACGTCAATCCTGGAGAGAATATCATTGAAACCGGCATCAAAGCCATTGACTTTTTGACGCCCTTTATCAAAGGAGGGAAAATCGGCTTCTTCGGGGGTGCGGGTGTGGGTAAGACCCAAATGGTGACGGAAATTATCCACAATACCACCATCAAACACGGCTCCTTGTCAATTTTTGCCGGAGTAGGGGAACGAACCAGAGAAGGAACCGATTTGTGGTTAACCCTCCAGGAAACCAAGGTGTTGGACAATGTGTCTATTGTCCTGGGTCAAATGAACGAATATCCGGCCATGAGGTTCAGAACACCCTTAACCGCTGTCACCATTGCCGAATATCTGCGGGACTTGACCGGTAAAGAAATTTTACTGTTTATGGATAACATTTTCCGTTTTATTCAGGCCGGGTCAGAAATTTCTACTGTTTTAGGCAGAATTCCTTCCGAAACCGGTTACCAATCCACCATGAATTCCGAACTGGGAGAGATTCAGGAACGCATTGTTTCTACTCCCAAGGGGTCAATTACCTCAGTGCAGGCCGTGTACGTGCCAGCCGATGATTTTTCCGATCCTGCTATCCAGGCCATTTTTTCCCATCTGGATTCCGTGGTTGTACTCTCCCGCAAAATCGCTCAACAAAAAATCTATCCCGCCATGGATGCGTTACAATCCAGCTCTTCTCTGGACAAGAAAATTTTGGGTGACAAGCACTACCAGGTTTTGAAACAAGCATTACAAATTTTGGAAAGACACCGGTCATTGCAAAACATCATTGCCATTCTAGGTGAAGGCGAACTGTCTGAACAGGAAAAAATCACGGTCTCCCGCGCGAAAAAGATCATCAAATTTTTGTCTCAGCCGTTTTATACTGCAGAACAATTTACCAACGTGCCCGGAGTCTATGTGTCCAGAGAGGATACCGTTAAAGGAGTAGAAGAAATCTTATCCGGCAAATACGACGAACTCTCCGACGATCCTTTTTACATGATTGGTAATATTAACGACGTGGAAAAGAAAGGCTCATAGACTGTCTTACAGCCTATTTGAAAAGTAGGAACGCCAACGTCATCCTGGAACGAAGTGATAGGATCCCAAACGAGATTCTATCGGCTTTGCCTCCAGAATGACTTAGTTGAAAAATCGAGCCGACTTTTCAACTAGACTCCTAGAGTGTTTATTTATTTAGCCATCCCTCACAGTTATCACTTCCAGATTAGGTAAAATGTTTAAAAGCACCTCCCGTAAGCTCCTCTCCCAACCCATCGTCTGGATCATGCTCTTGGCCATTATCATTGGCTTGGGCAATCCTTTTTTTGACCACCCCCTGGCTTTTAGCGTAGGAGACGAATTTGAAAGCCAAAGAGTCAGCCTTTTAATCCTCAAAACTCAAAACTTCCGCCACTTTTCCACCTACCTACCCTTATGGCCCTGGCTGCAACTACCCTTTTTAGCTATCAGCGTTTTGTTCTTACTTCTGTTCCGCATTTTCCCTTCGGTTAACGACATCGGTCGGACACTAGTCTTGAGTTCTCCCGGCATGTTTTTGTTTATCCCCAGAATCATGTCAGCTGTCATCTCCGGCTTATCCGTCTGGTTTATTTACCGGTTGGGCCTTAGACTGCAATCCCGAAAATTCGGCCTCATCCTGACGCTTTTGTATACCACGGATTTCTTCCGCGTCTTATTTGCGCATTTTGGTAGATACAATTCACTTTATCTGTTTTGCTCCCTGGGTTTATTATGGTCCCTGACCGAGTGGCGGGTCACCGGCCAACTTAATAAATTTTTATTATCCATCACCTTTCTTAGCTTATCCGTGGCCGCCTTTCCCATGGGATTAGCCTTGGGAGTCTTTTGGCTCATCGCTGTGGTTACCAGTCAGAAATTCATTCCCCTGTTAAAACAGCCTCGGGTTTGGCTCACCGCCTTAATTAATCTCGTCTTTATTTTAGGTTTGCTTTATCTGACCCCAGGGATCATTCAGTGGCACCTTCATAATAATTATGCGGGTCAGCCAGTCAATCTGGTCAGTTTATGGTCTCAAATTATCTTTTATCTTCAGGTCTTGCTTTCCTACCAGGGACCGATCATCATCATTGGCCTCATCGGTCTGATAATCATGGCATATCGAAAAACCTCCTTCTTCTGGTTAATTAGCCTATTTACCGTTTCCGGATTTGCAGTCTATTTATTTAAAGCCTTTCTTAATCCTCGGTCTGCCCAACCCTTGTCATTGCTGTTTATCTTTGGAACTGCTTATTTAGTAAACCTGCTTCTTAAAAAACCCTTCTGGTTAGCAGGTTGGCTGCTCATCCTCACGCTCGGATATTCATTGATACTTGACGTCCGGTTAAATTACTTGTTTTTCCAGCCCAGTACCTACGTGCTTGCCAAGCACTATCTCCAACATCAAATTCCTAATGATCAACCAATTTTAATCAATCGCAATAACATCTATTTGGTACCTGACTTGCAGGCTCAAAAACCAACCGATCTCTATCAAACCGATTATTACCAAACCCTCAAGCCCTACTTGCAAGCATTAACTCCTACGGATCAATCCGACTTTCCCAATATTAAACAGGTCACCAGCGCCAATAATCTGGAATATTTAAACCAACGACAAGACTTGGATCGTTATTTTCAGGCCCAAAATTATCGCTATATAGTCATCGACTATTTCACTCCGGAAGAACGGCAAACCCTCTGGCATAAATATAACCTTAATCAAACAGATTATCCTTTAATCAGTGAACAGCTCGCCAGTCCTAGCCCGAAGTCCAGCATCCCTGATTTATTAGACATGAACTATCCCCTACCCCAACTGTTTGCTATCGATCGCTTCGGCCCCAACTTTGAAATCTACGAAAATCATCAGTTTACCAATGAATAATTTAATCGCAGGTAAGATTGATGCTAAATTATCTAGAGGCCCGTTGTCTTATTAACCTATGGTTGAACCTCAATCCAATTTTAGCTGCGTCATCGTCAGCCCGGATCAGACGTTATACGAAGGTCAACCTCAAAGAGTGCTGGTTCCCGGCATCCAAGGAGATTTGGCAATTTTGCCCCAGCACACTCCTTTGTATGCTGAATTAGTTAAAGGTAAAGTTCAGGTAAGTGAGGGGAGTCAGGTAAAGGAGTTTGATATTGACGGGGGTGTGATCCGGGTGCGGGAAAACAGCGTCACCATTGTAGTCGGGTTCTAAACTATTTCTCTAATTCAGATTCCACCATTTGCAAATTATTTTTGGCAGCTGAATTTTCAGGATCTAATTCTAAAGTTTTTTGCAGATATTTTTTCGCCTGGGGAAGATCTTGTTGCTGGAAATAGGTATAGCCAAGTTTATAAAAAATTTCGGATTGCTGAGGATTTAATTCAATGGATTTCAGATACTGTTGTTGGGCGAATTTAAACTGTTCGGCTTGCAAGTACAGATCTCCTAGTAAATTATTTAGCGACAAATCATCGGGTTGCAGTCTCAACGCCTCCCCCACAAAGTAAGCTGAAGTCTTAAATTCCTTCTGGTTGTAGGCTTGCCAGGCCAAATCAGACAGCTTTGAAAAATCGTCGTCTGTAAGCGCTGATGCATTGACTTGGCTCAGATCTGGTAGCTGGTCAGGAGGACTTTTCAGATAAATGAGCCCGATATTGTTCATGGAAGCCTCAACCGTCGGATTAATAGTTAAAGCCTGTCGGAAATAATAAAGCGCCTGCTGATAATTATTTTCCAAATAATATACCGATCCCAGGTCATCGTACGGTCGCGCGCTGTAAGGAGCGTCCTTCACTGTTCGCTGGGCAAATGTCTTCGCATCCAGGTAATCCTGATTGCGCAGTACTGTTCTGATAGCCAATAATGCCACTATTAGGCCGGTCATTCCCGCCATCAAAAAAGATTGCCGGCGTTTGGGCAGTAAAGAACAGACTTTAATTATCCCTAAGGCCACGATCACTCCGAAAAATGCCGATCCCAAATAAAGGTATCTCTCTGCTATATACCAGGTCACTCTCACTGGGGTGAAGGTGGGGGCTATCAATACGATTAATAAAATCAACAGTCCGGCAATTTGCCGTTTCTTTTTCCAGAAATAGATGATAGCCAGCGCATAGATCCCCAAAGCCAAATACATTAATAATTGTAAAGCCGGGGTAATAATCTGACCGTCATAATAAATCACCAACCGTTTGGGAAACCCATAGAGTCGGACCAGAGAGTAAATAGTATAAGGATAACTCTCTACTACCGGAATCAACGCTTGCTGGTTGAGCAACAGCCCATGGCTATATTGTTGACTTTGTCTATACTGCGCTGCCTGATTTAAAAAAAGCATCACATAAAGACCCATGGGAATGATCAACACCAACAACTTAACCGCTGACCGCCATTGCAGCCGGGGTTCGATCAGCCATTGATCGATCACCATTAAAGCCACCGGAAAAGTCAGTGCGAATGGAGTGCGGGTGAAAATTAATAATCCGGAATAAATTAGGACAGTAGCTAGCAAATAGCGGATTTGGTTTGTCTGTTTATAACCATAGTAAACAATTGTCATGGACAGGAAAAAAACCGCATTGATTAGGTAAGGATCTCCGCTAATCCAGGTAACCGCCTCAGTGTTGACCGGATGGACCGCAAATATTAGGGCCGCAATGCGGGAGATGGTTTTCCCGAACAACAAATAAAGCAAGATAAAGGCTAATACTACATTAAAACCATGCAGCAGGAGAGAAAGCCAGTGAAACGGAACCGGGTTTAACTTAAAGGTGTTGATGATCAGCGAATAAATAATGGTTTGTAAATGGAAAGTTTTCACACTGGCGCTGAAATCAGCCAGTTTAGCATTTTCCACAATGCCCGTGATGTCATCCACCATGGAAAAATCGCCGGGTATGGCATTTGCATAAGTAACTAAAGTGAGCAGCACCAAAGCAGTCAGGAAAATGCGGTTCTGGACCACGATTTTAACTATCCGGGCTCCCATAGTTATTGATTCTGATGGTCGAGGGTGATTCATAAGAGGCGTCTTACTAGTTGTGAGTAAAGTCTCATGCATGTAATTATATATTACTTATCCGTCTTTCCGCCTCACAAATGAACTTAATTAACAGGTTTACGCATTGCTGCTTGACAACTGTTTAATTATCTGCCTACACTGAGAATTAGTGTTAGTCACCATACACAATTATCGTAATCCTGGCAGGGAGGGAGGTGGATATTAATGAAAACTGCCCATAAATTTTTTAGTTCATTAATCGCATTGACGTTAGTGCTAGTACTCAACCTGGTTTTGGTTCCTCAAATATTTGCCGCGCAATTGACCGGAGGCAAAGACACGTTGTCGGATTCCCGACCTTCTACCTCCAGTACCCATACCTTTACCTTTACTACTAATAGCGCTGCTACTTTGAGGGAGATCCGGTTTACTTACGCAACCACTCCTTCCGGTTCCGCCAGCAAACCCAGTGGTCTTGACTTGACCACCGCGTCTTTAGGAAGTTTAACTAATCTGGACGCAAATTGGACCCTTGATACTACCAGTGGAGGCTCAGGAATTTTAAAGCTCCAGCACACGGCTACCGGACAAGTAATCGGAGCCAGCACTGTGTTGGGCGTGCCTCTCTCCTCCATTACCAATCACGCCATTGACGACTGTCAGGCAGGTGGGGACACCTCATCAGATACCTGTTTTGTCAGGTTAACCACTTATTCTGACTTGGGGACTACCAGTGTGGATACTGGAATTCTCACTTATACCGTGGTGGCCGCCGTCACCGTGAGCGCCCGGGTAGATCCGCAGTTCACTTTCGTGGTAGCTGGGGTGGGAACCAGTACAGTCAACAACGGCATCACCACCTCAGACACGTCTACTTTTAGTACCCTGCCGTTTTCTAACTTGACCGCGTCCACGCCTAAGTATCTGGCCCATAAGTTAACAGTGACTACTAACTCCAATTCGGGTTATACCGTCACCATGAAGATGTTAAGCCAGATGACCGGCACCTACAGTGCCAATAATATTGATCCCTTTGCCGCCAGCGGAGTTGCCTGGGGAACTCCCCTCGGGTGGACCGAACCTACCGGTACCACACCCAATACCGATACCGGTTGGATTGGGGCCAATACCACCGACACTGACGTGTCAGGCTGGAATCCCGGCACTCAACTATTCGGTCCCGTAAATTCTTCTGCCAACACGGTCATGTCCAGTGCCACCTCTGATAATGGATCAACCAGTGTGTACGTCACTTATGCGATTGAAGCTAACGTGTACCAGCCAGCAGATACTTATACAGGAACTTTGGTTTATAACGCCATTCCTACCTATTAATAGGGATATTTGCTAGCTGTGGCTGAAAACATCATCTCTGCAAAGAGATGATGTTTTCGTTGGTAGCCCAATCTGGACAATGATAAGATAGTAGAGATGAAAAAATTTGTTCTGATTGGCTTTTGGGGAGTAGTAATGCTGTTTGGTTTCAGCCTAAAAGTGCGGGCCGCCACCTATACGGATAATTTCGATCGTGCTAATAACTCCAGCCTGGGAACCGACTGGATAGAAAGCGAAAACAATCAACAGGCAATCCAAGTGAATAGCAATCAATTGCGCTTGTGGAGTGAAGACGGCACCAGCCAGACCTTAGCAGGCCGGGCGCTTTACACCATCCAACCGGCCAATGATCAATATTCCCAATTGGAGTTTGTCAGTGCCACCGGCACCGACGCCCGGTCAGGTGTGGCCGTTAGAGTGAACACCGACGGCACAGCTGATTACACTTCGTTTAGCGGTTATTATACCCAATGGAGTGATAATGACGACACTCTCAGGCTTTATGCTGCTAGTAATCATGATTTAAGCAGCTCCGGCACCACCGGGTTAACTCAGCTGGGATCCAATTATAGCTGGACTCCGTCTGGCGGCGATGTCCTGAGACTGGAAGCCAGCGGCACCCAAGTAATAGTTAAATTAGATACCGGCTCCGGGTTCACTACCGTGATTGGCCCAATTGCTGATAGCACTTTTTCTGGCGGATCAGTGGGAATAGTAACCAAAGCCATCGCTACTACTGGCTCCACTCATTACCTTACCTGGGACAACTGGCAAGGCGGTGACCCCACTTACAATCTGGTCGCTTATCGCTGGTATGAGAATCAGAATTCTACTGACGTGGGCAACGTGTTGGCTGACCAAGATACTATCGCGTATTTAGATACCATTGGTCAACAATTCAGATTAAGATTATTGTTGCATGTCAGTAATATGGATTTATCAGCCAGTGGTTTTGACTTCAAACTCCAGATGGCTGCCAGATCAGGCACCTGTGACACTGGTTTTAGCGGAGAATCATACGCCGATCTGTCTCCCAGCTCAGGATCCTTGCGTTTTTATGACAACTCCACTCCTGCGGACGGCGCTGCTTTGACTGATAACACCAATGATCCTGGCCACGGGGGCGATACTATTAGAAACCAAACTTATGAAGAAGCTAATAACTTTACCAATTCCCAGTCCAGCATTACCGCCGGAGAAGACGGCTTGTGGGATTTTGCTTTAGGGGACGATTCCGCTTTAGGTAATGAAGTCTATTGTTTCAGAGTAGTGAAATCTGCTGGTAATCTAATCGACACTTATACCATCATCCCTGAAGTCCAGGTGGACCCTCAGCTAACCTTTACCATTTCCTCAGTGGGAGCCAATACTGTCAACAACGGCGTTACCACTTCCGTCGCCTCTACCTTTAGCACCTTGCCTTTTGACAACATCAGCATTAATTCTCCTAAATATGTGGCCCATCAGTTAGACATTAGTACCAATACCGAGTATGGGTACACCGTCAAAGCCAAGCTGCTTAGCTTGCTCCAGGGCATCTATCCGGCCAACGACATCGACCCCTTTGCTGCTACTGGAGCTACCTGGAATACTCCGATTGCCTGGACGAGTCCGACTGGAACAGTGCCAAATGTAAATACCGGGTGGCTAGGAGCCAATACCACTGATACTGATGTGTCAGGATGGAGTTCGGGCGTGGAAAAATTCGGCCCAATCAGTACCGTATCGCATGAAGTTATGCAAGCCTCAGGCCGAGACTCGTCCACCGTTTACGTCACTTATGCCTTGGAAGTCAATGCTTATCAGCCTGCGGATTTGTATTCAGGAGTTTTGGTTTATAATGTCCTGCCCACCTATTAAATCCTAGAAGAATTCAGTCTTTTTCCCAAACCATTTTATTTTTTACCAGATCATATTTAATTGATGAAATCGCCCCGTTTTGTTCGAACTTTAATTCAATCGCTTGCGATGATTCATCTTCGATCGGATATTTGAACACGAAAGTGCCGTCCGGCTGCGGCGCCACCGCGACCACATCCACACGTTCTCCCAGCACCTTATCATTTCCTTCACTCTTCGAACTGGAAGTGACTACGGCCGAGACAATAATTTGCGCCTCTGGTTGAGGAGCTATGCCAGTCACTTCTAATTTACCGGAGTCACTGGCGTAATTCACAGAGCTAATAGAAATTTTGGGTTGACTGGGTTGGGCCGGTCGCTCAAGGGCCTGCTCGATTTGGTTAAGCGCTTCATCAATCTGGGTGGCTCGCTGTTCGTCCATTTGCTTACCCGCCGCCTGTTTTTGGATTCTATAAGCAGCGAACAGTCCTAGTGGTAAGGTGATGACCAGCAAAAAAATCAGGAATTTGTCTATCATAATTATTTTTAGCCCTCTTGATTAATTTTAACCAGGTGCTAATTCTATCTGATTTATCTATGGTGCTCCACGAGCTAGCCCCTGATACGCCCACTGGGGCGAACATCTCGCCGAAGCAGAACACTCACTTCGCTGCCTTCATCCAAGGCTAAAGCCGTAGTGCTCTGCGAAGGCGGATAGACTATACTGGACTTATATGTCGAAGAGGAATGGCAATTTATTTGTATCAAATTCCCTGAGTAAGTACAAGCCAAGCCTGTGGAGAAAATTAATTCTCAGCCTCTTAATCATTGATCTGGTTTTGTTCCAATGGTGGTTAAACACCGGAGAAAAGTCTTCTCCTGGAGTATTAGGATTGGCCACTGATTTGGAACCCGAGAAAGTCATAGCTGTGGTAAATGCGGTAAGAATCAAGGAGCAACTACCGTCCTTGAACACCAATCCCCTGCTAATGGCCGCTGCCCAGGATAAGATAGACGATATGTTTACCTTCGGCTATTGGGAACACACTTCTCCTTCCAAAAGAACTGTTTGGAAAATGATTTTGGATCGAGGATACAATTACCAATTTGCAGGAGAAAACTTAGCCAAAAATTTCCAAAAAGTCGATGAGTTAGTAGATGCCTGGGTTGAATCGGAACCTCATAAAGCCAATATTCTCAACACTAACTTTGAAGATACCGGCGTAGCAGTGGGATCAGGAGAGCTAAACGGCGAACCCGCTGTGTTGATAGTCCAACTGTTTGGGAAGAAACAACCGCCTACGGTTGAGAGCGTGTCAGATCTAGAAAGTCCCCCTCTGGTTTTTTCTGCCTCCATGCTGGGTTTTAATCCCAATAGGGGATGGTCTGGTGACCAACTTTTGAATACTAGGAATATCGCCATGTATTTAGCTATCTTACTCACCATTATTTTGGGAATTGATGTTTACTTAAGTTTGCGAATCAAACATAAACCTAAGATCTCAGCTAAATACTGGACTCATGTATTCCTATTGTTCGTGATTGGAGCCATGTGGCTATTCAGAAATCAGGCTCAGTCATTTTGAATATTTTTAATATGATCGATAACAATCAATACCAAGGCTTAACAGAAGCTTTAAAATTAAAATCTACTCTGGAGAAAATCGAGACTGGTAGATATTATGCCAAAAATTATTCAAAATCTAACTTATCTTTTGAGCCACTGCAATTATATAAACATAATCAACTGGAGGTCAAAGTTCCTCCTCCTCCCAGCCAAACCAGCCTGCCTGTGTATACAGATCAAGGCCAACCCTTTGCCCAGAGTCATTTATCAGACTCTACCCAAGTATTATTAGCTTCGGAAAATGTCAATCAGGGAGACGTGATGGAGTATCGGGATGCCAACAACCAGTCCACCTTCGGACTAGTGAAAGAAGTGACTAAAGATCCGTCTAAAGTCATTGTCGAACCCAGAAGTCTTAAACAGACAGAAGATTACGTGAATCAGCATCCTCGGGTGGTTGTCCATATCTTAACCGATGCGCACAGCCGCTCCCCCAAATTTTTAAAATCTATATCTAAGTCAAAATTAACCTTAGACGTCGACCGCAACGCGGTAGTCAAATTCCTATTTGGCTTGTTATTACCCAATGTGGAAGACAAAAACGAACCTTCAGTTGAAGGCTACATTAAAGTGTATCTGCGAGTAGTCATCGCCGGCTTGTTATTCGGATTAATTATTTTCCTTGCTTTTAACTGGTGGCTATAAAGTTATCTTGCCAGCCGGCGGTTTAACTTGGTTGAATTCGGGAATAATCAATTTTTTAACCCCGGCAAAGTCAGATACCCATAAACGTTGATATTGGTGTTCCAGTCCCTGTTTAGTTTCTACTATTAAAAACTTTTTATTCTCCCAAGGATAAAACTTTGGCTTGGTCAGTTCAGAAGCTATCGCGGCTGGAGTTTGGCCCACAATTTTATTTTGCGAATAAGAAAAAACGTGCCAATATCCGGTTTCCTCTAATACATAAATAAGATCTTCAACAACTTTTAAATCAATTATTTTCCGGTCAGGAACTGAGAAAAGTTGTCTGGTCTGATTTGGTTGGTAGTAAGAATAGAAATTAATCTGTTTACCTTGTACCATCAACACTCCGGAGGAATCAGGAGTCCATTCTACCAGATACCGATCTGCCAATTCGGTTTGAGTGGTAAATCTTTTGGTATTTTTCCCCTGCATATCTGTAAACATGAATTGCGTCGGTGTCTTTAGCTGGTTAAACCCGGAGATATATAAAATCTTTTGATTATCAGGCGAAACTCTGAATTCTGTACCAAAGGGATAGGGAATAGTGAAACTCACCTTTTGTTGGGTAAGCAAGTGATATTTATTAAAGGACTTGCCTTCCTGGGTGATAAAGTAAAGCAGATCGGCCGTGGGTGAAAATTCAAAATAAGGATTACTATTGAGCCAGGTGCTGGCAGGCTCTATTCGATTGATATTTTGGCTACTTAAGTCTAAACTCAGAATCCCCTGTCGAGGCGCATACCAGACTATCCACTTTTTTGCCGGACTAACTTGGAAGTCAAACAGTCGAGAGCTCACTGGCATTTGTTCTATTTTTAAGGATGCCACCTCTACTGGTTGGGCATAAACCGGATCCACAATCTGCAATTGGTTGTTGGATAGAAAAGCGATCAAATCTTCGCCTTGTAAGACTTCACTCAGATTGGTTTTTGACAACGACAGGGGGTGAATAGAATTGACACTGGTATCAACGGAAGTGGCATCTGGGGCAGCTAATGTACATCCAGAAAAGACCAGTGATCCTAAAAATAGGCAGCCTAAATAGCGCAGCGAAGAGCGTAAATTTAACATAACATCAGACAAAAGTTTAGGTTACTTCGTACCATGCTCTAATTTGTCAAATTCTTCTAAAATATTCGTAATTGATTCATTGAACTCTTGTTTAAAGCCTTCTTTGCCTTGTTTCTCGTTGATCACATTAAGTTTACTCTCCAAAGCTGATAATTCACCAGTAATAGTTTCCGATAAATGGGTATTTTTATATTTTTGGATTCTATGGGTAGTAATTAGCCTCCAAATCAGGATCGCCACAATCACCAAAAAGGCTGTGAGAGAAGCAAAGTTAATCAACACCACGGTTTTATCCGCTTGAGATTTTCCCGGGATAAGCAGTTCTCTGATGGATTGGACTGCTAAGACTTCACCCGGAGTCCTTGGCCCGGGAGTGGGAAACGGTGTAAACGTCGGCCTCGGCTCTAAGTTAGCAGGAGTGGGAATACTATTATCTTCTTCCACAATTTCAGCCTCACTGATACCAGACCCGCCAGGCGGGGTGATCGTGGCTAAAGGCGCTATGGTGATGAAGGTCACATCTCCGGCACTTAGATCGTAACTAGTGGAACTGCTGCTACTTGAGGTGGGTGTCGGGGTAGGTGTAGAGGTGACTCCCGACGGAGTCGGAGTGGGGGTACTCGTGCTGGTAGGGGTAGGGGTCGCAGCCGTAGTAGGAGTTGGCGTTACTGTCAATGTGGGTGGCGGGGTAGGCGTGGGTTGACTTGCACCCGTGATGGTCACGTTAAAATCTGACATCGCCCCCGGAGTATAGCTGTTGCCTCCGTAAAGAATTAATGGATAGGTGAGGGTGATTGAAGTGTTACCTTCCAGAAGTGGCGATAATTCAAACTGGCCAATGAACACATCCACGGCATTGACACTACCACCTGGTTTACCTTGAGAGAAAACAATTGTGTTGTTATAGAAATAAGGTGACGGCCTGGTAGGCCAGGTAGGATCACCGGGCGGGACCGAGTTAGCTGGGGCAGTAAGAAATAAAGGCGAACCATTATTCGTGGCACTATTTGATACCTGGCTAAAATAGGTGCTGCTAAAATTAGCCACTATTTGAACGGTATCTACGTCTTCCCCGTCCGTATTGAGGTAAATCTTGTAGGTTTGGTTAGCTCCGGTTGGAATAGTAGCATTGCCGGTAATATAAAAATATGGATTAGCATGCACCTCACGGCCAGTAAACAGCCAGAATAGTCCAATTATAGTGATCACCAGGAGCTTAGCTTTTTTCATATTAAGAAATTTTGCTCACCTTAATTAATTCTATTATTAATTTACCACTCTTTTGGTTGATTTCCGATTGTTGCATAAACACCTGAATGTCCTTAAAGGAGTTGATGAGGAAAAGGCCTAGAGGTTATTAACGATCAAAATTGAAAATTCAGGGAAGTTATTCAAGATATTGGTCCCATAACCATTGTTAAGCAAAATTTGACTTTCGGGTAAAATTTTTATTTTGGTTACTCCTTGACGCAAAGTCGTGAATTTAAATTTGGCCAACGTGTTAACGCCTTTGAACCCCGGGTTAGGTGATCCACAGGCAATCCTGATCATTCCTTGCTGGTTATCAAACTTCTTTTCCGGATAGAACTGACAGAAAGAGGATGTGGTGTCTAAATTCGCCAACTGGATGAATTGGGGATCAAACTGCAGATAAGCGCCCACCGCATTAATGGCCTTGCCTTGGGTGTCGACCGACAGAGTGGCCGTAAATTGCGTGGACACTGAAGCCCGTTCCGGCAGGTCAAGCAAGAGAACGCCACCCTTTTTAGGATTCTCTTGGGGTGAAGATGGACCTTGTTGATAATGCCGAACCAGCCATATCCCGCTGCCGACTAACACCACAGCAAATATCACTGCCAGCCATAGTGAAACATTAGATTTGTTAATCAAGTTAAACAATTAGTTTATATAAACTGTAAGGAGTTAAGCATCACATCAACCCGTTTGGCATCATCGTCACTAAGATTTTTGGAGTATGTCGCATACCAAATGTCATAAATATAGTCGTCTTTTTTGACCAGGTATCGGTCACCAGGGTAATCAGTAATATCTTCTAGTTCCAAAGCCAAGGTGGGTAGGTTGCGGAATTTTGTTTCCTTAACCTTATAGTTCAAACTGCTGGCTTTAATTTGTTTCCAATACTCTTCCAGATCTAAAGCGGATTCGATCTTTTGAATTTTGAAAATGTAGCCGGTTTTGCGGATTACCGTCATGCTGCTATCTGTTTTGACCAAATCTGAACTATTTTTTGGGTAGTCAAAACTCACACCAAAAGTTGGATCTTTGTGGATTTCCCACTGAGTATCCTCGAAGGACACGTCAGCCTGCGAGTTGGCATACTTTTCATCAGGTGAACTACTGGCTGCGGGAGGCGGGGAAGTTTCCCCCTTTACCTGATCTTCGCTGTTACCTGAATTGGTTTGAGACTCACCTTGATTTTCTGGAGGCTTTTGCTCTTCTGTCGGAGTGGGAACTCCTCCTTCTATATATTGATTAACCAGTGATTCATCTACCCCGGCGTTGCCTCCTAAAAAGTGCCAACCTATTCCGCCGAGAATCACAATTGTTCCTATACCAAAAGCCACGGGTATGGCTATCTTTCTGAATTTGGCTCGCTTATAAATAGGGAGCTTACTGTCATCCGACTCTTTTGTTTCCGGTGGTTTATCTTTTTCGGTTGGGCTGGCTGAAGGCTGGTTCTCGGTTTTCTGGTTAGCATCTACATTTGCTTGTTTGTCAGGTGGTTTTTCGTTTTTATTCTCTGACATTGCCATATCTGCAGGTTTTTCCGTGGATTGCCCAGTGTCCTGGTCAGGTTTTGCTCTCTGGTGTTCCTCTACCAGTTCGTTCATTGCAGAGACCACTTGTGCCAATTCTTTAGAAACAGAAAAAAACTTATTGTCCTGAATGGGAACCGTGCGGTGAAGATCTTGTTTAAGCTTGGTTATTTGCCTGGAGAGCTTCTCCTTTTCCTCATTAAAATTGTTTTCGATCTCCTTAATTTCTGATTTTAACTTTTGCTCTCTTTCCTGGGCTGCCTGCAGCTCTTTTTCCATCATTGATAGCTTTTTAGTAAACTTGCCATCCGGCGGAGAAAAAGCCGCAGGCGATTGTTCAGGTGGATGTCTTTCTGGAGTGACAAAAGCCGGAGATGAAGGCTTTGCATATCCATCAGCCGGAGAATTTGAATGAAAAAAACGCGGATACCCGGACGTAGGGGTCTGATTGTGAGACGGACTGTGAGATACAGAAGTATATGGAGGTGCAGCGGCTGGTTTGGGAGGGGGCAAATGCTCTGCAGGCGCAGATTTAGGCTGATAAGAATTATAATTTTGCCGCGGCTGATACTGCTCTGTTTTCTTTTCTCCCATCTGATCCATCATTTGCTTCATCTGGTTCGAGGTGACCTGTAATACCCCCTGCAACTCATCTTGGATTTGCTGGCTTAGTTCTTGTTTTACGCTCTGTAGCTGAGTAGACAATACATCTGAATCTGAAGATGATTGCGGTGCTTGAGGCCGTTTTTTTAATTTTTTATAAAAGCTGGCCTTCGGGCCATTAGTAGTAAGATATTTTTTGGTGCGGGGCATAGGCAGCAAAGACAAAAATTTTAGTAGAAAAACAAAGTCTTAGATACTATTAGAGTACCAGCATTTTGCCTGGTCTGCAATTTGGGTTTGTCCTTTAAGTCCCCCAATAAAACATCATAATACTGAAGTCAATTAAATTTACGCTACCATCACTGTTGATATCTCCGGCCGGTTGGGTGGTGCCCCAGTAAAACATCAGGATACTGAAGTCTGTTAAATTGATATTGTCATCGCAGTTAAGATCACCTTGAGAAACGTCACAGCCAGCTGGAGTAGGGGTCACTCCGGTGGAACTTACTTGGAAGCCTAAAGCAGTACTTACCAAACTCTGTAAAGAACCTGATTGAACCAAAGAATAGACAATGTAGTCACTGGGGATATATTCTGAAGTATTCGTAATCGTATAGTCCCAATCTCCTGAAGAATCTACCGTCGCGTAATAAGACCTCAGCGGGGATTCCGTGAAAATCGTCAAGTCTCCGCTGGGCACTGCTGTCCCAGACACGATTAAATCATCTCCTTGCTGGATTTGAGTAGCGCTGATCTGGATAGTAGGGGATAGGAGCAAATTGCTCACGCTCGTTTGTTGGTAGATAGGTGTGTAGACTTCAAGAGTTAAAATTGAAGTGGTTCTTCCTGATGCGTCTACTCCATAAAGGGAGATCGTATGATCGCCAGGCTGGAGCCCATTAAAAACTTGACTGAAAAGACCGGTTGGTCCAGCGGAATCAGTACCGATCACCGCACCGTTTTCAGTAAAAGTGACAAAAGTTCCGGGAGCCGTGTATCCGGAAATATCCAAGGCTGCCACCGGTGCTTCTATGGAGGCAGTGACAGCGATGTTCCCTCCAAACGGAGCTGCCTGAAAAGAAGCCACATTCTTAATAATCGTGCCCGCTTCATCTTCAGTAATTGCCACAGAAAGGTAGTATTGATTTTGGGATCCAGGGTTGGTGGCCGTGATTCCTCCAATAGTAACAGTTCCTCCCGGCAAAATAACGATTCCGGTGATTTTGATTATGCTGCCGACCAAGGAAAAACTAGGAGTACCACTGTAATCACCAGTCATAACCTGAGCTTCGGTAACGTCACTGAAGTTACTCATATCAATAATAATGTAATCGGTAGAAGAGACCTGAGCTGCATTCTGAGGCAAAGTAAAACCAATCGAATGTTCTACGTCCGTGGAATCAACAGCCCCCTTATTAATGTAATCATGAGCATCAGTCAAATTACCCACAGCCAAAGCAGGATAAAGGGAAACGTAGAAAATAAAAAATAAACTTAAAATGAAGGTAATCGTGCTACGGACAGGATGGGGCATAAATTCAAACTAAGTCCTCTAATCGAGATTTTATTACTGATTATCAGTCTACAGTGATTTGCCTCACTGATCTACTGTTATTGAGGAAGAATCTTGGGGATTTATCTTTTGAAGAGGGGGGAAAGAGTAGGAGTTCTAATTGCTCAGCCGCCGCTGAAAATTACTTTCAAAGCTTTGAAGAATCTTCTTCTGCCCGTAATTAGTGTAATGATAAATCCGATCAAGGCAATTCCTCCCACGATTAAGAGGATGATGGCTGTTTTAGACGCCACCGTAAAAGTCACTGCCGCAGTTAACGGCTTCTTTTGTTGGCCATAAGTGCTGATTAAAGTAGCCGTGAATTTGCCCAATAAATGTTCCTGATCCCAAGTGGTTTCCATTTTCCTGATCGCCCCCGGCAGGACATTTCTTGTGTCTAGCGGGATTTCTGCCACCTTCTGCTTAAAAATATTGGTAATTACAATCGTTCCTTGGGGACTGATATGAACATTGCCGTCGTTCTTAATTCTCAAGGTAAACACCACTGGTCCCGATTCCTGATAATCCGGCACTGTAAAGCTTTCTATTTTCGCATCTTCGGTCACATTTCCTGATACTCTCAGTAACACCAAGGCCCCTACCCTTTGGGCCACTGCCGTGGTTCCGGGTGTGGTGTTTTCTCCGCCGGTTTGAAACAAAATAGAAGCATAATGTCCGCCTGGTTCAGCGTCTCTGGGCACGTTAACCACAAAAGTGAAGGGTACCTCCTCTTTGGGTTGGAGTACCAAATCTTTGGATTGGGGTTCGATCCATTGAGCCAGTGAAAACGAAGTACTCTGTTCTCCTTCTTCCAAAACCACATGTCCTTCTTCTCCGCTGGTAGTGAAGTCTTCAATCAGAACGCTATAAGTAACCGGAAAATCAGATTCATTTCTGATTCTGATTTTTTCTGCTAAACTGTCTCCTGGGTTGGCAAACAACTCAAATTTGGGAGGAATAATAGTGATGGTTTGATTGGCTTGGGCGGATACCAAAGATCGCCAAACAAAGGCCAAGGCAAGAACTGTTAGCAGGATTCCCGTTAACTTCAGGAATAGCGATTTGGAGGAATCCATAATCCGATTATACATCAATTCAATATTTATTGAAATTTAACATGATATTATTGGAATATAGGGATATTGTCAATATGGGGTTGAATTTATTCTAAATTTGAAGATAAAAACCTTTATTCAAATTGAAGTTTGCCGATAGTCGACATGAACTTCTCCCAAGTAGAGTTTGTTGTCCGGCCCAATCTTGGGGATATCCAACTTCCAAAGCATCTGTTGATCTTTGTCCAGAGTTCCGTTGGAGGCGTCCACAATGGTTTCGAACATAGTAAAACCCTGATCTTGATAAGCAGGTTTATAAGTCGTGAGCAAATAATTATATTGATCTAAATCTAAATCAGTTGATAACGGCACTGTTTTTAACTGGGAGAATTGCGATTGATAGGCCAGATGGGGATCGGTAATCACCGACTCCTTAGGCGGGTTTTGGAGAAAATCTTCGATAGTTTGATAGGTGGTTTGCTTTTGAAACAAAGTCAGTTGGTCATTGGTGATGTACGGCCAATCAAGTTGATTAAAAATCGGGTGATCGACCAACACAATCACCTCCGTGGTATTGGGGTCAGTTTTTAGGGACAACCACATTTCTTGGTGAGGATTATCTAGCTTATACGGAATCAACACATAGGTTTTTCTTCTGTCTGGAATAATCGCCTTGGTGAAAAAAATCGCCTGCGGCGTAGTGATCACTTGTTTTACTTCAGGACTCGAGGTAACGGGTTCGCCAGTTGGTGGCTGGGGGGCTTCCTTTGAAATCCTCTGGGTTTGACCCCATCGGAGATAACCCAAAATTATGAGGATGACGATTACGCCTAGTGGTAACCATTTGCGTAAATAGGGCTTGAGAGAGTTTATCATGAATTATCCTTCAATAAATCATATTAAACTGTATCTTTACTAGAAAGTCAAAACAAATCCCCTACTCCTTCCAATTCTGAAGAATAAAATGCATCTCTGTACCCTTCACCAAAATAAATCCTGAGTAGTATATAATCAGATTCGTGAAGAGGTTCAACTCAGTCCCGGCAAACTTTAAATTCTTGGGATTAACCAGCCTGGCAATTTTTCTCTATAGCTTCGTAGTCTGGTGGCCCACCAGGCTTTTACCTTATCATTGGGATAGCGCCGGATTCTTTATTAACGCCGCCAAAGATTTGCAAACCACTCATTTTCTTCCCTGGGTAGCCGGACACTCAGATTTTGCCCATCCGCCTTTATTAATGACCTATATAGCCCTGGGGTGGAATTTAATTTCCGAAAGCCTGTTGACTTCCCACTTGCTCATGCTAGTATTTTTGCCGTTATTGATGATGGCTACCTTTTTAATTGCCCAGCGCTTCATATCTCCGTGGTTGGCTCTGGGAATTGCCTTTTTAACTGGTTTTACTCCTTATATTCTTGCCGAAGTAGGCACCATTTATATTGATTTGCCGGTCGGAGCCTTGTCCACAGCCGGTTTGGCAGCCATTATCTATCATAAAAAATGGCCGGGAATAATTTTATTTACAGCCTCGGTATTAGTTAAAGAATCAGCCTTATTAATCCTCCCTGCTGCCGCATATGCCTATTGGAGCTGGAATTTTAGCGTTAACAAAAGAATAACCAGATCCCAGCTATTGAGGAAAGGGTGGGGCCTACTCATCCCAGTAGCAGTATATCTGCTGTGGCTGACCTATCACTATCAAGTAACTGGCTGGTGGCTGGTCCGTCCTGGTCGACCTACCCGAATGATTGGGAGTTTTTATGATTTGATCAATAATCTGGGCACCATAGTTGAACCCTTTGCTTTTTATCAAGGTCGGTGGTTTCTCACCCTGTTAGCTGCTTCCTCTGTTGGATATTTATTTTTTAATGTCCGCAAAATCTTAACCCAGAACAGAGCACCACTCATCTTTTTATTAGTTTGGCTGTTGCCTGGTCTGGTTTCATTTTCAGTCAGCGGCGAGTTTGGCTTGCGCTACGGCATACTTTTGGCTCCTGCCTACCTGATTTTAAGTGTCTATTTAGTTAATCTCTTTGTAGAAAATTTCTCCGTCAAATTTTCCGTCCTCATTACCAGCGTTTTGATCATTATTTCTCTAGTCCTCTATCATTTAAGTTGGTATCCTCCCAATCAGCCCACAGATTCTTATGAATTCAGTCCTTCGTCAGATCTCAGTTATCAGGACATGATTTCAATTGGACAACAGGCCGCTCTTTATTTAACGATTAACTTTCCCCAGGCCCAAATTTACGGTGCCTTTCCGGAAAATCTTCAATTAACTCAACCCTATCAGGGTTATGTTGACCAACCGCTTGATTTTCACAAATGTCCGGAGTTTAAACTCCAGAAAGATAAAACCCAAATTATTTACATTCATCCTTATTCTCCTGAACAACTACCTTGTTTAACTATCATTAAGTCTCTGCCGGTTAAATTACTCAAACGGTTTGAAAGTCGCAGTAAGTGGTTGGAGCTCTATCTGGTGTGGACCCCTAAACCAGAGGAACAAAAGTAACTATCAGTCAGCCCGACTTATCTTCCCTGTTTACGGGAGTATGCGGAGTTTCTTCAACTCTTTTCTAGCTTTTGATGCTCAGTCTTTAAAGTGTCTGCGATCTTTTCACTTAATTCCGGATGCCAGTCATTTTGCATTGCTATTCCTCGGGGTCAAAAAATTAGTGTCCAGATCAGCATAAAGATATGATTAAATGGAGAGTATTATGTGGCCTAATTTATTGCTTACTCCTTTAACATTTTATTGGTTAAGCGGCATGATTGGCAATGTGCTTAATTGGGGGTTTAATTTGCTGTTGGTTCGCAGTCTGAGCTTGGAAGACTACGGAGTGGTGGCCTTGTTCTTAAGTTTTCAATTTTTAGCCTCTATTCCGGCAACAGCCTTACAGACTACCATTAATAAATTTGCGGCTCTAGCTAAACGGAAGAAAGAAATAGCGATCCAAATTTCTGGTTTGCAATGGTTTAGCTGGCTGCTGGGAGTAAGTTTAGGCTTGGGATATCTGCTATTTGCCCATCTGATTGACAACTTCTTTAATTTACCTCACGATTGGATCCTGACCCTTCTGATCGTCAATTTATTAGTTTGGTTTTTCCCTTTATGTTGGGCAAGAGGTATCATCAATGCCCGTCAATTTTACATCTGGTCCGGAGTACTCATCTTGGTGGAAGGCCTGATCAAATTCCTCATCGGAGGCCTTAATTTCTATTTATCCGCTAATGTCAGAGTCGCCACCTTAGCCATCCCCGCCTCTTTGGCCGGTACCCTGTTCGTGGCTTGGATGCTGATCTTTAAATTAAAGATTAAGTTTCCCAGCAGCCCACTCCGGTCGGTTTTACATATCAAAAACCAAATCTGGAAATTTTTAGGTTTTTCTTTATTTTTGAACGTGGGAATGACTTTGCTCTACAACATAGATTTGTTGCTAGTAAAGCATTTTTTCTCTTCGACGGAAGCCGGAGTCTACGCCATGTTGTCCCTGATCGGCAAGCTAATTTTCTTTTTAACCTACAGCTTATCCGGGCTACTCATTCCGGTTCTCTCAGCCAGGTTAGCAGACCACCGGCCAACAAAATCAGTGCTTTACCAGGTAGTAGGCCTGGTCAGTTTAATTGCTGCCGGAGTGGTTTTGATATTGCACCAATGGCCTGAAATCGGAGTGCGATTATTGGTGGGTAGCAATTATCACTTGATATTGCCGTATTTATGGCGCTATTCTCTGGCAATTAGCTTACTGTCCATCACTGTCACTATCTCTATTTATTATCTGATAATCGAAAACCATTGGTATTCGATGCTCTTGACCCTGACTGCTATCGGTGAAGCCGTGGGAATTTGGCTGTTTCACAAAAATCTATTCCAGGTGGTCATGGTCGTGTTTGTCAGTATGAGTCTCATGACCAGCCTGGCTATTCTCATGCATCTGTTCCAGTTTCCTCGACAAAAACTCGTCAAAACAAGGACTTTAATTAAATGAAGAGACGCCTCATCTCAATGGAAAGTAAGGGTTTGGTTTCCGGAATAACCTTTCCCAAAAAATTATTTTAACTATATATTGACCAAACTTGAGTAAATTGGTTCTGGCGTTGATTCCTAAACCGTGATTGCTGATTGCTAATTTAATCTGACCATTATTTAACTCCTCTCGTATCTGATTGGCGGTTGGTCCTTCCCAGATATGAGTTAGATCTCGTTTCTGAATATTCCCCAGCTTTTGCTCTGGATCACTTCCGGGACTGGGAAACACGTTTCCGTAAGTGTCCAGATAGAACCAAGCTAAACTAGCCAAATTTTTATTTTTAACCTGCTGTCTTTTTATGATTCTTACCACGTCTTCATAATGCCAGTTAAGCAGGGTCGCGCGTGCCAATCCCCCCAGGTTCAACTCTATGAGTTTGCCGATTAACTGCTGCCAGTGCTTAAGCTGTTTACGGTTGAGATTTAGTCTCTGCGGATTGCCTGTAAGATAATCATCAAAAATCTCAGAATTAACCGGGGGGACAAATTGCTGCGGCGTGGCCAGGATTTGGCTGAGATGAATCAATTCTTTCATGTCGTCCAATTCGTCAGGAATCAGTAGATGATGCATTTCAACTCTTAAATTGCCGTGCTGAACCTGCAGACTTTTGAGTTCCTCGATTAATTTTATTAACTGAAGATAGTCTCTTTTCTTAACATATTTTGATTTGGGTCTCATCCATACTCCCACATTAACCGTAATCCGATCTAACTTTCGTTGTTCCAATTGGTGGAGCAATTGTTTGACGATCCGAACAGCATCCTGGAGGCTCGTTGTTCCCAGAGTGATGCCGATTTCTGACAACTCAGGACAGTTAATCAGCGCGCTACTTATCCCTTGGTTAAGATTAGGATCTAACTGGTGCCGGCCAGCAGTGATATGCAGCGAATCCAGATTGTTTAGCATCGGGTCCTGAAATAATTTTTGATAATCTGCAGTTTTAAGTGGTTTTAATTTCCCTGGCTTGAACTTTTTCTTCTTTCTACTGGCCGGGTTAAGTGATTCTAAAATTATTAACCTGGGGTTAATCTTTCCGCGGGTGATTAAATTCAGGCTTTGTCTCAGATCCGCAAGGATTTTTAATGAGTTATCAGTTAAATATCTGGGCATGTAAGCAAAGTATTTGGCGTTTACCCACATGAATTGTGCTAAGGACAGATCATCATACAAACGAAACATCCACCGGTAGGGGGTAGGAGTGATCTGTCTGGCCTTAACCAGTGATTTACCTTTAACTTTAATATTTGCTAAATTTTTCTCTCCCAAACCCTGTTCGGCCGCCTGATTAATCATGGGGATACTTTCGGGATTGTAGCCCATCAACTTCGCCCCGATTACATCCGTGGCCACCAGATCTGTACCCATGATGATCACTCCCGGATGAATCGGATAGTTAAAGTCGCCGGCCTGGGTATCAATCGCGTCCACAATATTTAAAATCCGGGGTTGGTGGCTGGTCACCGCTTTGGCAATCCCTACCACTGTCTTGGGTAATTGGTGATTATGAAGCGGATCATAAATATCGCCGTGATCCAGGGGTATGTGTTTTCCCAGCCCGGCCCATTTGGGATAACCGTACACTCCACCCACGCAAGTACCCACAAAGCTTTTAATCGCGCCCGAGATACAAGTCACCGAATGACTTTTGAGCTTGGGTAAATTGATAATCACATCCGCGTCTAATACTGACTTGGCGATCACAAAACCCTTCACTGTCCGGTAGGCGTCATGATTTAAGTCAGTAACCACTATCTTGATGCCTTGTTTCGCTAGCCTCTTTTGCATTTCGTATATGCCATAAGCCTTAAAAGCTAATTTGGTGTCTATATTACCGGAGCCTTCAGCAATGATAATCTTTTTAACTCGGTATCGGTTGACAAACTTAACCACCACTTCAATCAGTTGGGGATGAGTGACCTTGATATATGGATCTTTTTCTACCGTAACAAAATTGGGCTTTAGCAGTACTGTGGGTTTATTTCTAAACAGTTCTTCGAGATTAACCATTCTTTTAGCCCAGCTATTAAGTTTAGTAGCAGTGACAATGGCATACTCAGCAGGGAAAATTCCTACCGAGGTTTTTTGCGCGGAGTTCATATCTTGGATATCGAAGGTTTAGGTAAGCCTAAAAATCCTTGTAGTTTATAAAAATAAAGTTGAGAAGTGAATTTTTCGTCAGGAATGTGCAGCCACCAGGCCAGAGTTAACCAAATCGGCCCGAAGATCAAAAAAGCCACCGATTGTAAACTGAGATGTTTTTTAAGTAGTTTTTGGTACGAATATTGATAGGCATAACCGTCCCAAAGTTGTTGTTGTCGGTTTTTATCTTCATGATTGACAATGGCTAGGGGAGCGGTTTTGATTTTAAAATTGGCTTTTAAACATCGAATAATATAATCCCCGTCATCGGCATTCAGCCATGGGGCGCCCGGACCGAAATTTTCGTCAAAATAACCTATCTTCTTAACCGCCCTTTTAGTGATCGCCATATTGGCCCCGTGTCCCATTTTCCAGGGTTTGTAAGCGCTGAAGTCAAGACCGTCATAAATTTTGGGCTCATCCAGAGGTTCGTTTCTTAGCCCTGAACTAAAAGACCTCACCGTGCCTAACACCATCGGAATCTCATCACTGATCTGGTTGACGATTTCCGTCAGCCAATTTTTATCCGCCACACAATCATCGTCTGTGAAAGCCATTATCGAACCTTTGGCATGTTTGATTCCTAGATTCCTGCCAAATGAGAGGCTGGTTTTCGGACCGGAAAGATATTTAGCCTTTACCTTTTTACAATACTGTTTTAACTGGACAGACTTTTGGTCATTATTGTCAACGATCAGCAATTCTATCTTCCTGTATGTGCCTTTTAAAATACTGTCAATAGTCTTTTTGATTCTTAATCCCCTACCTCTGGTGCAGATGATCACTGACACCAAGGGTTTAAATTTTTTAGAAGGTAATTTTTTCTGAGGCATAAAATAAGGTATGCTAGTGCTGAGTCATGTTAATTCGCCTGCGTTGCCACATCAAATTAAACTGCCAGAGCCCTAGGATATGAAAGTATTATTTTTGTTCGAGTCTCCCTTACCTAAGGAGTATTATAAATATACTGCTTCGCCAGGGGAATTGCGAGTTATTGCAGCCCAAACTGCAGTGAAGGAAATTATCGTGATCGGAAGAAGCGGCCGTCCTTTCTATGATCTGCCGGCAAAAGCCAAAACCAAGACCCCACTTGAAAAAAAAATTAATATCTTTCGTGTTCCCGGAACTGGCAATTTACTCTGGTATTACTTATCTCCCATTTGGTTATTCTTAGCTGGCTTAATGACACTTTTACGAATTAAAGTAGATATCATCCATGCAGAATCTCCCCATTTAAGTGGCGTGCCCGCAGTTATCTTAGGCAAACTCTTCAGGATCCCCGTAGTTGTTGAATACCGAGCCAGTTATGAGCAGATCATTAATTCGCGGCTTCCCCAAGTGCCAATGGCCATCAAAAGTCTGTCTTTTAATCTTCTGAGTCAATTTTCTTTGGGAAAGTGCGATTTCATCTTGGCCAATAGCAGCGCTTACCAAAAAGAATTAATCGCCCAGGGATACTCAAATGTTGATTGGTACGGACCAGGTGTCAGGAGGCCCAAAAATTTTAAACTCCGAAAACATTCAGAAGTCACCATCGGATTCATTGGCCGATTATATCCTGATAAGGGAGCCGACTACTTCATCAGATCAATTGCCCTAGTCAAGAAAAAATTAAGAGCCCGTCATCAACCCAGAAAACCTTTGGGATTAAAAGTGTTAATTGCTGGAGACGGACCGCAGAAAAAATTTCTGGAAGATTTGGTCATCAAATCAGGATTACAATCAATGGTTAAATTCTTGGGCACTCAGCCCAGATGGGATTTCTTTTCCCGCATCGATATTTTGGTTAATCCCAACATCATCTTAAACGCTCTGGAAATGGTCAACGCCGAGGCTAGCGCCGTCGGTATCCCTGTAATCACTTTTGGGAATCAGGACCGACCGGTCACCGTCATCAATGGCCGGACCGGCATCGTGGTAGAAAATTTAAATATCTCTCAAATGGCTGAAGCGATCATCAACTTAGCCTTCGACTCTAAACTGCGAGCTGCTTACGGACGTCAAGGAAAAAAACTAGCTCAGAATTTATTCAGTTTTGAAAACCAGGTGAAAAGACTGCGCCATGTTTATGCTCGACTAGCCGATCCACCCCGGACTTAAATCAGAGGACTAAACTACCGGCCCCAGAAAGAGTATTCCTACCCTAAAATTATTTCAAGTTAATTTTGATTCGTTCACCATAATATCTGTACTCAATCCCGTCAGAAAAAATCGCCATTTCCACTTGAGTTTCATTAGCTTCAAAAGCCGTCATCACCTGATGTTGAGTAGTCGGTTGACCATGATTGCTTAAAACCACTTGTGGAGGGTTATCCTGTTCAGAGTAGAAAACCGCATACCCTACAGTCGCCTTGGCCGTCTGCCAGGAAACAGTCACTAACTTGTCTTCATATTTAATCGTAATATTTTGCGGTTGAGCCAAGGGATCTGCCCGGGTAACCAGCCTTTGTCTGCTGGGAATAATTACCTGGCTAATACTAATGGCCATTACTCCTAAAGAAAAGATGATCCAGAGGGAAAACATCTTGGTCAGAATTTTGGTATTTATCTTTTGCAGCCCGACAACTAAGTTGATCCAAATGACCGCCACTAAAAGCCCGCCTAAAATCAAAATCACAGCCAGATAAAAATTTTCTTCCCCGGTGCCTTCTCCTGTAAACACCTGTAAGGCAGGAGCGAGAATCATTTCGCTATTATCCCTCACCAGCGCCCAGACTTGAGAGCTGATCACGGAAAATATTTTTTCCAGGATAAAGTACATTATTTTCATTATAATTGACCGCCGGTTGATTTGTTGATCTAACTCATATCAGTCAATTTTCTTTATCTCTATCTATCCCTAATCCCGTTAAAGAAGCAAACTTTTTCAGATTCTCTGAACATTTGCAGTTTAATAGCATTCAACCCCATCCTACCGCTCCTGGACTTCTTCCTTTTCATCTTTATATCGCTTAAAATTAATAACAAACCATGCCTCAAAATAACCAAATTTACCAACTCTACTTAGATCTTCTTCATCAGCACGGCCACCCGCGGAACTACTGGCCTCAGTGGTGTGCAGGCCAAAAAGATCTCCGTACCAGAGAACTGATTGCTATCGGGGCAATTCTCACTCAAAGAACCAGTTGGCATAACGCGGATTTGGCTCTGCGAAACTTGAAAGCTGCCCAACTTCTTTCCTTGTCCAAAATTACTAGTCTTAAAAACGCTCTTCCCCTAACTTCTCTCGTCCGGCCAGCCGGTTTTCACCGAACCAAACCCCAACGTCTACACACCTTGGCTAGTTTTATAGTTAATGACTACGGCGACTTAGTCAATTTCATGAATGAGGATCCGAAAACAGCCAGAGAGCAGCTGCTTAAGCTTTACGGCATCGGTCCGGAAACCGCCGATGTGATTCTGCTCTACGCCTTGGATCAGCCTTATTTCGTCATCGACGAATATACTAAACGATTAGTTAAACAACATCGCTTATCTGAACAATTTTCCTATGACCATCTGCAACAACTTTTCCAGCAAAATTTACCTAGTGACGTTGCCGTCTACCAAAACTTTCACGCCCTGATCATCATTAACCAAAAAGGTGCCCAAGCAGCCAAAATGGACATTATCTGATCTTAATTTTGACATCCTCATCAACCTTACCCATAATTTAAATTAGTTCTATTCTTATCCATTTCATGAGCGATACTGCAAACATCCTCCTCTTGGCTTTTTTCGGCAGCATTGTGGCTCTGATTGGCGGCGTTATTTTTCTGGTTAAAAAATCCTGGTCATCCTGGTTATCAGCCTACTCCGTACCTTTTGCCGCCGGCGTGTTGCTCACGGTTTCATTCCTTGGTATTCTGCCAGAAGCCATCCATTTGCAAGGGGATTCAGCTCTTTTTTGGACGCTGATTGCATTCCTGACCGCCTACCTTTTCGAACATTTTCTCTTCGGGATCCACCATCACGAAAACACTGCGCAAGCGAGCCGTTATCAGTCTGCCATTCCTTTAGTCGTTATCGGTGACACTATTCATAACTTTGTCGATGGCGTCACCATTGCTGCCGCTTACTTAATTAACCCCGGACTGGGCGTCATTACCACCGTTTCTACTTTCCTTCACGAAGTTCCTCACGAAATAGGGGACTTTGGTATTATGCTTAAAGCCGGTTGGAGGCGAAAATCCATCCTCATTGTCAATATTCTGTCTGCATCTACGACCTTAATTGGAGCCCTTCTCCTTCTCTTCGTGATCCGCGATAGCCAGCTCAACGGCGTCTTACTCTCAGTTGCTGCCGGACTGTTTATTTACCTGGGAGCCACGGACTTTCTTCCTCACATCCACGAAGGCAAAATCTCCAACACTAAAGCTGTTATCTCTCTTCTGCTCGGCGTCATTATTATGTTAGCCACCATCAGTCTCATTCCTCATACTCATGAACAACAACCTGACCATCACCCTACCTATGAAGCCCAACCTCTCCCAGCCACCCCATAGCTTATTCCTAGCCTTATCAGATTAACAAATTCAGTCTATGCTCAAAACATTCACGAGTTTAATGTCTCGCCTTCCCGGTTTACGTCCAGATCAACAAATTCCCAGAATTTCTTCTTTGCTCATTAGTCTGATTGTCTTATGTGCGGCGATTGCCGCCGTTGTTTTCTGGCATCCCCATGCTTTGGCTCTCAAAGTTAACCCTCCGGGATTGATTATCAATGGACAGGCCCAAATCACGGGCAGCACCACTCCGGGACAAAAATTGGTTTATCTTCTCCAAAACGGGCAAATCATTTTCCAACTCAAATCCACGTCCAATGGAGAGTTTGCTTTCAGCTTAGACCACCTTAGTCCTGGTCCTCATACCTACACAGTCGAAGCCTGTCAAACCGACCAGCGCCAACATTGCCAGTCGGATCTAATCAATTTAACCACTGATCCGTCTCTGGCCGGAGTCAATTCTGCGGAGACCTTAGACACCAGTACTTCTGCGGATGTCTTGGCTGCCGAATCTCAACTTTATCCAGTGACCAAAGTTATCGACGGCGACACCATCAAAGCCCAGATCAACGGTCTGTACGAAACCATCCGGTTAATCGGCATTGACGCCCCGGAAATGAATGACCCTCAGATGTCTTGCTTTGCCAGTCAGGCCACCCAGCAACTTCATCAACTGCTGGACAACCAATCCATCCTTCTCCAACCGGACCTCACCCAGGATGACCGCGACAAGTATGACCGCTTGTTGCGTTATGTATTTCTGCCTGACCACACCAATATTAACCAACTGTTAGTCCAACAAGGTTTAGCCAAAGAATATACTTATGACAAAGCCTACCAGTATCAGTCAACATTCAAGCAAGCCCAAGCTGAAGCCCAATCTGCCAAATTAGGGCTCTGGAGCGGGACCTGCTCGCCTCCCGAAGGTCACAGCACTCCTGACTCTCAAACCACAAATCTTAAAATCTCTCCTTCTCCCTCAGCCGCGACTTCTTCTCCACCTGCCAGTCAAACCAGCTCCGGGAATTTTGTCTGCGATTGTTCCAAAGGTTGCACTCAAATTACTACTTGCGATGAAGCTTATTTTCAACTCAACCAGTGCGGTTGCACAAAAAGAGACGGAGACGAGGACGGAGTTCCTTGTGAAAAAATTTGTCCCGGAGGCTAGTTATCCTTTATTGTTAAACATAAAGCTATTAAAACTTGGAATTTTATATGGCTAAAACCACTCTCCGTCCCGTCAAATCCACTTATCTGGGCCTGCTGTTCACCACCATGGCCACCCTCATGGATGAGATCCTCCTCACCCGCATCTTCAGCGTTACCATGTGGTATCATTTTGCTTTCATTGCCATCTCCATAGCCTTGTTCGGCCTCACCGTCGGCGGCACCCTGGTTTACCTAAAATCCAAATATTTCACTCCCGCCCGCACTCCTCAACACTTGAGTTTATATTCCCTACTCTTTGCCTTCACCATTCCGGTCAGCTTTCTTATTCAACTGAAAATACCCACTTTGACTAGTAACTTCTTTTTCATGATGCTCATCATCTATCTACTCACTTCCGTGCCTTTTGTGTTCAGCGGCATCGCTGTCAGCCTGGTTCTGACCAAATACTCTTCCCGGGTCAGTCAACTCTACGCCGCTGATCTGATTGGCGCTGCCCTCGGTTGCTTGGCCTTAATTTTCACTTTAAATCTCACCGACGGTCCTACTGCCGTATTTGCGGTCGCCTTCCTGGCTGCTGTAGGCGCCGTCTGCTTCAGCCTTGCTGGCCATCCTCGACTTAAGCCCTTGGCTCTTTTGTTAACCGGCGGTCTACTTGTTTTTTCTATCTTTCATACTTATCTGGCTCGCCACCAATCGCCCTTAATTAGACTCCAATATGCCAAAGGCAGCTTTGAACCACGGCCTCTTTACGAAAAATGGAATGTTTTTTCTCGCCTCAAAGTTTATCCTGATCAGGTTAAGCCTGATCAGCCGTTCGGTTGGGGATTAAGTAATACCTTTCATGCCCCGCCTGATCAGTACCACTTAAGACTGGATATCGATAAAGCCGCGCTCACTGTCTTACCTAAATTCGACGGTGATTTGCAAAAAGTCAGCTATCTTAAATACGACGTCACCAATCTGGCCCATTATTTGCGTCCTCATTCCAAGGTCCTAATCATTGGCTCAGGTGGAGGTCGAGACATACTTTCTGCTCTGGTTTTTGACCAACCCCAAATCACCGGTGTGGAAATCAACCCAGACATCAATCGCATTGCTTACCAAACCTTTGGCGATTTTACCGGTCATCTTGATCAAGATCCTCGGGTGACTATCATTACTGATGAAGCCCGCAGCTTCATAGCCCGCCAAACAGGTACTTACGATCTCATTCAATTATCTTTAATCGATACCTGGGCTGCCAGTTCAGCCGGTGCCTATACCCTGACCGAAAACAGTCTTTACACTGTCGAAGCCTGGGTCAACTTTCTTTCCCATCTCAGTGACAACGGAGTGCTCACTGTTTCCCGCTGGCATTACACTTCTCATCCTGCAGAACTTTACCGCTTAACCTCCTTGGCCAGACAAGCCTTAAACCAAATTAATATCTGGGATGTTAATCGCCATCTGGTGATCATCAGCAAAATACAATCAACTACGCCTGACGGCCAAATCCTCAACGGAGTGGGTAATTTAATAGTGAGCAAAAAACCCTTTACCCAAGAGGACTTCGCCACCCTTGATCAACTCACCACCGACTTAGACTTCCGCTTCACTCTTGACCCCAGGCAGCCGCAAGATTCAACTTTTAATCAGCTGATTAATACTCGCCATTTGGATAATTTCTATCAATCATCCCCCATCAATCTTCAGGCGCCTGTTGATGATCAACCTTTTTTCTTTAACATGCTCAAAATCTCCCAAGCATTTAATTTTCAACTTATGGATCAAGGCATGAATAGTATTAACATCCAGGCCATCAGCACACTGACAAGTTTACTGGTGATCGTTATTTCCTTGACTGTGGCTTTTATCATCGTTCCTTTAAAACTTGCCCATCAATCCATAAACCTCCACCGTCAGGCACCACTGGTGCTTTTCTTTGCCGCCATCGGCCTTGCCTATCTGCTAATCGAAGTCTCCCAAATGCAGAGACTGACCGTTTTTTTAGGACCACCCGTTTATAGTTTGTCAGTAGTCTTATTTACCTTACTCTTGGCCAGCGGCATCGGCAGTTTCTTTACCCAAAAAATCAACATTGGACACCGTCACATAATCCATTGGTCCTTTTTTATCTTAATTAGCCTGCTCGTGCTCACCGGTTATTTTACCTGGCCTCTTATTCACCACCTCCAATCCTTATCCACTCCCATCCGTATCCTAATTAGCGTATTCATGCTTTTCCCTTTGGGATTTTTTATGGGCATGCCTTTTCCCTTGGGTATCAAACTCGCGTCTCAGGAATCCCCTGATCTCACCCCTTGGCTTTGGGGTATTAACGGCGCCACTTCTGTATGCGCGTCAGTCTTGGCCGTAGCCATCGCCATCAGCGCCGGCATCTCTTACGCCTTCTGGGTCGGAACTGGCTTCTATCTTTTGGCCGCGTTAACTTACCAAAAAATGCTTAAATAATTAATCGTCCTCACTCACCCGGGCACCGGAGTCGCGTTCATTCGGTAGTAACATAAACCCACCCTTAATCCGTTCTACCTGTTCTTTAATTCCCATCCACGGCTCCCCATATAAAAGAGATGGACCGTAATTTGTAGGCCGAACACCTGCAACCTGGTTAACCCGATCGGCTTCTTTCAAAACTTGGGGATGTTTATCCAGATATCGGTCAGTCTCCATTTCGATCCTAAAAGATACCAGATGGCTTAACAAAGACTCTCCCGGAACAGGTCCGGCAGGATGCTCACCAGGAGGAAAATCATCATAAACTTGTTCCGGAGAAGTTAATCTGTCCATTATTTATTATACCCATCCGCAAGCCGACGTACTCCTTATATCTCATACCCGTACAACCTTTTTCTTGCCCACCAACCCAAAGGCAGCAGCAACAAAATCACCGTAGCCATCAGCCGGATTAACAACCAAAAACCATCCTGTCCCAAGCCCAACATCAAGTACGCATGATAACAACCCAGTAACATCAATCCTAATGACCAGCCTAAAGCTGCCAGTCCAGACCCGCTGGTACTGGCCGTTTCCGGATTATCAGCCTCAGCAAAATTCGGCTTGATTGTTCCCCAGAACAATTGACACAAACCAATCCCCAAAACCGTGACCACTATCATTAGACCGTACCAACCTGCTGTTAATCCGTCCAAATTCAACCTCAAGCCCGCGATCCAGCCCGTCACTAATGCCGGCCAGCTCAATAATCCGGCAAACCACATCTGGGCCGCCAACAAATCATCCTTTTTCAGCGGGGAACTAAACACCAACCAGCCGGTTAACTTCTCTTTAGCCATCAAGGGATACACCAGTCTGGCCGTCAACAATAACCACAAATGCACCAATCCTCCAAAGGCCAGCACTTGTACCCAAGGCACAAATTGAGGAGCAGAGCGTTCCAGCCCTGATATCGACCCGGTCAGGAACAAGACCACTAGTAACAAACCTCCTAAAAATATCACATAACCAGTCTCTGCAGACGATCGTATCAGTCCCAGAAATAAATTAGTGATGATCGCTTCCCAACGGCTCTTAGCCAATTGTGGAAAATTACTTCTTCTCTTCAGTATTGGTAGTCCTCTATCCGCCCATAATCGAGTTTGATAACTTTTTCTCCAGCTGGCTAAATAAGTCTTTTTACCTACCCACCAACTTATGAGTCCCATGCCAATCACTAACAACACTGCAGCTCCTGTTTTACCTGACCAACCTTGGGTAATCGTCTCTCCCAGCCAATTAAAAGGCACCCACTTAGCTGTTAAAGGCAGAGCTTCCAGTTGCGACTTAAAAGTCCCCCAGTCTTTAGCATAATATAGTCTTCCGAATTGTGGCGGAAAAATAATCTTGATCAACCCCCAGGTCAGCAGTCCAAATCCGGCTGCCATCACCATAGTTTTCACTCTGGAAATCGATCCCAGTTTGCCCACCATCAACATATTTAGCATCACCCCTACAGCCATACTGGCCAAAGACAAACAACCCAATACTAGGATGCCCTTCAGCCAGTAATCCGTCGCCGGCGCAAACTGAATGCCGTAAGCGATCAAAATCGGAATCAATAGCCACATTGTCCAGATGGAAGATAATAACACCATTAATAACCGGCTGTTAAACACCTTGTTCATGGATAAGGGAGCCGTCATCACCTGCGCCAAATATCTAGTCTGATATAAAAATCGATTACTGATTGACCAACTGCTAGCTACAGCGATCCAGAAAATCAGAAACACCGAAGCGTTGATCGAATACTGGGCTATAGCTACGCCAAAGTCACCATTCGTTGCCAGAAATGTAAAATACGTATTCGCCATCCCATATTCGGCCACCAATACCAAAACCATCACCACCAACATCACTACTATCACCACCAATTTGGCTGCCCAGTTACTCCGCAACCAATTGCGGGCCCTTTTAATTTCCAGATCCAAAAACGGCCAATAGTAAGAGTTCATAATTAATTCCTAGGAATTCAGTACTCAGGAGTCAGTAATCAGTCTCATGGCTCGTTATCATTCTGAATTCTGAATTCTATATTCTAATTCACTTCGTGATTTCCAAATACAGTTCCTCCAAGCTGGCTTTCAAATGCTTTTTCATCTTCCGCAGCTCTTTCAGAGTGCCTTCCGCCACCAACTTACCGTGGTCCAGCACTCCGATCCGATCCGCCACCTCTTGGGCAAAAGTCAGTGTATGAGTACACATCAAAATCGCCCCTTCATTTTCTGTAAATTTCTTAAACAACTTCTTGGTCGTTTGCTGGCTTTGCACATCCAAACCCACAATCGGCTCATCAATCACCAACAATTTTGGTTCATGCAACAAATTCGCCAACATCACGGTTTTTTGTTGGTTACCCCGCGAGTATTCGGAATACAACCCGTCAATCACCTCATCCAACTGATAAATCTTTAACAGCTCAGCAATCCTTTTGTCAGTCTCCTTCCTGTCAATTCCGTATAAATCGCCCGTAAACTGCAAAAACTCCCGACCAGTCAAATACGGATACACATAAGGATTATCCGGCACATAACCTAAAAACCTTTTTGCTTCCACCGGGTAGTCAGTCAGATATCTTCCGAAAATCTTAACCTGCCCCTCGTCCGCCGCTAGTAGTCCAGTCACCATCTTTACCGTGGTGGTTTTACCAGCACCGTTCGGACCGATCAACGCATAAACTTCACCCTCTTTTATCTGTAAACTCAAATCTTTCACTGCCTCCACCGATCCAAACTTCTTACTTACTCTAACCAATTCCAGAGCCATCTGCTTGTCCATTAAGTTCATCATAGCATAGGATTATAGTTAACACAGTCTTTAATTTAAACGCAGTACCCCTTTTTGAAGTAGTTCCTATTTATAGCCTCTTTTTTCATTGTATAATTGAATCGTTAGCTATCAAGTTGCAGCCAACATGAAAAACCACCTCATTCGCCAGTTAGGCATTTCCCATTTAAATGCTCGCAGTCAACGGCTAACTCTTGGGTATTTCCTCCAATATGTTGGCATTCTCATGACCAAAAAATTGACCCAAAAGGGGATTTTGTTCTCGGAGTTGGCAGAAGATAAAAGGCATCATCCCCTCAAACTTTATCAACAATCATTTTCCAGGCAGACTCGGCAACACCATCTGCAAACCTGGATCTCAGAATTTCGAGATTATCTTAATCAATCCTCTTAATCATGTCCCAATCAAAGGAACTATCTAGCCCTCCACCCTCACCAGAAAACCCGAAAAGATCAGAAGTCTACTTGCAACGAGCCGGAGAGCTTATGCGCAGGGTTTCCCAGACAATCCCCTCCCCACTCCGAACGCGCCTCGTCCAATCTGCTGTCTTGTCCAGTCTAGCGCTAACCGGCGTTCAGGAAGTTCAGGCTGCCGGTTCTCAGTATCGAAAAAATTTCACCGAGGAACCTGTGGGTCGCCCAACCTTGATCAAATTCTCTGAGCAGGGGACGAAGCTCATCCCTTCATCTGGTCCGGAAAGCCAATCCGACCCTGTTAGTGAACAGATCCGTGCTCAACTTAAAGAAGCGCTAATTAATGCCAGCCAATCAGAATTAGCCTTCAGAGTTGATCAGTCTGGGAACTTAGAAGACTTTAATCCGCTTAATGAATTAAAATCCAAGGAAATTACTTATAACACAGGAGGAATTCTCGTCTTTGATCCTGAAAATGAATGGTTTGAGGGGAAAACACCTCAAGAATTAGGTCTTCAATTGGACAAAATCTCTCCGGAACACCTTTGCCCTCATACCGAGATATTTGTTGATCCGGATTTCATCATCTTCAGAAACTTGACCACAGGCCACCTGACCGTTTATCAACAAGTCGAGAATGAAGATGGACAAATGGTTTTAGAGTTAGCCTATGAAAATATGCCTGTGGTAAGAGCTAATAAAATCGCTGATTTTAATCGGGAATTCGGAAGATCATTGATCAGCCATCAGGCCCATTTTCCTCCAGAGCATTTTTCCGACACCCAACTTAACCGGCTTTACCAGGTGCTTTCTGACATAGACGAAATGTACCGGGGAAGAGCTTCAGATTTAGTTGGGGAATTTGTCCTTAATCATCAGGTTTCTCCCGACATCATTATCAACACTTTAGAAAAATTAAAACAACCTGATCCCGAAGACCTTAACCAAACCATGGTAGCTGATACATTAAATTTTATTGATGATGCGCTTTCTTCCACTTCTACCCCGGAAGAATTAGCTGACAAAGTAGATCAGACAGTCAATAAAATCCTCACAGTACATTCCCAATTAGATCCTGACCATTCACTCACCCCATTCGTAGCCGGTGTGCCCGGATTAATAGAACTCGGCTACTCGGATACCGAAATCATTAATTTCTATCAATCTCTGATACCTGTTTATGCTGACCAGCTTTCCCTTGAAGAGCAGTCAGATCTCATGGGAGAGGCTATCTATCTCTTGCAACTCGAAGTCCCCAATCAGGATTTACCTTATATTTTTGATCGCTTAATCCAGTGGACCCATAAAATTGATCATAACTTTTCCAACCTCGCTGCTGAAACGACATACCTAATTAATTTTCATCAAGTAGAGCCCCAACAGGTGGTTGAAGTCGTTAAAGAAACAGACCGCATCCTAAACCAGAGTGCTGATCATCCTCTGGTGCTGCAGTATCAATTACTCAACCAAAACGCGTCTTATCACTTATTTGACGTGTTGGCTTTTCAATCTCTTCATCCCGAGAACGAACGGCTCACAGACGAAGACTTGGTTTATATTATTTGGTTAAGTGATCAGCTGTCTGAAGTAATCAACATTTCCCAATCCACCAATCTTTCTTTAGCCGGGATCAGAACTCCGCAGGAACTTATATCTTTGTTTGCCCAAGATTACAACCGAGATACCTTAAACAACGAAGTAGAACACAGTTCTTCATATTTTGCTTACTTTTTGAATAGTCTGCATTATTGGCAAGTCAAAACATCCGTCCCCTCAGCTGACGGCCAATCGGAAATCAAGGTAGAAGAGCAGGATTTACGCTCAGAGTTCGTTGACCAACTCACGCCGGAAGCTGCTTTTCGGCTCATAGCGCTGGGAGGAGTTGATACCGATCCAGATATCGAAAACCAAGATTGGTTGTACACCACCTCATTTAATCTGCTTTATGAACATCTTCCGGATCTTAGTAGCGATCAGTATCGAGAACTCGTTTCCGAAGCCGGACTCTGGTTAGAGGATTATGCCTACACGCTTGGACGCTGGGGAAAACTGGGAGAAAACGTAGCCGCATACCCTGAAATTTTTCTTCCTGCCCTGCAGGAAGGTGTGGTACTGGCTGACGATTCGGTTGATTATATCGATAAATATTATGACGGCCTGGTACAGGGAATCAACGGACCAGAATCAGCGAAATATCAACAATTTGTCATCGAGTTATATCAAAGGTATCAAAAAGCAGCCGATCTCGAAGGTCAGGGCGCCATAGCTTTTTTTCTCAAAGACCAACAAGCCGCTTTTGAAGACCAACACGTCGGGTTCATCAAGGCAGAAGCCGGCAACTGGCCGGAAATTAAACCACCCGAAGTGCCAGATTTTAGCGACCAAAATCCCTTAATAGTCGATTTCTATTACGACCCTTTCGACGCCGAGTCCGAAGGCCTGGGAGCTGTTACCTTTTTCCCTAAATCGGAATATGGCGGTTACCAGAGCCAAGAATTAGGTGAAAACCGCTGGGATCTTACCACCACCTTGCCCAATGGCAAACAAGTCTTAATCCGGGTTAGAACAGACAAATTAGCTGACGTCCTGACTTCAGATACCGAACCTCCGCCTAACGTGGCCGTCTTTGCTCAGCACTCGACGGTGCTGAATGACTTTTTCACTTCTACTCATGCGGACACTTCTGAATTGATCATGCTGGTAGGTTCTTGCGGTAGTTTTGGCCGGAGAACGGATTTATATCGCAGAGGATATACCGGACCCATCATTAGTTACCAAGGCGAAGGTAAAGGCTATGCTACTCTGGAATATATGCGTCAATTGATTGACCTGGTTGGTATGGGAGAACGTGACTGGCAAAAAATTGACCAACAAATCGGTATGCGTACCTGGGGTTATAAACTCCCTCACGATCCTGGATCACAAGTCATCCAGTATCAGCAGCAATTTATTGCCCAACATCAATCTGCCAACTAGTCCTTAGATTGGCAAAGATACTCCTTTTAAATCTAAACTGACCCCCACAAAACCCGAAAGGTGTGCTACACTGTTTTCATGAATAGAGGAATCGCCACCTTCACTCTTGACTATGGCAAATGCCCGCCCTGGTTGTTCCAACGCATGGTCAAACTGGGTCGGGAAATCACCCGAGTCATGGTGGAAGAATTTGGTCCTGAAGAATACATCAAACGTCTGTCAGATCCGGTCTGGTTTCAATCTTTGGGCACAGTGCTGGCTTTTGACTGGAACGCCTCCGGACTAACCACTACTCTGACTGCTGCGCTTAAAGAAGCCCTTCGCGGGCAGGAAACTCACTGGGGCATCTTCGTCTGCGGCGGCAAAGGCAAAACCTCCCGCAAGACTCCTGACCAGATCACTGACTGGGGCTATCGCTTAAGTCTGCCGGATACCACTGTTAATAATTTGGTTTATAACTCCCGCATGAGCGCCAAAGTCGACAGCGCTCTTATCCAGGACGAATTCCAAATTTACCATCACACCCTCTTTTTCACCCGTTCAGGCTCCTGGACCGTAGTCCAACAGGGCATGAATACTGCCAACCAGACTGCGCGCCGCTACCATTGGTATTCCAGAAACATAAAGGATCTCATCCAGGAGCCCCATTCCGGCATTGCTTCTCAGCTATTTTTCCCTCAGGTCTTAAACTTAACCGCATCGCAAAGCAGTCAGAACCGCCAGCTCAGCCTGGAATTGGTTTCTGACGGTTATCACGCATTGGAAAACGACCTGAAAATAATCCGCAAACACTCCTCTTCATTAAGCCGCATGTTGTCCTTCAAATCCGGTCCCCATCAACTTACCTTATTGCAACTCTCTGATAATGAATTCCACCACCATCCGGTGGAGTCGGAAAACTTCTGGAAGAGTAAATATTTAGACAAAATCCTTAACATCCTTTGCGACACTAAACCCCAATCTTACCAACAACTCTTAAGCACTCCAGGAGTGGGCCCGAAAACCATCCGCGCCTTAAGTCTAGTTGCTGAAGTTATTTACGGCGCCCAACCTTCATATCAGGATCCGGCTCGTTACTCATTTGCCCACGGCGGCAAAGACGCTACTCCCTTTCCTGTTGACCGCCAAACCTATGACGCTACCATCCACACACTTCGTCAAGTCATCTCCAAATCCAGACTTGGTTATCACGACAAAAATCAAGCACTTAAAAAGCTCACCAACAAAACCGAGTGAAGCAAGGTCGAGTTTATAAACCGTTCAAACCAATCATCAACGACAACACTATTGGCCACCTCAATTAAGAGTAAGTGTTTGAACATCATCACGAAATCTACCATCTTGCTCTATATTCCACTCCAAAACGGAGGCACCTTCTTCACCATCTCTTGTTAAGACTAATCCCCCGTGAAAAGTTACGTCATCTTCTGACGCTACCCTTGCAACTCTCATCCCTACAAGTCTATCAGGATGATATAAAGAATCTAATGCTCCTCCAGGTCCTCTTATGAGAAAGATATTCGCAGGATCAGCATCGCGTTCAGCCCAGGGAGCGATATTTGTTGTTAACGTAGCTTCAGCTTCAGCATTATCTTGGCCTGGTTCACCAAAATTTATATTGAATAGTACTGGACTCCCTTCTTCTTCTGGTTCTTTTACTTCAACACCCGTGATGGTAAGTCCTCTAACATTTTAAAGCTGCTCTCGCAATTGTTCAGGATTTTCAATCCCTGTTACATGCGATTCAGCAGCTTCTGCGTGAGCTTCAAGACCGGCTGTCGCCTCTCCAGCCTCTGGCCCTGGAGAAGGCTCTGCTTCAGGCCCGCCTTCAATCTTAAATCCAGCTGCCCCCACTTCCCCATATTCTGACATCATCTCCATTAAATCAGATCACATTGTCTAATTCAATAGGTAACCCATAAGTTTTATGATTTCAGATCACCGCCAAGTCGTCTCTCAAACCCGACTCATTCCATAAGAAAAAGACACAATAGTAATACGGATAAATCCTAGTCAACCCAAAGTGGTTCGTTTCGTTACCTAAAATCTCTTCTGATCCTCTATTTACAGTCGAACAATCTCCAAATTGATAAGTCATCCCGCCCTTGACCTTTGATCTAATTAGCTATATAAATATACACATTCATTCAGTTTATGAAAAAATACTTCATTTCAGGTTTCCTCATCCTGGCTTTCGCCCTCGTTAGTGTTTTCAAAGCTTCATCTTCGCAAGCCGTGGGTAAACCAGCCGACCTTCCTTCAGTCACCGCTGCTGCTGCCGACGGTTTAGTCCAAGTTGACGGCCAACCCGTGATCGTGAGTGTTTGGGTAGCAGTTCTCCCTGGTGAAGACGCTCATGCCAAAGCCCAGGCAGTTCTCCATCGAGCTTATCCTGATGCCCGACCCTTTAACAAGGCAGACTATACTACCAATGGATTAGTTTGGGATCAATTTTTCGACAATAATTCCGGCAACGATCAAGTGGATGTCAATTATAACGACCAGGGAATGCCAAGCTACCTGCTCAATTCCCGACAAACCTTGGATACAGCCATGGATACCTGGACGCAGGTAGCCAGTTCTACCTTTGCCTACCATGACCACGGCACTACCACGCGCTGTCCCTCATTAGTCAAGGAATGTCCCGGACGCCAATACTTCGATGGTAATAATGATATCGGCTGGTTGAATATTAAAGACCCCAGTGTCTTAGGTGTTACCTGGTATGGTACTCAAACTGACGAATTTGACATGGTACTTGATAACCAAAATTTCACCTGGTACATCGGCGATCCTAATGGTATCTCCGATGGCCAATATGATGCCCAAACAGTTTGGTTGCACGAATTAGGACATGGTTTGGGTCTGGGCCACTCTGACGATCCCAACGCAGTCATGTATGCTTATTATCAAGGAGTGCGCAGAGACTTGAGACAGGACGATGTTAACGGTATTACTGCTTTATACCCGGCAGATGGCCAACCTGCTCCTACCGACACTCCCACCCCTACACCCACTACAACCTCTACCCCCACCTTAACTCCTACCCCTACTCCCACGCCAGCCTCTGGCAATCCCACTCCCACTCCTTGTTGGCCGCCTGGCAAATGCAAGCATAATAAGTAGACCTACATAGAGCTTCGATTTCTATTCTGCTTTCGTGAGTCTCAAGAACTTAGCTTTCAACTTCGCCAACTTAGGATTTATTACTACCCGGCAATATCCTGCATCAGGATTCCGTTCGTAATACCTCTCGTGGTAAGCTTCTGCAGGATAGAATTTATCTAGAGACTTAATCTCTGTCACAACTGGCCTATCAAAAATTTTCTCTCCCTCCAATTGCTTTTTTTTCTCTTCTGCCAGCCTCTTTTGCTCCTCGTTGGTATATAAAATAATTGACCGATACTGGGTACCAGTATCCGCTCCTTGCTGATTCAAAGTAGTAGGATCATGAGTCTGCCAAAACACCTCTAACAAATCCTCATAACTGATCAATTGCGGATCAAATTCTACTTTTATTACCTCGGCGTGTCCTGTCTTTCCGGTACAAACCTGTTCATAGCTGGGATCAACTACATGACCGCCTGCATAGCCCGGTTTTACTGAAATTACACCTTTCAATCTGGAAAAGACTGCTTCGGTACACCAAAAACATCCGCCTCCTAAAATCGCTGTTTCTTTATTTTGACTCATCTTGTTTAGGAATAAATTTAAGCGAAATAGAATTTACACAATGCCTGGTGTTTTTGGAAGTCATTTGCTCTCCGGTAAACACGTGGCCCAAATGCCCTCCGCATTGATTACACACAATCTCTGTTCTTACTCCGTCAGCGTCAGGAATTCTTTTTACTGCTCCGGGAATTTCCTGGTCAAAACTAGGCCAGCCGCAATGAGCATCAAACTTGTCTTCCGACTTATATAAAAGAGCACTGCACTGTCTGCACACATAAACTCCGGGCTGGAAAAGTTGATCATACTCTCCGCTGAATGGCGTTTCCGTGCTTTTATGAATGATCACCTTAGCTTCCTCTTCTGACAGGGGATTGAGTTTTACATTAGTCATATTACTTACCTGCTTTATTTGCTATAACCATATTGTATGCTATCTTATGACTAAAGACTGTCAGGCAGTTTACAGATTACCAAAGGCAGCATCGCTTCCCAAACATATTCAGTGACCACCGAGCATACTTACTCTGCCTTCAATCTAAAATTGTTAATCTTTATGCTTGCTAAACTCAAACTCTCGATCAAAACCGGTTTAGGATTCGGTTTAACTTCAGGAGTAATTACCACGTTGGGATTAATGATCGGTCTCTACTCAGGCACTCAATCCTCAAAAGCCGTTATCGGAGGTATCCTCACCATCGCCGTTGCCGACGCTTTTTCCGATGCTCTGGGCATACACATTTCTCAGGAGTCACAGAACCAATATTCCTTCAAACAGATTTGGATTTCCACCCTGGCCACCTTCCTTTCCAAATTCCTGATGGCCATATCTTTTCTGGTGCCTATTTTTCTTTTCCAACTCAGTCACGCCGTCATTATCAGCGCTGTGTGGGGTTTATTCGTGCTCACTATCATCAGCTACCTAATTGCCAAGCAAGAACAATCAGACCCCATCAAAATCATTTCCGAACATTTAGTGATTGCCTTGCTAGTCATTCTTGCTACCCATCTCCTGGGTGATTGGATCGCGATCAGCTTTTCTTAAACTCTACTTTTGATAATCTCTCATGGGGAAAATTCCCAACCAGTTCATTCCTACCATTAAACAACTAGCTGCCGCACTTAAATCTCATCAATACGCCATTCGGGGTACTTCCAGCCTGATACTGCAGAATATCGACATGAATGTAGACGATATTGACATCGTTTGTGACAAGCAAACCGCTTTGGGTTGTAACCAACTATCACTACTTCAATTAATTAAACCAGTCACTTATCAGGAGTCAAAGCAGTACAAATCATATTTTGGCCAATTCAAACTCAATCAAATACTGGTGGAGATTTACGGAGAGTGGCAAATTAAGGATAAAAAAGGCCGCTGGAGTACACCTTTTACTGCCAGCCAAGCAGAAATTAACCTTATCGATCTAGAAGGACAACCTGTTAAAGTCACCACTCCGGATACCGAACTCAAAATGTTTGCCCTCTCGGGCCGGTGGACCGCCTATCATAAAATCCGCCGCCAAGTTACTACGCAGTCTACTATTCAACCTTCGCTGTTTTAAATTTCTTAATCAGACAAAGATATTTTCTTAAACAACATACTTTACCAGATTATCTTTCCATTAATTCACTAAACTCTCAAACACCTGTTCAAAAACATTTCCTGTATTTTCAAAGCTAAAATTTTGCTTTCCGATTTGATAATTATTTTCCACTAATCGGTTATATTTATCTTTGTCAGTCAGTAATTCGATCGCCTTGTTTACCGCTTGATTCATCCTCGTCTTGGGAACCATTACTAACCCGTCTGGTTTAGTTTGCAATTCTGTCCCCATGCTAATCGCTTCAAATCCCTTAGGTTTAAGGTCTGATGACCACACCGGATATTCAAACAGGGCCACTGGTTTGCGCGCAAACACCGCTTCCAAAAATTGATTTCCAAATCCTTCGTACTCGCTCGGATAGGTGACCAGATCCGCAAATGGATAAATATCCCACAAAGCATGAATTTTTTCTACTCCTCGCTTATGACTGGCATTATCGACCAACTCTCTGGTCAAATGTAACTGAACATTACATTTGCTGGCGTATGCCAACAATTGATTCAAATAGACTTGGTCACGAAATTCTGCATAACCCGACAGTAGCAACACAATCTGATCAATTTTGGGATCAAATCGCCGGCCGTCGTACAGGGTCTTGGTAGCTAACTTTAACTTGTTTCTTTTAAGGTTTAAGATGCGGACAAAGTCGATGGCCAATTCGATGTTTTTCATCCGCACAATCCTGGTTGCCTGATTAATCACCAAATCATGAGCACCAATTCCGTTTCCCTCAAGTAATTGCCGAATATAGTTTTTTTTCTGCCAGGCTGCTTGCTTAAAGTCAAAAGTGTCATAAATCAAAATTGCCTTTATCCCTTTCTTGGTTAACAGTGCCTGTTGACTAAGGGAATTAATACATGCGTGTTTCAACCATCTTGCTTGAGGAGGAAAATACTTTTCTAATTGCTCACGCACAAAATTATTGGTTGGATGCAGGTACCTCTTGTTATACCAATAAAAGTCATGATGGATCGCCAAAGTAGGAATAGCCAGTTTGTCTAAAGCCTGATATAGCGCACCTATTGCCGGCAAATTTTCTCCGACAGAAAACATATTGGAAACTATGATCAAATCAGGTTTGCATTGCCTGATTACCTGATAAAATTCGTCGTATAATATTGACTGTTTTTCTTTAATCGCACTCACTAAATCTTCATCAGATTTATAAGTCTTTAAGCCTCCAAAAGCATCTTCATCAATCGTAAAAATCTCCGAGTTCAATTGTTGCTCCAGATCCTCGATCACGAAATCAGCTCCAATATTTTCCGGACCCGAACAGAGCTTTACGTCCGCACCCTTACTTATCAGAATCTTCTGCCAAGAAGCAATTTCCAAAGATACTCCATCCGTTTTTCCTACCCGAAAGTGAATTATTAATATTTTTTTGTCCTTTACCAAACTACTCATAAAAAAAATTTTCTTAAAAATAAGTAAAATAATACCCCAAATCCTAACTCTGTCGCCTAATGAGACTCCGTGGGGTATTTATGTATGCACCATAACACAGGATTTATATATCGTCTACCCGAAAATATGATAAAATAAGCCAGAGGCAAGGAGAAGGAGGTGAGTAATATGGCAGATCAGGGAAAAAAAGTTGGCGAAGTCACTCATTATTACGATCGACTAGGTGTGGCGATTGTGAAAATTGAAGACGACATCAAGGTCGGAGATAACCTACTTTACAAAAAGGGAGATAGAGAATATCAAGAAGCAGTAGCAGAAATGCAATCAGAACACCAAATGATAGACAGCGCTACCCAGGGTGATGAAGTTGGCATCAAAGTAGCTCAAAAGGTCAAAAAAGGTGATCAGGTATTTTTAGTTGAGTAGTCAGACAGCGTTATCTAAACAGCTGCTGATCAGAATATTGTATGAGTGGAGTGGGGGACTAACCAACCCAACATTTAGAACAGATTTTCATAATCTATTCCATTCGATTGCAAAATCTTCGGCGAGTTAGGAGTAAAATCTACCAGCACCCAACCACCATCATCTTTTCTCGTAAGTTCTTTCTTAAAAACTTCAGCAAATAAACATTTCAGATAATTACCGTGAGTGATTACAATTACATTGTTATAACCACTTTGATTAATTAAAGAAACCGACTTCTTCACCCGTGCTGTTAAATCTTCATATCTTTCACTTCCGTCCACATACTTATCATCGTCCAAAAGCTCAACCTGATCAGGATACTTTTGTTTGGCATAACTTTTTCTCATTCCAGTTAATATTCCATATGTATTCCTCTCCTTAACGTACTCAAGAATCTCATAAGGAATCCTCATTTGGATTGACAGTAACTTAGCAGATTGTAAAGCCCGAACCAACGGAGAAGTAAAAATTTTTTCAAAGTTCACACCTAAACTCTGTAGATTAACTACTTGGTCAGAAATCTGCGCTCTTCCTTTATCAGTCAGAGGAAAATCGGCCCATCCCCCATAGCGGTTCTCCACATCATCCTCTGATTCCCCATGACGAATAAACAAAACTTTCATAGCCGGTGGTAATTGAACGTATATAGAAATTTACTCTTTAGATAGGCTACTAAATTAACGGGTTAGTAACTTTGTATCATTGCAAATCATTATGTCATTGTAATTCACATCTGCAATATGTCCAATCCAGGAAGTGCTCTACATCCCATCCGCACATTTGTGGGTAGTGGTTCTCTAAAGGTGTCTGACATCCAGCCAAGGGTGGGGATTCAACACATTCCCATCCAGTATCATGCCAGATAATTCTATTGCTGGCATACCTATCAGTACCGACACTAACACAATTGTATTGTTGTCCTAATTGATCTTTACAGTACTGTTCACAATTTACCATTACTTGAGATTGGTTTCTGGGTGAGTTGAGGATTATTACACAATTAGGTCCTAAACATGTGGGAACAACTGTTGGAGTCGGAGTCGGCGACGTGATTGGTGTTGGAGTTGACGTCGGTATAGGAGTTGGAGTCGAAGTTGGTATCTGAGTTGGACTGGGTATATTTAATCCGCTTAATTTTGCCCAATCTAAACTATTTACTTTACTATCCAGATAATAATCTGGTTGACTATTTAACCAATTCGCCAGTAAATTTTTCCAATCTGGTAAAGGAGTAGGTATTAAATCACATAAATTTGCATAAATATCCCCCACATATTGATCTTCCCAAACAATAGTATTTTGATATATAGCCGGAGTTAATTGAGACCCATACAGAGGTTCATATTCAATCACTTCTTTTTGTCCTGTGTCAATATGGTAAATGTAAACCCGATCAACTCCTGATGGATTATCTGACCAAACAACAAGCTTGTTATATATGCGCGGATAAGCTGATAGTCTGTTTACATCTGCTATAAATGTCTTCCTTTGTTCGCTAATTGAATAATAATACAATTTCCTCTGGTTATTTGAGTCAGTTTCTAGCCAAACAATGTAGTCACCTGATATATCTGGATAGTATTGTCGGACAGTATCATTGGTGATCCTGATTTCAGTTTCTGTGGATAAATCATATAAATATATTTCAGTATTCGTATGTCGATAATCTATCCAGACTATTCGTTGTCCATCTATCGCCGGTCGGATTTGGGCCCCGGTGGCTGTTGAAATCGGGACCACATTGCCATTAATTCTTGCATAAACATCGCCAGATCCATGAGAGTTATCTTCCCAAACAATAATGTCACCTGAAATATCAGGATTGACCTGATTAGTACTAGGATCAGTAATCAATGTCGTTTGTCCGGTTTGATAATTAAAATAATAGATATCGTGATTTAGACTAGATGTTTGTCTTTGTTGCCAAACCACGCCTCCTCCAGAGACTGAAAAATTGTACTCATCAACATTACTGGTAGCAATTGGAATAATTTCTTTGGAATCTATCACATATGCGTAAATATCCGCATCATCTCCCTTACGGTAGTCATGCCACACTATTAACTGATCAGATATTTCGGGGGCTAGATTTGTCCAGCTGTCATTCGTTATATTTACCGCGCATTTATCAATTACCCCTGTCCCTGACTGTCCCATTACAAAAGTATGAGTAGATATGAACCACATTCCAGCAATAATAAGTATCATTCCCAGTAAGTATCTCAGCCACCTAATATTAAACATACAATCTCATTATATTTTCATAATAAATTGCATTAGAATTAAGTGCAATAAATAGAAAAATTAAAAATGACCACCATAGCTCTCATCTTTCATGACTAGGATCATCGTTTTGGTAAACTATTAAAGCAACTAAGTAATACTTCCGTAAAGGAGTTATATGCCACGTATCCACATTGCCATCATGCGTAAATCCTGGGGATTGATTGACAAAATCATTGCCGGAGACAAAACCATTGAATCCCGGTGGTATAAGAACAAATCCCGACCCTGGGACCAAGTTTTCCCCGGAGACGTAATTTACTTCAAAGATTCCGGCGGGTTAGTCAGAGCCAAAGCCCAAGTCACCCAAGTTAAACAATATGCCAATTTAACTCCTGCAAAATCAAAACGAATCTTAAACAACATTAAAACTCAAGATTTAGGCCTTAACCAAAACAATCTTCAAGAAGTTAAAGATTATATCAGAGGTAAAAAATATTGCATTCTTATATACTTCAACCGAGTCCAATCCGTCAAACCATTCCTTATCAATAAAACAGGTTATGGTATGCAAGCTTCTTGGATCATTACTGACGATATCAGTAAGATCAAACAAAAAATTTGCATATGACGAAAACTGTACTTGTCTTTCTATTCAAAAAATCTCGTTCAGGCCAACAACAAATTCTCTTAGGGATCAGGAAAACGGGCGAAGGTATCGGTCAATACAATGGTATAGGCGGAAAATGCGAACCTCATGAAAGTATCCGGGCCGCAGCTGTCAGAGAAGTCCAAGAAGAGATCAATATCACGATTAAATCCATAGATTTAAAACACCTCGGACATATAACTTATCAACAACCGGTTGATCCTTGCACGTCAGACGTATTTACTGTTTATCAATGGCAGGGCACACCTCAAACTAGCAAAGAAATTACTCCCCATTGGTTTGATATTGACAAAATACCTTACCATCAGATGTGGCCCAACGACCAACTTTGGTTACCAAAAGTATTGAAAGGGGAAAAATTTACTGCCACCATTTGGCATGATAAAGAAGGGAAATTACTAAATTATGAAGTCAATAATCTTAATTAATAAAACCATGTCACCATATAACTAACTTCTCCCGGCACATTAAACATCCATGAACATCAAAAACATCAAATCTCACTTCAAGCAAAAGGATCCGCTTATCTACTCGGTAATGCAACATATGGATCTGAAGCTAATTAAAGCCAATCGAGATCCTAGTCAATACTATTTAAAACTCTGTCAAGACATTATCTCCCAACAACTAGGTGACAAAGCAGCCACAGCGATCATTGATAGATTTATAGACCTATTCCCGAATAAACAAGTTACTCCGGAGAATGTCTTGTCAATTTCTGATCAAAAGTTACGGGGTGTTGGCATGTCCTGGGCCAAAGCTAAATACATTAAAAACTTAGCAGAAAAAACCCGTCAAAATGAATTACCATTTCACAAACTATTGCAGATGGAGGACGAGTTGGTAATTACCGAGTTAACTAAAGTCAAAGGCATTGGGAGGTGGACAGCAGAAATGTTTCTCATCTTTACTTTAGGCAGACCGGACGTCTACTCTCACCATGATTTAGGCTTAAAAAGAGCACTGCAAAAACTATATCAATTAAAGGACAGGCCCAGCGTCGAGGAAGCAGATAAAATCACCCATGCCTGGATTCCCTACCGCAGTTATGGCAGCCTCGCCTTATGGGCAAGTTTAGAAACCTAAAGGCTTTGGAGGCTTTAATGCTTACCAAAGTTTACGAGTCTAACACATAATCCGACACCACATCATAAACCAAATATGGACTACGATCACCATTCAAGATATAAATATCGATCTCCGGCCAGCGGTGGGGGAGTTCTTCAATCTCTTTTACCGATTTCCATTGTATTTGCAGGTGGAGCTTCATTTTATTTCTGTCGTCGGGACTGATATGCACTTCATAAATCGCAAATGCGTCATCAAATAACACCTCCCCTTTGGTAGTCTTTACCGTCTTTAAGTGCAAACTTAAATAACCAAAGTTATCTGGCTTAAGAATGACTCCGGTATTACCCTGAAAAGTCCTTATCAGAGCTTCCTCTAAAGGCTCTCCAAATCTAGGTTTTCCACTGGGTAAATTGTAAAAATTAATCCCACCCCCCGGGTGTTCCTTTATTAAATATTTATCTTGATATTGGCAAAGGAAACCCAGAAAAAAAGTTTTATAACCGGTATCTTCCAAATCAGGTAAATCAAAATCCGTCACCAGTTTCACTCCTTCAACAGTAATTTGATATTGATTTTCCAACTTCTTAATTAACCCCTTTTGTATTAGTTGTTTCAAATGCCACACCACATTATCCTCAAAATCGTATCCCCGAGTCAAAGTAGAGTAACGCTGATTATTTTGCACCAATAGTCTTTTCAATAAAATCTTCTGAATCTTGTGCATTAATCACAATTATATAGGCCAGAGAAACTTTAGTGTAGTCCACTACTCTGGATCTGATCTTTAGTGCTTTGATAAAATTTCTTCGTCATCGATTGGAGGTGATCAGCATGTTCAAAAACTTATTTGCTATTTGTTTACTAGTTGAAGATTTTGATAAGTCACTAGACTTTTATCAGCACAAACTTGGGTTAAAACTCCAATCCCGAGATGGTAAATTTGCCAACTTTGTGGGTGGAGAGACCTCATTATCAATTTTTCAAAAAGACGAAGCCACGACCATGTTTCCCTCTAAATTTATGAGATCCGGAGGAGGAGCAGTTCTGGGTTTTCAAGTTGACGATCTCAAAAAATCCTGTGAGCAATTAAAATCTAAAGGTGTAGAGATTTTAGAAGGACCCAAAACTACCCCCTGGGGCCAAACAGTTACCTATTTCCAGGACCCGGATCATCACATTTGGGAAATCTCCGAACCTTTTGAGGAATAGCTATGAGTATCAGAAAGGTTCCCAAAATTATCCGGGAGGTGGGATTTGACTTTAAGTGGGATGAACGTAAGGTTTGGGCTCTAATACTTCCAGTTGAAAAAATGGCTCTTTCTAAACTAGTGTGGCACTTTGAAATTCCTTTTTGGAACACGGAGCAAGGATATTACGATTTAAAGCCCAATGAGGTAGTTGAGAATCCAGAAAAATACCTTGAAGAGTATACCAGAACACTGAACTGTGATTTAAGATACCCCTTGGATATCATGTACTGGAGAGGTAAATGGCTACTGCTAGATGGACTGCATAGACTGGTTAAGGCCAAAATCTTAGGTTATAGAACCATTAAGGTTAGAAAAGTTCCCGGGAAATTGATTCCGAGAATTAGGAAGTAAACCATAAAACATGAAACATAATTACAACCATCTAATTAGTTGACTCACTCTTAGTTTCCAGATAACATTCTCAGACTTCTCCCGGCGAGTTTACCATGTTGTTAGTCAGATTCCGGCCGGCAAAATAGCCACTTATCAACAGGTTGCTCAACTGGCGGGTAGCCCCAAGGCTGCCCGGGCAGTCGGGTTACTCATGAAACACAATCCTGATCTGAAAAACATTCCTTGTCATCGAGTCATCGGCTCTGACGGACACATGCATGGCTACGCTGGTCAGGGAGGAATTATTGAAAAAGTTGCCCGGTTAAAGGGAAGGTGTGCAGTTTAATATTAAAAATCACGTTAATCTTGACGTATATCGGTGGATGTCAGATTAAATCATCACTAAGCATATCACCGTGCTGTGAAGAAATTTTTTAGTTCTTCTACCAGATTTTGGGGCAAAATATTTGATTTAATTAAATATTGTTCCGCTCCCAAATTCATAGCCTCATTGACCAGTCCTTCCATTCCCAGATTAGTTAATAGAATTACTGGAATATTTTTCGAAGGCGAGTCATTTTTCTTCATTTCATTCAACACACTCATTCCATTCAATTCCGGGAGCAGGATATCTAATAGTACTAGATCGTAGTTAACGTTCGGTTGTTTTAATATTTCCAAAGCTTCCTTTCCATCTTTAACACAATTCACCTTGTAACCAGCTTCTTTCAAAGCGATCTCGTACATCTCTCGAATCATTTGTTCGTCTTCAATTAATAAAATTCTTTTAGACATGTTTAATTTCATCGGATAAGAGTTACTTTATTTGATCATTTAATTAAATCCCAAACTAATTTATATTATTAACCACATCAATCCATTTTGGCAATCGGTAGACTGAAATAAAAAGTTGATCCCTGGTTTAAGTTACTTTCCACCCATATTTTTCCTCCCAAAGAATCAACAATTTTCTTAGAAATATAAAGCCCTAATCCGGTACCTTTCGCTCCTGATTGTAATTCTCCGATTACTCGGAAAAATTTGGTAAATAAATGCGGAATAGCTTCCTTAGGAATGCCTTTCCCTGTATCAGCTATGGAAACCATTACCTGGTCTTCATTTCTGCGCACTTTGACGGTGATGCTGCCTGATAGAGTGTAGTTAATCGCGTTACCCACTAAGTTGATAATCACTTCTTCTAATGCTACCGGATCAGCCATTACTTCGGGCAGATTATCTTCAGTTTCAATATTCATTTGCAAACCCTTAACCTGAGCCAGGTTGGTAAATTCCTTAGCCATCTTTTCAATTAACTTCCCCAAATTGGTCGGTTTCACATTCACCACCATTCTACCTTGGTCAATCTTGGATACTACTAGTAAATTATCAATTAATCGGTTCAGACGGGTGGCGCTAACCATCGCCTTTGATAAATATTCTCGTTCATTTTCTGCGAGTTTATCGGCTGTCTTAGGCTTCTGAATAAAAGACAGATAGCCCAGAACCGTAGTTAAAGGAGTTCGCAGCTCATGAGCAGCCATGGCCACGAAATCCAGCTTCATCTTTTCCAGTTCTCTTTCTGGCGTAACATTGTGGATCGTTAATATAGTACCCAAATTTACTGATTCGCCTTCTTTGATTTTTCCTGAAACTATATTTACATAAGTCGTTTTATCTTCCTTACCCACTAATTTAACCTTATCTTGATGGTATACTAGACCCTCATAATCGCCTGGTTTTATCGGACAATAGATATCTACGGAAATTTCACCATTTTGGCCATAAAGTCTAAGCAAATCACTGATCGGTTTATCTTTTGCCTCACTTATTTGGTATCCAGTTATTTTTTCCGCAGCTTTATTAAAAATTACAATTTTTCTTTGTTTATCAACGGCAATCACACTGTCGGTAATTTCGTGCATGATAATCGACAATTTATTGCGTTCGGCCTCCACGTGAGTTTTTTCCTGTTCCAGATTTTGGTTATTTTCCGCCAGTTGATCTACCAAAGAGTTTAATTGGCTGGCCATCGAATTAAACGACGTTGATAAATCTTCAATTTCATCACCGGTTGAAATATCGGATCTGATGCGTAGGTTTCCTTTACTTAATGATTCTGAAAAACTTTGTAATTTCTTAATTGGTTGGGATAATCTATGACTTAAGAAAAAAGAAATCAGAATCAGTAACCCAATAGACGCTACCGTGGCCCCACGAAATACACTCCTTAATATATTGATTTGACTGAAAGCTTCACTCTGGGGTTCCTCTACTATCACCACCCAGTTCAGATCGGGAATTAACTTAGCCATAGCGATTACCGGTTCTTGCTTATCATTGAGGTAATTAAAATCCTCGTCAGTTAGTTGATTCGTTTGATGGTTAATCATCGCTTTAATTAAAGGCCGCTCAGCATAATTTGGCGCCTGTAATACCAACGCTCTATCCGGGTGGGCAATTAGCCGGCCTTCGTCATCAACTACGTACACCAATCCCTGCTTACCTATCTGAATTTGTGCTAAGACATCCCACAAGCTATCCAGTCTGATTTGGCTTTTTATCACCCCGATAACTTGTTTATCAAACGATAAAATCGGTGTAAATATGTCGACTTGGGGAGAAGAGCTTGGTTCTAAAAAATAAACTTTAGAAACACCAGTATTGCCGTCCAAAGCCTGAGTAAATGATTGGGTAGGAATTTCAAAATCTAAACTTTCGTCGGGGATTTGTGAAAACTGGTCTATCTTCAGAATTTCTTTTCCGGTAGGGGAGAGGATAGTAATTTTTTGATAAAAGGGATTTTGGCTTAAAACGAAATCAATTATTCCCGCCAATTGCCTAACATCACCAGACTCTAATAAGCCATACTCTCTTGCAATTCCTAAATGGTCCAGTTCGATTCTGGATCTGAGGTTTAATATTTGGGTAGCTGCTAGGTCAGCTTTGTCTTTTAATGATTGCTCAACCTGAGCATGAAAATAATCTTCTATAATTACAACCCCAAAAACCTGTACCAGAGAAGATAATAACCCTAATAAGGCAAAACCCAATAATAATTTCGTCCGGATACTGAACCTCATTAAATTATTCTAACCATTTTTGTTTCAAAAACACCAGCACCCCTTCTTGTCTAAGGTTATCAAGGGTATCATTAACCTTACTTACTAAATCCTGGTTGCCTTTGGCAAACATGATACCGTAATATTCTGAAGTAAACGGCTCTCCTACAATTTTCAATTCTGGGTGGTCATTTATAATTCCTTTAGCGCCAGCTAAATCGGAAAAAACAGCATTAGCGGTGCCATCTACTAATAATTCTGTAGCTTGAATAAAATTATCTACAGCTAAAACTAATTGTTTATCGGTATAATTATATGCTTGTTCTTCATTCGTGGTGCCTTTCTGAACTGCAATCTTTTTCCCTTGCAAGTCGTTAACCGAATTAATATCCTGATTAATCCGTTGGACAATCACTACTTGGCCGTTATTTAGGTAAGGCTCGGAAAAATCATAAGTTTGTTTCCGTTCATCATTTATGGTTACTCCGGAAATCACCATGTCCACATCTCCCGACTCCAGAGATGTAAATAGCTGATCCCAGGGGATATTTTTAAACTCAACTTTGGTGTTTAACTTTTCACCAATTTTATTGCCTAAATCGATATCGTAACCAACCAAGTTGTTTGAGCCGTCGAACATCTCCATCGGAGGGAAAGTAGCGTCAGTTCCAATTACTAATTGCTCTTTAATGGATGGGACTGATGGAGTTGGTTGGATATTTTGAGTTAGTGCCGTGTTAGAATTTGGTGTTTTTTGCAGCCAATAATATATGCCTCCGGCTACTAAAACGATTAAAATTAATCCTCCCAATATTAACCAAACCATTCAACTACTACTTTTAGATTCTATCTTTTCTGTACTTTGCGGAGTTTCAGGTGCTGGACTATACGAATTGACCGGAGTAGGGCTGTCGCTAGTTTGTTTCACAGGGGCGGTTGATGTTTGATCCGTTGGAGTTTCTTCCATAACTTAATTATTTATAATACCATTTTAATCTAGTCAGATCGACGAAGACAATAATCAGTTTTAAATGCTCAGTTCATAAACCAGAGCTATTTTCAAAATCAAACTCGATAAAAGATTAGTCTGCTCGACAAGGTCTCTATCTAACCTACTATTCAGTTAGTAGAAACCAAATAGCCGTTTATGGTCGAATCTTCAAAAAACGATCCCTACCGGTAATAAAAATATGATTGATAGTTCGTCTGAAAAAACTTCTACCAACTCTAACTCGTACCTTCACTCAAACCCGCATTAGACATCACCCTCTGGGAGGGATTGTCTGGGAGATAGTCATTATCTCTTTTATTAATGAATATTTCGACCGGCTGCCATGATCTATTTGGTTACAAATTCGGTGTTTTTAACTAACAAAATTCAGGGAAATTAAAACACGTTGTCGGTCCGTTAAGCACGCGCCGTCGTCTTTTCCTTTCGTTGACTCACTCACAGTTTCCCGGTAACATTCATCTATGTCCTCAGACTTCTCCCGTCGGGTTTACCATGTTGTTAGTCAGATTCCGGCCGGCAAAGTGGCCACTTATCAACAGATTGCCCAACTGGCAGGTAGCCCCAAGGCTGCCCGGTCAGTCGGGTTACTCATGAAACACAATCCTGACCTGAAAAACATTCCTTGTCATCGAGTCATCGGGTCTGACGGTCACATGCATGGTTATGCTGGCCAAGGTGGTATTCCCGGAAAAATTCGTCGTCTCCAGTCCGAAGGCATCGTTTTCCAAGGCTCAACTGTAGATCTCACCCGATTCAACTGGCAACCAAAAAATTTATAGCTCCCTAACCACTACATCTTTCAAATACTGATTCTGAAAATTAGTTCTATCTCCGATTTTAGCTTTACCATCAGATACAAATCGCGCTGATAGAGGTTTTTCATATTTATTTGATAGATCTTGGACCAATCTTAGTATCTCAACCACCCGATCAGGAGACTCGTCCACTCCGATAGGATAAGTATCAATGCCTAAACCAGAATGGAGTGACAAAAACAAATTTTTTTCAATCGAAAAATTACCCTTCTCATACTCTTCAGCCAATTCGAAATCCTCAAGACAAGGAAACATTAATCCACACAAACCCACCGGTTTGGGGTTGTGCTCTTTCAAAAATTTACTTATTTTCAAGTAAACATTCGTGGTTGACGAATGAGAAAAGCTATCTATCCTTTTAATAAAATTTACTAAGCTGCTCTTACCGGTAAATAAGGGAGCGACAGAAGAATCAATCCCTAAAAATTGATCGTCATGTTTGAAGAGTACCTCAATCTCTTCCCATACTTCCCGGACTCTTGTTAACCATTGTTTTAAAGTTTTGCACCCTTCAGCCAAATCAGTCGGCTGCAATCCAATGGCAAAACCTTCTTTTTGATAATTCGCCGCAGGAAAGAAGGGTGAAGAAAATGGGTTGTTGAATACATACGCGAAATTAAAAGTATTTTCTGGAGCGTGCTTTATTAATTTAAATAACAACCGAGCATGAAGATTCTTGATCTTTTCTTTAGTTAAATCCACATTAAAACTGATCCGGGGACATTTACAATAGCTGGGCAGCATCTTCATCGCCCTTTTATAACTTACAGTTCCCACACTTAATAGCACGGTTCGATCCCAAATCCTATTTTCCAGCCATTTGGGTGCAAATAGCTCTGTACACAACCGTTGAGTTTGCACCGTGAATCCGTGATTCTCCAATCTTTTTATTCTCTGCTCAGCTCTCTCTACGCACCACGGCCCAGGATTGTCAGAAAAACAACATAATGATCTGACAATCTTATCAACCATTAAGCTAATTATATACCTTTCAGATATAATTTTATAAATAGTGGTATATAATCGTTACATCTGGTTCTTAATCTAAACTAAAAATACTCTACAATCATGACAAAAAAAATCAGCCGAAACACAAGACAAATCATTCTAGCTGCTCAAGAAACAGAAATTACCGAACATACGGTTTACCATGCGCTGGCCACCATCGAACACAATCATAGAAATAAGCACTTCCTTGATGAAATGGCTGACGATGAGCATCAACATTACCTCTATTGGGAAAAATACACCGGCCAAGAAATCCAACCCCACCGGGTGAAAGTATCGGTCTATTTTATAATTGCACGAATCTTAGGGTTAACCTTTGCCTTAAGATTAATGGAGAGGGGAGAGCAAAGAGCTCAACAGATTTATCAATCAGTTGCTCACGAAATTCCTGAGGTCAAAACCATCATCCAAGATGAAGATCGTCATGAACAAAAAATATTAGCTCTTCTTAAAGAAGACAGGATGTTATATGTCGGCTCCATCGTTTTAGGGCTAAATGACGCCTTGGTTGAACTTACAGGGGCTTTGGCCGGATTTACTCTTGCCTTCCAGAACAACCGTATTATTGCAGTGGCTGGCTTGATTACTGGGATTGCCGCCTCTTTTTCTATGGCTGCTTCAGAGTATTTATCTACTAAAACAGACTCCAATGGTTTAAGCCCTTTAAGAGCATCTATCTATACAGGTATAGCATACGTTTTCACAGTTTTATTCCTGATCTTTCCTTATTTAATCTTCCACAATATATATCTCTGTTTAGTCATTACTCTATTCAATGCCGTCATCGTAATTTTGGCTTTTACTTTTTATATCTCTGTGGCGCAGAATTTATCCTTCAAACATAGGTTTATAGAAATGGCTCTTATCAGTATGGGAATTTCTGCCTTTACATTTTTAATCGGCCTGCTTATCCGGCAATATTTACAAATTGACATTTAGCTCTAACTAACACATTGTAGGAAATGTATGAAAGGAGGTGATTCATTTGCCATCCTCAACAGCCACAGAAACCATCAAAGTCAAAGGTGACCAGCTACTAAAAAGGACTAAAGAACTTATCGCAGAAGGCAACGTCCGTCAGGTAACCATAAAAGATAAACAAGGAAAAACCATCATGGTTTTACCTTTAACCATTGGCGTGATTGGCGCGGCTCTGGCTCCCGTATTAGCAGCAGTCGGCGCCATCGCTGCTTTAGTTACCGAATGCACCCTTACAGTTGAAAGAACGAATTCCAAAAAGAAGAAATAGACGGTAGGAAAAACTCCCCGGATATTTTCCATTCGAGTTCTACCTTTAGTTTGCCATCTCATGTATAATAATGGCAGGGTGACAAACATGCTGGTCCGTGACGTCATGAGCACACAGCTACATTGTGTAAAGACTTCTGCCAGCTTTGCTGAAGTGCTCCAAATATTGATTCACCATCGCATCTCTGGTGTGCCGGTTATCGACCACCACGAGAAATTTGTGGGAATCATCTCCGAAAAAGATCTCCTTCTCAACTTGTTTCCTTCCCAAGCGCAATTCTACCAAGATTATCCTTATTACTTAAGCCACGAACATATTGAGCACGAAGCCAACAAAATTAACGATCTGACCGCTCAAGACCTCATGACCACTGAACTAATTACCGTCGAGCCTCAGGATCATGTGCTTAAAGCCTGTGCGGTTCTGATTATTCACAAAATCCGCCGGTTACCAGTGGTAGATCACGAGCATCTGGTCGGTATCGTTACTACCAACAACCTCTATCGTAATTACCTTCGGTACCTTGTTGGTAAAACCAAAGTCTTAACCCATTAACCTTTTAGCAAACTCTTTAATAGCTTCTTATAATTCACCAGTGGAAATATAATCTGAATATGTTAAACTTAGCCTAACTCTAAATAGGTTCTTAACAATCAAAAGAATTCAGGATCAACTTCATTTGGTTTACACTACTGAAGCGTAAATCTAAATCATCCAGTAGAGACCGTGTAATATCCTTTATTTTAAAAGGACTTCAGATACTCCGGTTAACTCCAAAGAAGTCTTCTCCTATCATGATCGGAGGTGAAATTTCGTGAAAAATAAACTGTATATAGGTAATCTTGATTACGGTATTACTAGTGATCAATTAGAAGAACTTTTTGCCCAGGCAGGTCAAGTTGTCAGTGCTAGTGTAGTTACAGACAGAGATACCGGACGCTCTCGGGGATTCGGGTTCGTGGAAATGAGTACCGAGGAAGAAGCTCAAAAAGCTATCGAGATGTTTAATGGCAAAGACTTCCAAGGTCGCGCCCTGGTAGTCAATGAAGCCAGACCACCCAAACCACGGGGTACGTACGATCGCAAACCTCAATATTAAAAACTCAAGAGAGAGTTTAAAAAGCCCTGGATTTTTATGCAAATAATCGTCCAGGGTTTTTGGGTGGACAATTATTAGGTCCAGGTGGATCTTCGTCTCAGCAGCGAAAAAGCGATGCCGTACAGGAGCATCGTACCGTATAAGACATGAGATAAGAAGACAACTTTCACTCCTCCAAAGTTCTCGGGATGTTTAATGTTTCCGGAAATCAACAAATATGCTATTAAAGTAAACACGCAGTACCACTTTAATTTATTAAAGGAGTTAATAATCAAAAGGAAAACTCCCGCAAACGGAATCACTGTTAATACAAAATAATATTGCCAAGCCAGACCAGCGCCTATTAAAACGGCCAGAACAAGCAGCCCGTACTCTAACAATTCCTTCTCTAACTTTTCCCGATTAGAGTCTGTTACTTTCCATACTCCAATCAACAAACCCACAAAGACACTATAGTTAATCAGTTTGGAAATTTCCACTGAAACATGAGCTCTGGCCAAAAACCCAGTTAACGCTTGGTTATAGTAAGCAATGTTGCCCACAGTTGGCAAATGAGGAAACACCTGGCTCCAATAATAAAAATTTATCTCCTTACCTACTACCAACCCACCGGCCAATTGCATAAACAAGAACATTAAACCTCCGGCCACAACAGATCTCCGCTGTCTTTTGTGCAAGAAAAACAAAAACAAGGGTAGGGGAATGAATTTAATAGCCGATGCTATACCTAACAATACCCCACTAGTTATTGATCTGCTTTTTCTATAAGCGTAAAAACTACCGATAACTAGTAACAACAGTAACAAATTAATTTGCCCCATTCCCAGGTTCCACTTCACCGGAAATGACAACATCGCCAAACCAAAAGACAGTCCAATGTGTTTAGCTTTAATCTTTCCTTTCCATAGGATTAATAACATGGCCAATGAACCCAATATGCTTATCACTGAAATGACGGTCCAGACATCTTCTGCCAGTGTTTGTGAGAAAAAACCTAAAGGCATTAATAACAGCAAAGCCACGGGTGGATAAATTACTTCTCCTGGTCTATTAGCGTACGGATTTGTATGGGCCAGCAAGTCTCCGACTCCCCGGTAGTAAATATCAAAGTCGTGCAATCGAAAAGTGATCAGGATCCTTCCAACAGTAAAAACAGCCAAGCATACCGTGCCAAAGATGAACAACCAAATGACTATTCTCCAAAATTTATTTTGCACCCAGATCATTGGGATTAGCTTATCATACTCTAATTTTGCTATACATGATCTGTTTCATCAGCCATAGCCACTGCTTTGGTTTGGTGGATTACCCCGTCTCTATGCTCCGCCGGGCTATAAATCGTGTATAGCTTTAATTGCTCGCTGTCAGAGGTATTCACTACATTATGCTCTGTACCTGCAGGCACCACCACTGCGTCACCGTCTTTAAGCGGATACTCTTCACCGTTTAAGATAGCTTTTCCCTGTCCTTTTTCAACTCTTAAGAATTGGTCAACATCGTCATGGACTTCCATGCCGATATCTTCGTCTGGTTGCAAACACATTACCACCAACTGTGAATGAGGCGCGGTGAATAACACTTGACGGAAAAAATTATTTTTTAAAGTCAAATCTTCAATATTATCCACGTACACTTTCATCTATCTTCACCTCCCTTCGTGAAATCATTTATCACCATCACTATACCCTAATCGTTATATTATATAAAGGCCTCCTTTGGTTGCCGAAACTATTTGTCTCACAAATCTCACAACAACCTTACATATCTGGTGCGTCTTTCCTAGAGCTTACTTTTTCTCTACCAATTTTCCCCCCCAACTCTTGAATCAATTGTCTGGCTCGCATCGCATCTTGCTTGTTTAAATAATTAAATTGATAAAGATCATTTTGAAAAGCCCTTTTTATATATAAAGTAGCAAAGAATAAACTAGAGGCTACAATGACATCAACAATATCCTTAATAGGAATAGTATGAATTTCCTGGCAGGCAAAGAAGTAACGTTTAATAATAGTTACTTTCGCTTCGTCGATAATTAAATCGTCCGGGAAAAAAATAAAAGGAAACACTGTTTTTATTCTTAATTTCGTTTTCATTGATTTTTTTGATGCCACCACTAATTCAGCATCTTCTACCTGGCTATCTTCCCCAATCGGGATTGGTCTTCGTTGGTAAAAATCAGTTACTTTAATTAGTTCTTCTCCCAAATTCTCTCTATCCCAATCATATCGCCCATCAATCAGAGAAGAAACCGGAAAACTAGGTCTTTGGACAAAAAACCCCCTCCTTGACACCGCCGATGGCGGTGCTGCGATTCCCAACCCGCTATCGTAGATCACATCCCGCATCATATGCACTCAAATAATATTCTCTGTCATCGAGAGCACATTATTTCGCACATATGATGTCTACTGCTCTTTGACAAACTATCTAGCTTAATAATACCATCTGAGTTCAAACTTCGTCAATTAGTAAAATCTCCATCTCCAATCGCTCATTCCTCTTTCGGAACTCACTGTTGCAGATTTTATTTTCTATCCAACATTTCCAAATTTTTCTTAGCACCTTCGAGATTTGGATCGATTTCTAAGGTCTTGAGAGTATATTCTTTAGCTTTTTGATAATCACCCAACTTTGTGGCTTCGATGGTGCTTAACTTATAGTAGATATTGGCTTGCTGGTCATTAACCTTTACCGACCTTAAATAAAAATCCTTTGCCCTCTCCCATTCTTGCTGGGCGTAATACATATCTCCCATTAAATTTAATGCCTCTATGCCTTGAGGATTCCTTATTACTGCTCCAATTAAGTAATAGGCAGCGTTGGTGGGGTTTTCGTTTTTATAAGAACTAATTGCCCTTGCTAGCCAAGCTTGATAATCATTTGGCTCCATCTGAGGAAAGTAATCCGGTGCCGAAAAAATTGAATCAGGAACTCCATTCTTCAAAAAAATCAGCCCAATATTGTTGATCGCAGTTGCAGATAGCCGGTTAATCTGTAATGCTCGGCTGTAATAATCAAGAGCTGTCTCTGTGTCTCCATCCATATAGTACAACGTACCCAAATCATTATATGGCCGCACACTTTGGGAAGCGGCGATAATTGTTTTTCTAGCAAATTCCTTATTATCAAGATAGTCATTGTTTCTGATCACCGTTCTTACCGACAAAACCAAGAGCAATGGTACTGTTAGTAGAATCCATACATATTTCCATTTAAAATAACTACTGATTTTTAATATTATCAAAGCGACTAACACCCCGAAAAATAAGGTACCTAAATATAAGTATCTCTCTGCCATGTTCCAGGTAACTTTTATCGGACTGAAACTGGGAGCCAACATCGCTGGCAGCAATAGTAACAAACCAGTGACTTTCAGATTCCTCTTCCCCAACCAAAAGAATAAAACCATTGCTACAAATATTGATGACAGAATCACCATGATGATTAACTGCTGATTAGTGATCACATTTCCGTCATAGTAGATTTTCAAATCTTTGGGAAAAACATACAACCGAATCATTGAATAAATTGTAAAAATGTAACTTTTTGTCAGCGGTAAAGTTTGTTGATTCAAGTAACTACCGCTTTGCCTACTGGCCAATCTAGCTGCACCTGCTTTACGTAAAAACAACCCCACGTATATAACTGTCGGTACCAAATAATAGACAAAGTTCACTAAAGATCTCCAATCAAACCTCTGTTCAACAATAAACTGATCTATAATCAATAATGCAATGGGTAAAGTCAGCACCCAGGGAGTTCTCGTTAGTAACAATGCCAAGGAATAAATAACTAGAGACAGAAGCAAGTAACCCTCTTTCTTTGTCCGTTTAAACTTTATATAACTGATCATCCCTGGCAATAAAAACATAGCATTGATCAGATAAGGACTGCCGCTGATCCAAGTCACTGATTCAGTGGTCACCGGATGCACCGCAAAAATTAGAGAAGCGATTAGAGCTACTCTTTTGCTCCAAATCATTCTAACTAAAACAAAGGCTAATCCCACAATCATCAAGGTGAGCAGCAATGAAAAAATATGAAAAACTAAAGGATTCTTGCCAAAGACATTAATTAAGATAGAGTAAATAATACTTTGCAAATGGAAGGTTTTAATATTTTCAGCCAAATTATCATACCTGCCACTGGTTATAATTCCTGGAATATCGTCTACGATAGAAAAATCGCCTGGCAGGGAATTCGCATAAACACCCAAGGTCACCCACATCAGCAGCAAGATATACTTCCAATTATTTCTAATGATTTCTTTTACTCCCGGTCTTGAAGTCTCTTCAACCAGTTGGGCAGTTGGCTGGATCTGATCTGATTGTCTGGTCACTGATATTTTCCCTACCTTTTTTCTTTTTCTTTTCGCCATACAAATCTTAAGTATCGTTAATCATGAATTTACACCCGAATAAACAAACTATTCAATACCATCTCAGATTTTAATCATCCTGTGTTTTGCAGCACTTTTAATGGTGTTTTTAATATTACCTCGAGGCTTTTTCAAGATACATTAACCTCCAAGAATGAATCTCGATTTTTTCATCAACAAAATTACTCCCAATCCCATCACCGTTCCCGCAGATATCAACATTCCTATTCTAAACGATTGGGGATCATAAATAAACCTTACCCAATGGTTGCCCTCTGGTACTCTAACTCCTCTGAAAGCATAATTAGCTCTAAAAATAGGCTCTTGCGAGCTATCAACCATTGCCTCCCAACCCTCATTATAGGCATCATTAAATACTAACAATGCGTCAGTATTAGTTGAAACTTTAATATCTACTTCATTGGGTTGGTAACTAATAATTTCTGCCCGATAATCTTTTAAATCTTCGTTTGTCAGTTTGAGGCTGCTTTCCAATATGGCCTTACGTTCTCCCTTTTGGCTAAAATCTAAAACCCTTTGTAAGATTTCCTTATCATCAGTTGAGTAATCTACATCTTTCGTTAGATAAACTCTCGGATAAGCTAGCAAGTTTTTGTATAATCTCGACCGTCCTTCCTGCATCACTAATTGAAACCCAGGTGCTTCTAAATCTTTTCCTAAACTAAACACATATTCAGGGCTGAACAAATTAAGCGCCCGCGATTGATAATTTCCTGAAAAAGTCACTCTTCTAAAATCAACAGCCCCGGACAACCCTTGTCCGTTTAAAGTCGATAACAACCGCTCAACTCTTCTGTCATGGACAGGATCAAAACTATCCAACATGGGGATTCTATAAACTAAATTAACATTCGGTGGAAACAGTTCGGGATGGGTGATCATCACCCGCGGGGGCAATTTCTGATTTTGCAAAAATTCAGTTGATTTAGTCTGCGGGTAAATTATTGATTTGGGCACAAATCCATTATATTTCCATCCCTGATGCAGTAAATCAAAGATTGTCACCGCGATTAACGTCACTAAACCAATCTGCAAAAGTTTCTTGGTCCTAATCTTGTGATCAACTGTTAAAAAACCGGAAACTAATAACAAGTATCCTGACGGCAAGATTAAGTTTCGCTTAGCAACAGTTGTCAAATTAGCCACTAACTCTTTATCAATAAATATTCTTCCCGACAACCACACTACTTCCCACAACAAAACTAGTAATAAAGTCAACCAAATAACTAAACTTTTCAGGTGTCGATTATCTTTAACTTTTGCATTTTGATAGCTATTTAGACCGTAAGCAGCCAGAATCGCCAATGTCAAAGTGACCACCGCCGTTAACCTGGAGGGTAATAATACGGCATATCCAGGAATATTCATATAATATGGTAAACGGGCCAAGGGCGAATCCAAGAGAAACAATAGTCCTAAAACTAAAGCAACTCTCCAATATTTCTCAACTGCAGATGGTTTCTTATTCAAGAAGCCAACAAGCACTAAGACTAATGGAATCAGACCAATATAAAAGGCAAACTCAAGGTAAGATGTCTGCCCCCAAAAATTGCCTGTCGCTGGATTGCCAAAAAAATCTGGAACCATGGCCGTGATCAGTCTTCTCCAAGGAAGAAAATAGTCATCAACTCCGGCGCCTTGACCTCCATTGCTTACAACCCGACTACTGCTTACCACCATTTCCCCAAATGGTAACCATTGAATTGCAGAGAGCAAAACCGGTACTGCCAACAAACCCAGCCCAACCAAGATATATACTCCTGATCTTTTCTTATGGTGATGATTAGGCTTGATCTCTATTATTTTCCTCTTACTTTGAACATGGTCAGAGGATAGGATTTTAAATCCTTCGTACAATCTAAATCCCAGGTAAGCTGCAACAATCGTGTAACCATAAATAACCCCTTGGATAAATCCACCCAAGATCATCATCGTTAGCGCTCCTACTCCCACTAACCACCACTTATTCAAAAGACTTAAGGTTATCTCAAACCAAGTCTTAGAACTTGTCAATTTTGATTTTTGCCGTATAACATTTGATTGTACTTTATCTATCGCTGATAGAACTAACGGTACCCATAACCAAGTATGGCCTGTGATTCCGTATTCATACCACGTGGTCATAGAAGAGGACCAGGCAAACACCAGTCCGCCAAACAACGAACTTAACTTTGACAATCCCTGATTATTTAAATACCAATACATAAACACTCCTCCCAGCCAGGTTTGTAAACCAATGTAAATCGTCCACCCCAGAGCAAACGGGAAAATCAACTCCAGGGCATTCAGCGGGTAGAAGATTGCCGTCGGGAAATTTGCCAATAGGGGAGTCCCGGTGAAGTTATAAGGGTTCCATAACGGCCATCGACCTTTCTTAATTTCCGTCACTGCTAACTCACGCCAGGGATACATCTGTACCAAAGCATCATTAAGTTCAAAATTTTTAATTGGATAACCAGCCTCTCTTCCTTCCCATACGTAATCTTTCCAGGGATAATAATGACCCACCAAATTATCTCCCGGAAACGGCACCCGGCCACCAAATATCACCGGATTTAAAAAGATCAAAGTTAGTAGGCCAAAGAACAACCAAGGAAAGATCTTCATAACTTGTTAAGTATTAGTTTACATCTTGCTCCTCCGCGAGTCTTTTAGTCACTCAAAAACGAACTTTAATTGATTAAACAACGAGGAAATATTTTGTTATTCGTTATTAACCGGTATAATCTAGAGTGGTACACGCTTACTATTTTATCCTGAGACTTTAAGGTCAGTAAATACGCGCCGTGACTGGATCAGCGGAAATCTACAGATAGCTGTTAATTCTTAGATAATCATTATGAGTCTGGCCCAACTTTTAGGCCAACCGTCTATTACCTTCCAAGATCGAACTGACGCTGGTCAACAGTTAGCTAAAAAATTGGAAAAATACCAAAACAAAGGGCAGGTTATCATCTACGCCATTCCCCGCGGAGGAGTTGTTTTAGGTGTCGAAATTGCCCGTCATCTTAAAGCTCCTCTCGACCTGATCATCACCAGAAAAATCGGCCATCCCTGGAGTCCGGAATATGCCGTGGGTATCGTTTCCGAAGACGGCCATAGCTTATTTAACGAGCAAGAAAAGACCTCCTTAGATCCTCAATGGCTGGAAAAAGTAACTCAAGAAGAAATCCAAGAAGCCCAAAGAAGACGTCAGACATATCTTAAAGATAAACCAAGCCTTAAAGCCAAAAACAAAATTGCCATCTTAGTGGATGACGGCGTAGCTACTGGGTTATCCTTCCGCTTAGCCATCCAGGAACTTAAACATCGACAACCCAAAAAACTAATCGCCGCCATTCCTGTGGCTCCTAAAGATACTGCCGAACAAATAAAGTCAGAAGTAGACGAACTAATTATTCTTGAGGCTCCTGAAAACTACGTAGGAGCAGTCGGCGCTTATTACCAAAAATTCGACCAGGTTTCTGACGAACAGGTAATTCAACTTCTCCAATCCATCAAACCAAATACTTCCTAAACCAATCTTTTGCTAACTCAGCTACTTCTTCCAGCGTTCCCGGTTCTTCAAATAAGTGAGTCGCACCAGGCACAATCTTCAACTCCTTTTCCGTCTTAATTTGCTCATATGCCCATTGGTTCAACTCAATTACCTGATAATCACGGCCTCCCACAATTAGTAGCGTAGGAGATTTTACTTTGCCAAATACCTCTCTTGCCAAATCCGGTCTTCCTCCGCGGGATACCACCGCTTTAATCTCGTCTCCGAGACCGGCTGCGGCTCGGAGGGCCGAAGCAGCTCCGGTGCTGGCACCAAAATAGCCTATATTCAGCCCTTCTATCTCAATCTGCTTTTGAACCCATTTAGTCGCGATCATTAGCCTTTCAGTTAACAGATCAATATCGAATCGGTTGGCATAAGTCTCATCTTCCTCCTCAGTTAATAAGTCAAACAGTAAAGTTCCCATCCCGGCTTTCTGTAGCACTTCTGCCACAAAGTTATCTCTCGGGCTATGCCGGCTGCTACCACTGCCGTAGGAAAAAATTACCATCTCTTTTGTGGATTCCGGAACCACCAACTTGCCCTCAAGCTTAATTGAATTGATAGGAATTTGTACCAGTTTATCCATTAATAGCCTTAGCAATTAAATCAACTACCGAAACAATCTCAAACTTTTCAGACAAGCTATCTTTCGGTAGGGGAATGGTGTCTGTTACCATCACCATTTTAATATCAGAATTTTTAGTTAATTTTTCCACCGCTCCTGCTGTGGGTACTAAATGAGTGACACATACATAAATCTCATCTGCCCCATGATTCTTTAAACATTCAGCCGCTTTTATCAGAGTATTTCCGGTCTGAATCAGGTCATCTACAATCACCGCATTTTTACCTTTCACGTTTCCGGTAATCCTTACCACCTCTGCCTGATCTACTTGCGGTCGGTGTTTTTCAATCACTACCATCAAATTAGTTCCTGCCAATTTAGCGAACCGTCTGGCCTTGACCACTCCGCCCAAGTCAGGAGAGACAATAGCCAAGTTATCAATCTTCAGATTTTTAAGCCGATCAGCCAGTAAAGGGACTGCACTCAGAGATTTCAAGGGGATGGTAAAAAACTTTTCTACCGCTTTACTATGTAAATCAACGGCTATTAATTCATCTACCCCCACCTCTTCAATTAATTGAACTGCGAGTTTTGCGCTTAAAGAATTACTTTGTTCTGTAATTTGATCCGATTTGGCATAACCCAAATAGGGGATCACCACTGTTACCTTTTTAGCCTTGTTAACCTTTAAAGTGTGAATTAATAACAACAACTCGATAAAATTTTCCGCGGGCGGAAAAGTGGAACCCAATACATAAACGCGTTGCCCGTCAACCGCTTCCTCTAACTCCACTCGTACCTCCCCATCCGCATACCTCCCCACCAAACATTTACCCATTTTCCAGCCTGAGATCTTAGTCAATGATTTAGCTAAATCTCGGTTAGTATTGGTGGCAAATATCGTCTGCTTCATAGCCTAGAGCACGATTTTAACTTAATGATATCAGATTAGATATTGATAGCAGGAAAGTTGACATCATCCTTTCTATCGTACAACTTCTGTCCCTTCATATTCTCACTCATACAATTACTATTGTACAATGGGTCCAGCTAGGGGCAAAGCTAACAATTATTTATCCTTCATGAAGAAACATACCGATTATATTCAATCCATACTTCAGGCAGTCAAATTCAGCTTTTCCTACAGTCACAAGGTAGCGGGCAGAAAGATCTGGCTATTGCTATTTTTGCAAACATACAAAAGCATTCATCCGGTCGTCAATGCCTATTTTATCAAGCTCACTATCGACACTTTAACCCTCATCGGCCAGATTGATCCTTCTGTTATTCTCTTCAGAATTACCTTAATTATTGCCGGACACTTTATTGTAGATGCTTGGGATCAATATAGCTTTCGTCATCGGATAGTCATCGGCCGGATCCTGCAGAGAAGGCTAGTCTCTCAACTTGAAATTGACTTGGCCAGTAAACATGCTGCTTTGCCTGTTACTACCATTGAAAGCAGCGATTTCCGGGATAAATATGTATTAGTTAAGCGTGAAAGCGCTATGCGGATTTTTCCTCTGGTAGACCAAGCAGTCAGCTTAGTTGCTTCCACCATTACCCTAATCGTCACCGGTGGAGTGATTCTGGGATTCAGTTGGTTATATTTACTGATCATGGTGGTTGTCCAAATTCCTAGGGCTTTAACTGTAAATCCCGCCGTTAAAAAAATCACCCAGCGGGTAGCTTTAACTTCGAAAGTCAGTCGTTACATGGATATTTATATGGAATTTTTGGAGAGCATCAAGGGCAGTTATGAAGCCAGAATCTTAAACATCGGGAGCTACATTAAAAACAAGTTAATTCAACTGCAAAACAAATCGTTAGGATTTTATGAACAGGTAGAGAACCAACTACTTAGAGGCCGAATTATTGGCGCTATCTTACCTAATGCCGGTATCTTTGCCACCAGCTACCTTTATCTGCGACAACTGATCGCCGGATCTGGAACCATTGGTAATTGGCAACTACTGATCAATACCACTTACCGGTTTTCTGATCAGGGCAAGGGAATTATTGATAATTATGCCAGTCTGAGAGAAACTTCGGTCTTTATTGAAAAATTACAAACTATCCTTAATCTTCCTGAAACCGCTGACCAGGGCCCCAAAATATCCTTTGAACAGATCAAACAAATTGACTTTCATAACGTTTCTTTCAAATACCCTAACGCCAATCGTTACGCGTTAAAAGACATTTCCTTTACTATCAACCCTCAGGAAAATATTGCCATCGTAGGACACAACGGTGCCGGTAAAACCACCTTGGTTAAGTTGCTTTGCCGTTTCTACCAACCTACATCCGGGCAGATTTTAGTCAATGGCATTAATATTCAAAATTTTGACATCCATGATTATTGGCATCTCATCAGCGCTTTATTCCAAGATTTTGAGACTTATGGCATGAGCGCCCAGGAAAGTATCGGTTACGGTCAAATCAGCCAGATTTCCAACTTAGATCGAATTAAAAAAGTAGCCAAACTCACCGGTATTAACGATCATTTAGCTTCCTTGTCCCAAGGCTATCAAACTCCTTTAATCAGAGAGCTCGAAGGTGGTGTAGGACTTTCAACCGGCCAATGGCAAAAAGTGGCCATTGCCCGATCCCTGTTTAGAAAATCAAAAATCATTATCCTTGATGAACCGACCAGCAACTTAGACCCGGAGAGTGAAGAAGAAATATTTAATAAACTCATTCGTACAGTGAAAAAACGCATCATGATATTAATTTCCCACCGATTTTCTACTGTGAAAAGAGCTGACCGAATCGTGGTCATCGAATCAGGCAAACTAGTGGAGCAGGGCAGCCATCAGGAACTAATGAAACATAATGGCCTCTATGCCAAACTCTTCCGTATCCAGTCCGAAAGCTATAAAGAGTAAACAACAATTATTCGTACCATTCAGATAGGATTCGTTCCGCCAGCCGGCGGGTTAAGATCGTTTTTCACCTACCCTTGATACTTTCCATAAATAATAATCTGTGTTCCCGGATTGTCGGCTGTGGCCCGAATAGAATTCTTGCCGTGTAAATCAGGCGTTGCCCAATAGTAAAGCAGTGCCGCATCTTCCGGTCGCAAATTAACACACCCATGGCTTTTCGGCCGGCCGAAATCATTGTGCCAATAAGCCCCGTGGATGCCAAACCCTCTCCAGGGCGGAATGTCAGCATTGGCAAAATACATGGTATAAGGTACATTGGGCAAATTATAATAAGTTCCCAATGCCGGATTTCCACCTTCCATCCTGGTGTACTTTAATTTGATCCAGATGTTAAACACCCCTCTTGGTGTCCAGTCATACAACCCGGAAGAAATAGGAAAGTCATAAACCTTCCGTTCACCTTCGAACGCATATAACTTCTGGTTTGTCAAATCAATTTCAATGCGTTTATTGTCTGTGGTTTGACCTAATACCCTTTTATCAGCCAGCTTTTCCGGCTCTGAAAATTGAGTAGATCGGACAACTTGTCCCCACCAGGAACCAGTTACCTCTCCGGGATCGTAAACCCCGCTTAAATCCTCACCTGTCACCCGATGCTGATGAGATAAATTCTTTCTCGCCCAATCCAGTTGCGGTTTGAACAGTACTGCCTCAACTCCCAATACCAACACCAAAAACCCCAGCCAAAATTTATTTCTCTTCATATTAATAAGTTATCGAATCTGGAAATCAATTGCAATAGAACTGCCGATTATCAATCTTGACCGATTCGGATTAGGCTGCTATTATCGCCGTATTGCTTATGAAATTTCGCAAAACCAAACCCGGACTTCTTGACAGATTGAAAAAGGGAGTAGTTCTCGGCGCCGAAGGTTACCTATTTGAATTGGAACGACGAGGCTATCTTAAAGCCGGCCCTTATGTCCCAGAGGTGGTTTTAGATCACCCTGAAGCGGTCAAACAACTGCATCGCGACTTTCTCCGCGCCGGAGCAGAAGTGATGGTCGCCTTTACCTATTATGGCCATCGGGCTAAAATGCGCGCCATTGGTAAAGAACATCTATTAGAAGATCTCAATCGCCAGGCCGTCAGACTAGCCCAGGAAATTGCTCGAGCAGGTAATGCCTTGGTGGCAGGTGACTTAAGTAATACATGGGAATATGATCCTCAAAATCATTCCCGCTCCGAAAAAATAGTTCGTCCCATGTTTGAAGAACAAGTTACTTGGGCCAAAGAAGAAGGCATCGACTTTGTGATCGCCGAAACATTTAGTCATTATGGTGAAGCACTCATCGCACTGCAAGTAATTAAAGAAGCTGGATTTCCTGCCATGATCACTTTTGCTACTACCGGAGAAAAAACCCATGACGGATATCATTGGGAAACTGCCTGCAAGAAACTCCACGATCAAGGCGCTGATATCGTCGGCTATAATTGCAGCCGAGGTCCTGCTACTATGTTGCCGTTATTAAAGAAACTTAGAAACAAAGTAAGTGGCTATATTGCCGCCCAACCGGTACCTTATCGCACCACTCAAAAACGGCCAATTTTCCAACATCTGAAACAGAAAGGTGAACAACACACCTACATCGCTCTTGACCCTTTCACATTAACCAGGTTTGAAATGGCCGACTTTGCCAAGCAAGCCAAAGAATTAGGAGTTAATTACATCGGCATCTGCTGTGGAGGCAGCCCGCATCACGTGCGGTCTATGGCTGAAGCATTGGGAAGAACGCCTCCCGCGAGTAAGTATTCAGCAGACCTTTCCCTTCATCCCGTCCTTGGTGCCAAAGGCAAAGCCACCAAAAAACGCCGACAATTTATTACTGAATTTAAATAATCATCTCAAAGTTTCTTTCATCAACTTCAACACTTCCTCTCCGTGACCATCAGGCTTCACCTTCTCCCATACCTGAAAAATCTTTCCTTGGGGATCAATCACAAACGTTGACCTCACCGTGCCCATAAAACTCCTGCCCATGAACTTTTTCTCTTGCCAAGCTCCGAACGCTTCAATTAATTTGTGTTCTTCATCAGACCAGAGTTCAAAATTTAAGCCATATTTATCAATAAACTTCTGGTGCGATTTGACGCTGTCCTTGCTTACTCCGATCACCTTCACTCCTAATTTCTTTAACTCCGTATTCACGTCTCGGAAACTACAAGCCTCTTTGGTACATCCCGGAGTATTGTCTCTGGGATAAAAATACACCACCACGTACTTACCCAATAAATCTTTCAGGGATACATCCTGTCCCTGCATACTTTTCACCTTAATTTCCAACGGGGCCTGATCACCAACTTTTAGCATAATCTAATTATAAACTTCAGCATAAAAACAACAGTCATCTAACTGACACCGGGTAGACGAAATTCAACTCAGTTTTTTATTATTTGGCCTTTCGGACTATTGTAATGACCCCAATAAATCCCGAAACTGACCCTTCATTTCTTCTGGATTTTGTAGTACTAATTTGTCTATATGAAACTCAGAAAATACTTCTTTGCCGTCAAATTAAGTATTCGGAACAGGCTTGAATATCGGTTCAATACCTCTATGGCAATCATCACTAGATTGCTATTTTTCGTTACCTTATATGCATTTTGGCGTCTAATTTATGCCACCAGAGAGACTGTCAAAGGCCAGACTTTTGGGCAAATGATTAGCTACACATTATTGGCAGTGATCGTCTCTTCCTTAGTGGATACCAATGTCGGCAGAAAAATTTATAAAGAAATTAAAGACGGCCAAGTGAGCATTTATTTAATCAAACCACTGGACTATATTATCTATTTCTTATCCGGGAATGTAGGTATATTTCTTTTCGAAGCCATCGTTGCCTTAATTTTATTTATATTAATTTTGTTAACTCTCCCCCAACTAACTTATACTCTGAGCTTTTATCGAATTGCCGGCTTCATCCTTGCCGTATTTTTAGGGTTAATTATTTATTGCCAACTCTACCTCATCATCGGCAACCGCACTTTTTGGATCATCGAATCAGAATTTCTCATCAGTACAGTTAAAAAACTGGCTAAATTTCTGGCCGGCGGATATATTCCTATTATTTTGTTTCCTGACCTGCTCCAAACAATTTTGAAATTTTTGCCCTTTTCCGCAACCATTTATTTTCCCACCACCATCCTGACCACATCCCAATTATCGCTTAACAATTTACTTTGCCAACTAACCATTCAATTTCTCTGGGTTTTGATTTTGCTTAAATTTAACTACTTTCTTTGGCAAAAAGGCATTAAAAGATATGAATCTATCGGCATCTAATTTATGCTCAAAGCACTGAAAATTTATCTCCATTATCATCGGCTTAACTTGACCAAATCCACGGTTTATCGGTTATCCGCTTGGCTACAGGTCTTCAACTTGTTTATTTGGGTGATTGTCGATCTGCTATTTTTTCAAAGCATTTTTTCCAGCGTAGGCAGTTTCGCCGGCTGGACATTTAGAGACGCCGTATTGCTTATTTTTACCTTGTCCTTATTTTGGGATATTTTCTGGCGATTTACTTCCGGCGGCATTGTCCGCTTACAAGACAGAATTCTTGATGGTAGCCTGAATACTTATTTAATTAAGCCATTTAGCCCCCTTTTTAATTTAGCAATTTCTGAAATTGGCTTTTTATCGACTTCACTGAACACTCCAGTCTTACTAGTTTATTATCTGGTGAATTATCAATTCAACTTCTCCCTACTGCAAATCATTGGTTATCTAGCCATGGTGCTCATTGGCGTCGGGATTTTTACATGGATTCTGCTGATCATTATGTCGCTGTCCTTTTGGGCTACTAATGTCAACTACTTAAACAATTTATATTGGGAACTGCAAAACATCTCCCGCTATCCCAAAGACATTTTTGACGGTTTTCTCGCCAACTTATTCATGTTCATTATCCCCATTTTCTTTATCGTCAACCTCCCGGTTGACGTGCTGCGTCACGGTTTCAATCTCAACAATTTCCTGACCGGATTGTTGCTTAATGGTTGCCTGTTTTTCATCAGCACTCGCATGTGGAAAAAAGGCCTCACCGTCTACGACAGCGTGGGGATATAAAATACTCTAGTGTTCTAACGACTCTATCCAAGCTTCTTATACTCCTTCTTAGTGATCATTGAAGCCTGAAATTGTTGAGCAGATTTTTTGATAGTTTTAAGGTAAAATTCCAGGTTTACTAATTTGGAATAGTCAGAAATGATTTCCGTAAACTCAATTCCAAACAAATGATCATACTCATGCTGAATTACTCTGGCCAACAATCCATCGCAATCAAGCTGAAATTTCTTCCCATGCTTATCATAAGCCTCAATCACAATTTCTTGGGGTCGGACTACCGGACCAAATAAATTTCCTTCCACCACGCTTCCGCATCCTTCGTAAATGGTATTTTTCTTTTTTGAATACTTAATGATTTTGGGATTAATATAAACCCGGAGCACATCTGCTTGGCTAGCTGGCCGATACTTGGTTTTTCTCGGTTGAGTTACAAGTATCTTGTAATTAACTCCAATCTGTGGTCCTGCAATTCCCACCAATTCATTTTTCTTCATGGTGTCTACCAAGTCTTTTATTACCTGTTTCAATTTAGGACTATTAAAACTCTTGAAAGCCTTGTTCTTCGCCTTTAATTTTGGATTACCAATTTGCAAAACATCCCGCACTGCCATGCCTATATTCTATCACTTGTTGATAATTAATCACCCATAACACTATTGATCTGTTATGAGTTCAGACTCAGTGTCCATCTGAAAATATTTGTTATACTCTCAGTATGGGGAGGAATAATCAAACTTTTTGGGAAGAAATTACGGAAGACTATGATTCACTGGTTGGTGATCAGGGAGATAAACATCATCGGCTGGTTATTAACCCAATAGTGGGTGATTTATTAGGTGATCTTAAAAATAAAGTGGTATTGGATGCCGCCTGTGGAAATGGTTATCTTTCCCAAAAAATGGCTTTGAATGCCAAAAAAGTTATTGGTGTTGACTTTAATTCCAAGTTCATAGCTTTAGCACGAGCAAGATATGGGAAAACTAAAAAACTTGAGTTTAGAGTAGGTGATATTAAAAAATTGGAATTCTCTGATAAATTCTTTGATTTGGTTCTGTGCAACATGGCTTTGATAAACATAGATGATTTATTTCCAGCCATCCAAGAACTCTCACGGGTGCTGAAAAGTCAAGGTTCATTGGTAGTGAGTATCACTCATCCCTGTTTTGAAAATCCTCCTCATGTTTACACTTTGTATAATGATAAAGGAGAAAGTAAAGGAAAAGTCATCACCAACTATTTTGTTACCGGACAAGTGATTAATCCCGAAAACGATCACCTTCATTACCACTATCTGCTATCTGACTATTTGAATTCATTTGCTGACTCAGGCTTGTGTTTAGAAAAAGTAGTTGAACCAAACGGAGCAAAAATTATGGGAGACAAAGCAGGGGACATCACCCCTCTTTTTCTTATTATGAAGCTAAAGAAGGTCTAATATAACCATTTTTTGTTCATGTAGGAATATGGATAAAATAGATCGATATTTAAACTTTAGGAATAAATTTCTGTTAATTGTAGATGTTATTATTTGGCTTCTTGGAAGTTTAGTTCTTCTATATTTAGGAGAGCTGTTTAATAGAAACTTTTCTATAAGGTTTCCTTATTTTGTAGTCGCACCAGAAGCTATTAGGGTTGCTATATTCTTTTTATGTTTAGTTGTGGTCTTTGTATTATCTAAGGAATTACCTAAATCTATAAAGAGCTATTTTCAAAGGAATAAAAGGTACATTTTCAATAGCAAAAATTGGCCCAAGGAATGGATTTTTAATGGAAAAACAGAATTGACTATCGAAGGATACTTATTTGTGAAATCCTCCAGAGCAGGTAATCTCTTAAAAGATTATTATTGGAAAAATTTAAGCATGAGCTTTGAGATGAGATTCTTAAATGAAAAGGATAAAAAGATATTGGGATACCAAAAGCGAATTGGGATAGTTTTTAGAGCCGAAGACTTAAATAACTATTTTATGATAGAAATCGGTAAAGATGTTGAAGATTCTCTAGATTTAAGTATTAAACCGCATATTAGATACGGTGGTGGTTGGGAATTGATGAGTGTTGAAGAAATTAAGGCCCCGTTTAATTTTTCCGATTTCGTTAAAATTAAACTGGAAGTAGAAGGAGATACCGCCCACTTATTTTATGAAGGAGTACCAGTTTTTGATTGGGTACTCCCCACACATGTCGACGTTAATCATATTGAATCAGGAGTTAATCAGGATGAAGAAAAAAGTGGCAAAACAGATAGAAACATGGTCGCTGGTAAGTCCTTTGCAGGGCATGTTCAAGGTATCCCATTTAGGCTAAAGTATGGATTAGTTGGATTTAGAGCATATATGAAACATGGGGCTATTATTCGAAATTTAAAGATAGAGCCTTTATAAGTTAAAATTTTTCCTCCTTTTACATTCACGATAGAATCGCGGGCTTATCTTGAGGTATGGTATTAAAATTTTGACCTCAGCCAAATGAAGGGTTCTTAACTAGACACCGAGAAAAAAGCCTCTTATTATCAACTCAATGACCGATGACCTTCATGAAATTCAAGCCAGCATTTGCCGTGAGCTCCTTTTCAGAAATGGTTCCAGCTTCTCTGCCTTAAACCAAGTCGATATCCCCAATGATCACTTTTCCTATCATCTTCGACAATTACTTAAACAAGGCATAATTACCAAAAAAGACCATAAATATTATCTCACCCAGACAGGCAAAACCTTTGTCAGCAAATTAGACATTGATCGGTTAGTAATCGAAAAGCAAGGAACAGTCAGCGTGGCTGTGACAGCCAAAAAAGTTATCAGAGGGCAGACTAAAATTCTTATCCAACAGAGATTAAAAGAACCATTTTACGGCTATTACGGTTTTATCAACGGAAAAGTCCGCTTCGGGGAGTCGTCTAAAGCCTGCGCCCAAAGAGAATTAAAGGAAGAAACAGGATTAACCGGCGATCCTCAAATCCTTTGTGTTTACCATAAAAGACGCGGTCCGAACGAACGACAAATCAAACTGGACAATTTCTTTTTAGTTTATTTAATTAAACAACCTCATGGAAAACTTGTGAACACCATCGAAGGCAGGAACTATTGGCTCACCGAAGACCAAATCTACAAATTAAAGATCTTCCCGGGTTTCATCTCCGCGTTAAAAATTGTGATCACAGAAAAATACACCCCCTACTTCGAAGAATATATCCAACTGGACAACATTTAGGACCTCTTATGATGCGTACAATGGTATAATCATTACTTGATGACCAATACCGCTCAAATAGTCAGCGACCTGTTACAGCTTCAAGACCAATACGCGAGTACCTATCGTACGATGACAACAGCAGAAAGATACCGAAATCTCGTGGAATCTGGAATCTTAACAACATACACTTACGACACAGAGGCAATTAGAGAACCATTGATCGAACACGTCGGTCATCTTCCCATCATTGCAGCCTATTTATATCCTCATATCCAACACTCTTCCCAAATCAACTTAGGTAGGTCTCTAATTATGCTAGCTGTGCATGATATAGGAGAAACCAAAGCTGGTGATCTACATTTTACCAAGTCAGAGCAGAACAAAAAGCTAGAAAACCAAGCTGCAAATCAACTTCTACCAGCAAATCTACTCTCATATTTTCAAGAATTTGAACAAAGGAATTCCCTTGATGCCAAATTTGCCAAATCAGTCGATGCTATCGCCCCACCATTACATGAATTAACACTTCCTAAAGTAACCATCCAAAGATTCAAGCACTTCAATTATAGTGTCGATGTAATTGAAAAAAGGAAAAAATTTTTTGACTGGGACAAAGTTCTGTTGCAAATATTCAACGAAGTGATTAGAAGATTTAGGAAAATCGAGCAAAAATATGGTAATGTCCAATAACACCTTCATTTAAGAATTAATGAGAGCACAAGAAATTGATCGCATCCTTAAACAAATTGCCCCCTTAAAATACGCTTATGAAGGAGAAGAACACGGTTTTATTTGGGGAGATCCAGAAAAAGAAATCGACAAACTGGGCGTGGTTTGGCGACCAACAGTAGAAGTTTTAGAACAAGTCACAGATGACCACATTGACATGTTAGTCATCCACGAACCCCTGATTCAAAAAGTCAAACCATTCTTAGTAGCCGAATCACGACTAATATTAACTCCCAATAAACAGCGTAAACAACTGCTTAACCAGACAGGCGTAGTTGTTTATCGGGTCCATTCTAATTGGGACGACGCTCCCGGAGGAACTAACGACGTATTAGCCGCGACTTTAGGGATTAAAATTACAGCCAAAATTCCCTTTGGCAGAATCGGCACCATCGAAAAAACATCTCTTAAAAAATTGGCAGAAATTGCCAAACACAAACTCAGCTCACCCTACTCCATTGTTGTCGGAGATCTGAATAAATCAATTCAAACAGTCGCCACAGTCGCTGGATCAGGTAATGAAGTCCTCAGCCATTTTGAATTAGCTAAACAAAAAGGCGCTGACGTTTACATATCGGGAGATATTCGTGATTCATCTGCTAGATATGCCAATGAGCTGGATCTCTCATTAATCGACGTAGGAGGGTATCGCACTGAATTGCCCGGAGCTAAAAATTTGGCCAGAATTTTAAAGAAAAACCTTCAGAAGCGAGGAGTAGAAGTGATCTTTGTTGATTCTCATCCCGCATGGAAAGTAGTTTAGTTATATGGATAGGCAGAAACATATTAATTACAATCGACCAATCATCAGGAAAGTTTATCTCAACGCAGGTGCTCTGGTAATTAAGGATGAAAAAGCACTACTTGTTCAGGAAGCAGATGACCCTTTTCGCGGCAAATGGAATTTTCCCTTAGGTGAAATGAAACCTGATGAAAGCCTCGCAGATGCAGCTATTAGAGAGGTTTATGAAGAAACAGGTTATCATATTAAACTCGCTAGTTTTTTAGGAATTTACCAAAGCCTAACGATGCCGGATCGCAATGTAATAATTGTGATGTTTAAAGCCCAACTCGTTGGAGGGAAATTAAATCCTGATTCACGCGATTTGATCCAAGCTAAATGGCTTACTCAGGATGAAGTTAATCGAATTCCTGATCAAGATCTAATGCATATCGAAATGCGTAACATAGTCCAACAGACTTTCGCCAATCCTGACCAAAAGCAGACATTTACATTATTGGAGTGATCTATCGCTACTTTAACCCATCTTGCGAACATTCTCCCTTTTACCCTTTATTTTGGGCCAAGCCACTAGAATAAAATATTGGGCAACAAATGACAGAAAAAACAATCCATACAAAGGGAGAAGATACCATTGGTATAGGATTTGAATCTGGTCGTTTGGGGAAATTGGAATATAGTGGGGACAATCACATAACGCTCCCGGAGGACATTTATTATCCGGGCAATGCATAGCAACAAATCGATCAGGTATATTACCTAAACCTTTAAATAATAGCCAATAAAATAAGATGATCAAAATAAATTGCCCGATGAACAGTAAACATAGACGGGCATTAGGAATAGGATTGATTTTTCTAATCAACAAATATCCCAGGATCAGCAATCCCAATAATATCGAACCGGTAAATACTCTCCACTGATAATCAGTCAACCATTGTAAACTTACCAACAATTCAGAACTAATCTGAGGGCTGGGGGGACCAGATAAGAATGGGAAAAATCCTTGGTCATATAAATAGTAAGTCAATTGTGGTTCAAAGCCATATTTAAGAAAGTGACCTAACCCAAACTGAAATAAAATTTCATGCAAAAAACTGCTACTTACATTATTCATTAATTTCATTATATATTTTCCAGCTGCTAATTAATACTTTTCAGTTTTAGAACTACGTCTTGATGATAAAGAAAAGTCCAACATAAGGACCGTATTTTGTAATACAATGTATCCATGGCTGAGTCTTCAACTTCAACTACCCCTTCCCGACCTAAATTAGCTCTTGATCGTCTGCAGCAGGTGCTGTTTGTGTTTCAACAAGTCTTCCGCCTAGCTGCCAAAATCAACCTCCGGTTGGTAATCTTGGTCATCATTTTCAATGCTTTGTGGGGATTTTCCAGCCTGCCTGGGTTTTATCTTGAGAAACTGATTCTTGATCGCTTAGTCCAAAATATCGGCAATCCTCACCTTAAACCAGTCATTTATAGTATTGGCATTTTAATCGGCTTGAGATTGCTGATAGAACTTTTTCGGAGTTTATTAAGCAATATAAATGGCTTTCTCAGGGTTAATCTTTCCCGCACCTTTAGCGCCGAAATTTACTGCCTAATGGGAGAAAAAATGGCTCAACTGGATCTCACCACCTTGGAAGATCCCGAATTTAAAGACCGCTTTACCAAAGTTGAACGGGAATCAGGCCAACGGGCCTGGGGCCTGATGTATCCCGTGTCCAACCTGCCTAATTATTTAGTCGGCTTTTTCTCTGCGGTCGGCTTACTTATCCTTCTCCAGCCCTTAATTTCTCTGGGCATCATCATCGTTGCCCTACCCCAATTTTTAATCGATCAGCAATTTATTAAAAAAGAATACCATTTGCAAACTAAGTTGGCTCCGCTCAACCGCTTGTGGGGCTGGTTGAACAGCTACTTAACCTACAACAAAAACTACATGGAACTCAAAATTCTTAATTTATCAGATTATCTGATCGACCGAATGCGCAGCGTCAAGGCTGACGTTCTTAACCAACAATATCAACTAGACAAACAACGGGAATCATCTCACGTCATTACCTATTTGCCATTATCAATTTTTGAACTGTCAATTTCAGTCTGGATGATCATGTTAGTGATCACTGAAAAAATCACCGTGGGTTCCTTTGAGATGTACTTGAGAGCTCTGAGATCAGCTCAAAGCAATCTCAGCGGTTTGGTGTCAGCTTTATTAGAGATCTACGAAAATTATATGTTCGTCACCGATCTGGTATGGTTCTTAAATCTTCAGCCTGCCATCAGGGATCAAGATGGCAGCATTAAGCTTAACAATCAGCAAAAATATGCCATTAAATTTGAGGATATCTGGTTTAAATATCGCCATGAACAACCCTGGATCCTGAAAAACATTAATTTACAAATCAATCCTGGTGACCGGATTGCCATCGTCGGTGAAAACGGCGCCGGCAAATCAACTTTAGTCAAACTCATCGCCAGATTTTACGATCCTCAAAAAGGCCAAGTTCTGATTGGTGACCACCAACTGACAGAAATTGATCTCCAATCGTGGCGAAACAAATTGGGCATTCTGTTTCAAAGATTTGAAACCTATCCCTTCACAGGCAAAGAATCCATTGGTTACGGAGATATCACCAGACTGGAAAAGCTGTCAGAAGTTAAACAGGCAGCCCACAAAACCGGCATTGACAACTATATCGAATCCTTACCCTTGAAATGGGAAAATCCTCTCACTCCCGAGTTTGACCAAGGGGTAGACCTTTCCATCGGCCAATGGCAGAGAATCGGTATCGCCAGAATGCTATTCAGAAAAAATGCCGACGTGCTCATCATGGACGAGCCCACTAGCAGCGTGGATCCGGAAGCCGAAGAAAACATCTTTAACGAGCTACTTAAAAAAGCCCAAGGCAAAATCCTCATCTTCGTCTCCCAAAGATTTTCTACCGTGCGCAGGGCAGACAAAATCCTGGTTGTAGATCAGGGCCGCATCATCGAGCAGGGGAGTCATGAAGAACTAATGAAACAAAATAGTAAATACGCGCGGTTGTTTTCCCTTCAGGCCAAAGGTTACCAGTAACGTGAATTGTGTATAATAGTCCTAATCGTGGATAACAATTCGCCAACTTCTGAAACTTTAACTCCTGAAAATCCTTCAGTTCCCGCTTGGATAATCATCATCTTACTCATCTTCTTTGCTCCGGTAGCTTGGTATTTTATGTGGAAAGACCACCGCTACCATACCTGGTTTCCCATCGTATTGATCATTACAGCCGCTCTGATGTTTAGCCTATTAGGAGTCCAAACACTCATAGTCATGCCTAAATTATTAGCCCTTTATGAAAACCTCCACGTGACTCAACCCCAATCAAGCCTGTATCTCGGTTATGGGGGAATTATTTATGCCTTATGTCAAGCTATATTCGGGATCTATTTATTCCGGCGACTAAAGTCACCCTCACCATTAACCAAACCACTACTTATTATTAGTGTAGGCTTCTTAACTCTTAATTTTTTATCATTTTATAGCGCCACTCCATTAATAATCTTGTCTACTATTTTTCCTATTTACAACTTAACCGGCAGTCTTTAGTTCGGTCGGCACCACCCTAGAGGGGTTATGCAGAATTCTGATCCACCCAACCCTTTACGCTCATCCTCATCTATGGTATGAAGTCCTTTTTCTCTCTTAAATCAAAAGCCCAAGATCCTTGGTATAAATTAGGTTTGTATCTTAGTGTCGGATATACTTTACTCGAATTATTTTTGTTCCTCTTATTTTCCTACGAATTAAGCACTACCTCCTTTTATTCATCAAAAAGAAATGTTCTTGGTGAAATAGCTTTCGTGCTTTTAGTCAACTCATTAGCTCCAGGATTAGTGATCATTAAAATACTCAACCAATACTTGAACCTCCAGATACTCAACCTCAATCTTTTAACTGACTTCGGCTTCACCACATTTTTCCTCCCGCCGATAATCATTTCTGCAGTGATACTTTTTATATTGGGAATAATTTTCGGCCAAATCTTAAACAAACTTCACGAAAAGCAGTAAACAAACCAGAAGATTAACTCGGATATCAGGTAATAATTGTCACTTCTCATACCCCAGTACCTCAATCCCCGGCAAGGTGCCCTTCACCAAAAACTCCAGCATCGCCCCACCTCCGGTGCTGATATGGTCTATCCCGTGCTCCAAATCAAATTGAGTCATAGCTGCTTCAGTGTCACCTCCACCGATCACCGTAAACGCCGGAGTTTTTTCAATCGCTTCTCCCACAATTTGGGTACCTAACGCATGTTTAGAATCTTCAAACATCCCCATCGGGCCATTCCAAACCAGAGTCTTAGCTTTCATAATCTCCTGAGCAAACCTTTGAGCAGAGGCTTCAGTGATATCTTTGCCGCTCTGATCAACTTCTGCCAACATGACATTGTCGCCCAAGTCAGGCTTATCCTTTAAATCAAGGGCAATTTTGCCCCCCACCAGGATTTTATCGGCAATGGTCTTAAATTTGGTTACCAAGGGTTCTTTTGACTCCAACTTAGCCCCGCCAATCACCAATACTAGTGGTCGGTCAGGTTGATCTTTCACTTTTGCTAACACCCGAATCTCCCTTTCCAAATGAAAACCCGCAAAGCCTTGTACTTTCTTAGGTATACCCACAATCGAGGCGTGCTGGCGATGGCAATTGGCAAACGCCTCATTCACATAAAATTCACCCAATTCAGACAATAGTTCCACAAAGTCGTCATCATTTGCCTCTTCCCCCGGCCAAAAGCGTAAATTCTCCAGCAACACAATTCTGGCCGGCAGTTGATCAATGCCTTGCGGGTCTAGTTGATTACTAAAGGCCACTGTTTCTCCCAACATCGGTTCCAAAACATCAATCACCGGTCGCAAACTATGATCAGGATCGGGCTTACCTCCCGGCCGATCCTGATGAGACAGTAACATCAACTTGCAGCCATGATCTAACAAATTCCTTAACGTCTCTCCGCAATCCTCTATTCGGGTAACGTCCTGCACCTGGCTATCCTTAATCGGCACGTCAAAATTACACCGCACTAACACCTTTTGGCCGGTTAGCTCTGAGATATGCTCTCTGAGAAGTTGCATAAAAACTTGAATTAAGAATCAGAAAAAAAAGTTTTGTCTCATTGATTATTACATAACTCCTTATTCCTAATTTTTGCTTCATTTTAACTCTAACACAAGCTTGTATCTATAGTCATTGTTAGTTACAATGGCTCTAGTGGACGATTCCTTTGATTACCACAAAACATTCCATCAAATCCTGGGTAGAGTGACTACCATTAGGTCAGCCTGCTCGGTGATTCTTGAAGACTATACGGATCAACTACCTCAACAGGTCACAGATATGATTCGGACCATGAATGAGCATTCGGTTGACCTTGTCAAAGAACTCCAAGAACTTAGAGAGCAAGTCTATCAAATAATAGATAAAGATAAGTAAATCCCTTATCCATAATCTCTACTTTAACTGAAACTAAATTTCTAATTATGGCCAAAATCGTAATCGCTGACGATGATCCCTTTTTGATTCAAATTTATTCCACCCGCTTCAGCCGGGACGGGCACGAAGTGCTGGCTACTACTGACGGACAATCAGCTTTGGACAAAATTAAAGAAACCAAACCAGACTTGGTCATTCTGGACATCATGTTGCCCAAACTTAGCGGGTTAGACGTTCTTTCCGCCATTAAAGAGGACAGACAACTAAGTAAAATTCCCGTAGTCATTCTATCCAATCTTAGCCATGCCGAAGAGCAGGAAGAAGCCAAAAAACGCGGCGCTACAGAATTTTTAGCCAAAGTCCAATACACTCCCAGTCAAGTAGTCCAGGCTCTGCAAAAATATCTTCCCAAGACTACCAGCAAGACGTCGATCCCTCAGGAAGAAGACAGCAAAGATACCAAGCCGAAGAGCAAAAATAATCATCAAAAGAAATGATGACCGCGCCGTATCGATACGCTAGAAAGTCCCTAAAGATTGAATTATACAGCCATATATCTTCCGGCCAAAGGCGTAGAAACTCTGGTCGGAATTTTTAACCAAAACCACTTTAATTAGAGAATAAATATTTCATAATCCATGGCCATCCTGCCCGATGAACTGAAAACCATTCTTGTTGCTTCCGGATTTGTTACCGAAGAAGATTTCCAAAAAGCTTTACAGGCTTCTGAAGCTCTGGAAAAACGAGTCTCAGATATCTTAATCTTTCACGGGTTAATTTCTGAACAGGCCTTGGGCCAGCTGATTGCCGAGCACTTGAACGTGCCCTTTATTTCCCTCAGGTCCAAAAGTATTCCTTTAGAAATTTTGGATCTGGTACCAGAAAAACTAGCCCGCAGTTTCCGGATGATTCCTTTTCAGGAAACCGATCAGGAACTTCGGGTGGCCATGGAAGATCCTAGCGATTTCGAAGCCCTGGAAAAAATCCGCCGCCGCACCAAGAAAAAAATTATTCCTCACTATATTTCTCCTCCGGATCTGACTCTGGCTCTTAATCAGTATAAAAAGAGCATCAAAAAAGAATTCGCTGAAATTCTCTCTGCCAACATCGAACAAACAGCCAAAGTCAAAGACGAGGAAGACATTGCCAAAGCTGCAGTTGATTTGCCGGTGATCAAAGTCCTGGACACCATCCTTGAATATGCCATCGCCGAACTGGCTTCAGATATCCACATCGAAACTCTTCATGACGCCTTGGCGATTCGTTTCCGTATTGATGGCCGGTTGCGTGACATCATCAAATTACCCAAACAAGTACAACCAGCCATTGTTGCCCGGATCAAAATCCTTTCCCAACTGAAAATTGATGAACATCGGGTGCCTCAAGACGGACGTTTCAAATATGCCTACGAAGACCAAGCCTTGGCTCTACGGGTATCCATCATCCCCTCGTTTTACGGAGAAAACGTAGTCATGAGGCTGTTATTCGAATCCACTCGGCCTTTGAGTCTAGAGGAAATCGGTCTCACCGGGATCCAGTTAAATCTGCTTCGCCAGAATATTAAAAAACCTCACGGAATGATTTTAGTCACTGGCCCCACCGGTTCAGGAAAAACCACTACTCTCTACTCCGTTCTTAACATCCTTAACTCCATCGAAGTTAATATCTGTACGGTAGAAGACCCCATTGAATATGGCATTCACCGGGTAAATCAAATCCAGGTCAACCCGGATACAGGACTTACTTTTGCCGCAGGACTTAGAGCTTTGCTCCGCCATGACCCTAACATCATCATGGTGGGTGAAATCCGGGATCAAGAAACCGCGGAAATGGCTATCCACGCTTCACTCACCGGGCATTTAGTACTCTCCACTCTGCATACTAATGACGCAGCTGGCGCTATTCCCAGACTTTTGGACATGGGAGCAGAAGGCTTCTTAGTTGCTTCTACCGTCAACATGGTAGTCGCCCAGCGTCTGGTTCGCCGCCTCTGCTCAGTTTGCATCAAACGTTCGGAACCTGATCAGGTAGCCCTGAATCTGTTCTCCAAATATCGTCCTCAAGTCAAAAAAGTCACCATCTTTAAAAGCCCGGGGTGTGAAGAATGCAACTACTCAGGATATAAAGGCAGAATCGGCATCTTTGAAGTCTTAGAAGTGAGCGCTAAAATTCGGGAGCTCATTACCAAAAAAGTTTCTGGAGATCAAATCCTTGCTCAAGCCCGTGAAGAAGGAATGACCAACATGATCGAAGACGGTCTGGACAAAGCCAGTTCCGGTTTAACCACTGTAGAAGAAGTTATCAGAGCAGTCAGAGATATCGAGTAGCAAAGTCAAAAATTAAAAGATGTCTTAGTTAATTATTTTTTTATACTATGCCCGTCTATTCCTATAAAGCTACCGACCGAGATAAACAGACCGTAGAAGACACCATTGTGGCCACCAACATTGAAGACGCCAAAAGATTACTAGGCGGCCAGGGATACCATGTGGAGAGTATTACCCAAGTCCGGGAAAAAAAGAAATTAGGGATTAGTTTTCGCAAAGGGGTACCATTGCTGGAAAAAGCTACTTTATTCCGTTATTTAGCCACCATGGTTAATGCCGGCTTGCCTTTACCCGAAGCTATTGAAGTCTATGGACAGGATAGCCAAATCCCTAAACTAAGAACTATCCTTCACGATACCCAGCAGCAACTACAAGAAGGTAAACCTCTTTCTACTGCCTTGACCAAGTATTCTGATTCGTTTGATAAAACGATGATCTCCATCATCCAGGCTGGAGAATTATCAGGTACTCTGACAAAATCATTGGATTATTTAGCCCGACAATTATATTCGGAATACAAGCTAAAACAAAAAGTCAAAAGCGCCATGATGTATCCCATCATCATCGTGTCTGCGATGGGCGGAGTCGGTCTAATTTTGGTCTTTTTTGTGCTGCCCAAGATTGCCCCAATTTTTTTACAAATGGATGTCAGCCTGCCTACCTTTTCCCGCGTAGTCTTGGAAGGGGGATTATTTATCAGCCAGAATTCGATTTTGGTCTTTTCCGCTCTGTTCGCCTGTTTAGGTTTATTAATCGTCGGAATGACCCAGCGTCAGGGACGACAAATCGCCCTCAAAATTGTAAGTCTGCTTCCTGCCATTCAGAAGCTGATTGACGAATTAGACCTGGCCAGATTTTGTCGCACCTTATCCACTCTGTTGTCCAGCGGAGTATCAATTAACGAAGCCTTATATATTGTGGTGTCATCTCTGTCTCAACCGAAGTTCAATACATTAGCTACTATTTTTAGAGACGAAGTCCAAAAAGGTAAAGCCCTCTCGGATGTGATGCGCGTCCACAAAAAAATCTTTCCCCATATGGTGATGCGCATGGTGGCCACCGGTGAAAGAACCGGCAGCGTAGATTCCATGCTCAGTGAACTTGCCGACCATTACGAGCAGGAAGTTGACTCAACGCTTAACAACTTTACCGCTGTCCTGGAGCCTATCCTCTTACTCCTGGTAGGCGTTGGCGTAGGAGCCATGGTTTTAGCAGTTATCGCTCCCATCTATAGCTTGGTGGGAGGCATCGAAGCCAACACCCCGGGCAGATAATTCATCTTATCGCTATTTTTTCTCCCCAATAAGATCTATGAAAAAATCCTCTCAACGTTCCGTTCCCTCAGTCACTAGTCATCCGGGTTTACACATCACTCCGGATAAAATCAGCCTCACCATTGCCAGTAGGCAAACAGTTAAAAAGCATATAGAAGTGCCTCTAGAGCCGGATATCATTGATAAAGGAGAGCTAGAGCAACCGGAAAAATTTACTCAAATCTTGCAACAACTCCTAAAGCAAGCTTCCTTATCTGATAAATTCATCACCTTGGGCATTCCAGAACATATTGCCTTTATTCGTTCCTTCAAACTTAAACATCAGACTACGGCCGAGACTCAGGATCGCATTGCCATTGAAATCGAACATGAATTGCCCTATCCCATAGATCAACTTTATCTTGATTGGCGTTGGGTGCCCGAATCCAGTGAACTGATCCAGGTGGCCGCTGTTCCCAAGACCGCATTGGACAAATACTTTGCTGCGCTTAACTCCGCCGGGGTCATTCCCTTAGCCGTAGAAACATCCAGCTTGACCCTCAGCCGTCTCGCCAGCCCTGTTAAACAACCTACCTTAGTAATTGATGCCGATACGACGTCAACATTAATCGTTATCAACCCCAATCAAAGCATTAATCTTAGCGTGGTCAGTCAGTCACCCACCGGTGGGCAATTAAGCCAGGACCTATCACAAGTAATCAAAGACCTGATCAGTTATTACGCCAAAAAATACCGTCAGGAAATTAAACAAATCCTTTATACTGGTAGCCTCCAGGATCAATTATCAGGAGTTTTGCCACCGGACATTCCTGCCGAGCCCATCAAAACCAATGCCAAGCTTCCTCCTGCACAAGTAGTGGGTTATTCCTTAACCCAGATACCCACTAACCCTCCTGAAGACGACAGAACCATCAACTTGATTCCGCCCCATGTCCAATACGACTACAGTCAATCTAGCTCCCATCAATTAAAACGTCATCTATTATTCATCTCTGTGATATTTCTGATCATTTTGAACCTGATTGGCGGCGGATTTCTTTTTCTTACCGCCAGATCATCCGCCTCTACATCAGAGCCTCTCCAGGAAGAGCAAACCAGCGGTCTTGACACCTTAAACCAAATCAACATTATCAATCAACAAGCAGTTTCTGCTGTGCAAATTTCTCGCCAAAAACAGACTTTCAGCCAGGTAGTGGAGCAACTATTCACCACTCTGCCTCCCGAACTAACCATTAATTACATCAAACTCGAAGCAAGCACTCAAATGGTGACTTTGAGAGGTTTTGCTCCTCACCAGGAAGATATTCTTAAATTGAAACAATTATTGGAGGAAAATCCTCTCTTTATTCAAGTCTCTCTTCCTTTATCCGTGTTGGAAAAAAGCCAAGATATAAATTTCTCATTATCCTTTAAATGGAAAACAGATTAGCCTTTTATGCCAGATTCCCACACCCCATCACCATCAACCACAGTCCCTACATCTTCCTCTCAATCCCAGAGTCAAACCCCTGCTGCCCCGTCTACTCAGGGAAAGCCCGCAGTTTCTAACCGTCAATCTGCCAACCCTCAGACAGCCACTCCCGGGCCATCCAAATCCTCTCCAGACGTTCAGACCAAAAAACCACAAACTCCAGAAACTGCTTCACCGCCACCAGAAAAACCGCCTTCTGATCGTAAACCCCTGTCTTACTATCTTCCTTTAATCGCCATTGTTTTAGGCGCTACCTTAATCGCTCAATTACTCCTCATCTCTATCTTTGGCAATAACGTCAAACGCCAATCAACCGAACAGGCCCTTGCCCAACAACAAGAAGCAGACGAACGGGACGCGCATCAGGCACTTACGGAACACCAGGATCAAATAGACCTATTATCTCAATCCTTCCCCAAACTGGACGGCATCAGAGAGTTCGTTGGCGACTTAAATAATCAAATCCAACCATATGCTGATAAAAAATTAGATATTAGTAATAACGAACCCATCCAAACCAAAGAACTTTTTGCTCCTTTACTCCCAGTTTCCTTAACTGTGACCGCCACACCCAGCGCCTTCACCCAGGTGATAAGTCACATCGCAGACAGTCATTATCTCTTCCAACCTGTATATTTAGAAGTCAATACTGCAGACGGTCTTTCTCAACTGGGCAAAATTGATTACCGTGGCAACCTGTTCGTGTCCAAGGAGCTACTAAAGACCAATCTCTAACCCAACTTATTTATCTGTGATCGTAAATCATGTCGTCAAATAAAAAAAACACATTAATCATTATTGGCTTGATCCTTTTCTGGCTTTTAGTTTCTGGAGGAGTGTCATGGTGGTTGTGGACCACATATCAACAACTGGACCAACCAGATAAAGCTCAATTACAAGCCAAGACTGTCCAACTTGACGTTGACACACTCAATCAAGCCGTAGAAGGACTTGGTCCCTAGTCATTTGGCTCAGAAACTTAACCGCTTAAAGTTTTTTAATTAAAAGGTACTCTTCTCGGACTTTATGTTATATTGAAGATACCTTCGTTTATAAATCACGAATTCGCTTTACTAACTCTGTAAACCTTAAACCCATGCCTGATAACTCTTCCAAAGATACCGATATCTTTAAAGAAGTCGAAGATTTAGAAGCCGTACTTGAGAAGTCATCAGCCCCTCAAGACCTGAAAGAGCGAGTCGTTGGCATGCTGGGCAGGCTGAGCCGCATGGCTAAATATGGATTTTATTCTCAAGAATTTGAACAAGTTAACCGCTACATAGACTGGATTACTAATCTGCCTTGGTCAAAGCGCGCTGACGACATTTTAGATCTTAATCATGCGAAAAAAGTTTTAGATGAGCACCACTACGGATTAGAATTCATCAAAGATCGGGTCCTGGAATACATCGCGGTCATGAATTTAAAACGTCAACAAATCGGAGATAAATCAGAAGAAGAGTTTGCCCGCGATATGATGCGGGCTCCCATCTTATTTTTCGTCGGTTTGGTAGGTACTGGTAAGACTACCATTTCCTATTCCATTGCCCAAGCTATGGGCAGACCTTTTGTGAGAATTCCCTTCGGCGGCATGGGAGACGCCTTAACTTTGCGTGGTCAATCCCGAGTCCGTCCCGACGCCGAGCCTGGGTGGGTTATCAAAGCCATGCGCCAGTCCAAAGTCAGGAATCCGGTCGTCCTGCTGGATGAAATTGACCGGGTAGCAGAACACGCCCGGGCTGACATCATGGGTGTTTTGGTCGAACTTCTGGACCCGGGGCAAAATTACGCTTTTACAGACCACTTCATAGATTATCCCTTTGATCTATCCCAATGTCTGTTCATTGCTACTGCCAATAATACCGCCAAAATCTCAACTGCTGTTCTTGACAGGTTGGAAGTTATTCAGATGCCTTCCTACACCGATGACGAAAAATATCACATTGGCAAGGACTACGTCTTACCCAGAATGTTAAAAGATTCCGGGCTTAAACCAGAACAAGTAGAGATCGATGAGGAGGTCTGGCCAAAAATCATTCGCCCTCTGGGTTTTGACGCTGGAATCAGAACTCTGGAAAGAACCATTAACGGTGTTTGTCGCAAAGTTGCCCGTCAAATCGTCGAAGGTAAAGGAGATAAATTCCATATTACCACTGATAACGTCAAAAGCTATCTACCCACCTGGTAATGAAAAAGCACTAATTTTAAGCCCCCCATTTTCACTATGTCCAAACGAAACAATTCTTCGGCTAATTCGTCATCTTCTCTTAAGATCACTTCTCTTGGAGGTTTTGGTGAAGTTAACCGCAACATGTTTGCTTACGAACTTCCCAATGGCGGGGACATCTTAATAGTTGATTGCGGCATCGGCTTTCCCACGGAAGAAATGTTAGGAGTTGATCTGCTCATTCCTGATACCTATTACCTCAAGGGTAAAGAACAAAGAATTAAAGGCATGGTCATCTCTCATGGTCATGAAGATCACGTGGGTGCTTTGCCTTATGTGTTGCCCAACCTGCCCGAATTTCCCATCTACACCTCCAAACTGACTGCTGCATTTGCTCAAAGCAAACTTCAGGAATATCAAATTCCTCGCAACGTCCAGGTACTTAATCCCAATCAAACCATTACCTTGGGTAATTATAAAATCCAACCCATTAGGGTGACACATTCTGTACCTGATACTTATCACTATTATATCCAAACCCCCGTTGGCAATATCTACCACGGGGCGGATTTCAAATTCGACTGGACTCCGGTTGACGGTATCCAGCCAGAAGTCGGCAAAATCGCTGCCGCAGGCAATCAAGGAGTGGACTTATTAATCTCCGATTGCTTAGGGAGTGAACGACAGGGCGCCACCAGGTCAGAACTAGATCTATACGAAATGTTTAACCGGGAAATTGCCACCTGCAAAGGCAAATTCATTGTCACCGCCATGTCTTCCAGCATTTCCCGCTGGCAGCAGGCCATTGACGTGTCCATTTCTCGAGGGCGCAAAATCGTCAGCGTGGGTCGCTCGGTGGAAAGCAACTTAAGAATCGCCATGCAACTAGGCTATATTCACCTCAAGCAAGAATTGATGGTCCCCATGGATAAAATGAATAAATACCCTGATCAACAACTAACCCTATTAGTAGCCGGCAGTCAGGGACAACCAGGGTCAGCCTTGCAGCGCATTGCCGCCGGCGAACATCGCAATGTAAAAATTAAACAGGGCGATAAAGTCGTTTTCTCCACCGACTACATCCCCGGCTCAGAGACTTCAATTCATGCGGCTATTGATGCTCTCTACAAAGACGGTGCCACTGTCACCTATGCTGATATCAAGGATGACCTGCACGTTTCCGGACACGGATCACAAGCCGACCTCAAACTTCTTCTCGGGCTGACCAGACCTCGGGCTGTATTACCGATTGGCGGTACCTATCGCCACATGGTCCACTACCGTATCCTGGCGGAAAACATGGGTTACAAGACCGACCAAGTCCTCCTACCCACTACCAATCGTTCAGTGCATCTCGACTCCCAATCCATATATTTAGGCAAACCAGTCGATGTGCGCAACGTGATGATCGACGGTCTGGGAGTAGGGGACGTAGGCAATGTGGTGCTGCGGGATCGCCAAGTACTGGCAGAAGAAGGGGTTGTAGTAGTTCTACTTCAACTGGATGTCAATACCAAGGAACTGGTTAACGAACCCGACATCATCACTAGGGGATTTGTGTACCTTAAAGGTCAGGAAGGCCTCTTAACCGAAGCCAAAAAACTGGTCACCCAGTCCCTTAAGTCTCCTGAACAGCCGCTGACTGACTGGCATTTAATCAAAGAAAGGACCTCTGAAGTACTACAAAAATTCTTTGCCCGACAGCTCAAACGCAATCCCATGATTTTACCGGTGATCATCGAGGTATAAGAGGTATAAAATAAGCTCTCCTCACGTTGCTAACAGAACTTGATTTTTGCTTTGTATCTATTATATAATCCTCAATACTGAAAAATTAATAAAGGCTGTGAAACAGTGAAGTAGTTTTCTCTTGGTGACACCAGAGATCAGGCGATTGGTGCAAGACCTGACGCACAAGAAAAAATGAATTACCCTGTTGAGCCTTCCCGACCACAGATCGAGAACGGGCGCGCCCGTCATAGCGCTAACGTATCACTGCAAAGTGAATTGCCCAACGGCAAATCACACCGTCAAGTACGTGAATAATTGAGACTACCTCAATGACGGTAAACACCAGTGACCATGGTGTTTTTTTATTGAGTTAGTAAAGCAAGGTGGTACCGCCTACCTTAGCTGTTAGCTTATCGCTGATAGCTTATAAAGATGGCCCTTGCGAATTCTTAATATCTTGAGAATTCGTAAGGGCTTTTTTAATGCCCGCAGGTGGCAGAACGACAACGCGCCGGTCTGTAGCGTTTTCGTCCAGATAGAGTCCAGCTCTATATACAAACTAATCTTTTAATTTTCAGATTTAAAGATGAAAAAACAACTAGAATTCAACCATTTAATATCCCCATTCATAGCAGAGAATAATGGGATTGGCCTTACCCCGAAAAAACTTGTTCAGATAGCAAGGTTTCAGGGTATTGTGTTGTGGGCTGCACAAAATGGAATTCATGTGGCTTGTCTGGAAGACTTAAATCGGGTAGGTGACTTGCGAGTTAACCAGGCATTGCAAGATCCTTCATTAATTCCACTTCCCCCAGACAAGGGAATTGAAGACACGCAGACTAAAAATTTGGCAGGAATAACACCACAGAATGTTCAAGATAGCCTTTTTCAGGATGTACGAAGACATGGTTGGGATCATTCACTGGTCCGAGGTAGGGTCGTTCGCCATCTAGTAGATGCTGATTTTATTCACCTTGGGTTACATGCAATAGGCCAAAACGCACTAAACGGTGACGGTCTGAGTGCCATGTCAATACGGGAGGTAGTTGAAACAAGAATGTTCTCTTACGCTTCAGAACAACCGCGACCAGGAGAGAAAATAAGACTTGAAAACGTCATCACTCGAGAGGATATCCCTTCTACCTTAGGACCTTTCGAATATGCTCCAGACTATCAAATTAGATTTCCGCCAAAAGTCATTGACGGTTTGAGTAGGTTGGTTGAAGAGCACGCACGGGTTTTTTCCCAATTTGTTCCAGGAAATAACGAAGGACATAAACTAGCATACCAGCATTGTGTAAGGATGACCGGTGGTCACATTACAGAGCCTTTCTTTCAGGTCGATATAGCTGGTTTATCACAAGAGTTACTCACCGGAGCAGGCGCTCCTGGTGCTGAAGACGTAATAAACACTTTACGCGACAGGATATTCGAATTCGAACCTTCAATTGCTATGTATGGGTTGATAGAAACACTAGGCGGTGGAGGACTACTTGGCACTAGATTTAGAGAACAACTTGATATCATCAGAGCCCAACATCAAAAGCCAATCGTATTGCTTGCTCCGACTAGAGAAAAGCTTGAAGACATGCGGGAGACTGAGTTCGGTAAGGTAGGAGTTCAGGATCTGACCTCTGAAGAAGTCTTTCAGATATCTGGTTTTAACGACTTATGGGGGCCGGATGAATTTCTTAAACACTTAGAACAAGATAGTGGGCAATGCAATTGCCTTTTATATGTTCGTCCGTCCGATCCGATATCTAAATTAAAAGATCCAACAGTAGGGGTAGAAAATCCATTATTGGTAGATCCAAATTTGAGGAGAATAATAAGGGAAAATGCCCTCACCTTAAATATCGATGATCCCGGTTGGCCAATTGGCGACCCAAAACGTTTAAAAGATAGCAAAGTTGCTTTACCCTTAATGGCTATGGGCTTTCGAGTTGATGCCGTCAACGATGTTGTTGCGTCTGTTGAAGGCGAGAAAATTTCTGTAACCAAAACCTTTAATGATTTTATGAATTCTCGTGGGTTGTCACAATTATCTGCCTTTCGAGTCAAGCCATTGCAAGGTGTATTTGGCGGTTATGGCCAAAAAACCATGAATCTTTTCGATCGTAGTAATATATCATGGCTGAAGGAGATGTTGGCCTTAAGGGGACCTTACCTAATTCAACCCGAAATAGAATCTCTCGTTGTAAATGATAGTACTAATGGAGCAACTTTTGCGGTTATGGACAGAGCATTTTTCTCTTTAGTGAGAGGCAGTGCAGAATTTATGGGTGGAATCAGAATCCTAGTTCCATCGGATTCTGAAGAAGCTCACATGGGAAGGCTTCATGGAACAAGAGAAATGATTTCCGCTCCGATTTCATCGTAATATTAATCAAGAATTATGTTAGACAAAATTTTACCTTTAACGAAACAATTTATATCAATCAGATCTACTTTTAACAATTTAACAGCATTGGATGAGATTCTGGAACTTGCGCTATCAAATCTAAGGGAATTTAAAGTAGAAAGATTCGAAAAGCAAGGAATAAAAAGCGTCTTGGTCCATAGCCCAAAAATAAATTCAAACAAGTATAAGCTCATTCTGAATGGCCATCTTGACGTAATACCAGGAAAGGAACATCAATATCTAGCTACCATAAAAAGGAACAGATTATCTGGTGTTGGATCTCTAGATATGAAGGCCAGTGTCGCTTGCCTAATAATGGTGTTTAAGGAAATGGCTAATAAAGTTAATTATCCTCTGGGTTTACAGCTGGTAACAGACGAACAAATTGGCGGATTTAACGGCACAAAACACCAGATAAATAAAGGAGTTAGAGCAGATTTCGTGATCACGGGAGAACCAACGAATCTCAACATTGTTAATCAAGCTAAAGGAATTTTATGTTTAAAAGTTAGTTGTTCCGGAAAGACATCGCACAGCGCATACCTCTGGAGAGGAGAAAATGCTTTATGGAAAATGAACAAATTTCTAAACATTCTTAGAAAAAATTTTCCCTTACCCATTTCAGAGCAATGGAAGACTACTGTTAATCTAAGCAAAATTGAAACCAACAACAACTCGTTTAATAAAATACCGGATGATTGTACTGTGTGGCTTGACATTCGCTTTATTCCTAATGATGCCAATACCATCTTAGAAAGAATTAAAGAACTTGTTCCCAAAGATTTCAAAGTAAAAGTTGTTGTGGACGAACCTGCCACCACAGTCGATAAAAATAATCAGTATTTAAAGAAGTTACATCTAATAACCAAAAAGATAACCAATAATAAGGTAACCATTTACAAGACCCATGGATCTTCTGATGTAAGACATTTTATAAAAGTTAACTGTGAAGGGGTGGAATTTGGACCAAAAGGCGGAAATATTGGCTCGGACAACGAATGGGTAGATATTTCTAGCCTAGAAACATATTGCTTGATACTTAAAGATTATGTACAATCACTAAACTGAACTCAAAAGTGAGTATCCTCATGTCGTTATAGACGCGTGTTCAGCGTAATATCTATTTATCTTAGTGATGGTCGGCAAACAAAAATTTTTACCTAAAAAGTTTAAGAAGCATCTTAATCATGAGAGCTGAAGTCACGTTTGATATCATCAAACAAAATCTCACACAACGAGGGATTCCCTTCGAAGAAATAACCTTCACCGACATAGCAGTTTCGGCCCGAACCAGAGACACTTCAATTGATAATAATTATGATCCACACACTGCTATAAAGACCTTGGTTATTTCTACAAAAGACGGATTCAAGGCAGTGATCCTCAAAGGCGATGATCGAATTGATCAGTCAAAACTTAAACAAATAGTGGGTAAATGGAGCGTTGTAGACAAACAAACTCTAGAAAACAAGTTTGGTTACCACCCGGGCGGGATTAATCCTCTCGTACTGGACTTACCGATTCTCATCGATAAAGATGCATTCGCTTTGGAAACCTGGAGCATGGGTGCCGGCGATCAAACCAAGGGAGTTAACATCAAAAATCAAATAGTCCTCAAACATCTTACTCAATACCAGACCGTCTCCGTCAGGGCCAACACTCAGACATGAGTAACTAGTCTGAGAAATCTTTAAGTCAAAAACCATTAACTTAGAGCGTCTATTATTTCTTCCTTAAGTAACTTCTCTGCCTGTGCTATAGTTGAGGTACGAGAACTAACCTTAGTTTCTACTTTCTAATCATTAGTCTATGGCTAAAAAGAAAAAACGTTCAGTCAGTCGACGGCGCAAGCGCTCTGGCTTAAATCGCCGCAGCTTCAAGCTTAAGCTTAAAAAAGGCACCCTCCAGAGCATTGCCGCCTTGGCTACTCTAGTTGTTGCCGGGGTGATAGCTATCTCCTTCACCGGTCAAACCTCCCAGCTCTTGCATCTAAACCAGCTTCTCCAACAGTATTTAGGGTGGACAGCGATTTTTCTACCCTTTCTCATCTTTGTCATCGGCTTAATCTTGGCCAACTACTCCTTGCCGATTACCCGGCCTCATGTGCTGGTAGGTACCATTCTGGTAATCATCTCTTTTGCTGGGTTAACCCGAGCAGGCAGTGTCGGCACGGAAATCTGGCAAAGCCTGGCTTTAGTAGTCACTACTCCCGGTACTTTATTACTCCTCTTCAGTTCTTTAATTATTGGCGCCATGGTTTTGTTCAACTTGGCTCTTGATCAAGTAGTGCTGGCTTTGATGAAAGTTCTTCATCAACTGCGCAAAACCTTAATGATCATTACCGGTCAAAACCAGGAATTAGCTACTGATAAATCTTCGTCAGAGCGTGAGTTAATTATTAAGGGCGGACAATATCCGGAGTCCGGGACTACCGACCAGCCTGCTGCTTCAGGTGCCGCATCCGCCTCTTCTACTGCTCCAACCCCTGTTCCGGATCAGCCACCGGTAGACAGTGACGACCTCTCCCCTACTATGAATCTTCATCCCACCAACCAAATTTGGGAACTGCCTCCCCTTTCCCTCCTGGATGAGCATATCTCTGGTAAGGCGGATCGGGGAGACATCAAAAAGAACGCCTCGGTTATTGAACGAACCCTGGAATCTTTTAACATTAATGCCAAGGTTATTGAAGTCAACCGCGGTCCGGCAGTCACCCAATACGCTTTGGAAGTCGCCCTGGGTACCAAATTATCCAAAATCACCGCCTTAAATTCTGATCTGGCTCTGGCTCTCGCCGCTCGCACGGGCCAGATTCGGGTCGAAGCGCCTATTCCCGGCCGTTCCTTAGTGGGGATAGAATTGCCGAATTTATCGCCAGAATTTGTAGGATTACGCCAGATTCTGCAGTCCGAAGCCATGCAACAGGCTAAATCCAAACTCACCTTTGGTCTGGGATTAGATGTAGCTGGCAATCCGGTCAGCTTTAATCTCCCCCGCATGCCTCATTTACTCATCGCCGGCGCAACCGGCAGTGGCAAATCAGTGTGCATTAATGCCTTTATTGCCACAATTCTATTCCGGGCCTCTCCCGTTGAAGTTAAATTCATCCTTGTCGACCCTAAGCGGGTAGAATTGACTCGCTACAACGGTGTTGCTCATCTGCTAACCCCGGTGATTGTTGATCCTAAAAAAGTCATCTCTGCTCTCAAGTGGTCCACTCAAGAAATGGAAAGACGTTATAAACTGTTCTCCGAAGTAGGAGCCAGGAACTTGGAAGCATACAATGAAGTATCCGGATTCCAAGCCCTCCCCTACATCGTGATAGTCATCGACGAATTGGCGGATATTATCATGTTTGCCCCTTCCGAAGTAGAAGATCTCATCTGTCGCATCGCCCAAATGGCCAGGGCCACCGGCATTCATCTGGTAATTGCCACCCAAAGACCTTCGGTTGACGTACTAACCGGACTGATCAAGGCCAATATCCCAGCCCGAATTGCTTTTGCGGTTTCTTCCATGACTGATTCCCGGGTAGTTCTGGATACTCCGGGAGCAGAGAAACTCCTGGGCCAGGGAGATATGCTCTTTCTTCCCCCGGATCAAGCCAAGCCTTCCCGGGTTCAAGGGACCTTTATTTCTGACAATGAAATTCGCCGCTTGATCGATTTCCACAAGAGCCAGGGTGTTCCCGTGGAATACACCGAAGAAGTCACCACTACTCCTACGGGCAAAATCACTTCTGGTATGGGTAGAGGTGCCGGTACCCCGAGTGAAGAGGACAGGGATGAACTTTTCGACCAGGCAGTCAGGTTAATGACTTCCGACAATGCCTCCGCCTCTCTTCTCCAGCGTAAATTATCTATCGGCTATGCCCGAGCAGCCAGAATTTTAGATCAGATGGAAGCCGCCGGCTTAGTCGGTCCTGCAGACGGTTCCAAACCCAGAGAAGTGCGCATGGGAGCCATCTCAGAATATATAGCTGGGAAAGCTTCAACAAGTTAATCCGTTCCTGAAGTGTAAACGGTTCATCCTGGTTAAACAAAAGCTGCCTCCACATCTTTGGTAAAATCAGTCTATACACATTCGCATTAATCAACGACGCCTCTAGAAATTTTTATCTTACCAACTCTGAGCTATGAAAACCGCCGGTCAATTACTTAAGTCCGCCAGAGAAAAAAAGGCCATCACCCTGGTTGATGTGGAAAAGGCCACTAAAATAAGGGTTAAATATCTGAAAGCCTTGGAAAACGATCAATACCATCTACTGCCTTCAGGTACCTATGCCAAGGGATTTATCAAAAACTACGCCCAGTATTTAAATCTGCCTGTTAAAACCATCTTGTCAATATTTCGCCGGGATTTTACTGAAGATGATCAAGGACAAATCGTTCCTCGAAGCATGATCAAACCTTTGTCAGACCGTCGCTTTCTCTGGACCCCTAAAGCTACTTTGGCAGCAGTCATTGCCATCCTAGTGTTAATTTTTGTCGGCTTTATCGCCTCTCAATATCAGAGCCTGATTCAGCCTAAATTGGAAGTGCTGGTTCCGGCGGAAGGGGAAATTGTCTTAGGACCTGACATTTCAGTAACCGGCAGTGCTGATCCTTCGGCCGTGGTATCGGTTAACCGTCAGTTAGTGGTTGTCAACGCCGACGGGAGTTTTTCCAGCCAATTAAACTTACCTGCCGGCTCTGCCACCGTTACTGTCGAAGCTACCAACAACCGCGGATACACCACCACGTTGGTCAGGCATATTGAGGTGAGATTGAAGGAATAACTCTGATAAGTTCCAATTATCAATCAATAATTGTCAACAGCAAAACAGATTAAATTAAATCATTAGCAACAGGAGTTACACAGTCTTTCGTCATCTGGCAAATTAGAACTTGGTTTTACTACCACCCCTTGCTCTTACTGGATAGATTGGTTAAATTAGAATAAACATAATAGAGAAACAATAGACCAATATACTTTTATGCTTACTATCACCCAACTCATCGGTATCATCATCGCCATTAGCCTCACTGCTCTGTTTATCATCATTGGCTACCAAATTGTGCTCATTCTCCAGGAATTAAAGGAAACTATTACTAAAATCAACCAAATCTTGGATGATGCCAACCGGATTTCTCAATCGGTGGCCGAGCCCGTGGTGTCTTTTTCCGGTTTTCTCACCGGCCTGAAAGACGGAGCTAAACTCATCAATTTGTTTACTTCAAAATTTGAGAAAAAGTCCAAATCATCATCCCATGACTAAACCCACTCCCACGGCTCCTTCCTCTGAACCGGCCCCTCACCGTCAGCAGTTTTATTTAGGAGTGCTCACTGGCGCGGTGATTGGCGCCGGTATTGCCTATCTTTCTGCACACAAGCAAGGAGGAAAAATCAAAAAGGATCTGTTAAAAAAGGCCAAACAAGTAGCCGAGCAACTACCGGAAATTCTTGACGAGTTAAGCAGTCAGATAGAGGATCATCCGCAAAGCCTTAAAGAAGAAGTCGTCGAGGAAGTTAAACAAATTCAATCCGTCCTTCAATCGAATCCAGACAATACTTCTCCAGATGTTCAAAATGAGGGGAAAACACCAACTACTGTACCGGAATCCTCATCAGTTTCTCAACAACTCAAAAATACGGCTTCCAAAGCCCGTCACTTCTTTACCAAAGCCGGTAAAATACTGCGCTCCTCTTAAGCCAAAATTTTTTCATCCAAGGTCACCGAAATTTCCTTCTCTTTCTCCCGGTTCAACAATATCTTGGCCAATTGCGATTCCAACTTATCTTGAATTAATCTTCTCAACGGTCGGGCTCCCAAGCGAGGATCAGTTCCTTGAACTGCCAGTTGATGAATTAGCTCTGGCGTATATTTAATTTGCACCTTCTTTTCCTCTAATCTCTCTGTTAATCGCTCCAATTGAATCCGCACCACTTGCTCCATATCTTGCTCACTCAAAGGCCCAAAAGGAATAATCCCGTCAAAGCGGTTTAAAAATTCAATCTTAAAAGTTTTTAACAACTCATCAAACACCCGATCTTTAATACTCTCCAGTTCCTTACCAGCTTTAAGTTGTTCGCTAATATAACCAGTCACCGCATTGCTGGTCGTAATAATAATAGTGTTGGTAAAATCTACTTGTAAACCCGCCGCATCCGCTAATCTACCTTCGTCAATCACCTGTAACAACAAATCCCACACCTTAGGATGAGCCTTTTCAATTTCATCTAATAACAACAAAGCCGAAGGCTGTCTTCTCACTTTTTCAGTTAATTCACCACCTTCGCCATATCCCGGTTCCCCAGGAGCAGCGCCAATCAGTCTGCGAATCATCTCCAGGCTGCCAAACTCACCCATGTCCAACCGAATCATGGCCGATTCGCTGCCGAAATAAATCTCAGATAACCGTCTGGCCAGTTCTGTTTTACCTACTCCTGTAGGTCCTACAAACATGAAAGTCCCTATCGGCCGGTTTTGTTCTCTAATATCAAGCCGAGCTCTGCGCAGGGCATCCGCGACCGCTTTCACTGCCACCTCCTGATCTACATAACGTTGATGCAGTTCCTGTTCCAAATTGATCAATTTGGTTTTCTCCTCCTCACCCAGAGTGGTAACAGGTACCCCTGTCCACCTGGTAACCACTTTGGCCACATCTTCAGAGTGGACAATCAGATCGTTCCCTTTAGCGTCGATACAGGCTGCATCCAACAGAGACCTGGCTTTGTCTGGCAACACCCGGTCATGAATGTATCTTTTGGACAGCTCAATGGCTGCTTTCAAAGCCGGCATGCTAATTGTCACACCGTGAAGAGCTTCCAGTCCTGATGATACGTTTTCTAAGATAATCAATGCTTGCTGATCGTCCGGTTCATCAAGTTTCACTACTTCAAACAACCTAGTGAACGCATCGTTTGGTTCTATATATCTTTTATAATTCTCAATCGAAGTCGCTCCGATCACCTGAATTTCTTTACTAAACAAAGCTTCTTCCAACACTGAATACATATTCAATCCTCCTGAAGTCTCATCTGCCGTTAGCAAAGTATGAATCTCGTCAATGAATAAAATAATATTTTCTGATTTCTTTATGTCTTCGACTGCCCCCAATAGCCGGTTGGCTAACTCTCCTTGAGTTCTTGTTCCTGCTAATAACCTACCCGGTTCTAATTTGACCAGCCTTTTATCTGCTATTTGTTCAGGAGCATTACCCATCATAATTAATTGAGCCAAACCTCCCACAAACGTAGACTTTCCACAGCCGGTTTCCCCAATGATCATCACATGGTTATTACCCTTCTTACTTAAAACTTTCAGTACTGATTCATAAGCATCTTCTCTATCAACTGCCTCGGGTAGTTTATGGGCATTAATAGTTAAATCAAAACTATAAGCATCTAAAATTGGGGTTGCCGTGCCAGTCATTGCCCGATTAAATCCAGCTAGTTCCTTGATTTCATAGCGATCGTCCCACAAAGCGTAATGCCTAAACCATCCGATCTCTCTCCTCAACCATTTAGCCAACTCCTCCACATTTTCTTGCTCTACGTTCCGCTGGTCCAATGCCTCTCGAATAGCTTGATCAACGTTAGTCAGAGCCCACATCACCTCCCCGATTTCAGGGTAATCAGTTCCCAATTGCTGGCTTAAATTATAAATTTCTCTGGTCAATTTTTCGTTCTGACTCGTCTCATTCAAAAAACCCACATTATTCCCCCATTCAGCCAGGTTAATCTCCATTCTGCTCATCCACAATTGCACCTGTCTGTCCGACCACCAGTTTCCGGGATTTCCGGGATAACCAGCCACCAGAGCACTTAAATTTCTTGGCAATGCCAGGAGCACGTCGTCAGGTTTATAAGAGGATTTTAGCTTTCCGTTCGGTTGTTTACTGCTCAACCGCCAGGCAACTATTAACAACAAAACCACCAGCCAAATCACCAACCAATTAGGATTATGTACCACTCCCAACACCGGCATCACTATCAAAGCCGGTATCAAGAACCAAGTCGCCACCGTGACGAGTAACCAGAGCAGAGAACCGCTGAACAAAATCGCCAATCGGAAAAACAAAGACAATCCTCTGCCCACCCAAGTCACATCATGGAACATGGGCACCAACAAATATCTTAAGTGCACCTTTAGCCCGAAAATCTCCATGATCGCCAACGGCAAATTCTTAGCTAAATTCAGATACATCAAAGGCAATCGGTAAGCCAAGGTGATCAACCTCTTTGCACCCGAAGTTACTTTCAACTCCATGGATCTATTGTACAGAAAATTCATCGAACTTAAAAACCCGAAAATTGAATTCTGGTAAAAACACACATCAAGTGAAATTTCTGCTACAATGAGGATACTTTAGAAGCAGAGGCGGTATAATATTCAGTGATTTGTGTTTCATTAATACCACCAGGTACCTAAACAGAGAAACCATGTTCAAGCCCAAACGCCTGCTGATTATCTTAATTCTTATAGTCTTGGTCTATGGCGGATATCGCTATTGGCGATCCAAAAACCAACCCCAGTACGACACCGAAACCATTCAGCAGGGAGATCTTAGCCAAGAGTTAGTTCTGTCCGGAGAACTGGCTGCTCATGAACACACCGTACTCCAATTTCAATCTTCAGGCAGGCTGGCTTGGGTAGGAGTCAAAGAAGGCGATTTGGTTGACAAATACCAGGCTATCGCTGGTTTAGACCAAAGAGAACTGCAAAAAACCCTGCAAAAAAAACTTAACCTTTATGTCAAAGAAAGATGGGACTTCGAACAAGAAAGATATGACTACCGCGATAATGTTTTAGACGACGAACTCAGAAGAATTTTAGATAAAGGCCAAAAAGATTTAGACAACACGGTCATTGATGTGGAAATCCAAGATTTGGCTGTTAAATACGCCACCTTGACCACACCGATTTCCGGAGTCGTTATCAGAGTCAGCAACGCCCAACCCGGTACCAATATCGTTTACACCACCACTCAGTTCGAAGTCGTCAATCCGGAAACCATTTATTTTAAAGTCAGCGCAGACCAAACGGAAGTAGTCAAACTTTACTCTCAACAAGCGGTCAAAATCGTTCTCGATGCCTTTCCTGACGAACACCTTTCCGGTATTATCGACCGGATTGCTTTTACACCTCAAACAGGTGAAACCGGTACTGTCTATGAAGTATCAGTCGACTTTCAGGACTTGGACAATCGCCAGCTCCTTTACCGCTTAGGCATGACCGGAGACGCCACTTTTGTTACCGATAAAAAGACAGACGTACTTTATGCTCCACTTCAATATATTAAATCAGATGATCAGGGCGAATATCTACTAGTTAATAACCCGGAAAACAAAGTCTATATCCAAACCGGCATTGAGACGGACGAGGATGCCGAAATCATCAGTGACCAGATCAAAGCAGGAGACGTGATTTACAATCTGAAGAGCTAGTGAGTTTTAATATCCAACCTCCATGGTAGAACTTCGCAACATCACCAAATCCTTCCAAATCGGCAAAGAATCTACCGAAGTACTGAGGGGAATCTCATTGAAGATCAAAGACGGAGAATTTCTGGGTATCTTGGGTGCATCTGGATCGGGCAAGTCCACTCTCATGCACATCATTGGCCTGTTGGATACTCCCACCAGTGGACAGTTACTCATAGATGGTAAAGATGTTGCCCAACTGTCGGACAGACAAATTTCCAAACTCCGGAATCAACTGATCGGGTTCGTTTTTCAGCAATTTAATTTGATCAACAAACTCACCGTCATGGAAAACATTTTACTTCCAACCATTTACGCCCGCGTGAAATTATCTTACAATCCCAATACCAAAGCCCAGGAACTCATGGACCGCTTCGGTATTGCTCACCGGAAAAACTTTTACCCTAATAAAATCTCCGGAGGCGAACAACAAAGAACCGCCATTGCTCGAGCTCTAATTATGAATCCCAAAATAGTTCTTGCAGACGAACCTACCGGAAATTTAGACTCCAAGACAGGTAGTGAGATACTTCAATTAATTGAAGAGTTGAATCAAGAACTAAAAGTCACCATTATCGTCGTCACCCATGACCCTTTAGTAGCCAAACGCACCAAGCACCAAATCCACATCCACGATGGCAAAATCAAAGACGGTCTTCACTTATCTGCTTCGAAAGATTGAGTATACAAACGATTATATTTAAGTTTTTGTGTTACAATAAGCTCAGTAAATTATGACCGAAGCAGAAAATGCCCTTCCTGATGATGAAAAGACAAGGTTAGGAATTACTAGGAGACAACTACTTGAAGCAATAAGGACAGGAACTATCTTTGCTGCAGGTGCTGCATTAGGTCGTCTAATACCCACACCTGACTCACAAGAGTTAGCTTCTTCCCGGGTAGCACCTGAAAGAGATGTCGAGAGATCTCCTACTCTCTATTTAGATACTCGCCTTGGGCCATTTGCTGAATGGATTAAGAAAGGTGATGTAGAGTTGATTGGTGAACCCCAACCTCTCAGGGCGAGACCAAGTTCATTAAAGGATAAAGTTAGAGAAGATGATGATAAAAATCAAGTTTTACCAGTTAGTATTCAAGATCTGGAACATTCGACATCGATATATAAACCAACCATCGATTTGGAAGGTGAAGTATTATTTCAGCACGCAAAAATTACTGGTAGTGGTGAGACAGGAGCATTTGGCATAGTAACAATTCCTTGGACGAGCTTAATGGGAGGATATACAGAAGCCACGATCAAAGCTCCTTGGCCACCGCAAATTGGTTTGGGAGGAAAAAGTTATACCCGAGGTTTCCGTGTCAATATGCTAAACGGACCAGAACAAATTGGATTACTGCGGCAGCCAATAAAGGATGCTTGGCAACAAAAAGTAGAGATAATTATTGTTTCGGCCTGGGATCCGGCACAACCTTTAGCAGAGCAAGGTATGGCTAGCGAAGCAACTGATTATTTTTTATCTAAGCTAGGAGATCAGCCTAATGGAGTATGGCCTAGCAACATTCTTGCTCCTTATTACTTTCCCAAAAAAGGCGAACCTAATTTGGGATTATACGTTGATAGGTATTTAGCGTTAGGGGGGATAGGGTTAAGTACTCCTCCAAAGCAAAGTGAACAATTTCCAATCGATAACCCGATTCTTAGAAGAACCGAGCAAGAATTTGAAGTACCTCTTTACCAGGTCGTCCAAACGCGAGCATAGAAAAATGTGCATGGTGTGTGTTCAAGGATCGGTTTGGCATTGCCCACCTAAAAAAATTTTATCCCAATAAAATCTCCGGGGACGGACAGCAAAGCACCGCCATTACCAGAGCTCTAACATAGTCGTCACTCATAGTTCTTTAGTTGCCAAACGCACCAAGCACCAAATCCACATCCACGATGGCAAAATCAAAGATGGGATAAAGGAATAAATTTTAACTAAGAATTTAAAACACGATATTTGACCACCGTCTTGTTGTCAAAAGAGGAGATGCTTTCTATCACCACAGACCCAATCTCTTGAGTACTTTTGACATGTACACCACCATCTGGCATGGTTGGGAAATTGTTGATTTTAATCACCCTAAGTGGTTTATCTTTAGGCAAGTTTTGAGGTACAAACGGACAGTCTTTCACTAAATCTTCATAGGTGGTCTGTTTTGTCGTTACAGGTAAATCATCACTAATATATTGATCGACTAACCTTTCTAATTGAGATTTTAAATTGACCTTTAACTCGCCCTGATATTCAAGATAAGCATTGTCACCGTGGTCAGCCTTAATGGGTACTAAATCCTCGACCATGGTCATGAAAGCATCATGAATTAAATGACCTGCCGTGTGAATTTTCATATACTTATATCGACGTTCCCAGTCTAAAAACGCTTTTACTTTATCTCCTACGTTTAGATCGCCTTTTACTTGATGAATTATTTGACCTTTTGACATTAATACGTGTTTGACTTTGGCTTTGCCAATCATTCCGTGATCAGATGGCTGGCCGCCACCTTGTGGGTAAAAAACAGTCTTATCTAAAATAACATTTAACAAATTTCCTTTTGATTCTATAGCGAGTACACTACATTCAAGCTCTTTTTGATATGGATTGGAATAATATATTGCTTCCGTTTTTATATCCTTCTTGTCTTTTATTGATTTTGGGCGAGTAGTTTGCTGCTCTGTTTTTCTTGTAGCTGTTAAAATTTCCCCTTTCAACTTAGCTTTAAATTTCCCTTCCAAGTCCTTCACAATCCTCATCCGAATTGGTTCCACTTCGTTATCGCTTAAACTCTTTTTCCGGCTTTGGTAATAAATCCTAAAGGTCCGGGCATCTTCATAACTGTCAACTAAGTCGACTTTATTAATTAATTTATCCACGCCATAAATCTCATCGATCACCGGTTGAATGTAAGTTTCCGAAGGCAGCATAAACGTCAGATCCTCAATGACGGGAGGATAGTCAGATTCTAGCACTCTAGGCAGTTCAGTCTTTGCTTTTAATAAATCATCAATCTTAGCATCAAACAAAAAAACATCCGGTTGGATATTCAGTGCTTGTTTTACGTCCGTGCGCAACAAACCCATCTGGACTAACAATCTTTGCTGCTGATAAATACTTGTAGATCCTTCTTTGCTCATCAGCAAATGATCAGCTTGAGGTTGAACTTTCAAATCCCAAATCCCCAAATAATTTAACAATCGTCTCATTTTTGCCAGAGATCGACCGTAAAATTTTTCCGTGTCTATTCCCAGCACTATCGCTCCTGACAAATGAATCTCTTCCTGATAGTTACTTTTAGAATCCGACTGCTTTGTCTCCCAATATACCTTTCCGATCTCGAACCAGGAAATATTTTGCTTGTGCAAATTTAATAATTTCTGTACCAATTTTATTTGGGCGGGGAGTAGGGAAGTGCGCAGCAAAGCAGTTTCCGGTGAAGTAGGATTAACAATCTTAATTGCCTGACTTTGACTTCCGAAAAACAATTCCTGGTCATCTTGGCTGATGAACGAATCGCTCACATTCTCTTTAAATCCCTGTCCGACCAAGATATCTCTCACCTTTTCTTCCAACAGCAAATGCGGTGGTTCGATAGATTTGGGTACCGGGTTGCTGATCGGTTCGCTGGGGATATTTTCGTAGCCAATCACCCTTAAAACTTCCTCAACCAGATCTGCTTCTCCCTCAATATCCGACCTTCTCCACGGAATTTGCACTTCAACTTTGGCACCTATCAATTTGGACGGTAAATCCAACCGTTTGAAAATGTTTCTTGCTTCCTCTTGGGAAACTTGCATATTGCCCAATCTTTTGACTTCATCAGTAGTGAATAAAATCGTTTTCCACGGATTATGATGCTTTTTTTTCTCGTAATCACCCACGCTTCCGGCCACCACCTTTCCCTGGGCCAGCTTACAGATCAGCTCGGTACACAATTTCACTGCATATGGTGGAAGCAGGGGATCAATATTTTTTTCTAGACGTAAGGCCGCGTCTGTTCTTAATTTATGTCTTCGACTAGATCTTCTTACACTCGGCTGATTATAATTACCTCCTTCCAGTAAAATCGCAGTGGTGTCTTTGCCTACTCCGGAGTATTTCTCGCCAATTACCCCTAATAACCCCAAGCATTTTTCCGGATCGCTAGCAATCAAATCTTGTTTGGTTGCTGTCACTTGGGTGCCTTCGAAAGTCGTGAACTTTAGCTTTCCGTCGCCCTGACGAAGAATTAATCTTCCCTGATTAATTTTATTTCTGTCAAAAGCGTGTAACGGTTGGGCAGTGAGAAACATGATGTAATTGGTGACATCCACGACGTTATTGATAGCCGGAGTGCTCATCTGTTTTAAAATTTGCTCCAGCCATTTGGGCGAAGGACCAACTTTCAGATCAGTAATTTCAATAGAAAAGAACCGATTGATCAATTCAGTATCCTGCACTTCGACTTTCACCTTCTTGCCGGAATTCGATTGCGGGATTTTATTCAAGTCAGGCTCCTGGGGGAGGTTAATCGGCACATCGAACAAAGCTGCTACTTCCCTGGCAATGCCTAGAATTCCGAATAAATCTTCACGATTTCCTCTCAGTTCCAAGTCGATCACTGTCTCACCATCAACTTGCAGCACCTTATCCAGCATATGCCCGGCGTAAGTCAATTTATCCGTCAACTCAGACAACCTCTTGGGCACTTCTACATACCGTTTTAACCAGGAAAGCGGGACTAACATATAAAATTTATGTATTTGGATAGGTAATCGATCCGTTGGTCAACATTCGCACGTCAGGAATATTAAATTTCGTCATCACCAGGCGATCCAGTCCCATACCCCAAGCGAATCCCGACCATTTTTGAGGATCTATGCCGGCAGTTTTCATAATATTAGGATGCATCATGCCGCAACCGATCATTTCCAACCATCCGCGGTATTTACACACCGCACACCCCTTTTTGTTACAGAACGAACAAGCCAGATCCAATCCGGCTGTGGGTTCGACTTCTGGATAGTACTTACAACGAAACCTCATCTCCTGTTTAGTACCGTAAAAATAATGCACAAATTTTTCTAAAATCCACTTCAAGTTAGACATCGAAATGTTTCTTTCTACATTGAAACCCTGGTATTGAAAAAACATCACTGTATTTGAGGGGTTCATGGTTTCATAGCGGTATGACTTCCCGGGCACCACCACCCGGAAAGGTGGTTTGTATTTAGCCACTACTCTGGTTTCCACAGAAGAAGTATGAGTCCTCAAGAGAATATTCGGTTCTTTAATATAAAGCGTATCCTGCAAGTCCCTGGCCGGGTGATCAGGCGGCAGATTTAGTCTCTGAAAATTGTACTCATCACTTTCGATTTCCGGTCCGTCCATCACCGAAAATCCATAGGAACGGAAAAACTGGTTCATTTCTCTAATCATCAGATTAATCGGATGCATCATTCCCATTGCTGTCTCATCCGTTATCTTGGTCACATCAAACCATTCCCTATCATCAGGCATCGTTGATAGTTGAGCCTGTTTGTCTTCCAATGCTTCCAACAGAGTCTGTTTAGTTTGATTAAACACCTGTCCCAGTTGTTTTTTATCCTCTGCTGATCGCATTAATTCAGAAAATACCTGATTCAAATTACCTTTCTTGCTTAAGTATCTCACTCTTACCTGCTCCAACTCTTCCTGAGATTCCGCTTCCAATATCAGAGCCAGAGCCTCGTTTTTTATATTATTCAATTGTTGATCCATATCCATATCCTATCAAAAAACCGCCTGTTTTGGCGGTTGGGTTGGAACAGGTTTGGATGGGGCTTAAAATTAAGCCGCTTTCGCCTGTTCCACAATAAACTTAAACGTTTCCAAATCTTCAATCGACAACTTGGCCAAAATTTTCCTGTCAACCTCAATCTTGGCCTTTTTCAACCCATGAATAAATTCACTGTATTTCAATTTAGCTTCTTCTTTCTCCATGGCCAACTGGGTCAAAGCCGCATTGATTTGGGTAATCCATTCTCTTCTCTTGTCTCTCTTCCTTAGCTTTCTTCCAATATAGGCATGCTGACCGGCGTGCAATACTGCCTCCTGGGCGGTACGGAAGTGCTTGCTCCTGGACATCCGGTAGCCCTTGGCCATCTTGAGGACCTTACGGTGCTTTTTAGCTGATTGACTTTTTACTCTCATATCTAGTCTTTAACTAAGCTCCTAATGCTTTCTTGATCTTTGTCGCCATCCTACCGGTAATTTCATTAGGAACTTTCATCCTTCTTAATCTGCTTTTGGATTTATTCAACTTTAAATGGCTATGAAAAGCCCTCCGGGAAATCACCTTTCCTGTGGAAGTAATTTTAAACCTTTTAGCAATAGCTTTACGGACTTTAAGTTTCTTCATAAAACAACAGATTATAAAACAAATAGAAACGGCTAATATTTAGCCACGGTTGCAATTATAATATACAAACTACCCACAAATCCATAGCAAGTTGACTTAACATTCGTAGTCATCCAAATTCCGTCTGTGTAAAGAAAAACCCCGCACTCCTCTGGCAGTTTTTCCCTCTGTCTATTTCTTACTCGGAGAAAAATTGGCAATCACATTTCTCCCTGCAAACTTGGCGGGTTGATCTAACTTGGCAATTTCGCCTAAGTCGGCTAACGCCCGACTAACTAATTCATACCCTTTGGATTTATGAGCGAGCTCTCTGCCTTTGAAATACACAGAAACTCGCACCTGATTCCCGTCATTCAAAAACTCTTTAATTCGTTTTAATTTCACTTGATAATCTCCGTCAGCCATAAAAGGTCTGAGCCTGATTTCCTTCAAGTCTCCCTTCTTGGCTGATTTCTTTTGCTGGCTGAGCTTTTTAGACTCCAAATATTGAAATTTCTTATAGTCAATTACCTTCACTACCGGAGGCTTGGCTTTAGGAGCAATCTCAACCAAGTCAAGATTGGCCTCTCTAGCCTTAGCCAAAGCCTCAGCCACAGACATCAGACCGATCTGTTTACCATCTTGGCCTATCAGTCGCACCTCAGGAGCTCTTATTTGTTGATTAATCCGATGCTTTATTTTTTGTTCAGCTCGTTTGTATCGCCCTCTTTTCATTAAATAATTGATTTCCTGGCCCCTATTATATCTGTTTTAGTCAATATCTCAAATATGCAATCAGTTACGGCGAACGGAGTATGCCAAGACTGCCGCACTATTATATGTTAAGATAAATCAAAAATCCACCAGCTGAGCAGGCTGATCACAGATGAAAATGCGGATAAACTCAGAGTATGAAAATTGCGCTTATTTCCAAACTTTGGGAACCGACCGATCCTTACTCAACCGGGGGTACTGGCGTACTGGTTGGTAACTTAGCTGAAGGATTGATTAAACGTGGACACCAAGTCACTTTATTTGCCACCGGAAACTCCCGAACTTCTGCCCGCCTGATTAGTATTACTCCTAAACCCTACTCATCCGCTCATCCCTATTCAGAACTCACCGAATATCATCATCTGAGCCGGGCGTTTCAGATGGCAGATCAGTTTGACATCATGGATTGCCATGTAGAACACAAGGGACTTCTGTTCTCTAGTTTAGTGTCGACTCCTGTGGTTCATACCATAGAATATGGAGAATTCTTCACTCAGGAACTCCAACTTCTCAAAAGATATAAACACCAAAATTTTATCGCTATTTCCCATGCTATAGCCAAAGAGTTCAAATTCCTGAATTTCCAAGGTATAGTTCACAACGGATTAGATCTCAGCCGTTTCCCGTATAATTCAAAACCACAAAAATATTTATTGTTTTTAGCTCGACTATCTCCACAAAAAGGTCCAGACTTGGCCATCAAAACAGCTAAAACGCTTAAAATCAAACTCATCTTAGCTGGCAAAACTAGTCCGGCAGATGAGTCATATTTGCAGCAAAAAATCTTTCCCCAAATTGACGGTCAGCAAATTAAATATCTCGGAGAAATCAACTTTAGAAGAAAAACCCCCTTGCTTAAAAACGCGTTGACCTTACTCCACCCTCATCAATATTTTGAGGCCTTTGGTTTAGCCATGATTGAATCTCAAGCCTGCGGCACTCCGGTGATTGCCTTTAACCGCGGCGCCGCCCAGGAAGTAATTCAGCACGGCAAAACCGGATTTGTAGTGAACAATACTCAACAGATGATTAAAGCAGTTAAAAAAGTCGATTCTATTAAGAGACAAGATTGTCGATATTTTATAGAAAAAAACTTTAATCTCAATCAAATGATTACCGGGTATGAAAAAATCTATCAGAAAATCATCCAACAGAAAAAGTCCTAATGTTGTAAAATATCCCCATCTCAGCCAAAACAGTTAAAAATTTACCTCATGTACACGCCGTCCACCACTGTCCTCAAAAAATACGCCGACGTGCTGATTAAGTTCGCCTTAAATAGTGGCAAGGGCATCAAAAAAAACGACGTAGTTTTACTTTGGGTCCGGGAATCAGCCCGGCCTATGCTCGAACCTCTGCAACGGGCCGTTTTGGAAGCCGGAGGCCACTATCTTACCTATTATGTGCCTGAAGGCACCAACCGCAGAAACAACGCCACTCCTTGGTTTTTCGATCTGGCCAGTGACCAACAAATCAATTTTTCCCCAAAAAAGTACTACAAAGGATTAACAGACCAGATTGATCATCAGGTAGAGATTTTGTCCGCAGCCGATCCTCATCTTTTTTCTAAAACCAACACCAAGAAATTAATGCAACGGGAACTCACCGTCAAACCCTGGATGGATTACCGCGGTGAAAAAGAATATGCCGGAAAGTTCACCTGGACTCTGGCTCTGTTCGGCACTCCCGGCCTGGCCAAAGAAGCCAATTTGAGCGAACAAGCATATTGGCAACAGATCATTCAGGCTTGTTTCTTAGATTTTCCCGATCCTATCCAGCAATGGAAAAAAGTATCTTTGGAAAATAAGCGGATTCAAAAAGCCTTAAACCAACTGCCTATCAATAAACTTCACCTTGAGGCCAAAGACACTGATCTGTGGATCACCTTAGGCAAAAAACGCAAATGGGTTGGGGGATCAGGACGAAATATCCCCAGTTTCGAAATTTATATCTCTCCGGATTGCCGATATACCGAAGGCACCATCAGCTTCAGTCAACCTTTATACACCCAGGGCAATCTGGTTAGGGGAATCCGGTTATGGTTCAAAAACGGCCGGGTGGTCAAGGCCACTGCCGACCAAGGAGAAAAGCTCCTCCGGGAACTGGTTATAGTCAAAAACGGAGATATGATCGGAGAGTTCTCCTTAACCGACGGCCGCATGTCCCGAATCACCAAATTCATGGCCCACACTTTATATGATGAAAACATCGGCGGTCCACTAGGTAATACTCATCTGGCTCTAGGATTGTCTTACAAAAACGTTTACACGGGTGATCCGAGCAAATTAAATAAAACCCAGATGAAACAATTAGGGTTTAATGACTGCGCTACTCATACCGATATCATGTCCACCACCGACCGCACCGTCACGGCAGTACTTCAAGACGGATCGGAAAAAGTTATTTATAAAAGTGGAAAATTTATAATCTAGACATGTCACAAGCACAAAATGTTTATAAAAAGCTCCGGAAAATCTCCCTTAAAAATTTTGGAAATTTGTTTACTTTAATACAAAAATCAGCATTTCGATTAGAAACACTGCAGGTCTACAATGTCACTTACGAAACAAAGTACTTCAAACGCTTTCTGGCCGGAGAAAATAAACCACCTAAAGATATAAACAAGCAATGGAGGGTTATGGTTAGGAATGCTGCTAAAAAGGGGATTAAATTTTCTCGAGTCAGACTAGTTGAAGAGCCATTAACGAGTTACTTAAAGTTTGAAATTGCCTGGGGTTACAGTCTCAATATCCTAGCTGGAGAAGACATTCGAGTTATAAGTTCAAAGAAAATCCCCCGATTTGACATTCAAGTTGCCATCCTCAAAGACTTTTGGTTGTTTGATGATCAAAGATGTTATCTCATGGAGTATGACCTTTTAGGTAAATTTCTAGGTATCAACCAAATTCCTAAGAGCGATATTAAACCATATATTGATCTCAAATATGAACTAATCGATAAGTCTAAAGATATCAGAAAGACAAGATATAAAAAGTGGTTGTAGTGACTTTTAACTAAGACGTCATACTTTCTGAACACTCCTTCATATTAGCTCTAGATCTTGTTACACTGGATTTATGATTGCTGCCTCTCTTATGCTCATTTTCAGCGGAGCATTATTAGTATTTTCCTCTGATCTGCTGATTAACCAGACCAAAGAACTGGCCTATCGTTTGAAACTATCCAAGTTGTTTATTGCCCTGGTATTAATGTCTCTGGGTACTTCTCTACCGGAACTAACAGTATCAAGTGTGGCGTTAATGAGATCTGATCCCGGTCTGGCAGTGGGTGGGTTAGTCGGTAGTAACATTACTAACATCACCTTAATTCTGGGTATGGCTATACTGGTTAACAACTTCCGCGTCGGTACCTCCAAAACCCAAAAAAATGCCTGGTTATTACTCTTTGTTACAGGACTGTTTATTCTGCTTTACTGGTTGCCAGTACCTGTGACTACCATTGGTAGTCTGCTGATTGGGGTAGCTGTTGGCTCCATTATTTGGGAATACGTGATGGCTGTTCGGGGCAGGAAACATGAAGACCATAAATTTATTCTCCAATTTCCCCAACACCATATCCCTACTTGGCAATTAGTGGCCAAAACTTTAGTGGCCTTAGCTATTTTGATCGTCAGTGGCACTTTGTTGGTGATCACTGTGGAATTTCTCTCCGAAACCTTAGGTTTGACTACCACTGTGTTAGGCCTGACTCTGGCCGCCTTAGCCACCTCTTTGCCAGAATTAGTTTCCACAATTATTGCCCAGGCAGAACATGAAGAAAAAATTGCCATGGGTAATATCTTAGGCAGCAATATTTATAATCTAGTCTTCATCGGCGGATTAATGACTTTCAATTTGCCTTATAACATTAAGTTGGGTTTTGAATCCGGTATCTTAGCAGCCACCACTCTGATCTTCTTTTTTATCATTAAATACTGGAAGGGCCGTCACGTGTCCAAATTCATGGGCATTACTCTGCTTTTCTCCTACATCTTCTACTTATTCATCACCCTGGTTCTTTAACCAAAGACCACCATTCGCGAGTTAAATTCCGCCATCACCCATGTAGTCATCTACCATTATCTGCTTCTATCTCCACATTCTCTACCTCACAAATAAATTTAGCTTCTGTTTGTGCATCAATAATGTTTTCGATTCTTAACCTCTTCAGTGTTCGTTTATTAGCCTGAATTAGATCACTACACAACACCAAATTATTTTGCACCAAAGTTTTTTTATCCTCATCTGTCAAGCTGGATAAACAAGTAATCGGCCATAAACCCGTATTCACGATCATATCTTTCAGACTATTCCTGTATGGTCGATACCAACTGACCACCACCAAACCCCGGCATTTGGCATAATCTTCAGCCTCAGTTGTCACTTTGGTATTAGTTACCAACCAGGCCTCGTGAAACTTCTCATCCACTTGTTTGTTCTTTTCCCATGCCTCACTCACGTCTTCAAATCTAGCCCATATATAAAGGGCCGTCTTGATATCTGATCTGGTACCTCTGGCATTATGATATTTGCACTCAATTAAATAACGGACTCCGTCATTTCTGGCCACAATATCTGCCTCATAAGTAGCGCAAGCTCCATGCACAAACTGATTAGTTTCAGCTTCATAACCCTGAGCTCGCAGCAGCCGGGCTACATATTGCTCAAAAGGGTATCCGGTCGGTCCCAAATGCATTACAGCCTGCCTTAAATTGTAGCGGGCAGCGCTGGCTGGGTCTGTTTGTCTCAGAAACTCAAAAGTTTGCCTATGAATTTCTTCTGTAGAAATTTGGTCTTTGATCTCTTTTGCCAGTTGCTTTAACCACTGCTTTTCCAGGTCTTTGTCCACCCCCGCCTGATTAAGGGTGTGAGACAGTTTATATTCGGAAAAAGGTTCCAACTCACCAGTACCTTTAACTACCTGGCGCTTTTTCATATAGGCACAATGTACCAATTCAATCAGGAAGAAACAAGGGGAACTTTCTGCTAATAGGAAATATCACGACTTCAGATCTGCACTACAATTGCCATCAGTGCAGATAGAATATTAACACAGATCACCGATTCATTGGCTACAAAGTCTCAACTTTTTGATACAATACAGGAAAGTTTAGAAAACGCCGGGGTGGTGGAATTGGTAGACACGCAAGACTTAAAATCTTGTGGCCGAATAGGCCGTGCGGGTTCGAGCCCCGCCCTCGGCACAGAACATAGCTGCATTTGACCTGTGACAGTCTACGGTTTTATCCGCTCCATTGAGTAATTTGACTTTGTTTCAGATTTGACTGTCAATTGTTCACAATCAACCGTCAAATGCGAAATCAATGCCGAGATGGCGGAATTGGTAGACGCGCTACGTTCAGGGCGTAGTGCCCGCAAGGGCGTGGAGGTTCAAATCCTCTTCTCGGCACCGGGGATTAGCGCAGTTTCGGCCAGAGGCCGACCAGCCTTTGGCTGGGGTTAGCGTATCAGTGTCTAGGAGAAAAAACGCTGACTATTAATAATTACACACATCGGGGATTAGCGCAGTTGGCTAGCGCGCCTCGTTTGGGACGAGGAGGTCGCCGGTTCGAGTCCGGCATCCCCGACAAGTAAGCGTTTGCTTTTGTGCTTACGCTATAGTAAAATCACTGGTGTGGATGTTAAACATCTCATGATTCAAATTGTGAACTGTACTATTCTGACGAGGCCATCTCTATCATCAAGATTTTTCCGCTGCCTTAGATGATTAACCGTCATCCAGGTGAAGTAGAAATATAGAGCCTCATGGCTCTTTTTTTATTGGCTATAAATTTACCATCATTCACTATTCCTAAATCGAAACCATGCTCAATTCCCTTCTCGGCACTAAACTTCATATGACCCAAATGTTTGACCCAAAAGGCAAACGCTGGGCAGCTACTGCTATTCAGGCCGGACCATGCACCATCGCTCAGGTTAAAACTAAAGACAAGGACGGTTACCAAGCCGTCCAAATTAGTTTTAACAGCCGTAAAAGAGTTAACCAACCTATTGCCGGCCATCTTAAAAAGGCCGGCATTTCTGATGCCGTTAAATATTTACGGGAAGTCAAACCGGATGACCTTGCCGGACTGGAACCTGGACAATCTTTCACTGTCAGTGATGTGTTCCAGCCAGGAGATGTAGTCAGAGTCATGGGTATTTCCAAAGGCAAGGGCTTTGCTGGTGTCATGAAACGCTGGAAATTCGGAGGGGGCCCCAGGACCCATGGACAATCCGATCGCAAACGGGCACCAGGTTCCATTGGCGCCGGTACTACTCCTGGTCGGGTAGTCAAAGGCAAAAAAATGGCTGGCCGCATGGGTGGTGATCAAGTCACCGTCGCAGGCTTAACCGTTTTGGATATTGATCCGGAAACTCACACCTTATTAGTATCCGGCCCAGTGCCAGGAGCCAACAAAGGATTATTAGTGATTACCAAAACCGGCCACAACGACAAATATACGGGATTACACCAAGAAAAAGAAGAGAAAGCAGAGGACAAAGAAACATCTGAAGCCAAAAACAAACCAGAACCGTCCTCTTCTGAAGATCACTCTCAAGATGAACCAGTCTCTAACTCAGAAGAGAGTGAATCTGCTAATAATGGAGCAGAGAGTAAGAAAGGCTAATTATCTGAACTGATTATTTATCTATGATCAAAACCACCGTTTATACACCAGATGGTAGCAAATCTGGCCAAGCCGAATTACCAGAGGCCCTGTTTGCAGCCAAAATCAATTCCCAACTCATGGCTCAGGCTGTGCGCGTTTACCTGGCCAACCAAAGAAAAGCTACGGCCAAAAGCAAAACACGGGGAGAAGTTGTTCGCACTACCCGCAAATGGTACAGACAAAAAGGCACCGGCAGGGCTCGACATGGAGCTCAGTCGGCTCCCTTATTCGTAGGCGGAGCAAAAGCTCATGGCCCCAGAGGAAGGCAAAATTATCACCTCACCATGCCTCAAAAAATGCGCCGGGCAGCTTTGGCTTCAGCTTTAACCAGCAAATTTCAGGCAGAAGAACTGATGATCGTCGACGGCTTGGAAAAATTGAGTCCTAAGACCAAAAATGCTGCTCAGGCACTTTTCAAACTTAAACTCGCCGATCAGTCTAAACTCACTCTCATCACTCCTCATCGGGTAGAAAACATCACTCGGGCATTTCGCAACCTTCCTACCGTTAGCTTGGAATATGCCAATCAATTACACGCCTATGGCGTTCTTAACGGGGGAATCCTTGTCCTTACCAAAGAAGCTCTTAGTAAACTAACTGAGACCTTCTTACCCAGGAAGGCTGGTGAACCCACCAAGACAGAGACCAAAACTGCCGCTGAGAAAGCAACTGCTCCTTCAGCCACCACCGCGCCCTCGTCAGCCAAAACCTCTGCCAAGCGAACTATCTCAGCCAAAGCCCAAAAGACCTCTTCTTCCAATCCTTCTTCTGCTCAAACCAAACGCAAATCCCCTATCTCTGCTAAGACCAAAGCATCTCCCCAACCAACATCTAAGCCCGCCAAGAAGAAAACTCCGGCCCAAAAAACCGTCGCTAAAGCAAAAACCACCACTAAGAAAAGCACCACCAAGACAACCACCAAGTCGAAATCCATTCGTACCAATAAAACATCTAAATCCAGTTCAAAACCCAAAAAGACTACTGCCAAGAAAACCAAGAAGAGTGCCTAACAATTCAACAATCTAACCAAATAACAAAGGCTCTAGACTAGCACATTGATAAAACGACGAGATCTTTTACAAGTTGGT
>CAZYTL010000001.1:0-295193 GCA_964650355.1 uncultured Gammaproteobacteria bacterium | reverse complement strand
GTTGTGAAGTGGATAAAAGCTTGCAGTTAGCCATTGCCAACGCAGAAGGGGTGATTCAAAAGTTCGGGGCTAAGGCAGGATTAGTAACCCTAGATGAATTTAATCATGCGCAACCGACTAAAATAATAGAATCGGGTTGATATGGCCGAGACAATGATTGTCGATTATGGGATAGGCTATTATTATGGTCCCTGGATATATCTGGGTTTATATCTCATAACGACAATGGGATTAATTCTTATTTTAAGGCATAAAGTTAATTTTATGGTTATGTTAGTAAGCACAACGATTTTTTTGTTTTATTACAATTATTCCTTTATCGAATTTTAGGAATTAATTTTTTTAATATTTGGTTATACCCTTAACGGCTATAGTTTATGAATGAGAATAAAAGAATTCTGGTCACTGGCGGGGCAGGATATATTGGCAGTCACACTGTTCTTCAGTTAATTGAAGACGGATGTGAAGTGGTTGTGCTGGATAATCTGGAAAGAGGATACTTAGAAGCGACTAAGCGGGTGGAAAAGTTAACGTTCATGAAGGTCGATTTTCTGCAGGCTGATCTCCGGGACGACGAGCAACTATTGGCTAAGATTAAAGCTGCCCATCAATCCAAGCCGATAAAAGCTGTCGTTCACTTTGCTGCTTACAAGGATGTGGGAGAAGCAGATAAAGATCCGGGTAGGTTTTATGAAAATAATGTGTTGGGGACTTTAAATCTGCTTAAAACCATGAAGGAGCTCAAAATTGACGAAATAGTTTTTTCCAGCACTTCCTCTGTTTATGGAGATGCTAAGGAGTTACCGATTACCGAACAATCTCCGATTCAGCCCAAAAACGCTTATGGACACACTAAGGCGGCTATTGAGTGGATGTTGGAGGATTTTTGGAACAGTCACCAAATCAGGAGTGTGAGGCTGAGATATTTTAACGCCGCAGGTGCCCATCCTTCCGGCAAATTGGGCGAAGATCCCAGCTATAGTGGCAACGTGTTACCCATGATTATGCAGACTTTAGTTGGCAAAAGAGAAAAGTTTCTGCTTTACGGAAATCAGTTTGCGACTGAAGACGGCACCCAGGAAAGAGATTACATTCATGTCATGGACCTGGCGACCGCACATGTGGCGGCCTTAAGAAAATTGGATCAGGACGCCGGCACCTTTGTTTATAATTTAGGCACAGGAGTGCCCACCAGCGTGAAGAGACTGATTGACTTAAGCGAGCAGGTTTCAGGAAGGCAGCTTAAATATGAGGTGGTTGATCCCCGGCCGGGCGATCCCTTAGTTGTATACTGTAATCCGACCAGAGCCAATCAAGAATTACAATGGAAAGCTGAGCACGACATTCGGCAGATTATTGAAGATCAGTGGAGATGGGTGAAAAATAACCCAAACGGTTATCAGTAAAAGCAAGCTAGCTTCTTTTTCGTGATTAATATAATATGTGTAACTCCTTCATCTGTGGAGGCTAGTTAGGTACCATATGAGGCAATTATTCAAACTTTTAACAACCAAAAACGCCCAAAAGTCGGCGGTTTTTTATTTTGGCAGTTTCGGGACCAGTGTGGGCAATTATTTGTTCCATTTGATGCTGATGAGAATTTTGGCTCCGGCCGCTTATGGTGAGTTTTTGTCTTATTTATCATTTTTATATTTGATTACGATTCCGGCCGGGACAGTCACCACAGTAGTTTCCAAATATGTGGCTGACTTTTACGGTCAGAAAGATAATGTGCGGATTAATCAGTTTTTCTATTTGTTGTTACAAAAAGTGTTTTTGCCGTCTTTGGTTTTGGCTGGACTGGTAATGCTTTTCTCTCCCCTATTGGCTGAACCATTAAAAGCCCAAAAGCTAGCTTTTATAGTCTTAGGAATTAATATTGTGACCTCCTTTTTGGGGGCGATTTTGAATTCCTATCTGATGGCTTTTCAACAATTCATTTTTCTGGTAGTTGCCAATGGATTGCAAATAATAGTAAAAATTGGGTTGGCATTTTTATTGATTAAGTCAGGATTTGGAGCCACGGGCGGAGTGATAGCGACTTTGCTGGCGGGACTGGTGAGTTTGGCGATAGTAGGATGGAGACTTAAATCTGCCATCTACCCGCCACTCAAGAAGTTAAAGCAGCTGCAGGTTAGATTAAAGACTTTTTTCACTTACTCCTTTATTTTTTCAGCGGGAAACCTATCTTTGATCTCAGTGGATGTTTTGTTGGTGAGATATTTCTTTACCCCTCATGACTCAGGGATTTACTCAGCACTGTCAGTCCTGGGACGGATGATTTATTTCGGGTTAACTCCGTTTTCAGTATTGTTATTGCCCGTGGTTTCCAAAAGATTTGCCAGCCAAGAAAAAACCCAACCAGTGTTGTGGAAACTGACAGGGGTAGCCATCTTGTTCGGAGGCATAGGAGTGGCTGTTTTTTCGACTGTACCTGAATTGGTGGTCAGATTGTTGTCCGGAGTGCAGTATCTGGAAGGTAGTCAATGGTTATGGATGTTTGCCTTGAGTATGTGGTTATTTGCTTTAAGTCGATTGTTACTCAGCTACTTAATGGCGGTTAGCAAAGAAAAAGCTAATCTGATTCTTTTACTGGCGATTATTATCCAGCCGGTATTGATTGGAATTTGGCATGCCAATATTGGTCAAGTGGTGATGATTAATTTATTGATTCAGGGTGGTTTATTTGCCTGTTTATCATGGTATTATAAGGTGGCAGTAAGAAAGATAAAATAGCTTCAATAGCTTCTTTGCTGCATAGCTTATGGTTAAGAAAAGACTTAAGGTTATGAAGGCTGACCCGGATTTGTTATCGGTGATTGTTCCTGCGTATCGCTGTCCCACCATTGAAAGAGACTTGCGGTCAATTGATGACTATTTACAAAATTTAAATCAATCTTACGAGATCATCTGTGTGGTAGACGGTAAAGCTTATCCTCAGGACCGCACGGCGCAGAAAGCCAAAAAAGCCAAAAATGACAGAGTCAGTGTTTACACTTACGCCCAGAATCTGGGCAAAGGTTATGCCATCCGCTATGGAATGGCCAGAGCCAAAGGCGGGTTGATTGCTTTTATTGACGCCGGAAGCGATTTAAATGTCCGCGGTCTGGGTTTGGCATTGGAACACTTAAAGTGGTACAACGCTGACGTAATCATCGGCAGCAAAAGGCATAAAGCCAGTAAGGTAAACTATCCAGTCAGGAGAAGAATTTTGAGTTTTCTGGTGCAGAGAGCCACGCGGCTTTTTTTCGGCATCAATGTCACTGATACCCAAACCGGTCTGAAAGTATTCAGAAGGGAAGTGTTGGAGCAGGTGCTGCCCAGGTTGTTGGTCAAGCGGTGGGCCTTTGATTTGGAGATCTTAACGGTAGCCAATCGATTGGGATATTCGCGAATCTACGAATCTCCAATTGAATTGGACTTCAATGCGTTTAGTAATATCGGTTTGTCTTCGATCAGAAACTTTATGATCGATTATTTGGCGATTCTGTATCGAGTTTACGGATTGCACTATTACGACGATGACAATGATGACATCTGGGAGAATGATCAGATGCTGAAGTTGAGGTATCGGTTAATAAATGATTGGCAACCTTTAGTGTCAATTATCATAATAGACTACAAAAAGGAGAATCCTTACTTAAAGATTTGTCTGGACGCGATTCAGAAGCAAAGTTATGAAAATTTTGAAATTATTTTGCTGACTGATTATAAAGTTAATTTGCGATATCCGAAGATGAGGAGAAAATCCTATGGCAAGTACGTGCCTCCGCCAGTCAAAAGGGATGCCGGGGCGAAAATGGCCAAAGGGGAAATATTGGCGTTTATTGACGATGATGCTTATCCTAGCAAGGATTGGCTAAAAAGGATGGTAAGGCATTTTACCAGAAGTGAGATTGTGGGTGTGGCCGGTCCCGGAGTTACTCCACCCAGAGTGAGTTGGAAAGAAGCCGCCTCAGGTTGGGTGTCTGCGTCTCCTTTAGGTTTTGGTCCTTACACTTACCGTTTTTTACCGGGAAAGAAGGGGTTTATCGACGACGCGCAGACTATGAATTTTTCAGTGAGAAAGGCCGACTTTTTGAGAGTCGGAGGTTTTGATTCGCATTATTGGCCGGGCGAAGATACCAAGTTGAGTTTGGATTTAACTCATAAATTAGGCAAGAGGATTCTTTATGATCCGAAAGTGCTGGTATATCACCACCGCAGGCCGATCTGGGGACCACATTTGAGGCAGAATGGCAATTTTGGCTTACACCGGGGTTATTTTGCCAGGATTTTACCCAAAACTTCCTTAAGACCGGTATATTTGGGACCGTCACTGATGTTACTGGGAATAATCTATTTAATTATTTTCAGAAGTTCGGCTGTTTATTTAATTAAATTAATCTGGCAGGTGGGGTTTTATTTATTTATCGCCTATCTATTGGCACTGCTGCTAAACAGTCTCTGGGTGTTTTATAAATCAACGAGCTGGTTTCAAGGTTTGGTATCTTTCCCGGCGGTACTGGTAACCCATCTGTGGTACGGAATGAGATTCATTCAGGGATTTTTGTTTACTAGGCAACTGAGGAGGTAAAGAAGCAGATTTGTTTAATCCGAATATTAATATGAAAAATACAAAGTGTTTTTTATGAGGAAGGCATTGTTTTTACTAAGCCGGCATAAATTTTATAACTTAGTCGAGTTGGAAAAATCAGAAACAAATGAACTGATGGTGGCGTTTGAGGGAATGGCTGAACAGAGGTTAAAGGAACTGAAGACTCTGAAAATGAGCATCGGTCTGTCATTCGGTGCCTTTGAACACGGAGTTTGTCCATTGGACCCGAAATCGAAATTAAGGCTGAAAAAGATGATTAGACACGCTTTGGAATGGAAACCGCAGACTCTGTGGTTTGACCATTTGCGGTTTGACGGTCACTGGGAAACGATGAGAAGGAATCGTCTGGAAGGAGAGCATTTACCTTGTCATTGGTGTAAAGGAAAAGACAGAGCTGGGGAGTTGATTAAGTTAGCTGAGTGGATCAAATCTCAAGTTGGTAATCAGGCTGAGATGGGATTTTTCGCCGTGCCTTTCAAGGCGGAAGAAGTGCCTCAGGTGATCGAGAAAATGGCCCAGAATGTTAAACAGTTAGGACAGACTTTTGATGTGATCAGCCCGATGATGTATCACCGGCTGATTGGCAAACCCGTCAATTATATTCCGGAATTTATTGAGTATGTTTATGAATTGACCGGAAAGCCGGTTCTTCCCATTATTCAAATCAAGGACCTACCTGATGCCTTGCCGGATAAATTCAGTGAAGCAGAAATCAAGGCCACTTTCCAAACTATGGCTAAGCCTCCCGCCTCTGGAGTAGCGTGGTTTTGTTGGGATGACGCAGTGGAGACCGGGAAGACAGGTATAATTAAAGAACTATTTCGAAATAGATGAGAGAAATTAAAGACGAGATTTTAATAACTAAACCTCACCATTTGTTGGATATGATCAAGCTTTACGGAGCGGGTTTGGCTAAGTTTGTCCCGGATTTAGAATATGGACATGATTTTTATAGAGTTGGCAATATCATCTTAGATGATCCTCAAGTGATCGTTCAATTTACCCGTGAAGGAGACGCGGTATGTTATCCTTGTAGATTTTTCAGAGAGGGGAGATGTACGGATGTGGTTGTTAATAATCCCCCAGAATTCGAGTCAAAAGAAAAATGGAACAAGGAAATTGATTTACGCTTATGTAAAATATTAGGAATTACTGAGGGCCAAAAAATGTCGGTGTTGGATTTTGCTCAAATCTCGATTGAGAAACTTACTCCTAAAAGAATCGGGGAAGTCTGGAAGGAAAGACCAGAGTCTGAGACGCTAAGGAGAATAGAATTGTTAAGGAAAGGGTTGAAAAAGTATTGTGAGTCTGTATGAATGTTTTAGGTCACCCGTTTGTGGCACGGAAAGTATTTGATAATTTTGGGGTAGATCATCTGGTGGGTTCATGGCTGCCTGATTTGGTGCTCTTTTCATCTGAGTCAGTGTTTAAACACGATGAGATTCATGAAGGAGGAGAAAAATTTCTTGATTTTTTAGATGAGAATTATCATGAAAGAAGAGGGCTGGGATTGGGGATGTTGGCTCATGGTAGTCATTATGGTGCTGACGGGTTAAGTCCCTGGTTGGAAAAAGAATTCCAAAGTTCACGCCGGGTCGTGCTGCAAAAGATCGCCGTTGCCACACCCAATTTAAAAGGCAATGAGCAAGTATTAAACGGCAGGTTCCATAACTTTCTCTGGTGGGGTGTGGATGCACAGATTTTGAGAAATGAAACCCAATTTGTAAACCAATTAAAGTTGCTGGTCCCCAGTATGGGAATAGACCAAGTATCTGAGTTATTGGCTGAGTGTTTTGAAAAATCTGTAAAAGACGTAGAGAAGGTGGTTCATGAGTTGCTTGACGTAGTTACTGTTGAGCGGCTTTCTAGTGTGAAGGGATTAGCTGAAATTTGGCAGTCTTGGGCTAAGGGCTTACGAGATCGAGATGATGTTGATGTGGAAAAGTGCGTGGAAGTTTTTGAGGATTGTTCTAAATTGGTAGAGAAAGATTGGCGGGATATATTAGAATATGTAACAATTGAGGTAGAAAGTAACTTAAAACCTTTTGTATGAAGAGCAGAGTCTTTTTAGGTGATCAAGTAGCAATTATCACTGGAGGAGGAGGAATTGGCTGGGGCATTGCCATGGAGTTTGCCCGTGAAGGAGCCCAAGTGGTGATCATAGACAAGGATAAACAGAAAGGAGAAGAAGTATTGGCTGAAGTCAGAAAGATTAGTCAAGGACACCAATTTGAACATTGGGATATCCGCCAGATTGACAAGATAGAAGAAAAATTAGCTAATATCAAAAGCCATTATCCCCAGGGAGTAGATATTTTGGTAAACAACGCAGGAGTGAATTCTACAGAAGCTTTTTTATCCCTGACCCCGGAAGCTTGGGACGAGGTACAAGATACCAACCTGCGTGCCCATGCCTTTTTGTCTCAAGCAGTGGCTAGAGAATGGATTGATCATAAGCGGTCCGGAGTAATTCTGTTCACCACGTCTGTTCATCAAGACGTGATTGAGCATCGTCCTTCTTACTCAACCAGCAAAGCCGCCCTGAAAATGTTGATTAAGGAGATGGCGGCGGAGTTGGCTCCTCACAATATCAGGGTAGTAGGTGTGGCACCAGGTGGAATTCACATTAGAAACCGGACCGAAGATCCCTTGCAGGCAAAGGTGGTGCCCCAAGTTCCCTTGGGAGGAAGGGACGGGATTCCCAGGGATATTGGCAGAGCTGCTGTGTTTTTGTGCAGTGACTATTGGGCCAGGTTCATCACAGGAGAGACTCTGACAGTTTCCGGAGGTCAATATTTGGATCCGACAGTTAAGTGATTTTTACGCTTCAAGTAGTGGCGAGTTGAGAGGAGGGGGAAGATCTTTTTTCGCTGCTCACGGTAAGGTTGAAGATGTGTTGTCTGACCCGACGGAAGGCGCGCCAACCATAGGTAAACAGGAATTGCCAGTCGCGTTTGCGACCGCTAGTCAGGAACATCATTTGGCGGGCCAGGAACTGGGGAGAAAAGGCCACGCCGTACATTTTTCTGATGGCTTCGTAATAGCGTTCGTGAGGAATCGGGGTTTTGACAATCAGTTTGCTCATGTCAAAGTCATCATAATCGTCGGTGAGCAATAAACCCTTGTCAATGACTTCCTGATGGTAGGGAGTGTAGTCCAAAGGAGTACAGAGGGTGACCTGCAGGGTTCTGGCTAGTCCGGAAAACATCAGGTCTCTGACATAATCAACGGTTTCGTCAAGCATTTTCTGGGTCTCCCAATAGTAACCGACCATGATGGTCAGATGGGGGTGCAGACCGTATTTGGTCAGCCACTGGAGACAGCGTTTGGTATAGCGATTCTGGTAACCTTTGTTGAGTCGCCGCAGGGTTTCATCGCTGGCCGCTTCTAAGCCAATGAGCACGAAGCGGAAATTGGCTTTAGCCAGCCACTTGATGGTATCTTCGTCCAGATATTCGAAACGGGTATTGAATCCGAAATAGCAGCCTTTTTTGTGTAGTCCCCGATCAATGATGCCTTTGGCAAACTTTTTAGCATCGTCACCCCGATACCAAACCCCGGAGTCGTCAAAAATTTCTTTGACATGGTATTTCTCAATTAGTTCCTGGTATTCATCCAGACTTCTTTCTACAGAAATCTTGGAAAAAGTGAGTTCGGGACCGTTGTAACGGCAGAAAGTGCACTTACCAAACATGCAGTCGCGGATCACGCTGGTGGCGTAAGTGCCTGGTGTCTGTAAAAAGTTGCCGTTTTCGTAAGCGTAATTTTTCCATTGCACCAGATCCCGATCCACCAGGGGTGATTTATTCAGTGGTTGGACCTGACGGAAAGCGCCTGTGTCCCTAATTTTTCTGGAATTAACTCTGATGGTCAGGCCCTCGATATCGCATGTTTTGCGCCAGTTTTTGTGTTTTTCAATATAAGGAATGAGTTTGACCAAGGCGAAATCGATGTGGTTACTTTTAAGCACGATGTCAGTTTTGGACTGGAGCAGAGTTTCTTCAGGCCGGCGCATGGAATGGTAGCCGGTCATGATAAAGATGGTGTCAGGAAGTTTTTCTTTAAGCTGGTCAGTCACCCGCCAGTAAAATTTCATTACTGGAGTAGTGCTTTCGAAAACTACCACGTCTGGTTTCCATTTGACCAGGTCTTTGAACCACTGGTCAAACGTTTTCAGCTGAGCATTGCCGTCATCCCAGTGGATTTCATAACCCATATTCCTAAGCCAGGTGGCTGCCTGGGCATGGATCACCGGAAGCAAATAAGTAGGGACCTTAAAAAATTGCACGTTGCGGTTCTGGGACACCATGGCTTTTTGGCCCAGTTCATTAACAATGGGAGGGTAAGAAATGGCGATCTTCATAATAACTTAACCAGTATAGCATAAGACAAGATAGAGCCTAAAAACTGTAATTTCAACCACAACCAAGCTGATCTATTAATAATGATTGGCAGGTAATGTTAATTTCTAGAAGAAGACTTCCGTAAAGATATTGCTGCCTCCTACTCCTGCTTCACGGAGCAGGTCATAGACATCGTTGATCATGTCATTATTGCCGCAGAGGTAGTAGATTCTTTGCGGATCAAGGGTTTGTTGTTTAAGATAATCAGTAACCCGACCATGGAACTCTCCCCCATTTTCTCTGGAAACACAAGCGAAATAGCAGCCTTCGGCGTAGTCTTGACGGTCATATTGTTCGTTTTTAAACCGGATGCCGTGGATGACTTGATAGTTTAGGTTCGGATAAGATTTGACAAAGGCATGAAACGGAGCAATGCCGGTACCGGTGGCGATGAAGGTATATTTGAGTTGAGGATTTTCCGGATCCCTCAAAGTAAACAAACCATAGGCGCCGTCCAAAGTCACCTGACCCCCGGGTTGGAGTTGCTGGAGTTTGGAAGATACTAAACCGTTTTTGACGGCTTTGATCAAAAATTCCAGATGAACTTCATTGATGCCCGAATAGGTTGAGTATTCTCGGTTGACGGCTTCTTCAGGCAATCCGATATTCACACATTGCCCAGGAACGAATTGAAAATCGTGGCGCTCTAACCGTAAGACAAAGGTAGAATCGGTTAGATGGCGAATTTTCATTACTTGGTACTTTGATTGATTGTTCATCTGCGATTTATTATAGTTAAGTGTATTGTTTGACTCAACCTCAAACCGATGTCTTTACTACATCTCTTTTTTCACGAGCTATTTCATTTCAGTGTGAGCACTTTGATTGGACTGGTTCTTGGGGTAAAATTGAAAGTGAATAGGTATGTGGCGGTGTTTGTCAGTTTGCTGGCCGGCTTTTTTGTAGATGTTGATCATTTAGTCGATTATGGGGTATATCTGACAGAGAACCACAAATTGTTTAGTTTAAGGCAGTTTTTGTCAGCAGACTATTTTGATGTTAATAAAAGGAATTACGTGCCGTTACATGGGTGGGAATGGAGTCTAATATTAATTTTATCGTATATAATAATCAATAAAAGGATGTCCCCAAGGGAAAAAAGAGCGAGATTGTTTGATCATCGCTGGTTAGTAATAGCGGGGGTTAGTTTATTGGCACATTTGTTAATTGACCAATTTACCCACGGCGCCCACTCGTTCACATACTTTTACTTCTACCGATTATTTTATGGATTCAGGATCAATTACTGACCAGGCGACAAAGCTAAAAGCCTTTTTAACAAAGAACAAGTACCTGGTGGCAATTCTTCTGGTCGCATTTTGGTTGAGAGTGTGGGGGATAAATTTTGGTTTGCCGGATTTTTTTCCGCACACGGACGAGACTTTTGCTCTGGGAAAAGCAAAATACTTCTTTCAACCCGAGCTGAGGCCGGGACCCGGAGTGACGATTTTTCATTTGTGGGGATGGATTTTTTATCAAGTCTTGGCACTGGTTAAATTTCTCTTTCCATATAGCGGTGAGAAAGAATTGACTACTGCTAACTTCATGTGGTGGGCGCGGTTGATTAGCGCCTTGTTGTCAACCGGAAGTGTGTGGTTGGTTTATTTGGTTAGTATGAAATTATTTTCAAAAAACAAACTGACTTCTTCCAGTTCTGCCTTATTAAGAGGTCGGGAAATTGGATTACTGGCGGCAATGTTTTTAACATTAACTTTCGTGGATGTCAGAACTGCTCACTATTTCCGACAAGATACCTATATTCAATTCTTCGGATTGCTTCTATTAGTCGCCTATTTACTTCGACCGAAAAAAATGTACTTATGGACGTTTCTGATGGGAATGGTGGCTGCTATGCGTGAAACAGCCTGGGTATATTTGATTCCTATCGGAGTTGACTGGTGGTTCAAAAACAAAACCTCCTATGCCAGAAAATTAGAAGATTTATTCAAGTTAGGACTACTAAGTATAAGCGGATGGATAGTCGCCCACCCTGACATGATTTTCAAAGGCGAATTTATGATTTATTTACGACAATACTTTAACTTTTTTACCAAAGAGAGTTTTAACTGGGTCGGGGGGGATACCAGCAACGGGGTTCCCAACTATGTTTGGTGGTTCAACTATTTGAGTTACACAGGCTTGTTTGTGACTCTTTTCGGAGTATTTGGGGTAAGTTACCTAGGGTGTTTATTAAAGATAAAAAGGTTTATTAAAGATGAAAGGTGGAGTTATCTGGGGATACTTTTGGCGATCTTTGTCTACTTCGTGGCGTTGATGGTCAGGTCAGTGAAATTTAGCCGCCACTTTATACCTCTTACTCCTCTGGTTGCGGTGGTTGCCGGTTATGGTTTAGTCCAAATCTGGCATTGGCTATCAGGCAAAGTAAGCTACCACAAGCTAATCATGGGCTTCCTGTTGGGATTGATCTTTGCCTTTCCCTTATTACGAAGCATGATCTTTGATTATCAAATCGGATTACCTGATACCAGGATAATAGCTAGAGATTGGATCATGGAAAACTACGGGGAAAACCAGATAATTGTTACTTCAGGAGAGGCGAATATTATCGGACAAATATTGCAACATTACGGTTATCGCAAAGTGGTGAATTTCTTCCCCATAGAAAAGTACGGAGAATTAAGCCAAGTTCCAGAGGCATTATTTATGATGTCAAGTGTGGATTACCGCGGATGGGAAAATTATCAAACTGTTGAACAGATGGGTAATAACTGGCGAGCTTATCAACAAATTAAAAAACAATTTCAACTGGTAAAGCGTTTTGATCCCCCCATTATAGAGGGTAGTTTTTTCAGTCCCTACAGCTTGGAACTTTCATCTACGGTAAATGTTTATCATAATCCGGTGGTGGAAATCTATTCACCGAGATTTTAGATTGGATTTCTTTCGTGGTTAACTTTCATTAGTTTAACCGAAATATTTGCACCATTTTTAATGAACCGATTTATTGTTTTGATAACCATCATTTTTAAAGTGATTAGAAAAGTTAAGAATTGGCCGGTGTACTTTGGGGATTATTTTAACTTGATAGGCAGGGACTACGAGTTGAAATTTGACAAATGTCGGATTGTTGTGCGGCCTAATTCTGTAGACAGATGGATAGTGACCGAGGACTTGGTTTTAGATCAGTATCAGATTAGACGAACGGACATAGACATATTGAATTTTGTAGATATCGGTGGGCATATAGGCACGACGGTCCTTAATATCCTGGATAACTTCCCCAAAGCAAAAGGGGTGGTGTTTGAACCTGATTCGGAAAATTGCATGAGGTTAAAACAGAATCTTAAAATAAACGGCCTACAAAATAATGTCCAGGTGTTCAATAGCGCTGTATCATCATCTAAACATAAAAAGATCAAACTCTATCAAGGTCGCGACTCAGCAAATTTTTCTAGTGAGATTGTGGATGACTCGTTTGTCTTGGTGGATAATTTTTATTTTGGTGATTTAAAAAAATTTCTGGGTACCCAAGGGAATCTTTTAAAGATTGATATAGAGGGCGGGGAGCATGATTTTTTCACTAATAAGTTTGTAAAGATTTTAAAGAGCTTTGATTTGATAATTCTTGAATACCATAATTTGGACAAAACAAGAAACATAAATAGGTTGTCTAGATTTTTGAATAATCATAATTTTAGCTTTCAACGTTATGGTCGTATTTTATTTATCAGAGGTTAAATTTTAATTATGGCTAAGGTGGCTTTCTCTGTTGGTATTTGTGCTTATAACGAAGAAGAAAATATTGGCAGACTGATAACAGAGTTACTGAATCAGCGTTTGGATGACAACCAGGTGATGCAGGAACTGATCGTGATCTCTTCCGGATCCACGGACAAGACTAATGACATCGTTAAAGAATTTGCTAATCAGGATCCCAGGATTAAATTGATTGCAGAAAAGACCAGAAGAGGCAAATCCAGCGCAGTCAATATATTCATTAAAAAGAGCCGGAGTAAATATTTAGTATTAACCAGCGCGGATGTGATTCCTGATAAAAAGTGTTTGCATCATTTACTTACCAAGTTAAGAAAAAGAGGAGTAGGCCTGACCGCTCCTAGAATTCTACCTATAAATTCGGATAAAACTTTAGTCGGTTACGCGGTACATTTGCAGTGGAACTTGCATCATAAGATTAATTTACAGTTTCCGGAACGGCCCAAAGTGGGAGAGCTGGTGGCGTTTAAAAAAACATTTACTCGAATACCAATCTCCAGTCCGGTTGATGAAGCCAGCATTGAACCTTTGATTCATTTTCAGGGATATAAAGTGGTGTACTGTCCGGAAGCAGTGATTTATAATAAAGGACCGGAATCGATACGGGATTTTCTCAGACAAAGAAGAAGGATCTACGCCGGTCATTCTCAGCTAAGAAAGAGATATGGGTATACGGTGATTACTTACAGCAATGCCAGAATCATCGGAGCACTGTTGGCGAATTTTGATTGGAATACTAAGAACTGGCCTAAGTTATTCGCTGTTTTGGCTTTGGAATCTATTGGCCGATTAACCGGATTCTTGGATTATAAATTTAAAATTAGAAATCATACGGTTTGGAAAATAGCCAAAAGTACAAAGAAGCTGACTTAATGATTTAAATACTTTTTATGATTGATATTTTACCCAAAACATTATTAATCAAAAGTTACCGGGAGCTGGGATGGCCGAAAGTGATGCCGATTAATTTCACGATTTTAATTTCCACTAAATGTAATTCGCGGTGCAAGACGTGCAATATCTGGAAGCAGATTCGCAATGATCTGACGCTGGAGGAATGGGACAAAACTCTGGCTTCGATAGGCAAAATGCCCTATTGGTTCACGATTTCAGGAGGAGAACCGTTTTTGCAGGATCATATAGCTGATTTGGCCATCTTGGTCAATAAGCATTGTTCCCCCGGAGTGATTAATATTCCCACCAATAGTCTGATGGGTGTGAAAATCGCCAAGGATGTGGAAAAAATATTGAAAAATTGTCCTGACACCAATCTGGTGATTAATTTATCAATGGACGGCGTAGGGACCAAACACGATGAGGTCAGAGGTGTACCCGGAAATTTTCCCAAAATATTAGAGAATTTAAAACGGTTAAAGAAGCTTAAGAAAAAGTACCCCAACTTAACCGTGGGCATCCACACTGTGGTATCTAAGTTCAACGTGGACAGGATAGAAGAAACCGTTGATTATGCTCTGAAACTGGAACCGGATCAGTTTATCTCCGAGATCGCGGAAGAAAGGGTGGAATTAGACACTGTGGGGTTGGATATTACCCCGGAAGCAGATGATTACCGCCGGGCAATCAATTATCTGATTAACAAGATTAAGAGAAGAAGATATCACGGATTGGCAGCGATTACGGAATCTTTCCGGTTAGAATATTATGAATTTGTCAAGAGATGGCGTTCAGAGAAAAAGCCCGGGTTACAGGATTATGCGGGATGGGCTTCTGCAGAAATTAGTTCTTGGGGTGAGGTGTGGCCCAGTTGTATTGGCGGCATTCCCTTAGGTAATGTGAGAGAAGCGGATTACGATTTCGGTAAAATCTGGTTTGGCAAAAAAGCTGACGCAGTCAGAAAGCGGATTAAGAAAGGAAATGAGAGTTTTCCACTGGCGAATGCGTTTTACTCTAATGCCCTATGTAATTATCATGTCTTGGGAAAAGTGGTTTTTAATCTCCCAAAATTACTGGCTGTTTAAATATTTATCATGGCAGGTAAAAACAAAATCATTAAGTTGGCTCCCAAAGAGTCGATCGAAATTAAGTTAGGAAAAGGCAAAATCGAGCTGTTTCTGGGATCGAAGAACAATAAGGTTGTCATAGAATATCTGTCCCCTTGGTATAATTTCAAGGACAAAAATGACTCATTGACTAAAGCTTTATACGTCTACGATCCTAAATTTTATGATCCGAAAAAGCCGACATCCAGGGCCAGGAAGTTGTTGGGTGAAGATGAACCCCTGACTTTGGGCTCGGCCCGGAACCGGATTTATTTCAGCGACGAAGGGAAGTGGGATGACAAACTGGCCCCTGAGCATGTGAAGATATTTCGATTGGGAGAAACGTTGTTTTTGGAAAATTTGTCTGGTTCTGATGTTAAAATTGTAAAGAGATAGAGATAAATTATGGAGCATTGGAGAGAGATTCCTACTTATGGGCAGATTTGGGATTTGGCGGTGCCGTATTTGAAACGGTGTCGTCCCGAGGATTTACTTCACACAGGAGTGGTGGTGGACTTGATGCAGAAGATAATAGAGGAAGAGCAGTTAGATGAAAAAGCAGAGGTATTGATTCCGGCGGCAATTTTGCATGATGTTGGTTGGTCCCGGGTTAAGGAACCTGAAAAAAGAACACCTGAAGATCGTATAAAACATATGAAAGAAGGAGCTAATATCGCCCAGGAAGTATTAACTCAAGTCGGATTCGGAACCGAGCTGATCCAACAAGTGCAAGAAATTATCATGGTTCATGATAACCAATATTTAGGATTACCAATAACCAATCAACTTGCTCAACGGCTGGTAGAAGCAGATAATTTATGGGTGTTAACAGAGCAATCAATTGGTTACTATAGCAAGGCAAAAGGCAAACCTGTGAGTGAAGTATGGAGGAACGCTCAACGCCATATAACAAAATTCGATCAAATCAAATCCCCCACCGCACGCAGAATTCAAAAGGAACTTATAGAGAATGGAAATAAACGGTTTCACTATTAGTTAATAGCAACTTTTCACTTCAATGAGGCTAATCTATAAATAGCACCCCAAATTATAGCTATGGTTGATGAAAAAACTGTCATTATTTGTCTTGATGCATTTAAATTCGATTACCTCGACAAAACGATTTTCCTCAAGAAACTTTCAAAGAAGAATCATTCTGGTAAGTTACAGACGACTATTGGATTTACATCAGTGGAGGCTACATTATTAACAGGTAAGTTACCTGATCAATTAGGGTTCTGGAATGAATTTTACTACAATGCAGCGGACTCCCCCTTTAAATTAATAAAGTTTTTCCGATTTTTTGATGGTACGATTTTCGAAAAACCTCTAAGATTTCTTTTTGAGTTTATCTATAATGGTTTAAGGTTATTATCAGGCCATAATTACTTTTTTAGTATACATGCTATTCCCTTTGATCAGATACATAAATTTGATACCTCTATAAAAGACAGCTGGGTAAATTCTAATTTGTTCAAGAGCGCTTCTATATTTAATCAGTTAGACAAGAAAAAAATCGAGTATCTGTGTTTTGATTGGCCGGTAGTATCTAATAATCGAGGTTTTCATATAGACATTCTTTCACCAAACAAGGATGAAAGCAAAATTGAAAGCTTAATAAAAAACATTGATAGAGCTGATGTGTTCTGGCTTCATATTTGGGATTTAGATTCGACAACTCATGCTTATGGTACAAAGTCTTATAAAACAGAAGAAGAAATTCTACAAGTTGACGCGCTATGTGAAAAATTAGTTAACCAAATCAGTCGAAAATATAAAATTAAATTTTTATTCTGGTCAGATCACGGCATGTGTGATATTTATAAAACGATTGATCTGAGTGAACTGACTGAAAATTTGAATGTTACTATGTTTTTAGATTCATGCATTGCAAGATTTTGGGTAGAGGAAGAGGCCGGCAAAAAGGAACTACTAAAGCGCTTGAATCATTTTAAAGACGACGGCCATTTAATTACAGATCAGGAAATGAAAAATTATGGCATTAATTTTTCTGATAAACGACAAGGAGATCTAACGTATATCTGCCATCCAGGAGTTTTGATTTTCCCGAACTATTACAACCGCACGAAACCTGAAAAGGCGATGCATGGTTATATGCCTAGGAATAAAAATATGCAGGGTTTTTATATTATGAGTGGAAATAGTTGTAAAAGAGAAAATATTAACATATCGGAATTACATGAACGCTTAAAAAAATTACTAAATCTAACATGAATGGGATTACTAGACTTATGTACCACGCCACGTTGGCTGAAGGAGAAGGTATTGGTACCTGGTACGAATATTTGGCTAAACGTCGAATATATAAAAAAATTCAAACTGAAGTTAATATAATCTACGTTGATTCCTTACCCGAAAAATATGGGCTAGGTTTAGATTTGTTGTTCTGGACTAATAAGAAAATATATATTAGTGACGCTCGGGAGAATAAAATTACCGAAATTAAAAGAGTCGTAAATAAATTGAAAATTACAAATCCTGAAATTATTTTTTTTTCACCCAAAACTAAAGTTGATCTAATTGTTAATACGGAAGTATTACAAAATTTTAATGGCAATGAACTCACTTCATACATCAAACATGCAGCAAATAAAACTAGCAAGTATATTTTATTGTTTATCCCAAATCAGAAGTGCTACGCGCATCCCAAGATTAGTGGCTTAAACTCTAAGAGTTTATTACCTATGACAAAGCTAATTAAAAATCATAAAAATTTAATCATCGCGGATTCCGGTTATATTGATATTCCACCTTGGCCAGCCGGTATGAGTATTCAGTCAAAAGCTAAAGATATCCAACCAACAGTAATTAAACTCCTGTTCGCAAAGTTTCTCAATCAGTTTGCCCAAATTTTAATTCCTATATTGGTTAAATTAGAAGTTTATTATCCCCTATTTATTCAAAAGCATAATGCTCATATGATCTATTTCTTATTGAAGAAGAACTAAAATGAAAAAAGACACGACCAAATACACAGCATTCAATGATAAAGAGGTTGAAAAACAAATAGATAATCAAATTAAAACTCTCACGGGTTTGCTTTTGAGGCATTTGGACAAGAAAAATATTTACTCGATTTTATTAATCGGAGGATTCGCACGTGAGGAAGGTAGTATAAAAATTGTAAAGGGGAAGGTACAACCATTAAATGATTTTGATTTATTCGTGGTGAGCTACGCTCCAATTGATGAGGAAATTTTAAATAATATCTCTCTAGATTTTAACCGTCAAATGAACTTTGATTCCGAGTTTTCGTTTAGCGAAAGTTCTCCTCTCATGAACTTTTATTCTGATATTCGTAATATTACAGTTAATAAATTAAGGGACGTTGATCCTTTTATTAAATATTATGAAATTAAACATTCAGCCCGAGTATTATATGGTCGTGATGCGAGGAAATTAATTCCGAATTTCGATATTAGTGACATTCCGTTACAAGACGGTTTAAGATTCCTATTTAATCGGGCCTCGTTACTAATCGAGTGTTTTAGGTTCGAATACTTAGAGAGGAAGCTGACGTTAGCAGAAAGGCAAGCATTGCTCTTTTACTCTTCTAAAATGTATTTGAGCATTGCTGAGGCACTATTGTTGCTTTCAGGTAAGTTTGTGAGTTCCTATAAAGAAAGAGCCTCTATTTTCTCAAGAACTTATAAACAAGATTTTAAGCAGCTTAGCAGAAAAATTCCTGATTTAGATAAAAAGTTAATAAAATTCACTGATTTTAAATTAAAACCAAATTTAAGAAAGACTGCTTCGAGTGATATGAGAGTGATTAATTATTGGTTTCGTGCAAAAGAAGATGCTATTATTACAATTTTATATTACCTGCGAAGAGCATTTAGTTTGGATTATTCGACTGATTCGGAGTTTTTTTTAAATAGGTTTACTGAAGATTTTCAGTTTGTATTTCTCAAACCGTATATCCAGTTTAAGCTAAAGAAAAAAATAGGACTAAATTTAAATGATGATTTTTTACTAAGGCCTTATGTATATATTGCTCGACATTATTTAAACTTTATTTACTTTAAAGAATTAATTAAGTTAAATAAACGGCATATTAAAATCCTTAGTAGTTCATACGATCCGTGGTTGAAGTTGTTCTGCACTATTCCCATTCTTTTAAACTCTGTTGAAAAAAAGGGGATTATTAAATCCGCATACTTAGATTTAGCTGTCAATAAGATTGACAGCTTGTATCCAAAACCTGCGATGCCAAAGAGTAATAAAAAGAAATTAGATGTGTGTTATCGTTATTACGCTAATGCCTTCAGATTACTTCAATTCATAAAGGTATAAGATTATTGTTTTTTCTTGCAGACGATAACTAGACTTGTACCACCATATAGTAATTTTGAGACCACTGGATATAGTAATTCATTGACTGGTTGAATATTTATTTTTTGCAAGGATTTAACTGGTGGCAGTCTTAATGGCATAATAGAATACGCCTTAACTGTCTCGAAATTTAATATTCTCAGTTGATTTAAAACTCTATTGGGAAAGATATATTTCTCATCTTCGCTATAAAAACCAATTAAATTCCGAATTGTATTCCCATTAAATAATTGGGTAAGAACTATTCTTAGAAGATAATATATTCCTGTGATAGATATCATGTTGGGTTCAACCAGAATAAAATACCCTTGAGATTTTAATAGTTTTTTAACTTGTTTTAGAACCTTCGGGTGATCTTTTCCATTTATATGATGCAATAAGCCAACCATGAATATTAGGTCAAATTTTACTTTAAAATATGAAGAACAGTTTACCACGTTTCCTTTTATAAACGTGGCAGTTTGACTCTTGTTTTTGTCTATTAAGGTCTGTGAAATATCAAGTCCATAGTTAGTGCTTTTTTTTAACTCTCCGAGAAATGGAGATATACCGCATCCAAGTTCTAATATTCTGTTTTCTGGTTTATCAAAATCTTTGATTAGTTTTAAAATATATTTCCTTAAGTACTGGTATCGAGGTGTTTTTCGGTAGTTGATCCAATCATTTGAATAATTGTCAAAGGTTCTTTCTTCTTTCTGATAGTTAGTATCCATATAACGCATTATAAATTCTCCTAACGTTTTTTATTTGTATATTTACCTATTGGTTATACCATGCACTTAAATCACGGTTTATGATTTTTCCTACTTTAATTATATCTTCTTGATACCAACTGTTTAGTTTAACTCTTGTTTTTTTATTCATTTGGGGATATTTATATGACTTCATATTAATCTGACGATAAATGGAAGAAATAGTTCTACTGGTTTTTATAAACGAATATATTTTTTTTAATTTTAGATCTTTAAGTAGATTCATCCATATGACAGCCAAGTTTTTTATCGTTTTCGATTTCACCGTTATCGCAGAATTAACTTTTCTGGCTAAATGTTTAGTTGAAACTTGGTTTTCTATCTGGAGGAAGTTACATATCTCCTTAAACGTAGTAGAAGGATTGTTTTTTATATCATCGAGAATAACTATATGAATATTTTGATATGGGAATGTATGATATATTGTCTCCAAAAATCTTGAATAGTAACCCATCCAAAAACGCCCATCGCTCTCTACTTTTTCTTGGACTGCTTGGTCAAAGTTATCGGTATGATATTTGTAAGAAGAAGTGGTTTTAAACCACCAATAGAGTGATTGCACCATGTCAGGGGGATTTCTTAAGGCGATAAGAATTTTTACGTCAGGGAAATGTCGTCTGATTCGATAAACTGCTGGTTTATCAACCATGTAGGTCACGCTAAACTCGCCTTTTAATTTACCCACTGGCGCCTTTTTAAAGAAACTTTCGTACCACCCTATACCACGTTGATAGTTACGTGCTACAGGAATATCTTCTTTCCAATATTGCTCGTTAAAGAAATTTATTTCCTTTTCAGGAGGAATATATACTTGAGGATGGTTCGTTAGATTCGAAGAGATCCATGATGTACCGCATTTTGGCATGCCAATTCCCAGAAAGTCTAATTTAAAATTTGTCTTTACTAAGGTCATATATTTAATCTAGCCATTTATGCTTTTGATACCAGCGACGAGATATTAATAAGCCGGTTCGATAGTTGGTTGTTGGTTCCCATTTCAGTAAAATTTGTGCTTTCTTGGTAGAGAATAAGCGGTGCTGAGTAAAAAAATCGACTTGAGAATTAGTTAACATCGGTTGTATTCCAAATTTAGAACAAAATTCAAATAAACTTGCTATTTTTCTTGCTATGTTTATTGGAACATGGTCTGGTTGACGTCCACCAAAGACTTGCCTTATATCATGGACTATTTGGTTAACGGTCAAAGGTCGTGGTCCTGCTATATGAAATATTTGATGTGATACAGGCTTTGTGATAGTCAGTCTAATCGCCTTTACGACATCGTCAATGTATGTGGGGTGTAGGAACGTATTTCCGTTACCAATGATTATAAATCGATTTCTCATTATGGCCTTGTACAATCTAAATACTTGCTTGTCTTTTGGCCCGTAAACGAATTCCGGCCGAATTATTATCCAAGGGCTTGGACATTGACTGAGAATAATTAGTTCCGACAGAGCCTTAGTTATTTCATAATTATTGTGAGGATTAATGATGTCAGTTTCAGTTCCTGGTTTACGAGGATCTGAGATGGGTCCTAAAACTGATGGTGAACTTATGTGTATAACTTTCTTTATTTGTTTCGAAAGGTTGTTTACGAGTAGTTGAGTGGTTACAACATTCGCTTGGTAGTAATCTCCATATGTGTTTCCCCATCTTCCTAGTTTTCCGACACAATTGATCACGCAGTCGATATCTTTAAGTGCTTTGTCTACTGACTTGTTCGCCCATTGAGTCTGATAATATTTTTTCTCGACCAGGATTGATTTAAAATCTAATTTTGTCCCTTTTTTTATGAACAGCCTAATATGCGACGCCCATCTTTCTCTTATGGCGTGAGTTATAACATGGTGGCCGATAAATCCTGTTGCTCCGGTAATTAATATGCGATTGTATTTAATCATAATTTGCTAATAGTTTGAATTTAATCAGTCCGTTTATGGTTCAGGCCAGTTTACCTCTAACTCGATGAAAGAGACGCCGGGTTCCGGGTTAGACTTGCTAAAGAGATTTACGACATAGGATTAAGGCGTACGTTCCTGAATCTTTAAGGATGGTGTTGAGTGAATCGTTGACGTATAAGATTGGGTCGTTCGTGGATAGTAGCGTGTATACAATAATGTAATTTTTAGTAAATCACTTATTAATCTACTTATTAGCTTTGATTATAATCGCCATTCCGGTTAGACGTGAAAATAAAAGGCGGTCAATTATGTAAAATAAATAAAAGATGGGGAAAATTATAGCAAGATATCCTTCATTTTTGTGTTCGTATTGATACCCAGATTTTTGATCTTTGTTCCACTCAAACAGTTTGAGCGTATGTATGACTACCTGAGGCAGTTTACTTATTAGATTGACATTGTATTGTGCGGTTTGGATATTCAGCCCTGCTTGAGTAACTCGACGGAAAAGAGCTTTGATTTTATATCTATGGTAGTGATTAAATTTCTTATCAAGATCACGGCAGTATTTCCCGTAGCTCTTTGAGTTGACAATCAGATTATTGAAAAGTTTGACTTTTATCCAGTGGGGTAATTTAATTAATTGTTTGATGAGTTTAAAGTTCTTTTCGCTGGGAACGGAAATTACAAGCGCCCCGTCTGGTTTTAATACTCGGAAGCATTCATTAAAAACCGCTTGATCATCTGGAATGTGTTCGATGGTCGAGATGGAGTAAATTTTATCAAATGAGTTGTTTCTGAAATTCATTTTTTGAGCATCCATTTTAATGTATTCGACTTTTAAATTCATTTGTTTTGCCCTTTTTCTAGCTACTTTTAAATCGTGATCAGAAATATCAATTCCCGTAACATCGTACCCTCTTTTAGCAAGTTCATTCGTAAATATTCCTTCCCCGCACCCGATATCTAATATTTTTTCTTCCGGCCTTGGATCGAGTAAATCAAATACCATAATTGCTTCATTCCGCCGAGGAGGATAAGGATAACCGAATATTTTAAGATACCAGTCCTTAAGTTTTGATTTGTTTTGGAAGTCCGGGAAATAACCAAATGACATAATTGCTATTGTAACAGTAAAAAAAATTTGTCTATACTGATTTTATGTTGTATTCCTTTGCTTCAAAATTCAGAATACGGCTTTTGATAATTGCCGTAGTGATATCATCATTATACTTGATTGGTAGTTCTAGTTATCTTGGCTTGAAGTTCGTTAACCAAGTAGAAGCTCAAGGTTGTTCTGTTTCGAATGATGGATTGGTCAGTTGGTGGTCATTTGATGGAACCGAGAATGGAATCGCAAAAGATCTGATCGGTGAAAATAATGGATCTTTAATTGGTGGACCAGCTTATGTTGACGGTAAAATTAATAGCGGATTGTATCTTGATGGGATAAATGACGAAGTAAAAATTCCCGCATCAGATAACTTAAATATTACCGGTGATGTCACTGTTGAATTGTGGGCCAAAAGATCAACATTTAGAGATAATATAGAAATAATAATAGCTAAAGGAGCTGGTTATTTTGGCACGATTGATGAGCCAACTGTTTACATAATTGGAATTTCTTCAAGTAATTACATTGAAGGAAAAGATAAAATATTATCTGGATTTGAAAGAGCTGATGGTTCAGGAGCTTTAATTTTTGGTTCAAAAGTCATCAACGACACTTACTTCCATCATCTTCTTTATGAACGTGAGAATAATACACAACGTTTATACATTGATGGAAATTTAGAAGCAAGTGGTGTCTTCGTAGGAATTCCCGGAAGTACATCTGACATCGATTTATTAATTGGAGCATTAAGAAATGGGTCGCCAAATGATTCATTTCAACACTTTAACGGCGTCGTCGACGAGGTGAAGATTTATAATCGGGCATTGAGCGAGTGCGAGGTGCAGGCAGCTTACAATACCGGAAAGAAGATTGATTTGGCGGTTCCGTGGTTTAGCCAGCTGGACGAAAATTGGAATGAAATTTTAGGAAAACCAGTGGAGTATGATTTTGCAACTAATTGGAGCAGCCAAGGAACAGGAATTGATCGTTGGGGATGTGCTTTGACTTCAGCTGCCATGGTATTGATGTACCATGGAGTGGATCGAGGGGTAGCTTATTTTCCTAATGGAGATGTGGATTCTTTTCCAACCAACCCAGCGACGTTAAACTCCTGGTTGATTAATAACCATGGCTATACGAACTGGGGTGGAGTGATTTGGAGCGCAATCACCAAGTACGCCAAAGATGCCAGTGAGAGCGCTCCTTCAGGTTCAGGGACAACATTTGAGTTTAGTTATCCTGCTTATACCGGAATTGGTCAGGTGACTGCAGATATAGACGATGAAGTACCAGAAATTTTGCGGTTAGTAAGGAAATCAAGCGGTAACACTCATTTTGTGGTCACCGGAGGGTTTGACGGCACGGATGATATTCTGATCAATGATCCGAACCAGTTGGCGGAGGAGGAGCCGCCACATTCGTTGAATGAGTTGTATCCAGAAAGTGTATATCGGAGGTCAAGGTTAGGTAGATTTGTACCCAGTAATACAGACTTGAGTTATTTGTGGATGTTTGGCGAACCAGGATTGGAGTTGGAAGTAGACGGCACCGCAGACGACTTGGCAGGGGCTTTCAGTTTCGTGGAGTCTTTGGAGGACGATATAGATCCGGATTTGCCTGGTTCTCCCGCCGAGTTTGTGTACGGGTTGCCCAAACCAGACGACGGAATGGTTTATGTCGTGAAATTGAATGTGTTACCAGGTGAATCAGGCTTAAAAACCATAGATGTGCGGTTGTTCGATGAAGAAGGAAATCAACACCAATTGCTAATAAACCGACTGATCGGTGAAGGAGAGAATGAGGTTTTGACATTAGAGTTAAGCGATTCATTGGATGAGATCATAGATTTGAGCGTGGCTACTTTCGATCAGTTGGTTGGAGATTTACAGGCGGCTGGCGATTTGGGGTTAGTCAAACCCGAGTCACTAGTAAATGGTTGGCTGGTTCAGGCGAATTTGGCTGAGTCGATGCAGGAAAGAGGACAGAATCAAGTCGCTAAAGAAATTTGGAAAAATTTGCAGAGAGAGATCAGGACGCATGCTCCCCGGGCTTTGGGTGAGGAGTTGAGTGAGTTGCTGGTGGATGAAATCGGGCAATTGATGGGTAGCATTTAGTTGGTAGACAGCAAGTATTAGCTTCCGAATATCACTTAATGACTATATTAGTGAACGAGGGTAAGTAAAATGAGTCTGGTCCAATGGTTGATTGGTTAGTAAGATTGTATTATTTTAATTTATGTTGGGACTGACAGTTTTAAGATATGCATTCTTTATTTATTGGTCGTTGGCAACCGTTCCATAAAGGCCACAAGTTAATGATTGATAAGGTTTTGGCTGAGGGTAAACCGGTGGTGATTGCTATCCGAGATACGGTAATCTCTGAAGAGAATCCTTACACGGTTGAAGAACGAAAACAGATGATTCGCAAGGTTTACGGCAAGAAAGTAAAAATTATTGTGGTGCCGGATGTGGCCGAAGTCTGTTATGGTCGCAAAGTGGGATATGCGATTCGCAATATCAGGTTAAATGAGGAAATGGAAAAAATATCAGGAACTAAGATCCGAAATTCACAAAAAAGGGTGATTTGGTTTACAGGTAATACTGGGGCGGGAAAAACTTCTTTGGCCGTGTTGCTCAAGGAACGGTTAAATGGGATTCTCTTAGACGGAGATGAAATGCGTCAGTCAATCTCCTTAGGAGCCGGATTTAGTAAAAAAGATCGCGAAGTACACAATTTGCGGGTAGCCAGGTTAGCCAAAGTATTGTGTGATCAGGGGCATAATGTACTTGTCTCAGTAATTGCTCCGTTTCAAGATGCGAGAGATAAAATTGCTGAAATTTGTGATCCCTACTGGATTTACGTCCGTGGAGGTAATTTGAGCAAAAATAACCCGTATCAAGTACCCCAAAATCCAGATTTGACGATCGATCCATCAGTAGAATCTTTATTAGAGAGCATGGACAAAATTGTGAAAAAGGTAGGTAAAATCACTAAGTGGTGATCGATAGGATATAGAGAGTATCATATGTATAATGGTATGCTTTGTGCTAATTAAACTGCTAAGTTGGTTAAGGCCGACTGGTGATTTATTATAATATAGAAATATCTGTTTTTTATTACATTTATCTATAAACTCAGGAGATAATCGTATATGGATTGGCCAACAGTAACGTTTGTGACTCCCACTTTTAATAGCGAAAGGACACTCAAAGAGTGTCTGGAGAGTGTTGCTAAATTGGATTATTCCCGAAATAAAATTAAACTCTTAATCGTTGATGGCGGATCAACCGACAAGACCTTAAAAATTGCCAAAGGCTTTAAATTTTGTTCGGTAATCAAAGAAAATACTGGTCGCCCCGAGGCGGCTACTGCCATCGGTTACAACGCAGTTAAAACGGATCTGGTGGTTAATTATCCCTCGGATAATGTCATCCCTACCAAGGACTGGTTGAAAAGAATGGTAGGACCGTTAATGGAAAACCCCAAGGTGGTAGCAAGCGAAACCTTACGTTATACGTATCGCAGAGACGATAAACCACTTAATCGTTATTTTTCTCTATTCGGGGTAAATGATCCTCTGCCCTATTATCTCAACAAGCGAGACAGAATTACTTATTTCGAAACTGATTGGCCCTTGAATTCAAAAGCCCAAGACAAAGGTGATTATTATTTAGTGAAGTTTGATAAAAACAACATCCCCACGATTGGGGCAAACGGATTTGTAATCAGGACAAAAATTATCCAGTTGGTTTCCAAAGAACCATTGAAATTTTTTCACATTGACGGTTGTGTTGATCTGATAAATTTAGGCTATAACCAGTTTGCCTTCGTAAAAAACGACATTTGGCATAAGACAGGTGAAGAGTTAAGAAATTATTTAAAGAGAAGAAATCGTTATGCGAACGTGTATTTAAAAGATCAGGAGCAAAGACGGTATCATGTGTTTGACAGCCAGAAGGATAAGTTGAAGTTATTAAAATTTATGCTGTTTTCTCTGACGATAATTGAGCCTTTAATTCAGTCCATCAGAGGATATTTAGTTATTAGGGATCCGGTTTGGTTTTTACACCCGGCGTTAACTTTTATGGTGACACCTATCTACGCTTATACATGGCTCTCTTTTAGATTTAAATCTTTGATGACCGATGGCTAAACAAAATCCTTATTATAAAAAAAATTGCATTGTGACAGGTGGAGCCGGTTTTATCGGCCAGAACTTGGTACGCGAGCTAGTTAACAGACAGGCTAGGGTGTATGTGATCGACAATTTATCCTTTGGCGCTCAACAGAAAAATATTCATCCCAAGGCGCACACGATTATCGGAGATGTTCAATCAGAAGCTACATTTAAAAAATTGCCAAAGGTGAAGTATGATTTTCTTTTTCACTTCGCCGCCCCATCTTCTGTGATTCTGTTCAACCAAGATCTCTCCAGCTGCGCTCAAATTACGATTAGAGGGTTTTTACAATCTATAAAGTTTTGCGCAACCAATAATGTGCGGTTGGTTTTTCCCTCTACCGGGAGTTTGTATGCTCAAACTCCCCCGCCTCAAAATGAACGGACCAAAATTAACTTCAGTAAGGTAAATGCTTATTCTCAATGTAAAATAATTTTAGAAAATATTGCCGAAGTTTATGGTGATCAAGTAAACTCACTCGGCTTAAGGATCTTTGCCGGATATGGTCCAGGAGAAGAGCATAAGGGAAAGATTGCCAGCGTGCTTTATGCTTTTATCAAAGACATGATGAGGGGAAAAAGTCCGGAAATCTGGGGAGATGGCAATCAAGAGAGAGATTTTGTGTTCATAGATGACTTGATAAATATTATGTTGCAATTGGCCTGGAACTGTAAGGAAAAGGTGGTTAATGTGGGATCCGGAACCGCAGTATCTTTCAACCAAATAGTGAAGCTGGTAAATCAACAACTTCCTAAGAAGGTGCGTCCTGTGTACGTGAATAAACCAAAAGTCTATCTGGAAAAGACATTAGCCGATACTAGATTATTAAAAAAGTATTATCCTGATAGATTAACTCCGATTAAGGAGGGGATTCAAAAGACGATCTTATATCTGAAAGAGCAAACCTAGCTTGGGGACTGCGAAAATTGGAGAAAATAATGGAAAAATCGTTTTTGGTTTCGGTGATCATTGTTACGTATGAAGGCAAAAATTATGCGGATAAGTGTGTGGAGTCCGTGCTCCAAAGTCGGACAAAGTCAGTTGAAGTAGTGGTGGTGGATAATGGATCAACTGACGGGACAGTGGCGTATTTAAATCACAAATATGCGGCTGCAAAGCAGAAGGGAAAATTTTTATGTATCGGACTGGATAAAAATTACGGACCGGCCATGGCCCGGAATATAGGGGTAAAAAGTTCCCAAGGCCAATATCTGGGATTTTTGGATAATGACACGGTGGTGGATCCGAATTGGGCCAATGAAGCGGTTAAAGCATTTAAGAAAGATAAGAATTTAGGGGCGATTCAGTGTAAGTTGTTGGTATCGAAGCAAGCGGAGGCGGTAGCCTATTTGAAAGGACGGACTAAGAAGAAACAGTTTTTGATAGACTATGTGGGCGAGCATTTAGGACAAAATGGTTTCCTCGTGCAAAGATGTCAAGCCGGGGAAATCGATCATGGCCAGTATGACCAACCAATAGAGATTTTGGCAGCTAAATCAGCCGGGATGTTTATCAGCAGAAAAGTATTTGATAAGGCTGGAGGTTTTGATGGTGATTATTTTATCTACGTGGAAGAAACTGATTTGGGCTGGCGGTGCTGGCTGGCAGGATACCAGGTGAGATTTGTTCCTCAGTCCAAGGTTTATCATGAATTCGGGACCAGCACTTTGAGTTTGGGTCAGGAGAAAAAAAGTTATCAAGCCAAATTTCACGGAACAAAAAATTACTTATTAACCCATTTAAAAAATTTACAAACAAAGAATTTAATTAAGATTCTCACTTGGCAGGTAATCTTGTGGTCTGGCTTAGCTTGGTACAAGTTGGTACAGGGAAATTATCAGGAATTTTGGTGGATCAATAAAGGCATTTTATGGAATGTGGTTCATCTCAGATCAACCATCAGGAAAAGACAAGCCGTCAGTAAATTAAGAAAGGTAAATGATGACTGGTTATTTGACCGGGTGATGGTTAAAAAACCCTTGAGTTATTTTTTAAGTAAAGCCCAAACTCAACTTAACATCGGCAATGCCAAGAGTTTTTAGGGCTGGACAGTGGTCAGGGATTATTCATAGAATTAAAGGCGTGAGCTCGAATAGCTAACAACAAACTGGGGTTACTCAGGAGGATAGATAAATTAGACGTTGATAGTTTTTGTTTGAATTGGGTAATATGATGCACAGCCATAAAATTGATCTGGATGATTTAGATGAGGAGCAAAATCCGGCGTCCAAATTATTTAGAATCATAGAGCTAAATACTATATATAAATGTACTCATCGAATTAACTTTCCCCAGCCATCGTTGGATTTAGGCTGCGGTGATGGGTTTATCGCCAGTACTTTATTTGATCAACAATTTACTTACGGTTTAGATAATAATGAGGCTGGAGACGTACAAGTGGCAATTAAGAAAAAACGCTACAAGAAGGTGTTAATTGAATTGGCTGAAAAGATGTCCCTTCCCCAAAATTCAGTTAATTTTGTGTTTAGCAACAGTGTCATAGAGCACATCCCTGACTTGAACCAGGTGTTAAGTGAAGTGCGGAGAGTATTAAAGCCTAACGGTTATTTTCTGTTTACTGTGCCCAGCGATAAGTTTTCCCAATACTTATATTTGAGCAATCTGCTAGATAGCTGGAAACTGGGCTTTTTATCAAACCTGTACGTTAACTACAGAAATCGGAAGTTAAATCATTATCATCTTTATTCGATTCAAAAATGGAAGCAGTTGCTGAGTTCAAAAAAACTTAAAATTATCAAATATCATTATTACCTGGATAAAGAAGCCCTGATGTGGTGGGATAGAATGGCTCTGGAAGCGCGCTGGAAAAAATTATTTGATCAGGAGGCTGAAAAAAAAGTCTTTTTAAAGTATAAAGAATTAATCGCCAAATTAAGCGTATCTGATAACGTTAATAATGATCAAGGAGCAGGTTTATTAGTATTGTGTAAAAAAATATAACTTTATGACTAAAGGTTACCAGGCTAAATATCATTACGGTGATTTGTTTACGAGTAAATACATGCGGATGAGGTATGGGCAAAATTTAGATTTAATTAAACCCAAGATCCTCTCATCAGATCATGTGGACGTGCTCGATATCGGCGGCTATACCGGAGATCTGTTTCAATTAATCAAACAGTCATTCCCAACGAAGACTCAGAAAATTAATTATCTGATTCTGGATTACGATAACGACGGAATGGATGCGGCCAAAGAACGGGGAATAAAGGTGAAGACGATGGATTTCAATTTTCAAGATATCGAATCTCAGGTTAAAGGGGAAAAATTCGATATTATTATCTGCACGGAAGTTTTGGAACATCTATTGGATCCGGCTAAACACATTCAAGCTATCAATAATTTATTAAAAACAGACGGGGTCGCGTTGATCTCTTTGCCCAACGAAAATACTATTTTCCACCGGGTCTTTGCCGTGACAGGGATGGGTATTGACCAATATGCGTTTGACTTATATAAGCATTTACATTTTCCCACGATTAAGCAAGCAAGAGATTTTGTGAGTAAATACTTGACGATTAAAGATTACCGATATTATATTAATTTTTCAGGGAAAGGTTCTCGTTTAGAATGGGTAGGGAAAATTCTAACTCTGATCCCTGATCCTATCTGGTATAAGTTAACTAATTTCTTCCCAGGTTTACTGGCCAGAGGCACAATTTTTTTGTGTTTAAAGAAGAAGGCCTAAGATATGGACTCAGAGAAGAGAGCAACCTACCCGCTGATGGAAAATTTTCGCACTCGGGTAGTTGTGAGTTGAATGTCTAGCTGATTAGTTAATGTAAATTGGGGAATTATGGATACAGATATTTTCATTCCCACTTCAAACAGGTTTGATGCTCTAAAGCAATGTTTAGAAAGTTTAAATAAACAGTCAAAAAAGGGGTTCCGAATTCTGTTAGTGGGTATAAAGGATGATGATCAGGTAAGGCGAATGCTCAGCAGATTCAGGGATTTAAAAATTGATTATTTTATACAAAAAAAGAAAGGGATTATCGGGGCAGCCAATGAGGCTTTGAAAAGAGCAGAGAACGAAATTTTTGTCCGGCTGGACGATGACGTGGTATTGGATAAAGACTGGTATAAGAACTTAATTAAGACTTTCAAATCAGATAAAAATATCGGAGGGGTGACTGGGCCAACGACCATCAGTGAGAAAGGCATGCAGGCACGGGATTTAACCAATTTTTTAGAAGGTATTCAACACAGTACCAACCCGGTAAAAAAATTATTTGGTAGAGTCTACCTCGATTTTCTCTATGAGGGAAAAATTAAAGAGCCTTCAAAGTTTTTGTCCAGCGGGGTATTTACTTTAGGTTCTAATTATCCTGAAACTTTAAAGCTAAAGCATAATCGGCAAGCGGATTACTTAGAAGCATGTAATTGGTCTGCCCGAACGAGATTAGTGAAACAAATCGGTGGTTTTGATGAAATTTTTACTGAAGGACTGGGAGACTATCACGAAACTGATTCTGCAATGAAAATTAAGAATTTGGGATACAAACTAATATTTAACCCGCAGGTGAAATTAAGACACAACGTGGAAACAGGTAAGGTTGAAAAAGCCAGACCTGCTGCTTACCACCGAATGCAAAATTTTATTATTTTCTACTTCAGGTTCTTTAAAATAAAAAGCCTGAACCAATTGCTAAAGTTTTCGACTAATCTCTGTCTTCAAAATGGTTATTACGGGTATAAATTTTTAACTACAGGGAGGTTAAATCAATTAGGCGGTCTTCTGGGTACATTCTCAGGACTAACCAAGGTGTTGTTTTTAAGGCGGTTTGATAATCAATCATGATTAACTGTTAAGACTAAGGAAAAGTGATATGAACGGAAGACAAATAAAAAATGCAGTTAGGTTGGGATTAATAATTTTGGTGTTATTTTCTCTCAGGAAAGTTTTGCAGGCTGATGCTCAAATCGGGCATAACTGGGATTTCACTTTTCCCTATCCCAAAGAATTATTTGCCAGACTGCCAGTTTTATCTTTATATACCTGGTGGGCAAGTAATTTGGGGTTCGAGCAGTTTTTCACAGTCGCGCACCTGATACCTAATACTTTATTGGCAGGTGTTTCTACTGTAATAGGCCCGATTTGGACGACTAAATTATTAACTGTGGTGGTAGTTTTATTCGCCACTCTGTTTTTTAGTAAATTATTAGATTACCTAACTTCTCCGTCTGATAAAAATATCGGCTTCGCTCTGTTGTATGGCTTTTCTCCTTTTCTCTTCACTGAAATTGTCGGAGGGTCATGGTACATGTGGATTTCCTACGCGCTGGCGCCCTGGTTTATGTTGGCTGAGTTAAAGATTGTGATCCAAGGTTTTTCTAAAAGGAATTTACTGATCTTTGTTCTATCTTCAATTTTCGTGGTCAGCTCTTTGCAAGACTTTGTAGCCGTAGAAACAATCACCCTGCTTTTTTTAATATACCGGTCGGTTATTCAGAAAAGAATTTGGCTGTTCGGCCGCAGGTATTTAACTTTGCATGTCATTTTAACCGTATTAAACTCCTATTGGCTACTAAGTTTAATGGTTTCTCTTGGCAACTTTATCCAGGGGCTTGACGTTGGTTTCAACGGAGGATTTGCTAATCCCAAGGATAACACTCAATCCCTTCCGAATATTTTCAATTTAACCGGTTACTGGGACAGAAATTTGTACTATAACCTCTATTCTTATCCCCTGATCATTTTCTTCATTTTGGTGACTATTTTGGTTTGGTTGTTGATCATCTATGCACTAACTAAGGTCCGTAAAAAGGCAGATTTCCCGGTTTTCGCCTTGATCTTAATGTTATTAATCATTGTCACTAAGGGCGGTAATCCTCCCTGGCCGGAATTAACGATGGGGATTTTTAACTCGTTCAAGATCATGAATTTGTATCGGGTTTCGCAGCATTTAATGTTTATTCCCGCGTTTATAATTCCGTTGCTAGTCGCTTATGCTTATAACACAATCATTAGCGGCAAAGTCAAACCATTAAATAGAAAGCTTAAAAGTCGCCTGGTTTATACAGTCAGCTCTCTTAAACCGGAATATCATAAAAACAGATTGTACTTTATCTTGCTTTTGGGGATTTTTGTCTGGATTAGTGGGTGGTGGTGGACTGGAGATTTAGGGCAAAAGATTTTATCAACTAAAGGCGTGGATCACTTGGATTTTTATCGGTTGTCTCCGGCGCTCACAGAAACTTACCAACTAAATGACACCACCCCACTTAATCACCGGATAGTGTTTTTGCCGGCGGTGCACAGTCCTGTGTATTTAAAGACTGATTTTCAAGACTATTCCCAAGGGGGTCAACCAGAGTATATGTACTTAAAGAACCGAACGTTTAGGGAAGAGGAGAACATCATGGGCCAAATTGTCAACCGAAGTTTTTGCGGGTTGGACAAGACGAACTGGCTAAATCTCATGAGTATTTTGAATGTTAAATATGTTTCTGTCAGAGGGGATATCCTGCCCAAGTTCAGTGATTGTTTTAATCACTGGAATAATGAGTCTGTTTTAGCGGAAGTGGATAGTAACCAGCATTTGAGGTTGTTAACCAAGGATAAATATACGGCAACTTATGAGCTGGATGATCAGTATTTCCTTCCCAGATTTTATGTTCCTTCACAAATAAACTCTTCTACCTTAGGGATTGACGATCTTCCCCAGTTACTTGCAGACCAGAATTATCAAGTTGGAAGCGTATTGTATTTAAACTCTAGCGAAGACAAGCACGAGCAGGTCAATAATCGTCCGACTTTGGAATATAAAATGATTAATCCTACTAAATATACGTTGGTGGTAAAATCCGCCAGCCAGCCTTTTCACTTGGTATTTTCTGAAAGCTTTAATCCCAGATGGAAGGTTTATCTCGCCAGACTTAAAGGTAATCAGGGCGAGAATTCTGATAAATACGTGTCCCCTAATTATTACGGCACGGTTCAGAATGATAACTTGACTGACGGTCATATCTGGGACACCTGGAAAGCTACGCCAACTATGGGGGAACAAGATCATCTGCGGGCTAATGGTTATGCTAACGCTTGGATAATTGACCCTCAAACTTTGTGTGCCGAACCAACAGGTGACTGTCTGATCGATCAAGGTCAGAGTTATGATTTTGAGTTAATCGTGGAATATGAATTGCAAAGATATTTCTATTACGGTCTAATAATATCTGGCTTGGGATTATTAGGAGTGCTGGCGTTTATGGTTAATAAAAGGAATAATAAGTCTCCATGACGAAAAAACTATCAGTTTTAATTACCAACTTGGTTATTTGGATCCTCATCCCCATTGGCCTAATTTTATATCTGGGCTCAGATTTATATGAGGAGCTCAAAACGGAAGGCGGGATTTTAATTGCGGCAGAATTTCATAATTTCTCTAACGTTAAGCCATCAACAGAATTACATGCCAATGATATCGTGACGGATGAATTCACTGCCGGTTTTAATAATTTGGGGTTGGTCACAATCCGTTTTTATAACTTTAACCGGATCAGTGATGATTGGTTAATTTTTAGGATTAAGCAAGTAGGTGCTAGCCAGTGGTATTACGAAAACAAATATAAAGTTGATCAGTTTTTACCAGATGAATTATTTCCTTTCGGTTTTCCCTTAATCACATCATCGCGGGGAAATAATTATGTTTTTCAAATCGAATCTACTCAAGGTCAAGATGGTAATGCTATCGCCATTAGTAGCGTCAGACCCCAATACTCAGCCAGATATAAAATTCAGTTAAGCCAGCTGTTAACAAATAAATCCGAATTGATAAAATTTCTATATCTAAAGGTTACAGAAATTCTTTCAACTCCGCGGTTATTAAAACTGATAATCATCAGGGTGCTGATAATTGCTTGTTATCTGGGCTTTTTAATTTTTGTCAAGCTTCGCCACAATAATTTTTTCAATACGGTGGTTTCTTCATCTATTAGTTTAGGTAATCTGGTAAGTCGTAACCCCCTATTAGGAGTGATTTCCGTGCTGCTTACCAGTCTTGATATATTAGTTATCAAAAGTCAGAATAGTCTGAGATTAACAGCTCTATTAATTTTAGTCGTATTAAGCATTATTTTTTATAAGGTTAAAACTAACTTTATATTAGCGGTTAGCGGCTGCGCTATGCTGCTTTATCTGTTGTTTTTTGTTTTGAACCTTGACTATGTAGCTAACGATTTTTTCGTCTGGAGTTACTTGTTGCTGGTAATCGGGTTAATAAAAATTTTAGTTAGCTGGCGAGCACTACGAGTTAATCATTAAATTGATAAACCGGTATGAAAACTGTATTAATATCTGGATTAATCGTTCTCTTTGTCACGGTTTGCTTACGAGGGGTATTGATAAACCCCAATCTGATTGGCCATAATTGGGACTTTACCTTTCCATATGTAAACAGTTTGTTTTATAGACTCCCTGTGGTGTCTACATTTACGTGGTGGAATAATGACTTGGGTACCCCGTTAAGTTTGACTATTGCGCAATTGGGGCCTAATGCTTTGCTGGCCGGATTGGGGCATGTATTGGGTGCGGTATGGGCAGTGAAGGTGTTAATCGTTTCGGTTGTCTTGGTGGCAATTGTAGGCTTCGGCAAATTACTCAGCTATTTACTTGCTAATATGCGACCCTCGGAGAAAATCTTGAGCGCTGTTAAGAATGAGGCTGAAGAAGATCCGCTGTTGGGAAAATACTGGATCTTGCCGTTTGCAGTTTTGTATGGGCTCTCTCCGTTTTTGTTTAATGATATTATCGGCGGGTCTTGGTATATGTGGGTTTCTTATGCTGCTATTCCTTTTTGGTTAATGGGGATAATGACGTTAGTAAGAGAAGGGCTAAAAAATAAGTGGTTACTGTATTGGCTATTGGCTTCAATTTTTGTGATTTCTTCACTGCAAAATTTCGTGTTGATAGAGAGTTTAATTTTTCTGTATTTGCTATGGGAGGCCGGAGTACGCCATAGACTTAAACTTTATTTTTTGAGGTATTTTATGACTCATCTGATTTTATTAGCGGTAAATTTGTATTGGGTCTTGCCCTTCATCGCCAATTTGAAAGGTTTTAGCAGTTCAGTGTTTAATAATAACTTCAGTGACAATTTTCTTCATGTAAAAAGTACTACCCAGTCATTGTTAAATATCACTAATCTTGGTGGTTACTTGAACAGAAATATATATTTTTACTCTTTGCCGGAATTTTTCAGACCTTTGGTCGTAGCAGTGTCAGCGCTGGGACTGGGTTTAATGGTTTTGATGCTCATAAAACTGAAAAATCTCAAGCCCGTGCTGCCATGGTTAGTAATCTTTTTTGTTTCTTTACTGGTGGTCAAAGGTGCTACGCAACCTTGGGGAGGAGTGGCCATGTGGTGGTTTAGCGTAGTGCCTCTGATGAATCTTTACCGCAGCCCGCAACATTTAATGCTGGTACCAGCGCTGTTTATTCCCTTGCTGGCGGCTTTTGCTTATCACTTAATTCAACAAGAGAATACGGCGAAACTTAAATCGGAAAATAAGGTAGGCAAAGTTTTCGCCAAGTACATAAATAGACTTGATTTAGTGAAACTCAAACCTTATTTATTAACCGGTTGGATAGTAATGGTCTTGATTTGGTTAAGTGGTTGGTGGCTGAGCGGCGACTTGGGACAGAAGACCTTATTAGAACAAAAACGTGATCATGTGGATTTTTATCGATTACCGCCAGATTTAGTGGCTACTTACGAATTAAGCGAAAGTGATCCCATCGCACACCGAATTTTATTCTTGCCCGCGTTACATAGCCCGGTTTACTTACCAACCGAGTATCAAAGTTTGGCCCAAGGAGGGCAACCAGAGCATTCGTATCTTAAGAATCCTACTTTTAATGAGGAAACTGTTAATTTGGCAAAATTGATTAATGAGCATTTTTGTGGTTTAAGAGACCTGAATTGGCTTAATTTGGCAGTGATGACGAATAGTAAATATGTCGCAATTCGTAATGATATTTATCCGGTTTTCTCCAGTTGTAAAAACGATTGGAAGATTGCTTCTGTTTTCCAGGAAGTGGACGGTGAAAGTCAATTAACTCAATTGATCGATGGTAAACACACCAAGACATACCAACTAGCTGATGAGTTGTTTTTACCCAGAATATATGCGGCTGACAGGATGATTTATACCACTCGTTCAGAAGAGGACATTGGTGATTTAGTGTCGGAAAAGGATTTTGATATCAAGTCAGCGGTTTATTTCGAGAGTAACCAGAATGAACGGGTTGAAAATATGTCTTTACCCACTTTGACGGTGAAGCAAATAAGCCCGGTAAAGTATCGCCTGCTGGTGACGGGAGCAAAAGATGAATTTCCCCTCATCTTTTCAGAAAATTATCATCCCCAATGGAAGGCGTATTTAGCGTCCATGAGCCAAGAAGAAAGAAAACTGCTTGAATCCGGAACTATTTCAGGAGAACAATTGGCGCGGGATAATTTTTCGGAGACTTGGTTTAAGCACTCACTGGATGAAGCCGCTCACCAAAAGGTAAACAGTTATGCCAATAGCTGGATAGTGGATCCAGTAAAGTTATGTAGCCAGAATCTGAGTTTATGCGTGAGTAATGAAACCGGGAGTTACGATTTTGAACTCATAATAGAGTTTTGGCCTCAGAGGTTATTTTATGTTGGTTTGATGATCGCTCTCATTGCCTTGACTATGAGTATTTTCTACGTATTGGTTTATCCTAAATTTACAGCCAAATAATATCAGCGATGATTAATTATGATTAAGTTACCCAGATTGTTAGCCCTCATTTATAAAAACAAATCAGTTAATCTCATCCTTTGGGTGATTCTGCCCCTGATTTATGTAAGTTTTATTGCCGTGGGCATTTTTAATTATGTAGGCGACCAGGTGGGTTGGCTCAATTATACCTCACTACAATCCACTGTTGATTTAATCGCTACGAACAAGAAAATATATGCCGGAATGAAATTTTATCGAGAGATCACTGCTGTTGACAACAATTTGGACGCGATATTCGTGCGATTTTATACTTTCGATCGTCAGAGCAATGATACTGTGGCGTTTAGAATCAAGGAAAAAGATCAACCCGGATGGTTTTACGAAAATAGTTATCAGGCGTCTAATTTCAAGTCTGATCAACTTTTTCCTTTTGTGTTTCCAGTGGTAAAAGATGCCAAGGGGAAAAGTTATGAAATCGAGATTGAATCCCAAAATGGCGGACCAGCGGATGCCGTGGCTATTAGCAGATATCCACCGCAAATTACCACTAGATATCTAGTGGATAAGGAGGCGCTTTCTTCTTCTTTGCTGTTCTTACTTAAATTTAGTTTTAACAAACTAATCAACTTGTTGGTTGATCATGGGTTTCTGATCTATCTCTGGACATTATTCATTCCTCTAATCGTTTACTTTTTAATTTTTATCTTAATATCGAGGCGTTATTCACTCCCCATACCAAATAAGAATTTGTATGTCAAAAAATTGCTGATAACTGCTTGGCTTCCTTCAATAATATTGGGGTTGATGATACTAGATGTTTTTTTCATTAAAGAATCCAGTGATAGCTTAACTTTACTGATCACCTTACTCAGTGCTGTCGCCATTTATTTGTACAAGGTTAACCACTCTGAGATATTCTTATTCTCATTATGTTTTATTATTTCCTACCCGATACTGTTCATGATTCGTCAAATTGAGACGGCAGAGAAAATCGCTGCCTGGGGCTATATTTTTGTCTTTATAGGGGCGGTGCGTTATATGCTTACAATCTATAGTCCCGAATTAAAATCAATAAAGAGTTTTTTGCAGAAAATAAGGAAACGAAGTCGGTAGAGAGTAATCGGTAACCGATAACTAGAAATGAGTAATAGGGTAGAATAAGAGAGATGGAGAAAAAACAAAATCTAATTGTTAGTTGGAGGCTGTTATTGATTATAGCCGGGGCAATGGCCGTGTATTTGCCTTCGCTGGGAAATTTTTTTTCTGCTGATGATTGGTTTCACCTGCGGGTGGTGCAAATTTCCAATGTTAATGAGTTTCTCAATTTCTTTTCTTTCTCCCCCACTCCCCAATCGATTAGTTTTTATCGACCGTTATCTACCCAGGTGTTCTTTTGGCTGGGCTATCAACTATCTGGATTAAACCCAATCCCCGGTCATTTAATATCCTTGTTTGTTTTTGGATATACCCTGTTGTTAGTTTATTGGATTATTGAGTTATTGACTAATAAACATGTTGCCTTCTGGGTAACATGTTTCTATGGTTTCTCGGTGACGAATTTTACTAAGCTTTATTTTTTATCCACTTTTCAGGAATTGCTGATGACCATGTTCATTTTATTAGCAGTTTTAAGCCATCTGAAGGGAAATTTATTGCGAACAATATTTTTTTTCATTTTAGCCCTATTATCCAAGGAAACAGCCATAGTTCTGCCCGTTCTCTTAGTCGGTATTGATTGGTATAGACACCGATTTAGGTTTCAAAGTTATCTTCCCTTTTTTTTGGTAGCAATCGGGTATGGGTATCTAAGATTGGTGATCTTTAAGCCCTTAGAAGGAGACAGTTATGTGGGAAGTTTTTCTTTAAAGAAAAACTTGAACACTTTGTTTTGGTATGGTTTATGGGCATTAGGCGCTCCTGAATTTTTAGTGGATTACGTGGGCAGTGGTTTACGGATTATCCCCAAGTTTTGGAGCGACTTTGGAAAGTGGTCCTGGTGGATGCTAGGATCGGTAGGAGCCACAATAGTGTTACTGGCAGGACTGGGCTTAAATTATTTGTCTAAGGCAAAGGAGAAGCGACAATTATTGAAGATGGGCGGGTTGGCATTAGGATGGTTTGTGGTATGTCTGTTGCCGGTGCTCTGGTTGCCCTGGCATAAGTTTACTCTGGAACTAACTCTGCCGATGGTAGGGTTTAGTTTAGGGTTGGCTTGGTTAGTGATGGGGAAAAACAACCGTCCGGGGATGTGGAGTAGAATATTTGTAGTTAGCTGGTTGGGATTAAACTTGTCGATGAATTATTTGACTTACACACATCACTACTCAGTAAATCGGGCAAAAGTCAGCCAAAAGGTGGCTAATTTTTTGCAGACAAATTATCCTCAATATCCGGCCGGATCTTATTTTGAATTTGTAAATGATACTGACGATTTTGGCCAATCTTGGGGATCTTCTAAACAGATAGCCCAAGCGATTTCTTATGCGGATATGTTTCGTGTAATCTATCAAAATCCAACCATTCAAGTTTATTATGAAGATTTTCCTGATCAACCCAGACCGGAAGGAAAGCAAAGAATTCCCCTCAGCACAAGACAATTTGTTGAATAGACGTTTATCCAGATATGAAATTGACACGATCTCGAACAACGCTAATTCTGGGGGCAGTGATTATTTTATCACTAGCAATCAGACTCTATCGTCTTAATTTAAATATTCCACCTCTTTATGCAGATGAGGCCGGTCAGGTTTATCTACTTCAATGGCTGAACAGTCATCCGTTATCAGTGGGTAACCTGTTGACCAGTGTCTACAACCGGATATTTACATTTACCTGGTTTTTGGGTAAGACCACACTGGCAGTACGTCTTCCAGCGGCAATTTACGGCAGTTTACTGCCGCTGGGAGTCTTCTTTCTGGCTAATGGAATGAAAGGTGATAAACAAAGTCGCTGGCGAATCTCCCTAATAGCAGCCGGATTAACCGCAGTGCTTCCCTGGTCATTTATGATTAGTCGAATCGGTCATACCCATATCCCGATTTTATTAATGTTGGTTTGTTTATATGCAGGTTTGTATTTACGGGGAAAATTGTGGTGGTCATTCTTGCCCTTAATGGCAGCGGCTTATGTTTACTCGTCCATAATTGTGATGCTACCTTTTATCTTAGGATTGGTTTTTTATCAACAAGCCAAGGTCAGGAATCAGGTACAGAGATGGAAATTGATCGCCGGAGGAGGAGCAGTAGCTCTAATCGGATTAATGATTTTAATGACCCGCTATAAGGGGCTATCGCCTCAAGCACGGGGTCTGGATTTGGCTATCTGGCGAGATGTGAACGTGACAGCAGAAACTGATTTGTATCGAGGAATTGCCAGAGACTCTTCTCCAACAATATTTTCCCTGAATCGGGATCCGGAATTAATTAATCGCCTTTTTTACAATTTCCCTGTTGCGGTAGTGGCCCAATTTACAGAAAACTATTTGTCCTTTTTCACCCCAGAATGGTTATTCTTAAAAGGCGATCCGATTTTAAGGCATTCAACCAATATGGTAGGCGAATTTTACCCTTTTTTACTGCCTTTTATGGTTTATGGAGCTTACGTATTTATGAAACAACGAAACAATGACCAGACCAAACAACTATTTGGAGTGTGGATTTTAGCCTCACCCATTCCGGCAGCGTTGACGAATGATGGGGCCGGCTATTTATTAAGAGCGATTACCATGATGCCGTTTTTGACCATCTTAACGGCAATCGGAATTGTCGAGTTGAGTAATCGGATAACAGGATTACGACAAGGTTCAGGGCAGGTAATTCGTAATCAGTATTTCAAATTCGGATATTGGTTATTTGTTCTAGGCGTTGGTGCATATTCTTTCTATTACTTTCTTTTCGGGTATTTTCATGTGTTCCCTACTTTGGCTGCCAGAAGCTTTGAATCAGGGTTTAAGGAGCTGGCTGAATTTCAACAGGATAAGATCAACCAATCAATGCTGGTGATTTGGTCAGGATATTATCCTCGTAGTTATTTCAGATTTTGGCAATCTAAGATTACTGATTCGGAAGACTTAAGCGAACCGATGGAAATTAAAACTGGAAATTCCACTTTTTACCAAACAGATGAACGGCTGTTTTTCGGTTGGCCAAAATCAGTAGATGACTTAACTGCTTTTCTAAATAAACAGCCAATTGATTGGTTAGTATTTCCTACCAGTTATTTAGAACAAAATCCGGAATACAAGATCTGGACCATTAATCATGAGGAAACAATTAAGATTCCTGACGGGCAGCCGGCCTTTGAGATTTACAACCTGGATTAAGCCCATTAATTGGAGGTTTTTGCCCAATATGGTAAGATGCGATGGTGATGAAAAGGAAGCTCTTTTTGTGGATTGGAAACGGATTGACTGTGGCAGGAGTGATGGTGTTGATCCTACCTTGGGGGCCTGCTTTGATCAAAGAAATCGAATATTACTGGTGGCAGTTGGTGGAAGATAATAATCAGGTAGACGTTTCTCTTACAGATGCATCTGCCGATCAGTTTCGAGTCATAATCCCTAAAATTAAGGTCGATGCTGAGGTGATCAAAAACGTAGATCCGTTTAGACCTGAGATTTACTTGCCGGCTTTAGAACGCGGAGTGGCTCATGCCTCAAATACCTCATTACCTGGAGAACCGGGTAACGTATTTTTATTCGCCCATTCCACAGATGCTCCCTGGCGCATCAGTCGCTACAATGCAGAATTCTATTTACTTAATAAGCTGGAGACCGGAGATCAGGTGTTGATAATTTATCAAGGAAAGGAATATTTCTATCAGATTATAAATAAAGAGGTGGTTTCCAGTACTGATACAGGCCGATTACAACCGCAGATAGCCAAATCCACATTGACTATGCAAACTTGTTGGCCACCAGGAACTACATGGAAAAGGCTACTGGTGACGGCGGAGTTAATAAATAAGAAGTAAAGAGGTTTGTCTCTTTTGCCTTTTATGATTAAAAGGTGTATATAGTTATTGCAGGCTTCGAATGCGCATCATTTTTAATATCAATAAGTGAAGATTTGACCTGGTATGATTCAAGCATTGATCGCCATAGCAGCTACGGTGATGTTCTTCTATTCGGTGGTGCAGATCAGAATCGCTAAAGACCAGCCGGGAGCATCAACGGTTATCAGTCAAAACAAAATTGAATCTGCGGTGGCTGGAGCGGAGACGGTAGCGCCAGAAGAAAAATTAATTTCTTCCCCTACACCATCAGCTACTCCGATAGCGACCACCACACCATTATCTACCTTAACTCCTGAACCGACAAATTCTTCAACGATGGAAGATGATCAGGACACTGAGACTAACGAGTGGCTGGGTTTGATTTATCCCGGAGCTAGATTATTAAGCCAGACAGCAGATTCTCAATCCTATGAGGTTAATTCAAACATTGATACTGTAGGTGACTGGTATAAGCAAATGCTTAAACAGGAAGATTTTCAAGTCAAAAATTTTGTCAAAACAACAACCAACGACCACACGCAAATAATGATTGACATCGCAAATAGTGATCGCCAGTTTACCGTTCAAGTATTGAAGAAGACGAACGAAACTACTTTAATTGAAATAAAATTCTCATGAGATAGGCATAATTATTAATTTGTCCGCTTGACAATCAACTCATTCTGTGGTTTACTGAATTTAATTATTTAAACTGTCCATCCTGCCTTGGGATGGTTTTTTATTGCTCCGGAGAATAAAGAACACGATTCGCTATGATTAGCAAACTTGACTCTTCACCAAAAAAAACAAAGCGCTTTCCGGCAAAAAAAATAGTAATTGGACTTATAATTGCGACCGTTCTATTACTAATAGGGATAACTGCTAAAGCCAGATTGAACCAGGTAACGAATGTTTCTTCACCTCAGGTAAACACGCAAAGCGTAGACGAAGCCCCCTTAGCCACGACTGATTTAAACGCTCATTATAACTTCGTTGCCACAGATGCCAGCGGCAATCCAGCGGATCAGGTCGGATTCCTAATTACTAAAGCAGAAAAGACCAAACAAGTACTAATTCAAGGACGCCCAGCGAATGCCAAAGGCGATAAAGCCTTTTTAGTCCTTCATATAGAAATAGAAAACGCTAGTACTAATAAATTGTATTTGGCACCGGTTAATTTGTTAAGACTGGTTGACGATCAAGGAAAGAAGTTTGCCCCTGATATTCATTCTGATACGGTTGAAATTCAGCCAATTTCCACAAAGATCACCCGAGTCGGGTTTGTAGTCTTAGCTGACCAACCTCATTTTCTAATTCAAGTAGGTGAATTGGAAGGCGATAAGCAAGACTTGGAAATCAACTTTTAGACAGATCTAGAGTCAGGATTAAATATAAGTGACTTTGAAAAATGGTTACTTAAAGGTATCGTCTGCCTTATTTACACATGGTTGATCATTCTACTCGAAGAATTACCAATGAGTTAGTTGAAGAAATTAAACAAGCGTTAAAATCGATTGACGGTTATGGGAGTGTAGAAATTTACGTGCAGGATAACCGAGTCGTGCAAATAAGCGTGAGAAATATCAAGAAAACCAACCACAAGATGGAGTGATTTTGTGCGTTTCTTTTATTGGCAAAAGAATTTTGTTTAATTAATAAAACAGGGGCTTGACATAGCCCAAGTTTCCCATTAAATTGGTTAATAACTACAATTTAGTTTAACGCTGACCGCAATCGGAGGCGACTGATTTTCGGCAAATGCCGGAACAGCCGCCTTTTTTGCGTTTTAATTTAATCAGAAATTTTAGGTCCTCAGAATCAAGACAAAGAAAGGAGGTGAATAGTAAATGCAAAAATTTATTTATAAAGCCAGTACCGCAATCTCTACCATCTCCTTACTTACCTGGTCATTTGCAGGTATGGCAGGCGCGACTGTCACTGGTACTGCTGGTAACGATACCACCGGGGCTGATTCCAATAACGAAGCCAACATTGACGTGCAACAGAGCACTTTTGTTGATCAACAGAATCAAGGTACAGTTGTTAACAAAATCGATCTTAACGCCAATACCGGAGGTAATACTGCCAACAAAAATACCGGTGAGGGATCAATCAGCACAGGCGATGTCAAGACCGGAACAAGTTTGTCCACGACCTTGAACAAAAACGCCGCAGACATTGACCCTTGTGGAGGGTGTGACTTGGACTTATACGCTTCCAATGAAAAGACTGGTGCGGATTCTAATAATGAAACATCAATCGAAGTTGATAAGGCCACGGTACTTGAGCAGGATAATAATGCTCATATCAAAAATGAGATCTTCCAAGACTTAAATACTGGTGACAATGAGGCGAACAAAAACACCGGTATGGGTTCAATTACTACCGGAGGCGTTGAGTCTGTTTCCGTAGTAAACAATAAAGCCAACAAGAATATGGCCAGTGTTGGCCACAACGGTGGTGGCGCCGGTGATCCGACGCTAACCGCAGGTAACGACACCACTGGAGCTGATTCTAATAATCAAGCTCACATTGATGTCAGCAAAGCCGATTGGGTTGTGCAAAGTAATTATGCAGACATCTTGAATGATGCAGAAATTCTTGCCAATACCGGTTGGAACGAAGCCAATGAAAACACTGGTGAGGGGGCGATTGAAACCGGCGATATTTATACAGGTGTAGGTTTTGACACTATGGCGAATGCCAATTTCTTAGCCTATGACGGTTGTTGTGATGTGGAGTTGGCAGCCGGGAATTTCAAAACCGGAGCGGATTCCAATAACGAAACTTCGGCCGAATTGACTACCCTAGATACTATTTTCCAAGGAAATTGTGCTGAAGAAGATGGAGTAGCCCAACCAGATATCCTGGGCGGGCATCACCATCATGGTTTGGAATGCGGTGTCGCTAACCTAGTTTTCGGTGCTTTGAATACCGGTGAAAACACCACCAACGAAAACACTGCTGATGGAATCGACAGCGGTGACGTAGAAGCAGGAGTAGAAGTGACCACTCAAGAGAACGAAAATGTGCTGGGCAATACCGGTTGGGATTGGCCAGATGTGGAGTGGGACGCCAGCAATCTTCCTGATAGCGGCTCTTGGTGGATGTTGTTTTTCGGATTTTCTGCCTAAGATTTGACAATTTGCAGAGTCTGGACTTCCGGATGCCAATTGACCTCTGACATCCGGAAGCACCACTGCAAAAAATAAATAGCTAAATTGTTAAATGGTTAAATTTATCAATTATAACCACTTAGCTATTTAACTATTTAAGTTTCACAAGTTTAACTATGTATGATTCGCAAAGTTAGTATTTCACTATTAATTATAATACAGTTTTGGTTTTTCCCCTTAGGATCGATGGCCAGGATCTGGGCGAGCGAGATGCCGACTCCACCAACCGCGCCTACGGCAACTACCGCTCCAGAGTCTCCGGATGCTCCGACTCCTCCTGAAGTGCCCCAGGCCCCGGAACCTCCGACAACAGAAACTCAAGAACCACCTTCTGCGCCTAGCCCGACGGATGTGCCTCAGGCATCTGATATTCCCCAAGCTCCCCAACCATCCCCTACTCCGACATCAAAGGTTAGCACGAAAAAAGAGACAGCAGCTCTAAATGAGCAACCACCTGCAGACGCTAGCGGTCAATCCACTGCTGAAAACAATAAGACCGGAGCCGGTTCTAATAATGAAAGTGGGGTAGCTGATAATCAGGACACCAAAGTGAAGACTGACAATCAAGCTGAGGTTAATAATGACCTGGTATTAACTTCTGATTCAGGACACAGTTCAGCTGATAAGAACACGGGGGACGGCTCGGTAACCAGTGGTGACGCTACCGTTCAAGGGGTGGTAAAGAATCAAGCCAACACCACGGTTACCACCACAACTAACTGTACTACCTGTGGATCAAGTGGGGGAAGTGCACAGAACAACCAAACAGGAGCGGACTCCAATAACCAGGCAGATACGACAGTTAACAGCGATACAATAATAGAGAACAATCAAAATGCTAATTTGGATACAGGAGTGATTGCGATTGCAGATTCGGGACACAACAGTGCGGACAAGAATACTGGGAATGGTGAGGTAATCACCGGGGACGCTAATGTGGGCCTGACGGTCGTGAACGTAGCCAATACTGACATCACTGGCGTGCAAACCAGTGAATATGATGTGTACGACGATCATCGAGGAGATATCGTGATTGGAGGAGACGCAACCGGTAATGGCAATCAAGCGTCCAACCAGCAAACAGGTGCTGATTCGAACAATCAGGTCGCAGCGGATAATAACACCGCTCTAACGATTGTGAATAACAATGACGCCACGGTGGCGAATGATTTGGTAGTCGACGCCACCACCGGCCATAATAGTGCGGACAAGAATACCGGAGACGGAAGTGTGACGACAGGAGATGTGAATGTGATTACTAACGCGGTTAATTTGGTAAACAGCACGGCTGATGTGCTGGTAGCCACGGTGAACATTTTCGGTGATCTGGTAGGGGATATCATCTTGAGTCCCTTGGCCGGCTGCAGTGATTGCGGGGATGGCAGTCAAACAGCAACCAATAATCAAACAGGCGCGGGTTCAAATAACGAGTCAGACACGCTGGTACAGAGATACAACACGGTAAGCCAGCATAATGAGGCCAATATTAATAATCAGGTGGTCGTGAATTCCAATACTGGAGGTAATCAGGCGGACAGAAATACTGAAGGCGGCTCAGTCGAAACCGGATCGGTTGATGTGCAGGCTGATGAGGTAACGGTGGCCAACAATAATATTGTAGGTGACGGAGAAACATTGTGGATCGTGGTGGTGAATGAAGCTGGAAAGTGGGTAGGAAAGATTCTGGGAGCTGGTGAAGATGATCATCTGGCTGTAGTGGATACTTTTGACTTAGGGGCAGCTAACGATACTACCGGAGCGGATTCAAATAATCAAGCGAGTAGTGAACAAAATTCCACTACCACCATTGAGCAAAACAATCAAGCAGACGTGAACAACCAGGTGGTAATCAACGCTGATACCGGACACAATACTGCGGAGGCTAATACCGGTTCAGGTAATATTAGTACGGGAGACGTGAATGTATATCAAAATGTAATTAACTATGTCAATAATAATGTGGTGGGAGGAAAAGTGGTAATTGCGTTCGTAAATGTGTTCGGGAGTTGGATCGGCGACGTGGTCACACCTGGTCACGAAAAGCAGTCAGCAGAGGCTTCTTCAACTCCGGACCAGAATAATAATCAAGGCGAGGAACTGGCCATCGGCGGAGTGGACTTTACTCCCACAGACGAGGGCAATCAGGAGGAACCAGCCACCACCAATTCAGAGACTGAGAATACTCAATCAACCAATGATGAATCAGGGATCTTAACTGAAGAGGACGCCCAGGATTGGGTGGCAAACTCACAATCCAGTAGTTTACATTACACAGGTCCGGACCCCAGATTGTTGGCTGGTACATGGTTAAGAGAAGAGGATCCCTTTTTGCAAACCACGCCGGCTCCGGAACCCAAAGTGGAAAGCGCAGCAGTCGGACCCTTGAAGTTCGGTTTGAAGGACACGGATAAGAATTTGGTTTACCTACTGATGATTGTTTCCCCTCTGGGAATGGCGGCTGCAAAATTAAAGAAAAGGGTTTTGATCGGCGACTAAAAATTTAATTCGAAAAAAGACTGCCTTCCGGAAAAGCAGTTATCCGGGTGACAGATGGTCTTCCTGCTCCAATTTATTCAGCATATGAATGCTTCTCAGCAACAAAAACTATTTATCAAACTATTGTCATGCGGGTTTTTAACCGGGCTGTTGATTTGCTGGTCACCCAGGTTGAGCTGGGCCGATGAAATTGATGTTAGTAACCAGGAAACAGGAGCCGGATCAGAAAATCAAGCCAACGCAGAAATTAATCAAACCACCACAATAGAAATGACGAATCAATCTACTACGGTAAATGAGATCAATTTGCAGGTCAACACCGGGAATAACCAAGCCAATAATAATACCGGAGACAGTCAGACAAGTACTGGAGACATAAACACAGGCACCAAAGTGGAAACTAGCGGCTCGAATAATCAGTTGGATTTAAGTAATCAGGTTAACCAGAACACGGTCACAGTTACCAATCAACAGACCGGAGACCAGTCTGAAAATCAAGCGACAGTAGAGATTAATTCCGGGTTGAACGTGACTATGGACAATCAACAGGCGACCTTAAATCAGAGTTATATTCAGGCCAACACCGGAAACAATCAAGCGAATAAAAATAATGGAGATGTAACCATTAACACTGGTGACGTAGTGGTTAAAAATAAATTTCAGACGACTACAGGAATCAATCAATTGCAGTTAAGCTCCTGCCAGCAATGCGGCGGCGGGGTCAGTCTCCAGGTAAGCAATGAAAAAACCGGAGCTGAATCGCAAAATCAAACTTCGGTGAAGATTAATAATCAGCAAGTGATCAATCAGAGCAGTCAACAAACAACCATCAATCAGGTAAGCGGTGACTTGAATACCGGTGATAATCAGGCAGATGAGAATAACGGCGAAGTGACAATTGATACCGGAGAAATAGCTGTTAATACGGAAGTTATCACCACCGGAAATGAAAATGAAGTTATACTTAAGGAATGTGATCCTGACGATCCGAGTGATCCGGCGGTGGGGGGGCCTGACGATCCGGATGATCCTCATGATCCTCAAAGCGGGTTACCGGCGACTAATCATAATAGTGACGGAGGAAGTTCTTCCAGCAATTCGAGTAGTTCTGGATCAGGTAGCAGTTCGGGCAGTTCAGTCCAGGCAATCGGAGGCCAAGTGTTGGGGGCCATCTTGCCGCTTACCGGCAGTACCCAAACGTTGACTCTCTGGATGATAGGGCTGTTTCTGATTTCCATGGGCAGGTTTGTTCGCCTTTTGTCTGGTCGGGCGCCTGCGTATGCGGTCGCCTAAATAGGCATGAATAAACCTCTCTAAGGAGAGGTTTTTTGTTGCGCTCAAGGTTGGAAGTTGCCATAATTAGGGCATGAAGATGAAAAAATTTTCTTACTTAAGGAAAAAGAAAAGCTTAAGAATCAAAACTCATCAGCTTAAGTTCAAAAAACCTGGATGGCCCCCAAAGTTGAGAGCACTTTTAGTCCGTAAACCTAAGTACCAGAGACAAAAACTGGTGCGCAAGCGAAAACTTGAATTGGGAAGTTGGTGGTGGAAAGCAGGTTTAGGTTTACTCAGTCTCGCGGTGGTGATGGGTATCTACTGGGCTTTTAGTAGTTGGAAGGCCACGCGGATTATCTGCCAGAGTCAGTATCAAGATTGCCCTCAAGAAATTCTTAACTGGGTAGCCCCTTATGAAGGTCGACCTCTGGTGCAAGTTTGGAAAACGCTGCCCCAGGAAGTGAGACATCAGTTTGCCAATGTGGACGAAGCTAAACTGCGTTTGTTAGGTCCTGATCGATTAGCGCTAGAATTGATTATCTCTCCTGAAGTGGCAGCCATCACTACTGAACGGTTGCAATTAGAAAATCAGTTTTATTTAGTAACTGATCAGGGCTTGGTGATCAAATTGACGAATGAGGCAATCCAACCTCTGGTGGTGCTGGATCAACTTACTACGTCTGTACATCAGCTGTTACCGCCAGCTCAAGTGAAAGCCGTGAAGTTAGCCCGGGCGATGATTTTCCAGGGGTATAAATTCACTGCCAGACAATCCGACGATGAGACGTTAGAAATAAAGTTGAATTCGGGAGTTTCGATTTTGTTGCCCTTAACCACAGACTCATCTGTCGAACAACTGGTTAGTGCTTTACAATTGATTCTGTCGCAAGCTACAATAAAACCTGGGCAGCATCAAGTTGATCTGCGCTATAATCAGCCGGTGATTAGAGATTTGACGGTGACCATCATCCCGACTCCCACGGCAACGGAAAGTGCGGAGTTGGAAGTTAAAGACTAGGATTTAATCTTAAGTTATGTGGTGATGGTAACTAGGCCCGGATAGTAAAAGGGGGACGTGGTATTGTGTTAAAACCCTACTGAAACGCCTGTCCGTCTTTGGCACTCTCACCTAAACATTTTAAACACATGGCCAAAACCAGATTAGTAACCAGTATAGATATCGGGAGCTCCAAAATTGCCACCTTGATTGCTCAACAATCAGAAGAAACCGGCCGGATCAATATCGTGGGGGCGGCCTCGGTAGAGAGCCACGGAGTACGCAAAGGCATCATCGTGAATATTGATGAGGCCACGCAAGCTGTGATCGAATCTGTGGAGGCGGCAGAACGCATGGCCGGCACGAATATCAACCGTACAGTGGTGAACGTCAGTGGCACGCATATTGAATCCAAGAACAGTCATGGGGTAGTGGCAGTGGCCGAACCCGAAGGAGAAATTACTCCTGAGGATATCCAAAGAGTCGTGGAAGCAGCTCAGGCAATCCAACTGCCTACCAGCCATGAAATAATGCATGTGCTGCCCATGCATTACACCGTAGATAGCCAGGAAGGAATTCGCGATCCCATCGGGATGACCGGAGTGAGACTAGAGGTTAACACCCACTTAATCACTGGATCGTCCACCGCGTTGCGCAATTTGCAGAAATGTGTAGCTGAAATCGGCGCCACGGTCGAAGATGTGGTATTTAATGGTTATGCTTCAGCTCAGGCGGTGTTGTCGGAAACAGAAAAGGAACTGGGAGTGGTTTTGGCCGACATTGGCGGAGGCACGACGGATATTGCGATCTATGTGGAAGGCAGTTTAGCTTATTCTTCGGTGATCCCGATCGGAGCCAAAAATGTGACCAACGATTTGGCGATTGGCTTGCGGGTGTCTTTGGAAAGTGCAGAGAAAATCAAGTTAGCGCTGGGCAAAGAAGAAAAAGTTCCGGTCATGCCACCTGAAAGGCAGGAACCGGAAGATAAAAAAATGGCCAAGTTAAGAGAGAAAAAGAAAGATATGATTGATTTAGACAAGTTGGGCATCAAGGAGGAATTGCAGGAAATTTCCAGAAAAACGGTGGTGGATGGCATTATTCGCCCCAGATTAGACGAGATTTTTTATTTGATTGGCCAGGAGATTAAGAAAAGCGGACTGGGACACGTGGTGCCGTCAGGTTTAGTGCTTTGCGGAGGAGGAGCTTTAACAGTAGGCGCAGTCAGTACGGCCAAACGGACGTTGTCTGTGCCGGTGAGAATAGGCGAACCTCAGGGCGTGTCCGGACTGATAGAAGATATCAGCACCCCGGCTTATGCTACCAGTATCGGGATGATTCTCTACGCACTCAAAGATGAGGAGATTGAGCCAGGCGGCTTTAATCTGAAAATGCCCAAGACCAATTTACCCAAGCTGCCAATTAAAGGCGCACTGGGTAAAGCGATTGATTTGGTTAAATCGTTTCTACCGTAGGTGAAAGAAAAGAGCGCTTACACCTAGTTCCCAATGATTGGGAAACGGTGATAATAAATAAAAAAACAAAGAACCAAATCTTAGATTTTAATCTAATTCTAATTGAGCAAGTACGGCTTCCCTGTCCTTGTCTACTGCAATTGTAAGTAGTTTTTTAGCCTCTGTCACCATTTGTTGGGCTGCCTGATCCGGAGACTCTCCATTTTGGCTAAACGCTTCGATTTCCTGCTCAACAATCATCGATTCTGCTAAGGAAGCTGCTTCTGGTCCGGCTAAGAGTTGCGCGATTTGTATCATATTTGGTTTCAGATTCCGAGTATAAAAATTAGCTTTAATTAACCGATGGGTGAGATTGAATGCTCCTGCTGCACGATCGGAACGATTACGAAGCCTTAATCCTTCTTCTTCAACTTCGTCTATTTGATCTCCATTTCTCCTTCTCTCATAAGCTGCCCCGAATCTTTCTCCGCCTCCATTTTCCTTAAAATAGGCACTAAATGCCTGTTGATACGACTGAATTTCGAAATAACAGTGGGCTAAAATCCTATTATCCTCAGGAAGTTGAAGGGTTAATGATTCATCTAACGCATTCAGTTCGTGTTGATATCTACCTATACCCACTACTACCTCCAAAGAATCTAGCCTTTGAATGGCGGAAGCAAGTGGGTCTATGCTCTCGGTTTCTTCATTTCTGGAAGATGGAACTCCGTTGGTTTCTTGTTCTACCATAAGTAGGTTAATTATATCAAAAACTATAGATACGAAGGAACTAAGATTTTAGTTGACTATGGACAGAGATGGCGAAAATCCACCCGTGTTTTCCAGTCAAATTGATGTTCTGTTGCGGTGCAAAGATGGTTAAATTTATCCAGCCAGGCTTGTTGGCGCCTAGGATGTTTAGGGTCGGGATCAAGGATAAGGAAGACTAATTGTGGGGTCGAAGTATCCGGTTGCGGTGGTGTGGTCTGGTTCCAGAGTTTATCCGCGCTTTTAACGTAAGCAGGTACGTTGTCAGCATAGGTAATAGTTTCGGGTTGGTAGCCGTACTTTTCAGTTCCGTACCACCAGAAAACGTACTGGTTAGGATAATCGTAAATTTCCGGCCGGTAATCATAAACCCGGAATCCTCTGCCCTGCGCCTGCTTATAGACCCAGTCAACCACCTGCATTTCATTATACAGATTGCCCGGATCCTGATTTTTAAATTCCTGAGCGACCCTGATGTATTTAGCCTGTTCTTTAATCGTAAAAACTAGAGTTAGGCCGAGCAAAAATAGAGGAATAATTTTAACTCCAACCTGACGAAATGCGGCGATTTCGGCTGCAGCCACAGCCGTGACGATCATTAAAGGAATGGTAAGTCCGTGCAGATACCAGGTTTTTAAGGCTTGAGGAAAGAGAAGGTAGAACATCCCGGACAAAAGTAGCAGGCCCAGACTGATGCGGGTCAGGGATAGGGAGAGATTAGATAACTTTCGATAACGCTCCAGTAAAAATGCCAGACTGGCGAGAAAAAGACCAAATACCACCCACCAATACACATGATTGGTGTTCCTGATCAGTTGCAGTAGGATTTGCCAACGGTTAACCAGCCGTTGTCCAAAAGTTAACCGTTGGCCCAGGATAGGGGCTTGGCCGGTGAATTCCCGGATCAGTACCTGAGTTTGGCTGAAGTGATGACGAAGTTCATACAAAAATTGAGGCATGAGCGTCAATCCGAAACCGATAGTTAACAAACCTAGTTGGTTAAATTTATAACGTTTAGACCGGAGATACAGCCAGGTAAAGGGAAAGATTAAGATGCCCAAGGCGGCTTCTGCTTGAAGAGGAATGCCGGTGATCAGTCCTAAGACCAATAAGCGGACGTTAGTTGGTTTAGACAGGGTAATTAAAAGCGCAATTAGCCACCAGGCAATCACGGCCGGCATAAGATTGGCGCTCCAGTAATAGCGATTGACTAAAAATCCCACGGGCATGAGTAAAAATAAGCTGCTAGTCATCAAAGCCAACCAGGGGCGCTTTTTTAAGATCCCAAACAAGGCTACGCCGGCCAATTGATACCAGAAGATCTGCCAAAACACCATCCATTGAGGATCGCCAGCTCCCAAAATAAACGGAATGATTAAGAAGTAGTATAAAAAGGGACCCAAAAAAACGCCGTTGATGCTGGTAGTTGGTCCTACTAAGGCCGGGCGGTGGCCGATAACAATGCTGGCCACTTCCAAAAAGTCCCGTGCCTGATCATGAGTGACAGCAAAATTATAATTACTCACTGCCATGACGCGGAATACGGTGGTAATGATAAGAACAATTATCATGATTACCGCGATTAAGCGGAATTCAGATAATGCTAAGAGATTAGGTTTTCTTGATACCATGTAGTCGAGATTTAACTACCCAAAATAACCAAAACAAAATTGATCCACAGGTAATCCACAAGCCACGTTGGAAACTGAGGGGCCAGAAATTCAAGGAGACCTGATGACTGCCCGCAAGCATAGGTAAGGCCATAAAATTGAAATCCGCCCGATTGAGAGAAGCGGGCCGGTGATCTATCAGGGCTTGCCAGGCAGGATGGTATGATTCCAGGATGACTAAATAGCCGGGCTGATCGGTCTGAACTTCTAACTGACGGCTTTGACCTTCAGATTGCTGCCAGGAAATCTGGTAATTAGGGAGTGATTGATTTTCAGTAATTAATGGTAATTGGCGGTCCTGATTTTCTAAATAAACCGTGTGTAATAAATCGGTTTGAGGATCAGTGAGTCCGGCAATTAGTTGTTGATCATCAGCCATTATTTCTGCGTGAGGAACCACAAAGGCCCGGGGCAAAAAGCGCTGGTTTTCAAACACGGTCACGGTGCCATGGGTGTATACGGGTAGAAGGTAAGGGCGGTCATAAATTTCCTGGTATTGAGTACCGTCAAGACTGCGTTCCCATTTGTCCGTATATTTCAGGGCTAAAACGTATTTGGTATTGGTTAAAGGAAATAAGGGGCTGTCTAGGTTTTGAATTTCAGGAAAGCGACTCAGAGAGTCGGTTTTCAGTTGTCCGGATTGGATAGCTTCCAAAAACTGGCCTGATCTTAAAGGTTGGAGGGCATCATAGCCGGTAGGCGATTCCAATCGATAAGGAATCCACAGATTGGGAGGGATAACTTTGCCAAACTCCACCCGGAATGGTTCCTGAGTTTGTTTTTGAGCCAACAGCCAGTTGGTGATTTCAGTGGGAGGATAAAGGTATGAGGCCGGCGTAAAGGGTAAATATTTCCAGCCGTAACGGAATAAGTCAGCGATGATTACCACCACCAGGAGTGCCCACCACCAGGTAATCCGATTTATTTTTAATAATTGAGGGAAAATCAATAATCCGGCACAAATAAAGTAGGTTAAGGTAGGCAGGATCAAGTTACGGGTGGCAACGTCTTGATGGTCAAGTAAGTCTGGAATATGCAGGAAATTGGCAATTAACACATTCGCCCACAGCAAAGCCATTAATCCGCCAATGACAGCCAAGGGCAGATAAACGGCGATCGCCGATTTCTTTGGCTGGCTAAGGATCTGCTGCAAGCCGTAAGCCCCAGCCACTGCCAAACCTAAGTCAACTAAAAATAAACCCCGGGAAGGGATGCTGTTGTTAAGCAGAGGAATTAATTGCCTTAAGCCATTACCCAAAGGATTGGCAGAAGATAAAGTTACGCCTAAAAGCAGGATCAACAACCAAAAGCGCGCTGATTTAACGCGGATAAAGGCGTAGCCGGCCAGTAATAATGCGCCGATGGAAATGTAGAAAGCCCAATTATCATAGTAGCCAATGCCCCAGTAATTATAGGTGGCCGGATTACCGAATAAGTCAGGAGCCAGAGCGGTAAGCCAGTGCATGAAGGGCATGAAGCCTTGGTTAGCTGAATTTAAAGTGGACTGGTCATAAGCGTGAATGGATTGTTGAATGGTTTGCCAACCAGGCAACCATTGAATGGCTGACAGGCCCAGGCCTAAGCCCAGACTGAAAACCAGATGGAGGGCGAGCTTGAGAAGGGATCTTTGTTTTCTGGATGGTTTTTCCAGCAGGCGGTAAAGAGAATAGGCGCTGACCACCATAAATTCGTAAACCAGGATGATGGGATAGCCGGAAAGAATTGATAGCGCGATGAAGACTGCCAGCCATTTAGTCCATGCGTAATTGCCGGCTAAAAGTTGATCGACGGACAGCAAAATCAAAGGGAACCAGAGAGTGGTCCACAAGTGGGTGTTGTAGTCCATCCAAGTAAAGTGAAAACCGCAAAAGGCGTACAACACTCCACCCAAAAAGGCTGCCAAGGGGCGAAGTTGATGATGCCGCAACCAAAGATACATGAACCAGGCCGCCAATAAGGGCTGAAAGATTACTCCCAGACTCCAGCCCAGGGGCAGAGAGGGCAGCAGATAAAAAATGTTGGCAGGAGAAAACGGAGCTGACTGCCAATTGCCCAACAAGGGATAACCAGAAAAACTGTACTGGTTCCATAAAGGCCACTTACCCGACTGAGGCAGTTTGACCGCCAATGTGCGCCACGGGTAGATTAAGGAAGGGATGTCGGACATGAGTGGGTTTTTAACTGCCACACCTACCAGGTTGCCCCATTGATAATCCAGCCAGGGATAATATAGACCGGTAATGATGTCTGCAGGCAGGGGAATGAATCCCCGGAGGAAAAATTTCCAGAAGAAGAGAATGGTAATGGAAACGAAGATTGCCAATATCAGATAATTCTTTTTGTTTGCCATAGAATGAGGTTTATAAATATGAAATCAAAACAGAAAAATTCAAGCTTTTACCCCACCCACCAACCACGGGTGAAATAGATGACACAACTTAACAATAATACAGGGCTGAGAGAAAAATAAACCAGTCTAAACCAGCGATGGGCCCGGATTTCCTGACTCAAGACTATAAAGGCAGGAAAAAGGATGAGCACGTAACGGGGAACAGAGGAAAAACTGCCGGTGAAAGTAGGCAGTAAGTAGTTGCTTAAAGTATAAATCCCTAAGGCGGGACCTAAGCGTTTCCAGCTTAAAATACTTAACCAGGCAAATCCCAGGCCGATAAGCATTTCTATACAAGTGGTAAAGTAGGTGGGAGTGAGAGGATTAACCGTAACCAGCATTTTTATATACCGCCAGACTACCTGAGGCCAGAGAGTAAAAGTGTTTACCTGGCGATAAGAACTGAAATAAGGTTGGGCATGGATGAAATAGAGCGGGTCGTGCACTTGATAATTCAGATAGAGCATATAGATAAGCAAACCCGCTGGGATGAGCAATAACCAGAAGAATGACAGCTGGTCTTTTAACTGCTTGGGTTCGGAATGCGATGAAAGTTTACGTTGCTGCCACCAAATAATCAGCAAACTGGGAAATAAAAAAATACCTGAGACCCGAGTGAGAGTAGCCAGTCCTCCGCTGAGACCGGATAACCACCAGCGGTTCTGAAAAGCAAAGTAGAAGGTAGCCAGAGACAGCATTAAGAATAGAGACTCCGTATAAACGCTTCCCAGATAAAAGGAGGTGGGGAAAATTAAGTAGGTGACGAGAAGTAAAGGAAGTGACAGTTTAACTTGGTGACCAATTTTAATCAGAAAGTATGAGGCAGCCAAGAGAGCTAGATGGCTAATAATTAGTCCACTGGCCAGGTAATTCTGAACTAGAGACGTGAGCCCACGGATGGCGAGTGGATAGAGGGGAAAAAATACTTGGTAATATTCATAAATGTACCCACGTTCGGCAATTAAGAGATAATGGACACCGTCAAAATTACCCCAAGGCCAAATCCAGGAAGGATTGTACTCTAAGGCGTCGTGAAAATAAGGAAAGCTGGGATCAAAAACCGGAATCAGCCAATTACCCAAAAGCCAACCTATGGTTAAGAATAATCGCCAAGCTATAATAGCAGCGAGGATAAACACAAAGGGGTGCTGTTTGAGATAGCGAACAACTTTCATGCCAGATTAAGATGCTCAAGATTGTCTTTGATAAATAGTAACTAAGCCATTATCAAAGATTTTCTCCAGACGAAGTTGATCAAGATGAAGATTGAGAGGTTGACCTCGGAGAAGGTAAAGGTATGCGATGGATTGTTGGTCAAGAAATTGGTTGGCGGATTGCGGATTTAAGGTGAGAAAGAATTGATTAGCTGTTTGTTTGCGTTCTTGCCATTCTATTCCTGAGGTGATGATGTCCAGGTTGATTTCATCTTCTAAATAAACCGGATGACCGCTCATGGCTGAGACATAAGCGGTTGACACGTAGTAAGCCAAGGGTTTGGGAGGCCCATAATCGGCTACTTTTTGCTCGTCAAAAGGATACGTCAGCACGACTCCCTGCGGCTGGTGGCTGAGAAACTCCAGGGCAGCCAGTTCTTCATACGGGATTCTGGCAGGAGCGCGGTAGGGCAGATATTGCTGCAAGGTGCCGACAGTTGTGGGGAAGCTGAGGGCAAAAATTGTGCCAAATGTCACAATTTTTGCCCCTGTTGTTAAGACTTTTTTAGCAGGTAATTGGTTAAGCCAGGACCCCAAAATTCTGGCAGTAAACAGGCTCATCATTACCAATGCGTAATAGAAGAACTGGATAGTGTTCCACGGGGTACCTGTCTGGATAAACAAGAGAGGAATGATGGTTGCGATTACAACTATATAGATTAATAGCCAGTCAATTGCTGGGAAATACTGTTTGGTCTTTATTGATGCGAGAAGCCCTTTGATTACATAAATTCCGCCAATCAAGCGAACGCCCAGATTGCCCGCCAGAAAAATGACGAGGGCCAGAAGTTCTGCTGCCAAGGCTTTGGGATAATTATGAGTAGCCCAATAAGTGGGGATGGCATTATAGAGTTCAGGCCAATGAAATCGGTCTGAGAAGAGCAGCATAGTATGGGGAAACCAAAAGGGTGAAAAAATCAGCGAAGTCTTTGACAGATCAAGGACGGGGAGAAAGGTGACGAGGGCAATAACTGAGGAAAGAATAAGGATTTTAAGACTATTGAGCTTTAACAACTGGCCTTTGATATCTTTCCTGGAAAGGATGATTTTAATTATTTCGAAGAGAGACAAAATGGCCAGACTGCCCAAGATTAAGATTCCGGCGTAGGACTTGGCATGAATCAGCAGACCAAAGATAACAGATGTGAGAATAAAAAGTTTTGGTTCTTGCGCTACCTTTTTATGCTGGTATTTTTGGAAGAGAATCAATCCTGTAAGCAGTAAGACCAAAGATAAAGCAAAAGGAGGATTGATCAGAGTGGAAATAGCTTGGGTAGACCAAAATACTGATTCTCCTCCTAAATTGTGATCCCGGAGTAGGCTGACTAGCCAACCGAAGCCCGAACCAAAATAGATGAGGATGACTGCCAAATAAGCGGATAATTTTGACTGAGACCAGGTAAGAGTAAACTGGTAAGTCAGCCAGCCTAACAAAACAGCCAGCAAAGGAGGAATGATTTGAAAATATAAGGTAGTTGCCGACCAAAAGGGTGTCAGGCGGTTAATCAGGGCCAAGAGCAGATCGAATAAAAAATGATAGTTGGTTAGTTTGGTGCCGGACATGATGGGGGAGTTAAAATCCCAGGAACGGGAAAAGTGTTCGATTAAACTCAGATGCCAAATACCGTCGTGGCCGTTGGGTCCCCAGAAGCCCATACCGAAGGGGTACAACCAGCCGCTTTTGACCATTGGCAGGGAAATGGTGACGGTACCCGCCAGAAGGAGCAGAGTTAAGAAAAGGCTTTTTCTGGCCAAGATGATTAGAACGATGAGCAGGACCCCATACCATACAGCCACAGATTTCCAAGATGTCTGAAAAGGTAATCTGGGGGTGGCAGGATGGCGAAGTTGATCAAGTTGTTCAGCGTCAACTCTCTTGGCTTGCTGGGGGAAAGTAACCGTATCGATCTGGGCTGGGTCCACTAAATTGAGCCGGGCGAACTGATTTTTGGTTTCCAGGTAAGGCTCGGAAAATCTCTGATCGTAGATACGGTAGTCGAAAACAGTTATTTGTTGCTGGTTAATTAAATAACCAAGTCGATACTGGGGCGTCATTTCCCAAGTAACAGTGTTGTTTTGGCTAGTCGAATTGGTGACTTGCCCTGCGATCGGGAGTCCCAGATGGTAGCCCTCATTAGTGATTTTGTGAGGCGGAGAGAGATTAGGAAACGATTGTTGATACCAATGACTGAATTCATCCATGGTAATAGTTTTTAATTTGTTTTCGGTCTGATATTGACCCACGATTGCCAGCTGGTCACTGATCTCTTGTTGGTATTGTTCCCAATCGTAGTCATTTTCAATACCGATAAGCAGGTAGCCGAACTGATTATTCGCATTCTGAGTGTAGATGTTGAGCAATTGTTCAAAGTAATTAACCCCTAAGTTATGCAATAAATAGTCGTTAACTTGGACGCTGTAAGTGCTGGCTTGCACGCCGCCACCGTAACCTTTTAGAGGATCCCTGGCTGCCCACTGGGATACCACTAAGGGAAGTTTGTAATCGACAGTCTGTGCCGGAATCAAGATGTTGTTTTTCGAAGGATAATAAGGCACTCCCCACCAACCACCCCAGAGTTGATATTGATCGGTTGCATATTGATCCGCACAGATAATTATGGAGTTTATTCCGTAAGATCGGGATAAGTAATTGGCAGACCAGGCATCAATGTGCCAAGCGGCGACTACCCGAGGATAGTGCCCTAATATCCGCAGAAACCTTGACACAGCAGTGTCAATTAATCGTTTGCGTTGCTCCAGAGAATATCCCGAGATATACACCCGATTGCTGTCTGACCATCCCCCTCCTGTGCGATAAGGAACCTGGGCGTCTGTTGCCAATTGAGGAGTGATTTCTAAAAACAAGCCGCGTTGTTGATTCGAAGGAAATAATCTGGCTGAAGTATAGATCTGATCATCAAACAAAGCATCATATCTGAACAGCCAAGTGGCGGCTAGTTGGTTGTCGTCGACTAAACGCCGATAGTTCATGAAGTTGTCGTAAGGAGTTTGGTCCTCTAATGTCCAGAATTCCTGGCCTCGAATCGGGAAGGCTGGCGTTACCCAGGCTGGTTTGGTTTGGGCCAGAACGGGAGAAGTAAGCAGCCAAGTGAAAACTCCAGTTAGCAGAAGGATAAAAATTTTCACCAGTAGTTTAATTTTCATGAACAATTATTTGGGTTTTAAAGAGCTCCAAAATAGCTTTATTTGGGGTATCAATTGTTGGCCGATGATCAGGTAGGAGCTGAGGGAATAAACAACCACTCCGGTGATCATGCCGGACAGGATTTTCAGTCCACCGGTGAGAAAGGAATTGGCAAAATTAAGAGGCCAGAAGTTGATAACTAACCAGACAGCCAGACCCATGATCAAGCTGGCAACTAAGGGACGGAGAAGGTTGTCCGTGATATTGAACTTGATGTATCGCAAAAGTAACCAAATTGGAACCACAGAACTTACGGCCACGATGGCCACTCCGGCGGCCACCCCGTTATAGCCGAAGAAGTAGGCTAAAGGCGCGATAATTGTCCAGGTGAGCACGGTCCACATGATCATCAACTTGGATACCACTTTGATGTGGCCGATGGCGGCTAAGGTATTGGTGATGGGAGTGGAGATGGCTGCCCAGCCGCTATTAAACAAATAAAGATAAAAAGCCAATAACGCCGGTTGCCATTTTTGATATCGGGGAATGAAATCGATCAGAGGTTGGGCCATGACTCCGGCGCCGATGAGCACAGGGAAGATGAGCACTGCTGAAAAAAATAACATTTTTTCGACTGAACGAGACAGGGATTCATGGTCGGTTTGCAGCCGAGAGAAAGCCGGGAAAGTGACTTTGGTGACATTATCGGTGATAAAGCGTAAAGGTTTTTGCGACCAGGTTTGCGCCCAGCCGATAATGCCCATGCCCTGAGCACCGATAAGCTTGAAGAGCAATAGATTAAGGAACCGATCTTTGATCATGGCGATCAGAGTGTTGGCCTGGTAAGGTACGCCAAAACCAAACAGTTGTTTGAGAGTGGAGCGGGAAAAGGCGAACCCGATTTTCCAGGGTGAGAGCAGATAAATGGTGACTACTCCGGCCAAGCCTCTGACCAGTACCGCCAAAGCATAGCTGATCACTCCCTTGCCCTGCCAGGCCATGAGCACAGCAATGGTGTAAAAAAGAATGGTTTCCACGCTTTCAACAATGACCAGTTTGTCAAACTTGAGATGGCGTTCCAAAAGGACTGAAGGAATGGTTTTTAGAGAGGCCAGGAAAAAGCCACCAGTGAGCGCCCATAACAACCACACCCCCTGGTCAGCCAGATTAAAGTAGGCGGAGATTTGCGGGGTGAAGATTAAGACCAAGAGGCAAAGGCTGGTGACTAAGATTTGTTGCAAAGTAAAGGTGGTGCGCAAATCAATGAGGTGGAGTTTTTCTTGTCTCTGAATCAGGGCGGCGGCCAGACCGATATCAGAAAAATAGCCCAGAATGGCCACGATTTCGCCAACGGCAAAGAACAGGCCGATTTCGGAGACGTCTAGGAAAGTGGTGAGAAAAAAGAATCCACCTAAGGCGATGAGTTGCAAAAATATGGAGCGAGAAATCAACACCATCAAGCCGGAAACGGAGCGTTGCTTGATGGACAACAGATTAAGGTCTTCTTCCAGGGCGGTTTCTGGTTGGGAAAGAGCTGGCGCCATGCCTATTATTGTATATCAGGGCAAGGCATTATTAAAACCCTACCGCTAAGTCTAAGGAGTAGGAGCCGGGACTTCTGGCCAGCAGATCACATCAGGGAAGCTAAGTCCGTTGCACTGTAAGCCCAGTAAAGTACCTACAATTCTGCCAATCGCAAAAATGGATGCCAGAAGTACTATTCCAATTAAAGCCTGGGTAATAGTGCTCCGGGCAGATTCTACCTGGCCTTTATTATCACCGGCAGTCAGCCAGCGAAAAGCACCGAAAACCAAGTAGAGCAGGAAGCCAATTGCCCCTGCTGCCAAGGCAGCGGAAAATACTCTGGCCAGTAGACGGCCGATGATATTTTCCCCTCCGGTGGGATCACACCCCAATATTGCTGGCAAGGCTGTATTGCAGATCTGTTCATTTTGGGCATAAACCCGCCCAGCGAGTATGAACAAGATGGAAATAAAGGTAATTATTGGAAAAAACATAATTTGATTTTCTTATTTACAGGTCTTTGGCCCTAGCTACAATGAAAGGTGGGATTACAAGCACCACAGCCGTTATCGCTGCAGACTGTGTCTCCTGGCCCAGAGCAGCCAATAGTACTACAAGCAGGCGCAGGGCTGCCGGTACCGCTCGTGAATTCACCCAACGGATTAAGAATGCTCAGGCCTAAAAGGGCACCGACTAAGGCGATGATGCCGTAAGCCGCTACCACTATGGCTAAGCCAATCAAGGCTTGCATGATACGCTGTCGAGCACTGGCCACGTTGCTCTCATTACCGCCGGCGTTTAACCACCCCAAAGCACCAATAAATATCTGAAATAGAAAAAATAGACCGGCTAAAACGGTAAGGAAGGCAATGAGAAAGGAGATGCCGCGATTAAAAACGGTTCTTAATTGGCTTGGCGCGCCGGGATCAAGGTTCAAGATATTACCAATACTGGTGATCACTCCCAGATCCCATCGATGTTGAGCTAATAGAACGGAAAACATAGATCAAGTATTTAGCACTCGGACTACCCGCAAAGACAGGTAATCACTAAATTGGGTGACCGTCATGGTTGTTTAAGTTAGCTGGGACCGTAAACAACGACATTCAGGATGGCGCCGGCATCTCCGAAAATGATTAAAGATACAATCATAGTGATCATCACGGCTCCAGCCACAATGATTAAACCGATAAATGTCTGGTAGATTTTTGACCAGGCTTGGGACATGTTTTTAGGATCGCCTCCGGCGGACAAAAATTGGAAGCCGGCCAAAATGATGTTTAAGAAGGCGTATAAACCTGCTACTACAATAAAAAACTTCACCAGGTTGCTGATAAAAGTGGTTAAACCCCTTTCGCTAGCATCAATCGCAACTACTGCGGCAGGAGGGGTAATTCGACCGAAGATGGGTGGTAGTTGAAATAGCATCATGGGTGACTTTAAGTCAGGGTGTTAATTGTCATTATAATCCCCCAGCGCCAAAAATGTCCATGCCGGTAAGGAGTTCAATAATTCTGATCAGCCAATAGGAAATAAAAATGACTATCAATCCGATTAATCCCCAAGTAAGAGCTTGCTTACCTTGCTCCAGTCTTTTGGCGTCGCTCTGGCCGGCTCCCATAATGTACATGAAACCACCGCCCAGGACCACAAAAAAGACCACTAATCCGGCAATGGCGTAGGCAGTGGCAAGGATCGGATTGAACAGTTGGGTAATCTCAGAATATCTGCCAATGGCTCCTCCGACAATTGTGCGACGACCGAAGTAAGATCCGATAGGTACATCGGCGTAAACAGGAGAAAATAAGCTAACCAGAAGTGCCATTCCACTGAAGAAGATTGATCCCCAAGTTATTTTCCTATTCATTATTTCCAGCATAGCATAAAATCTATTAGTTGCTAACTATCATCCGGATGGTTAATCCTTTTTCTTGAGTAAATGGCTGAGCAACTGGAAATCTTTCAACAAGACTGATTTCATGGGAGCCCGGTATAAAGCCACGGCCGGATGATACAGGGGCATCAAATAGACCTGGCCATAACTTGAACGAGTGGAAAATACTTGTCCATGAATCCTACTGATGGGCTGGAGCTTTGACTTGAGCCTGAATCGGTCCATGAGGAAGGCCATGGAAAATCTACCCAAAGTAGCTAAAACCCGAGGTTTAATGATTTTGATTTGCTGAATCAGAAAGGGCGAGTAAAGATCGATTTCCTGTGGTAAAGGATCGCGATTTCCGGGTGGGCGATCGTTAACTATATTAGTAATGTAGATTTGGTTGCGATCGAGATGAACAGCAGCTAACAACTGATCCAAGATTCTGCCGGCAGCACCGACAAAAGGCCTGCCGGTTTCGGCTTCTTTTTGTCCAGGGGCTTCACCGATGAACATTAACCGGGCATCCAGACTGCCTTCACCGATTACAGGCTGGTAGTGGTGTTTGGTGCGGTAAGCATATAAAGGTGAAGAAGTGAGCGCCAGGACATGCTTTTTAACAGCAGCAATTTGAGATTGTTTGGAAGAAGAAGTCATAAAGGCGGATTAACTAATTAATGATAATATACAACTAATATGGCACAGTTCTCTACTCCGATGATGAAACAATATCTGGAGATTAAAAAGCAGTACTCTGATTGTCTGCTGTTCTTCAGGCTGGGAGATTTTTATGAGTTGTTTATGGAAGATGCCAAAATCGGCGCCAAGATTATGGACATTACCTTAACCTCCAGAGATCGGGGCAAAGACGGCAGAATCCCCATGGCCGGAGTGCCTTATCACGCGGTAGACAATTATCTGGCTAAGCTGGTAAAAGCCGGTTATAAAGTGGCCATCTGCGAACAAGTGACCGAATCCGCCCCTGGCGAGACAAAGCCTGACAGCATCGGATTGGTGGAACGCGAAGTGGTGCGGGTGGTGACTCCGGGAACGGTTACCAGCGATCAGGTTTTGGACCGCAAACAAAACAACTATTTAATAGCCTTGCTAGTACATCAAGATCAGGTAGGGTTGGCGATTGCGGACTTGTCTACCGGGGAATTCAGGACTACCCAATGGCAATCAGCAGAATGGGAAGGCAGTTTAAAAGACGAGCTGACCAGGCTGAGTCCGGCTGAATGTATTCTGCCTGATGATTTATATAACCGGCCAGATTTATTGCGGTTGTTGAAAACTATTTCGGGGATGAATATTTATCCGTACGCTGACTGGGACAGATATGCCGCAGATGCCAAGTCAATTTTGAAAGATCATTTTAACGTTAAAACGTTAGCAGGGTTCGGCTTGGAAAATCAGGATTGGGCGACGAAGGCAGCCGCGGCTTTATTGGGTTATTTAAAAGCTACTCAAAAGGAACAGGTCAGTCATCTGACACGAATCACTTCTTACCAACCGGGAAACTATTTGCTGATGGACACTTCCACCATGATGAATTTGGAGTTATTTACCCAGATTCGTGGCGGTGACAAGAAAGGCACTTTAATTCACGTATTGGACCAGACCCAGACAGCCATGGGAGCCAGGTTGTTACGCCACTGGCTACAACAACCATTAACTGATAAATCCATGATTAACCAACGGTTGGAAGCGGTAGACCAGTTGTTGGCAGCCAGTGATTTAAGGAAAGAAATCTGGCAGCTACTCAAACAAACTGCGGATATGGAAAGGCTGGTGTCCAGACTGGCTATTGGCAGCGGAAATGCCCGGGATTTAATCCAGTTAAGCCAATCTTTAAGTCTGAGTCTGGAGATCAAACAATTGCTCAAGCAGTTTGACAAGGGTTTACTGGCTCGCATTAATCAGGGAATTGATCCCGAGATAGCGGAAGTAGCTAAATTGATTGCTGACCAGATTGCAGAAGAGCCGCCGATTGATATTAAACAGGGCAGGATGTTTAAATCAGGGATTAATGAGCAATTGGATCAATTACGGGATATCCAGGGAGGTGGAAAAGCCTGGATGAACAAGTTTGCAGAACAGGAAAAACAGCGGACTAAAATTCAGTCATTGAAAGTGAAATTTAACAAGGTATTTGGTTTTTATATTGAAGTCAGCAAATCGAATTTGTCACTGGTGCCGGACAATTATATCCGCAAACAAACGCTGGTGAATGCAGAAAGATTCATTACTCCGGAATTGAAAGAGCAAGAAGAAAAGGTGTTGTCTGCCGAGGACGAGATCAACAAATTGGAATTCGAATTGTTTAACCAACTGGTGAGTCAGGTGCTGGAAAAGACAACGATACTGCAAAGAGCCGCCAAAGCAGGGGCAGCGTTAGATTGTTTAACAAACTTTGCCCAACTGGCTGAAAAATATGATTATTGTCGGCCGGAAATAACTGGTAATGGCGAACTGATAATCAAGCAAGGCCGGCATCCGGTAGTGGAGCAATTGTTGGAGAACGAACAGTTCGTGCCCAATGACGTGACTCTGAATCATGAGGACCAGCAATTATTAATTATTACCGGACCGAACATGGCAGGTAAATCGGTGTTTATCAGGCAAGTGGCAGTAATCACTTTAATGGCCCAGATGGGTTGTTTTGTACCGGCGGAGTCAGGTCGGATTAGTGTGGTAGACCGAATTTTCGTGCGCAGCGGAGCAGCTGACGTGATTGCTATGGGGTTGTCTACTTTTATGGTGGAGATGGTGGAAACCGCTCAAATCCTGCACCACGCCACTCAAGACAGTTTGGTAGTGATGGACGAAATCGGCAGAGGAACCAGTACTTATGACGGAGTGAGTATTGCCTGGGCGGTGGCGGAATATTTAGTTAATATAAAACAAGGGGCTAAATCGTCTGGGCCCAAGGCATTGTTTGCTACCCACTATCATGAGTTGCAGGCCCTGGCTGATAAATATTCCCAAATTAAGAATTTTCAGATGGCGGTGGAGGAACACGAAGGCGAACCTGTGTTTTTGCATCAGGTGATTCCAGGTGGAGCTTCCCACAGCTACGGAATCGCGGTGGCCAAATTGGCTGGCGTGCCCCAGCCGGTGTTGCAAAGAGCCATCGAGGTATTGAATTCGCTTGAAGAACGGGGCATTAAAACTCCCGTGTATAAAATGGCAGTGGAGTCAGCCAATCAGTTAAGTTTTCTCAAGGACCAGGATCATCCGGTGGTGAAGCAATTAAAGGAATTAGAGGTCAATTCTCTGACGCCCATCGAAGCTTTGCAGAAACTGGCGGAGTGGAAGGAAAAGCTTTAAGTCTTTAAATCAGAAAAGGTGTTTTGGTTTTATACATTTCATATTCGGCGTATTTATCAGTAATTTCTGTTTCTTCTGTCTTACAGACCCGGATGTATTTGAAGATCAAAATCGGAGTAAAAACCAGAGTTAGCAGTGTAGGCCAGCCGATAAACCAACCCAAGATAATGAATATAAATCCCAAGTATTGCGGATGTCTGGAATAGTGATAAATGCCATGGGTTACCAGACCTTTATTCTTAGTATTTCTATAGAGAGTGATCCAGCCAGTAATGACCAAAGAAGCTCCGGTGACCATTAACAAAGCCGCGTAGCTCATGGCTAAATCCATGCCAAAACCTACTCCCAAAAAGCGAAATTCAATCAGATAGCCGGGGAGGTTCGTAGGAGTCGCGGCGAAGTATTTCGAAGCCAGTAAGATAGTTAAGGGAATGCCGTACATTTCGATAAACAGAGACACAAAAAAGGCGCTCACCAATCCGTATTCAAGCCAATTGGCTTTTCTTCTGTAAGATAAAGGGATGATAAAAGCTATAAACAGTAGGATGCTCAACAGCACAATGTGCCACTGTCTGGTAATCACGTAGGTGATGATGTTTCCGGTCAAATAGGCATAAAAATGCTGGTAAAATTCCTGGTAATAAATTATGGGAATCAGAATCAGGAGAATCAGCAAGATTCTGGGAAAGAGACTCGGATGCTTGGAGATGTTCGAAGGCATAAGCGGAATACTGATTTTAGATTTTCTGATATGGGGTCAAAAGAGAGTAAAAAGGCTCACAGTTGGGTATGTGGGATGTAACAAGGAGGCAAAGTAAAGTAAATTTTACTTTGAATTTCTAATAAACTCCCGGATCGCTTTTATATCGGCTTTTTGATGGGCACCGATGAGAAACTTTTTATAAAAGATCAGGTCTTGAGGATCCATAACATTTATTTGAATTCCATCGACAACCATTTTCTTTGCTTTTGAAAAATTAGCTGGAATATTGACCCACTTTTGATAGACATCGTCGTATACTTTTTGTTGAAGCGCACCACTAATATCTATTTCTTGATTATGGTAATTGAGCGTCATTGATAGGAGGTCCCATCTTTCGTCTTGGACATGTTCCGGACCTGCAACAATATAGTCTTTAACATCACGACGAATTTTTTCAATGTCATTTTCTGGAATGTCCACATCCAGGTCATTTATTTGACGTTTTGACCCATATAAGTAGGCTGCAAAGCCTCCAGAAATCACATATTTGACTCCTTGTTGGTCAAGGATGGCAACAATCCAACGTAACGCTTTCAAAAATTTATCGTCCATTTAAAATAGATATTAAATATCTTTTATGATTAGGTGAAACTCGAGGAGAGGGGAATATTTCCAGCTAGATCCTAGTGGAATTTTAGGTAATTACAACAGATCACAAGTACATTTTCAATAACCCCAGTGCACCATAGAGTCCCGCGTTCTCTCGGAGTTGGGAAATCTCTATTTCCGGGACGGGATACATGGTAAGTCTCTCTTTGAGAATAGATTTTATTTGCGGGATTCTCTTGGCCTGCTTAACCGCAATGCCCCCGCTTAAAACGATCAGCTTGGTGGGCCTGATCATGATCACGTTCAAAAGTCCGTGGGTGAAGTGGGTGACTACCTCATCCCATTCTTTCTCATTTAACTCCTCTGCTGGTTTACCATAACGAAGCTTGATGCCGGCTCCGCCGCAGGTGAGTTCTAAACAGCCTTTTTGACCACACTGACATTGAGGCCCATCCCAATCCACGCTGTGGTGGCCTGGCTCAAAGGAGTAAAGAGCTGGTTGGTTATCAATTAAATGGACGGCTGTGCCACCAACGCCTGTGCCCCAGATGATGAATAAAAACTCTTTACCGACTCCGTGACCAAACAACGCTTCCCCCAAGGCCGCGGCGGTGGCGTCATTATCTAAGATTACCGGACAGTCAAAGCGGTTTGAGAGGTCAGATTTAACGGGCTTGCCACTCCAATCGGGAAGATTATTAAAGATTTTTACATAAGATTTATCCTCACTTAGAGCACCGGGAATGCCCACGCCAATGCCTTTGATTTGTTCCTGAGTTATTTTTCGGATTCCGCTGGATATTCTGTCCAGATCCTTCTGATAATTACCGGTTTGTTTAAAGGAAGTGGTAGTAGTTATCTGGGGTTTTTCAAGCGAATGGAACAGGGCAATTTTAGAATTAGTTCCCCCAATATCGATAGCGATGAACATATTAAATGCGTTGAGTAATCTAGTTAGCAAATTGTTTAGACTTAGATCTGCTCGAATGGTTTTATTCTACCAAATTAATTTACAAGGGATCTAGCCAAATATTCGCTATTAAGTTTTTTGGCTCTTATTCTTTAACGGCCATCGCCACCAGGTAGGTTTTGCCTTGTTTCAATTTTTTATAGTTTCCGAAAACGGCTTTGAAGTTTCTTTTGATGTATTCTTTGAGGCCGGCAATAACCACCACGTAGAATTTCCCTCCTTTTTTTAAATGGCTTTTGGCGTCATTGATGATCAGATAGAGAAGTTCATTCCCTACTTTTGCGGGCAGATTGGAAACGATATTATCGAATTCCAGATCAGGCACATGGCTAAAAGCATTGCTGAGATAAATGTCACAGTTCTTTATTCCGTTTTCATGGGCGTTCTTTTGGGCATACTCGACAGCCACGAAGTCTTTATCAACCAAGTGGACTTTGCCCTGGGGCGTGAGTCTGGCAATGGTGAGGCCGATCGGTCCATAGCCGCAACCAATCTCAAGGCTGATATCAGTGGGTTTAACAGCGGTCTGGTTAATCAGCATCAGCGAGCCCTCGTCAATAGCTGTGGGGCTGAAAAGTCCCCACGTGCTGTGAAAGACAAAATCGTGACCTCTTAAATGAGTTTCGAACACGATATCCTGTCTTAATTGGTGAAGGTCTTTAGGTATCATAGATGAAAGTTTTGCCTTGTGAGATAGAAGTCTTACGGCTACCTCGAAGGTTTGGATCTATTTGTATTTCATGATCCTGCAGAAGATCTTTTGGTCAGGAATGTCTTTGAATACCGGGCTATAGAAGTATAAATCCTGATATTTCCCCAAGTATAATTTACCGTCTTTAACGATCAATGTCAGCGAAATTTCCCCTGTTAGTTTGGTACGGATATGCTCATGGAAGTTATATCTGAAAGGTGTTCCGGGTTCATCATGATTTTTCCACTTCCCGGAAGGGGCGGTGTCTTTTAAAAATGCCTTTAAATCATCAATTAAACCGTCTTCCCAACCAATTTGAACTAAAGAGGAGACCTTATGAGGAACCCAACAAATAATATTGGCCGTGATTAAATTTTCGTCTTTAATAAGTGATTCGAGGCGCGATTTTATTGAAGTAAACTCCTGATCAAGTTTTAATTGGATTTCTTTGTCTATTATTTTCATACGTAGGGACTAAAAACTATTTTCGATAACGTTTCAGTATATGCGATGTCCGCTACGTCCATATCTTACCTTATAAATAATTGCAGTGGAATGTTGGCGAACGGGGTACAAGTGGCTCGTAGCGATAGCGAAGAGCGTATATTGGCAACAATTCTTGCCATATCGGGTCTAGATTCTTGTCATTTCGGTTCGTAACCTTTCAAGTACGGGAAATGTTGCTCAAGTACAGTGAAATCATGATTTTCTTTCTCTCGTTTTTTGTCTCTTTTCTGTTGCCTTTTCTTGAAGTCGTACACTAAGACAGGAGAAACAAACTTTACAAGATTACCATTGACGGATCTTGACCAAATTAGCTCATTGGCTTTTATTGGCCATTTCCATCTGTCGTCGTCTTTATGTCCTTTGTCCGAGACGTCCTCTCCATCAATCTTTATAGTATCCATGTCTCCATGAACCAGATCTTTTTCAAAAGTAAAGGTCAGGCTGGGGTCGTTGAAATTAAGACAGCCGATTTTAAACCCTTGATTTTTGAAATAATTTCGAAAATCTTCAATCTCTTTCTCCAAAGTAATCACATCTAAGTCGTCATGATTGCGAGTCAATTTGCCCACCGCTAGGTCAACTGCAAAACCAGACTGACCGAGGAGCGTCTTGTTGTTCAAGTTGGCAAATTCAGAAGCCAGTAAAAAACACTTGAAACAGTCCTTTGTTTTGTCTGAGGTGTATTTAATACCAGATAAGAAATCCACTTTGCTGATTTTAGATAAAGACTTTATTGGCATGGAAAGAAAATCAAATTTTTAAAATAAAAAATAATTACCGCCCAAAGAAGTTACTTAACTCGTTTTTATACAAGATATTGTCGGTGGGCACTGCTTAAATTGTATTTTGTGCTGCTTTATGCTAATTTCGAACTAGATTAATTTTGGTTTTATTTTACCTTAAATCTGCTTATGTTGTTAAGGAGTCGTCGGTTAGTTTTGAAAATTTATGGCTAAGATACATATTTTATCTGAAGAGGTAGCTAATCAGATCGCGGCCGGAGAGGTGGTGGAGAGACCGGCTTCGGTGGTCAAGGAGTTGCTGGATAATGCTTTAGATGCAGGAGCCAAACAAGTGAAAGTGGAGGCCGAGAATGGGGGAATTAAGAAGTTGGTGGTCATGGATGACGGCGAAGGCATGGATAAAGAAGATCTGGAAAAATGTTACTTGAGACATGGAACAAGCAAAATCGCCACCTCTGATGATTTATGGCGGATTCAAACATTGGGCTTTCGCGGAGAAGCCCTGTCCAGCATCACAGCGGTAAGCAAGTTAACCATCAGAACCAGAACTAAAGCTCAATCTTCCGGCCTGGAACTGGTGGTGGAAGGAAGTAAAAGGCGGTCACTGAAACCGGTGGGCATGCCAGTAGGCACTACGGTGATGGTGGAAGACTTGTTTGCCCAGGTGCCGGCCCGGAGGAAATTTCTTAAAACTACGACTACGGAGTTGAGACATATCACGGAAATGGTAATTGATCATGCCTTGGGTTTTCCTGATGTGGGTTGGCAACTAAAACACCAGGGAAGGCTGACGCTCAACTACCCGAAGACGGATAGCCAGGAGTTAAGAGTAAAGCAAGTGCTGGGAGAGGCAATCTATGGGCAGTTAATCCCCATTCATTTTGACCACCCGCATTTGCAGATTTCCGGCTTGATTTCCAAACCCCAAATCAGCCATGAAACTAAGTATAAACAGTATTTGCTGGTGAATCACCGCCGGGTGACAGACAGAGGCATGGTAAAGGCGGTTAAAGATGCTTATGGTAATCTATTACCGCCCAAGGTTTATCCGGTGTTCGTGCTGTATCTGAACTTGCCTTTTGAAATGGTGGACGTGAACGTCCATCCCAGGAAGGAAGAGGTCAAATTTGTTAATGGTAATTTTATTTATAATTCGGTGCGTAGAGCGGTCAGTCATGCTTTGGAAAAGGCGGATTTGACCTTTGAGTATACCACTCAGATAAAAACTGATGAAGCAGACCAGGAAATTTCTGGAAATCTTTCTCGTTCTTTTCCCTCCTCTCCTACCCGCTTCGACTCAGCGAGACGGGCAGGCAGGTTTGACCAACTCCCTCCTCTGCCTACCCAAGCCCAGAAGCAGTTTACTTATGATTTTCAGGCTCAAGCTGCTCTGGAAGTGGCCGAAGAGATTCTACCCTATGAGTTGGCAACCCAGGCTCATCCGATTATACAAATTCACAATTTGTATTTAGTAACCCAAACCGACAAAGGTCTGTTGATCGTGGACCAGCACGCAGCTCATGAAAGGATCTTGTATGATCAACTGGTAGCCGAGTTTAAGGCAAAGAAAAAATCTACGGAAAAGCAGTCATTGTTGATTCCGGCTAAGATTGATTTGCCGGCTGACGACCGATTGGTGATGGAAGAGCAATTGCCACTATTTTCTCAGATCGGATTTGATTTGGAGATCCAGAAGCGCCAACTGATGGTGCAGGCCGTGCCGGCACTGTTAACCGGTAAGAATATTACTAAGATCCTCAGTGAATTAATCGAAGATTTGAAAAATGAAGAATTGCTCAGAGAGGTTGATGACCAGAGTCAAAGGATGTTAACTTTTTTGGCTTGCAGAAGCGCGGTCAAAGCCGGAGACCGGTTGACAGCGCAGGAAGCCCAGGAGATTGTGAACGTGGTCAAAGATACCAAAACTCAATATACTTGCCCTCATGGCCGGCCGGTAAAGGTGGAAATGAGTCTGCAGGAGCTAGAGAAGATGTTTAAGAGATCAGGGTTTAAGTATTAATAGCCAAGAACTATAAATTTGACAACTACTCTTAACCTGAATAAAGTTAAATTATGAGCAAGGTAAGAACTTTTAAGTACGCCCTGGGCAAAACTTTTACTTCGATCGAATATTATCAGGATATTTTGCAGGCGCCGTTCAGCTTTTCTTTAAGGTTTTTTATTGCTTATTTTTGGTTGTTTGCCCTGGTGGCTACCGTATTCCTGACATGGCGCTATTATCTGCCTTTGAATGATTTCATGACCACCTTTTTACCGGTAGAGATCGTCAAAGTTTATCCTCAGGATTTAGTAATTACTATTCAGGACGGCGCAGCATCTACCAACGTGACAGAGCCATATTATGTGCCTTTGTCTACTTTGGACCCCATTAAGCAGGAGTTGGAAAATAAGGTATTGGGAGCGTCAACAGAACCGGTGGATAATTTGTTGGTGATTGACACCATGGCCAAGGTGGAAGATTTTCCTCAATATCACACGGCAGCTTTGTTAACTAAGCACCATTTAACGATTAGAAATGAAGACGGCAATCTGGAAACCGTGTCTTTGGACAAAGCTTCAAATTTGGTTATTGATAAGAACAAAATTCAGGAATGGGTAGGAATAGCCAGTCCGTATTTGGGTTATTTTGTGCCGATTTTAGTGGTGATGACTTGGGTAGGAATGGGTTTGTTTTATCCGTTATGGAAATTGGGGTATGCCCTGGTGCTAGCGGTGATTTTGTACTTGTTTGCCAGGCTAATCAACCGACCTATTCCCTGGCTAAAAGTCTGGCAGCTGGAATTGCATTTAGTAATGATTTCTACCACTTTCTTTACCATTTGGTGGTTGATCAGGTATCCGATAGAGGTACCGTTTTTGGAAACTATTTTAGTGACGGTGCTGGGGCTGTTGATTTTAAGGCACCTGCCGAAAAAAGACTTGGTGAAAGTCGCATAAGAAGTTGGGAGGAGAAGGATTTCGTGTTAAAATGTCTGCTATGGCTGGGATGGCGAATTGGAGAACTAGTTGGGATTTGAAGCCTTTGTTCAAAGGCGACGATGATGCCCAGATTGGTAAAGAGCGTGAAGAAGTGAAGCAGCAAAGTTATCAATTTATTAATAAGTGGAAAGACCGCGATGATTATCTGACGGATCCCGGCATTCTGAAACAAGCTTTGGATGAATACGAGCAGTGGGCAAGGAATTATGCTCAGAGCGGCAAAGAAGGCTATTATTTTAGCTTGCGCTCAAGTCAGGATCAGACGAATGCCAAAATAAAAGCCAAAGTGAATCAGGTGACGGACTTCAGTACCAAAATTCAGAATGACATCCAATTTTTCGAACTAAGGCTAGCCAAAGTGTCTCAGGACCAGCAACAGGTTTTTCTGCAAGACGAGAGGTTAAAGGATTATTGCCACTGGTTAGAAAGGTTGTATGCAGAGGCTAAATATCTGTTAAGTGAACCAGAAGAAAAAATTTTGAATTTGAAGTCGGTGACCGCGTTTGCGAACTGGGTGAAGATGAACGAGGAATTTTTGTCCAAGGAAGAAAGAATGGCGCTCACTGAAGAGGGAAAGCGGGCAAAGAAAAGTTTCAGCGAGATTCTGAAATTGATGAACAGCCAACAGAAACCGGTGAGAGATGCAGCTGCCAAGGCGTTTAACCAAATTTTGGAGAAGCGAGTGGAAGTCTCAGAGACGGAGATCAATTCCGTGCTATATGACAAAAAAATCAATGACGAGTTAAGAAACATGCCCAGACCTGATTTGGGCAGGCATCTGGCTGATGACATTGACACTGAAATCGTGGATACCCTGGTGACCAAAGTGACGGACAGGTTTGACATCGCCCGGAGATATTATCAATTAAAAGCCCGATTATTTGGCATAAAACAATTACAATATCATGAACGCAACGTACCCTACGGAAAGCTGGACAGAAGATACGAGTTTGGCGAGGCAGCCGAATTGGTTAACCAGGTGTTTAGTCTGTTAGATCCCCAATTCGGAGAATTGTTTAAGAAGTATCTGGAGAACGGACAGATTGACGTTTATCCCCAAAAAAGCAAAACCGGTGGAGCTTACTGCGCCCATAATTTGGTTATTCATCCCACATATATTCTGCTTAATTTTGTCGGACAGGTGAGTGATGTCTTAACTCTGGCGCACGAGGCCGGTCACGGGATGAACAACGAGTTAATGAAGGCTAACCAACATGCGCTCAATTTTGGTACACCCAAATCCACAGCTGAAGTGGCCAGTACTTTTATGGAGGACTTTGTGTTGCAGGAGCTAGCCAAACAAGCGGATGACGAATTAAAGTTGGCTTTGATGATGATGAAATTAAATGATGATGTGTCAACAATCTTTCGCCAAGTGGCTTTTTATCGATTCGAGCAGGAATTACATCAGGCTTTCAGACAAAAAGGCTATCTGTCTAAAGAAGAGATCGGACAAATGTTCCAGCAACACATGGCTGCCTACATGGGAGAGGCGGTAGAGCAATCTCCGGGATCGGAAAACTGGTGGACTTACGTGTCGCATTTTCGGATGTTTTTTTATGTTTATTCTTATGCCAGCGGATTGTTAATTTCCAAAGCTCTCCAGAATTCGGTGAAGAAAGATTCTAAGTTTATTTCCCAGGTAAAGGAATTTCTGGGGGCAGGGACCAGTGATGCGCCCAAAAATGTGTTCCGCCGCCTGGGAATTGATATCAGTAATCCGGAGTTTTGGCAACAAGGGTTGGCTGAAGTAGAAGGGTTGTTGGCTGAGACTGAACAACTAGCCGGAAAATTGGGAAAAATATAAAAATCGTTGTCACACACAACTGGCGGAGATGAATTTCTTTGGCTTGGCAGCAGGAGGGCGAAGTGCTACGATGAATTTATGTGGGGATTGGTGTGGGCCAGCGAGGGTCATCCATTAGTAAATACTTTAAGTAGGAATCCTCAAACCCGGAGTTTGTTACAGACGATTCCGGGTTCTGATTTAAACTGGTTGTTACTGATTGGGGGTGGGGTGGCAATAATTACATTTCTTTCTTTCGTTGTGGTACCTAAGTTGCTGGATCAGACCTTGGGGTTAATGGTGTTTATTGGTTTGCTGGGGGTGGTGGGGGTGACAGCTATTTTGGTTCCTCAGTTATCGGACCAATCTACTTTGTCATTGGCCAGAGATGAGGGGATTCCTGAACAAGTCCAGATTTACAATTTACAACCTACAGAGTTTATAGTTTCTTGGAAGACTAGGACACCCGTTACCGGAGCAGTGGTTTACGGACAAAACGCGGATAACTTAGATCAGGTGGCAGTTGAAGTCGAACCCACGAACGACCGAACAGAGCATTTGATTAGAGTCTATGATTTGCAACCCGGCACGACTTACTTCTTAAAAATCGTTTCCGGCGGCAAGGAGTATCTGAAGGATGGTAACCCGATGGTGGTTCATTTACCTAGATGATGAGGAAGAAGAATTTAACAGTAACTTAACCTATCTTGCTCAACGAGGCTTAGGGTGTAACGACCTTTCTTGAAGGATCATTTATTTATTATTCCTCTCAAATACCTGACGGATGAAGTATTTGAAAACTAAAGCCTAGCAGCTTTTATAAGACTGATTCAAAAAATCAGTCTTTTATGATAAATGTTGCAGGCAGTATAACACAACTTGCAAGTTTTGGTATAGAGGAATTACAAGATTATGTTTCGGATATTTATGAGGCTTGGAAGGATAAAAATCTCCGTAAAAAGGTAATTATTCGGCTTCTCGAAGAAGGTAAGACTCAAGAGGAAATTTCAGAAATTTTTGATGTAAGCACCAGTGTGGTTTCACGTTATTGCAAAAAACTCTCCGGAGAAAGTGAGGAATATGCACAGTTGGTCAAGAGAAATATAAGTCAAAGTCGAAGACACGCGGCACAAAGAAAGTATGAGGAGAAAGGGGGTGATAATACATGACTGATAAGGGAAAGACTGGATTTAAGCAGGCGATGGATAAGATGAGAGAGTCAAAAGAGCAGGCTGCCGAAGAAGAGCAAAAGGAAAAACAAGCCATTATTAGGCAGATGTCGGTTAAATCAATCGAACAAAATTCCGAATTGGCACAAATGTACAAAGATAATGCACGGGTCGGAGCTGAAAATTTAACCGGTGATTTGCCTTTATTAAAAGTTCATCAGACGGGTAAAAGCACTACGAATTTTTTAACTAACGGAGAAAAGCCCAATGATGGTTGGTTCTTTTACAGACCTACTCAGGAACAATTTAAGACTGTTGATTGTCATATTTTGACAATTAGTCGTGGTTTCCGTGCTGAAGGCATGGATAGTCGCTCAAAACAGGATATCTTTCATCAACTTATGGCCGGGGTAATTACCAATGATAATTCATTGAAGCCTTTTATTTTCTTTTTTACTGGTAAGAAGTTAAAGAATTTATGGGAATTTGGAACACAAGCACAGAGATATACACGATTAAAGCCAATACCAATTCCTCTCTTTGCTTTATATGTAAGGCTGTCAACTTATGAGGAAGAAAATGCTTATGGAATGAGTTGGTTGGTCAATTTTGAGATTTTGAAAGGCGAAAACGAAATGCCCTTAGTAGTATCTGATCCTGGAGAATTTCAATATTTAAGAGATCACGTAGAGATAGTCAAGGACACGATTGAATCATTAATTTCTACAAAATCAACAGAAGATTCAGATAATTTGGCAGACGAAGCACAGAAAATTTTTGCCGCCAATGAACCGCCACATCCCGCAGAACAGGATAATGTACCCTATTAGGTTTTGCTGGTCCGGTCGATATCGTAGCATCGACCGGAACAATAGACCCTAATTAAAGAATTTTAAATAGAAAGGAGGTGAAAATCCGCATGTTCGATCAAATGATCAATAAATATTGTATTGTCCGCACTTATTCAGCGGGTGTATTTGCCGGTATTCTTTCTTCTTTGCAGGATAAACAGGCCATTGTTAAAAAGGCCCGAAGACTTTGGTACTGGGATGGTGCTGCCAGTCTGTCCGATTTGGCAGTGAATGGGGTTTCCAAACCCGATAATTGTAAGTTTCCAGTAGAAGTTGATGAGGTTGCTTTAACTGAGGTTGTCGAAGTTATACCAGCAACCCAAAAAGCAAAAGAGAGTATCGCTGCGGTTCCCACATGGACAAAACATTAATCGGTTCCGGTTACGGTTCCGGTTACGGTTCCGGTTACGGTTCCGGTTCCGGTTCCGGTGACGGTTCCGGTGACGGTGACGGTTACAGTTACGGTTCCGGTTCCGGTGACGGTTCCGGTGACGGTGGCGGTGACGGTGACGGTGACGGTTAAAGTGACAGTTTCGGTGACAGTTTCGGTTTCGGCTAAACCATTAGGTTTTGCTGGCCGGCTTGAAGGCAAGACCTCAAGCCGGACAATAGAATCTAATTTTTATATTAAAAGCGATGTGTTTATGAGATACTTAGCCATTTTTATTATTTTGTTTTCATTGCTTTATTGGTCCCAAGTTAACCGTTTGACCATCTATGACCATTGGTATTGTAGGGAGATTTACGGATTAGATCAGAATTGCAATTTATGATGTGGCAAAATCTAAAACGAAATAAATGCCCTAAATGTGGAAAAAATTTACAGTGGGAACCAGAACATCCTCAAGATGTTAATGGTAAACCGTTTTTTTGGTGTGACTGCGGATTTTCAATCAGCGAAAAGAAGTTTAAGGAAATTGTTATAGATCAGGTAAATGATCAATTTGATAAAGAAGAGACAATACGACAAGAGGAGCGAGACAGTTGGTTTAATGAGTAACTTTAATATCTGCCCATGAAAAGAAAATCATTTGTACTATATACCGATATGTATGAGGCTATTAATAACTTGCCTGATGCGGAGTGTGCTGAACTTTTACGGATGATTTTTCAATATGTTAGAGGGGAAAAAGTAAAGAATAAACATGTTTTATCATCTGTAGCTTTTGACTTTATTAAACCACATCTGGACCGAGATTCAGAAAAATATGAAAAAGTTTTAAAGGCAAAAAGTGAAGGTGGAAAAAAGGCAATGAGTAAAAGATGGGATAAGACTCCTAAAGAATCTATAACTAAAGGTAAGACTCTTAAAGAGTCTATAAGAGTTGTAACTGATAATGTAAATGTTAATGAGAATGTAAATGAGAATGAGAAGGGGGGTGTGGGGGGAAGACCCGCCACACCCAACCCGCCCTCTCAAGAATCAAATTCTGACGACACCCCGGATCCGGATACCCCACCCGAGTCGCGGGGATCTCCCAAAGGCGGGGGTGTTTCTATCAAGTCTCAGGCTTATTTGAAGTCGGTCCCGGATCCGGATGTGGAGCAATTCACGAAGGAGTTTGTGTGCAGCGCCCGGCAGGTGAGGGAGAAGGCAGATGATTTGTTGGGTTGGTGTAAGGCAAATGGCAAGAAGAAAAAGGATTATCAGGCATTTTTGCGCAACGCTTTGAAAAAAGATTTCGGCCACCGTCGGACGGTGTCTGCCCGACCGCCCGACGGTGGCCCGAAGTTAACACCTGAAGAGCAACGGGAAAATTTAGAGAAGATCAACGCCACTAAACAGAAAATCAGGGAAAAACTGATTTTCCCTGTTATCCTGCCCCACTGATTAATTAATTATGAAATATATTTTTGATATCACACCAGTTGCCAAGCCCAGGATGACCCAACAGGATAAATGGTTAAATCCGCCCAGGCCGTCAGTGGCTAAATATTTGGCTTTTAAGGAAGAACTGGCTTGGAAGGCGAAAGTGAAGAAGTTTGTGTTGCCGGATTGTTTTAGTGTGGATTTTTATTTGTCATTCCCTAAATCTTTTTCTAGTAAAAGGAGACAGGAATTAGAGGGTAAACCCCATCAGGTAAAACCAGACATAGACAATTTACTTAAAGCAATATTGGATACTCTGAAACCGGAAGGTGATGAGACTGTGTGGGGGGCTCCACCTTATAAATATTGGAGTAAAAATCCGAGAATTGAGATAACCATAGATGCAAAAAGACCTAAAGATTGGCTCGTTGTTGAAACGCAACTGAGATTTTGGCTTCAGGATATATCAGACACCTTGTCTGATATGACTGGTGGCGAATATTCATTGGCAATAGATAATGAGTTGGAGAAATTAAGAGAAATAATTTATGAATAACTTAAATTTAGGTTCTATAAAAATTCCCGTAAGTTCAGCAACCAAGACGTTCGCGGTCCTAGCTAAAAAGGGAGCCGGTAAGACTTATACCGGCTGCGTGATGGCTGAGGAGTTTTTCAAAGCCGGTGTGCCGTTTGTGGTTCTCGATCCGATTGATGTTTGGTGGGGCTTGAGGTTCGCCAAGAATGGCATGGATAAGGGGCTGCCTATTGTGGTATTTGGATTGGACCACGCCGACGTTCCTATTGACCGGAAGATGGGAAAGCAGATAGCTGAAGCCATCGTAAAAGAGAATGTCTCTTGTATCATTTCCACTTTTGGGATGCCGAAAGTAGGCCAGAGAGAGCTTATGGCTGATTTGGCGGAAGAGTTATTGAGAATTAATGACCGGCCCCGACATGTTTTTATTGAAGAAGCTCATGAATTCGTTCCCCAGAGGGTGTTTGGTGCCATGGGTAAGGTTTTTGCGGCAATTGAAGCATTGGTGGTCATGGGAAGGAATCGGGGGCTGGGGGTGACTTTAATTAATCAAAGAGCCGCAACGATCAACAAAGACGTTTTGACACAGATTGATACTTTGTTGGCCTTTAGAAATACGGCACCACAGGACCGCAAGGCTCTAAAGGAGTGGGTTGAGTATCACGCCGCCGAAGATGACTTCAATGAATTTATGCAGTCACTCCCCTCTCTTCCCACGGGCGAGGGATGGCTCTGGTCACCGGAATTTCTGAAGACCTTTGAGAGAATAAGGATCCGGGAGCGCGAAACTTTCCATCCCGATAGAGAAAAGATAGACATGAAATTTGGGATGCCACGACTAGGGCAGGCGGGCCGCCTCTATAAAGATATGGATATCCAAGCTTTTATTGATGATTTTATCAGTAATGTAACCGGATCCGATGATGGTCCGGTCCCTGTCTCAACTCCTCAAAGGACTGAAAAAGGCTATAGTCAAAAGCAGGTTGATGAGCAGCTCAAATCACTGGAGAACGACTACGAAGAGCAACTAAGGGCCAGGGATAAGGAGATTGGCCGGCTATCTAAGAAACTAGAAAAGATAGCGGCAATAATCGGCGATGAGGAATTTGAGGAGATACAGAACGGCGTGGAGGTTATACCCAATAGTCAGATTGAGATGTGGGCGAGCAAATTGCGGGGATCGGCTCCGGATATTCTCCGGCTGCTTGCTAATACCTATCCCATGAAACACACAAGATCTCAAATCGCTCTTGCGGTAGGAATGAGCGCAAAGGGGGGTAGTTTTAACGAGTATATCAACACCATGAAGCGAAACAATTTAATAAAGACCGAATCTGGAATGATTTTTATTAATCCGGATCTTTTGTAGCATGGGTGGTGGTTGGCAGATGGCGAAAGTATAGCCGCAAATACACACTCACCGGTTAGGCTAAACCCAAAAGGGAAGTCGCGAAGAGGGGCAACCAAGACTGGAGAGCCAAGCCAGTCAATTTTTTAAGTATGAAGGAAAAACTGATTAATTGGTTAATTAGAAAATTAAAACCTGACACGAATCAGATAAGTGACGGGCTCTATACTTTCGGTGAACTCTATGAGCGTAGGACCGAATTGTGGATAGCCCTAATTAATAGACTGAGTCTAACAGCGTGGAAGTCTAGAAAACATTCTGACGGAAGCGAATGGAAAAATTGGTTTTTGTTGGGTTATGGATTTTTTGAAGGAGAGCAAATAACCTATCACCTGCCAATTGAATACTGGGATCGATGTCATGTTCCGGAGCTAAAGAAAGCCCCCCCATGGGATGGGCATAGTCCTGAAGATGTCTTAGAGAGAATTAGAGCCCTTTAATTATGACTAAAAATTTTATTATTCTCATTTTAATCACTTATTGTTTAATTACTTTGGTCCTGTTTCAAACCAGGAAGGCTAAATCTACGGTAGAAATGCCTTGTGACGTGCAGGTGACTATCAAGCCACTATGAAAAGCAAAAAACAGCATACTATCTGGCATTGGCAGAGTGTAATGAGTAAAGGTAATTATTGTCAGGTCGGAATAATCCACAATAATAAACATCGAGTTAAAGAAGACATAATTAGGGTTAAATTTACCAGCTCTAAGCCCGGATTTGGCTGGGATGTGCATATGAGGGTAGATGAAGCCATGCAGTTAGCCGCAGGAATTACAAAGACATTAACCAGGATGATTAGTTTAGATCAAAAGCACGCCGAGATGTTTATTAAATCGGCTAAATTTTATGAACTCCCAACCGGTTAGAATCCAGAGAAAACGAACTAAAGGATGGCGGATGCCACCGAATACTGTTTATGTGGGTAGACCTACCAAGTGGGGCAATTCTTATAAAGTGGGTGAATTATCTGATGATAATAGATGCCCATCTACTCGTGAACGAGCTGTTGTTTTTTATAAAGAATTAATAGACAGAATTGGGTTGGATGAACGTGCCTTAGTCAAATTACAGTTAAAGGGAAAAAATCTCGCTTGCTGGTGTCCATTAGATCAACCTTGTCACGCCGATGTGTTACTTAAAATTGCGAACGAATCATGAGTAACCAAAAAACTATGGAGGTAGGAGAACAAGATGCCCGTTGGGAGCTTGCGGTTGACGATGTTACAGGTAAAAAATATTGGCATGGTTTTGCTAGTGGCGATAAAGACGATACAAACTTTGACCTAGAGCAACCAATGGTGTTAGATCCTAAGTATTTTGACGAAGGATATATTATAAAAGGATTTAATCCACCATCCGCCCAACCCAACCAAACACCATGACTAAACCCACCGACCCCGCCATTGAGGAGATAGTCCAGCAAATAATGAAAACAGGAGCTGATATTGGGGATGATGGCAATTTGTATTGGCATCCTGAAAAAATATCGAAGTTACTTGCCCAAGCCTTCACCGACTACGGGGAGAGGGTGAGGGAGGACACCTTAGAAAAATTGCATAAAATTGAAGAAGCAAAAAATATTTACGATATTCACTATTGCCGAGCTGGTATAGGTTTTCTTTTCTATGAACCGCCAAAAGGGTTTGAAACCAACTTACAGCATGATGATTGGAAGAAATATCTAACAGTTGATAGATATTACGACACGTTTGAAAAAGCGGTCAATGCTGAGTACGAAAAACTTTTATCCACTCTACCAACCAAACACCATGACAGACACTAAATTACGAAAGAAAATAGAAAAAATAATTTACCCGGGGATATTTTGTGACCTAAATGATTGTGACATGACACATATCCACAATCCTATTTTTATTGAGGATACAGGAGGAAAACGACAGGTGGGAGAACAAATAATAGAAAGAAAGTGTCAATGTGGAGGGGAAAAAAGAAGGAAAGCAATGGTGGTGAGTTTACTAAAACTCTTCACCGTAGACATTTTTTATGAACGAATTTAGTTTTACAATTCCCGGACAGTGTGGCTGTTAGAGAATGTTAGTTCAACAAAGGATTAAAAAAGTTCAACTTCATTAAGGGTAAATAGAAGGGTAATTTATGAGAAAGTTTCTATAGGCAGTAATTAGTCTAGGTGTTATAATGAATCAAAGCGTTGTGCAAAATTCCACAACGCTTATGGTTAGACTTCAATGTAAATTTTGTAAAAAAGACTTTGATATTCATCCATCATTGGGAGGAAAGAGAAAAACGTGTTCCAGATCTTGTGCCGCCAAACTTCGGGTAGGCGAAAGAAATAGTTTTTACGGGAAAAAACATTCAGACGAAACGAAGCTTAAAATGAGAAATGCGAAATTGGGATTAAGAGGGAAAAACACCAATAGATGGCTTGGAATTAAGGCTAAATATAGAGCTGTTCATATGTGGATTGGGGCAATTTTAGGAAAACCCACCACCTGTGAGCGATGTGGTTGTTCAGAGTTAAAGGGACATAATATTCATTGGGCTAACAAGAGTGGACAGTATAAAAGAGATTTGAGCGACTGGTTAAGATTATGTGCTGCGTGCCATAAAGAATACGATAATTTTTATATCGAAAGAAAGGAGGGTAATTACTGTGCAATATAATCCATCCGATAAATCTATTTCATTGGTTGCTGACATTGACTTCTTATTGTTTGGCAATAGTGCTATATTTAACTCCGAGTACTCTTTGGATGACCGTACGAGGAATGTAAATAACGTCTGGGATGAGGCTATTGCAGAAATGTTTAAGGCGGATCCTAACTGGAAGTGGGATGATCTCAATAACACAGACCTTCCATGCGCTATCGCGACCCTGGTAGGCAATCAGGATCATTATTCAATTCCCGATTCGGCATTGGTAATCCATGAGTTGCGGATGAAAAATAGCCAAGGCGATTTTGTGATTTTAACCCCCAAATTGAAGCGTGAATTTAGCGATAGCGAATTGAAGTCAACCGGATCTCCGGATAGTTTTTACAGGGAAGGTAACGCTATTTTCCCGGTCCCCATGCCTGACTACGGTTACTCTGCCGGAGTAGAGATTTCAATTCAGCGGGGAGGTAACTACTTCATACCATCAGATACGACAAAGAAGCCTGGATTTAGCTCTCTGTATCATAGGTTTTTATCCCTGGGGGCAGCGTTAGATTATGCAATTGCAAACGGGATGACCAAAAAATCTGCTGAATTGAGGATACAAAAGGAAGCAATGAGAAAGTCAATGGTAGAGCATTTTCAGAGGCGGGCAATGGATGTTAAACCCAGGCTGAAATTAAAAAGAAAATCCATTAAAAGATATGGTCTTTAACTACAGACCAAGTTAATTTTTAGCGTATGCCAAAGACTAACCAATCCACATTATATTCCAGAATCGAATCCGAGATTGAGAACTATACCTCTCGGAATATTGAATTGTCTGAGAGGGTGTTTTTTAGTCAATATAAGCTAATTAACAGGATAAATAGGTTTAAGAATCGTGACTTGTCGGGGACCAAGATTAATGCGGATTTATCTTACAACTATTATTTTGACATTATCTCTAACCGGGCAGACAGCGAGGTGAAGAATTTAAGGTTTGATACCAAGCACATCTTGATTTTTTCGCGTAATCCTCAAAAGGATTTTCCAGCGGTGTTTATTTCTAACGCCAAACTGAAGGAATGGATGGCAGAAAACGGTGAAGATGAAAAATTAAAAGCGGCGGTAGAGGAATTTGTGACTTCTGGAAACGTGGGGTTTAAGAAGATTGATGGCGGCTATGAGATGGTAGATTCACTGAACGCTTACATAACTAATCAAACAGCCAGGTCGATTGACAACACCGACCTAATTGAAAGACATGAGATGATTGCTTCGGAGCTGAAATCTATGTCGGATTGGAATCATGTGGATGAGGTAATTAAAGAATTAGGGAATAAGTTTTTTAAGGCTGCTGATAAAACCACACCCATTGAAAAGACGGGTAAGGTTTATGAGATTTTTGAGTTTACCGGGGAAGTTTCGGAAAAGGAGTTTAATGAGGTGAATGAGGAAGGGAGGGGAGATGAAAATAAACACTTTTTAGCAAAGGTAATCCTGGCGGGTTTGAGGAAGAGTGGGGCGGGGGAGAAGTATACGTTGTTCGCCGAGAAGTTAGATGGAAAAATGTCTGATTATTATATCTATGCCCACCGGGGACGCTACGAGGGTAGATTTTGGCGGGTAGGAATGTATGAGTTGCTATTTGACCACCAGATCAGAGCGAATGAAATCGGGAATCAGTTGGCTACAGGGCTGGAATGGGCTTCCAAGGTGATTTTCAGAAGTAAGGATCCCACTGTGTTGCAGAATATCCGAGCCGATTTAGATAATGGCGACGTGGTGATCACTGAGGACCTGGCTCAGCTGGATGTGAGGATGCAGGCGATGGATCAGCTGATAGCGGACTGGAACCGATTGATTAACGACGCGGACAGACTGTCTAATTCTTTTGAGGTGGTCCGGGGTGAATCATTGCCCTCCGGAACGCCATTTAGGTTGGGAGCATTGATTGATCAGAACGCCGGACGATTATTTGCGTTGTTAAGACAAAAGCTGGCATTGCCTTATAAGCGGGTATTCAGAGAGTGGGTATTGCCGGAGTTGGTGAAGTATTTAAGGGGTGAAGATATTTTCAGATTGGTGGGTGACACTGATATTTTAGACCAATTCAGGGAAATTATGGCGGAGAGTTGGTATGCACAAAATCTAGTTAAAATCGGTCCTCATACTCTAGAAATAGCTAAGACAATTAAGGCGGAGAAGCTGGATGAATTGCGGCGGATAGACCCAGTAATTAAGAATTCTAAGGAAATCTGGAAAAATGTATTGCCAAGGTTGTTTATAACGATTACTGGTGAAAATAGCGACATACAGGACCAGATACAGGATTTGATAAATCTAATCGGATTAGAAAAGGATCCGGCGAGGATTGGTTGGATCCTGGACCAGATTTACAGATCGAGGGGAATCCCTATCCCTCCCAGGAGAGAAACGGCGCCTGCGGAGACCCAACTGCCCCAAAGAGAGCAAGCCGGAGCGTTGTCGAATAAGAATCCAGAGATAGTACAGGCCCAGTTGCCTGCCCCGACTTAGGAGGTGAATTATGGCAGATATAGATTTTAAGATTGAGATTGCGGATTTTCATAAAGGACTTTCCCCTCTAGCCCACGTTGATAGCCAAACATTCATCGGTGACAGGGGGCAGGCTTCGGAGATGTTGGCTGATGTAATCGGCACTCCGGGATTTTTGGGTCAAAGCCCTGGCTCACTAGACTTGACAAACGGTAATGAGTCCGGAGTCGTTGATCAGTTGATCCGGTTCATTTTGGATAAGCCAACAGCCACGGGAATCACATTCGCAGTAGGGACTACTAAATTATTTAAGATTGAAAATTATTACACGGTGAAAAACGGTGGCACTCCCAGTTGGCCACAGACAATTACCAATATGGCCGAGGGGGAAAGCATTGTCAGACTAGGGAATAATTTATTTGTTTTTTACAACACTGAAAGTGCCGGCGAGATCGCAGCAATGCCATTGGACACCGAAGCGATTGATCCAGACTGGGGATCGACCACGGACCAGGCATTGGAAAAGGCACCCCATCCAGCGGCGGTCCATGAGATAGAAAAGGGTATTCTGGTTTTTGGTAATGGCCAGTATTTGGGAGTTTATATTGAGGAAGATGCAATACTTGATGTGCAAAAATTAAATTTCGGAGATGGAAACGAAGTGGTAGATGTGGTGTTTCATGCCAATGTCTGGTGGATTGCCGTTAACAACGTAGCAGGGCGGGAGAGTCGAATATATATTTATGATGGATCGATTCTTTCCAATGTTTTATCTGATGAAGTAGGGGTGGGAGCCCAGAAGATCGGATTTTTGTATGTTTTAAACGGAATTGTATATGTGGCTTATGTTTCAGATGATTTAGCTGCCACAATCTTTGCGATTGGTTGGATTTCAGGCAGACAACTTAAACCTTTACGATATTTTAAGGGATCATTACCTGACCATAGACAAAAAACTTTATATAAAAATACCATTTTGTTTTACTCCGGCGGATATCTTTGGGACTGTGGGGCACCAGTGGAGCAGTTACCGATTCAGATCAGTCGGTTAAGACTTGGTGGATATAACCTTGTGGGAGGGATCGGGGCGCCTTTTGACCTTCCAATGATTGCTAGCTCAAATGGAAGCACAAGTCACCGCCTGGCACGATTTGGGGGGCTGGAAACTGCATGTAATTGGAAGAGTATCCTCATAGATTTAACAGAGGGAAGAATATTGGGGAAGATTACAGATGTAATTGTACAGACAAAAGCATTAGGAGCCAGTGCCAGAGCTGATATTACTTTGGAGGGAAATCAGGGTGCTAAGTCTGCAACCGCCTTGCAGATAAGCGGGACAAATAAAACCAGGCATGTTTTCCGCTCTATTGATTTAGGTCCGGTTGAGGATGTCAGGGTGGTGGTCGATTGGACAAATGGAAATACTACTAATAATTGTTTGATCCGGAAGATTACTTTATTGGGAGTATTTGTTGAGCGTTAAATATGGCAATCAAAGATCTAACACCCAAATTGCCAACACCGATTCTTCCGGCAGAATTGGAATTGCAACTGGATCCGGGGATGATGGAGATAGGCCAGCGAATCGGAGGATTGTCGGCTTTTTCCAACGCCTTTAAGCGTGGCTACGGGGATAATATTTTCGGCATAGATGAGAATGGTATGTGGATGGGATCGGCTGATTTTGCTGATGGCACGATTCGGATAACTATGGATGGACAATTTTTTATTAACGATAAGACAAATGACCGTGTGTTATTGGGTAAGTTTTAGTTATGTCTGAAGTTTATGGATTTAAAGTTTCCAAGCCTGGACACGATGTAAAGACAGCAGCCGACAAGGACCTGATAATGAGTTCTGAATTGAATATGTTGAAGACTGCGGGGTTTGGAAATCTAGCTGCCGGCAACAATCAGGCTCATGGTCTATCCTATGTGCCAATTTATTTTGCAGTTAATAAAGTGGTCGGGACAATGACTCGTTATTCTGCCTGTTGGGGAACTCAAAACGTTGGAGTTAACGGAACAAACTTAAATAATGGAAGCTCTAACGAGATTCGTTATTATTATTTCCATCAAGAAGCTAGATAAATATGACTACTGAATATGGGGCTAAGATTAGCCGGCCTGGAAAAGATATTGGCTCTAATGATCCTCGGGACTTTGTCCTGCACTCTGGTTATGGGACCGTTAAAATTTGCGGGTCTTTCTCCGGATCCGTAAACGTGCCGGCGGGCAGTTACGCAGCCGTGGAGATCAATCATGGGCTACCATTTGTCCCGGTAACTTTGTTTTGGACAAAACAATCGACTTTCAGATGGTGGATGGGAGCAATTAAAAGATCGTCACTAGATATTGACTCGAATGTTTGGGTTGATGTTGGAATAGACGGAAACGGTGACCTGGCGTTTAGTTACGTTGATAGCACAAAATTCAGGTTATATTTAAGAAACAGTAGCGGTGGCGATATTACAGTTAATTATTTTGGGTACTTTTTAGGGGGTGATGAAAGTGGAGATATTGCAAGTTTGTTAACCGCAGATTACGGGATAAAGGTTGTTAAGGAAGGGGCTGATGTTGCAACAACTGATATCGGGGAAATTTTATTACATCCTGACTTGCCAATGCTAAAGTACCACGATGACCAGACGAAGGATTTGACTATTCCAGCCGGTAATTTAACTGGCTCTATTTCAGTTTCTCATTCATTGGGATATGTGCCTGCGTTTATAGCCTATGTGAAATATACATGGTTGGATAGTTACCAACGAATACTTCCTCAAGGGCGGGCGCCACAGCCCGTGATTATTGACGCATATGCTTCGATAAGCGATATTGTGTGTAATGTAAGGCAGACTTCACAAGGATCTGATAAAGACTATAATTTCAGAGTAATTATTTTCAAAGACCAAATAGCCTAATAGCTGTTATAATATATTTATTAAAAGCGTTGTGGATATCCACGGCGCTTTTTTATGGCTACATTAATTTCAGGAAATCAAATTAGACTAGACAATGGAAAGATTGTTGCCCCCGAAGAGGGAAAGTGGTACGACTCAAGGCGATATCTAAATGGTCAATTATTGGCTTCAGGTGAATACGAGCCAGGGAAACAGACCTCCGCAGAGGTAATTGCGCAGACTAATCCGGCGAATGTTCAATACGTACAGCAACAACAGCAAGAATATCAGGCAAACCAGATTCAGACGCCGGTCAGCGTACCATTAAGCTCCGGAGCGAATCAGTCATATGTCACAAGTTTACAGGGTCAATTAGATACGGCAAGAAAGGCGTTGGAGGACAGCCTAAAACAGCAACAGGACTTAAATAATGCACAAATGGAGGCGGCGAGACAAAAGGAGCAGCAAACTTTAGAGAAAGTTAAGCCATTGACTGAGCCATTTAGGGCAGACTTAGAGAAGACACAGCGGGAGAGTTTGTATATTAATCAGAATTTTGAGGAAAATCAAAAATTAGTTAATGAATTGGATCAATTATTAACAGAGGGAAATGATCTGATCAAACAACAAAAGGAAATTACAGGATTGGCGGCGGTCCGGAATCCCCGGATCCAAAAGACAATGGATGATGTGGCTGCCCGGGCAGGGGTTATAGAGGCAGTAATTAATGCCAGGAACGGCCAAATAGCGGTGGCTGAGAATATGATTGATAGATCGGTGGGGGCAATTACCGCGGATAGACAGGACCAGATTGCCTATTATGAGACAATTTTGAATTTGAATCGTCAGGATATTGTTAGTTTGGATAATGAATCTAAAAAATTGGCTGAAGAACAGCTTAATCTTAAAAAGACAGACCTTACTAATGCCCAGGCAGCAGTCAACATGATTAAGGAATTAATGGTGGATCCGAACACTGCTTTATTGATGGCCCAGGGGGGAGTATCACTAAATGATTCAGTCGAGACGATCAATTCTAAATTGGCTAATGCTCAGTATGCCAATGAAGTAAAAGAGCAGGCGAATAAAATAACTCTGGAGGGTGGGGTGGCGGTGGTTAATCCTTCAACCGTGCCGGCCAGCCAACTAAGAAGTTTTATTGATTCAAGAGGAACTGTTCATTATTACAGGGTTCCCAAAGACGGTACAGTCAGTACAGACAGTGATGTGCAGACCTGGGTATATGCGGTACGTAATGGATTAGCTACGATTTCTCAGGTGCCAGAGGAAATAAGAAATGAGGTGTTGGCAGCACTACAGATTAAGGCGGGTGCACCAACATTCCAAGAGTATTTAACGGCAGCCCAGAGCGCGTCGAGGATATCTTTTGGCCCGGCGATGGTTAAGGAGTTGGAAAAGCAATATCGGACTAGTTATGCAGCCAATGCCAACAATGAATCAGAGATACAGACGTGGGCTAATGCAATTAATAACGGGCAGGCGACTATTTCTAACGTGCCGGAGGACATTCGAAATGAGGTTCTTCAGGCGTTGTGATTTTATGAATTATGCCCTTCACCCTTCCCACTCACCAGCAAATAGAACAGGAACTTAAAAAGAACCAGGTTTTAAGTACCCAACGACTTGGAATTCCAACACATGAGGAAATTGTCAAATTCCTGCCCAGTACAAATAGACCGATTATACCCACGGAGCCAATACATAAAATAGAAACTGGACCACAGGAAACGGGTACAATTGAGGGGTTGAATCTTCAAAAACTGGGACAATCTTTTGTTGGTGGGTTGAAAGCCACGCCTGGGCAGTTTGAGACTGCCGGCGGAATTATCCTGGCTAATTTAACAGACATTCAGAGGAAAATTAATAGAGCTTTTATTAAGACAACATTAAAGATTTTGCCTGGTGGCGAAAAATATCAGCCGAAAGAATCAGCACTTACCATCCAGGGTCCAATCATTGGATCACCTGAATATGCTAGACAGCTTAAGGAGTCTGGATATACAAAACAACAAAAGGCAGAGGAGGAATTCAAAAAGACCTATACGCCTTCGACAGGATTGCAGGGTTATTTAGAAATGGCCGCATACAATGTACCCCAGATGGCTGTTAGCTATGGTCTGGCTTTGGCTACAGAGGTAGTGACGAAGAACCCAATATTGGCTACGGAGGTCGGTTTATCTACTTCTTATGGATTGAACGCCAATGATGTTTATGTAGAAGCAAGAACCGCAGGACTTTCCGATAATGAAGCAATGCCCTTAGCCATGATTGGTGGATCCATCATGGGCGCACTAGACGTGATTCCCTTAGAAAGACTAATCAGGAAAACAGGCTTAGGATCCACAGTTAAAAAGCCATTACTAAAAATGATTACAGAGGGGATGGTTGATGTGGCGATTCAGTCCGGCATGGAAGGGGTCACGGAGGGACTTCAACAAATTGTCCAAAACGCCGTGGCTCAAACTTATAACAAACACAAGGATTTATTTGAGGGGGTTAAGGAATCGGCGGTGGTTGGGGCATTGCTTGGTGGTTTCTCAGATGTGACAGTTTCCGGGGTGATTGGATTGACGGGAAAAAAATCAACTCCGGAAGAAGTTGGTCAACAAATAAAAGAAAAGATTCAGAAGGCAATTGAGATACCCCGCGAAGAGCGCACACCCCAACAAGAGGAAGTGGTAAAGGCATTGTCAACCATAGAATTGACACCGGATGAGGCAATGAAGATGTTGGCGAAAAATGAAATTAAGGGCGATACTGGCAAGCAGGTATTCCAGGCGGCACTTCAAGCGCAACGGGACAATAAAAATATAAAAATATCACCCACGGAAGATGAGACTGCATTGAGAGTGGAAATTGTGGAGCCCTCAGTACCTAAGATAATTAAACAAGAAATAAAAAAACGGCGATTGGGTGAATCTGTTCTTAATTCAATTGATCCAGAAGCTATTCAGAAAAAGTTGGATGAGTTATCAGGAAAAGAAAGTGAAGATATTAATCAGCAAAGGGATTATCTACAAGAAAGGCTACGCGTATTAAAAGGAGAGATAACTGATTCCAAGTTGGTAATTTACCCCAATAATAAGAATCTTTTAGAAACAGGTAAGTTATCAGATAAAATTAAGCAGACAGCAAAAGAATTAAAGGAAGCCCCTCCCCCATCAGAAACAGTAGAGGTATTATTGAAGAATTTACCGGAAGAAACCAAGGCTGAACTAGAGATGGTAAAGGAAGCGATTGATAGCGGAGATCTGGCGGCTGCCCAGGAGTTATATTCAGGAATTGAAGGTATCAAGCCAGCTTATGAAAAACTATTAAATGCAGTAAATCGAGAGAGAGAGTTGGAAATGAAACGAGCACAAAAGGAAGGAGTTGTGGATAAATACGCTAAGTATGGAAATTCTGCCGATGATGTTAAGTATTTAGTGAAAGTGTTTAGACTTTTGGCTGAGAAGAAAAGTAAGAAGACTGGTTTATTATTCCGTGAACATATTCCAGAGGGTAAAAATGGTCAACTGGCCTCTGATGAGGTTGCGACAGCGTTGGGAATAAGTGAAAACGTTTTAATGAAGCAGGTTGAGGCATTGGCGAAAGGAGAAACTCTAGTGAAAAAAGGCACGACTTCAGCTGCTGCTATTGGTGGTTTTGAATCATTACCGAATTTGACAAAGATTCAGAGTGAAGTGAAGATAGTTCCATTTCCAGAGATGGTTGGACTCACAAGGGAATTGATGAATAAATATCCAGTAGTTAAGAAACAAGTCGGAACGAGAGGGGGACAAAAAGCTTTGGGGGTTTTTATCGGTAAGGAAGGTGGAAAAATTAAATTAAGGGCTGATATTTTTTCAGATATTGAGACGGCTACTAAAACTTTGGCACATGAGATTGGTCATTTGGTTGATTATTTACCCGACGAATTGTTGTCGCGGGGTAATTTATTGGGGCGATTGGCAACATTAAAAAAACATATAGCCGGAACTTATGGAAATTTATCAACCAACAAGGCGATTAGAAATGAGTTAATGGATTTATCTGCAAAATGGCGGGGAGAATTTGAACGTAAGGGAGGAAGTAAATACGATAAATACCGTCGATCTTCAAAGGAATTATACGCCGATGCGATCAGTGTCTTATTTAATGATCCCAAGCGATTACAGACAGAAGCTCCTAAGTTCTGGCAGGGCTTTATTGAATATTTAGACCGTAAGCCAGCAGTACAAGAAAATTTGTTTGTAATTTGGGATTTGCTTAACGAGCCAGCTGATGTAGTGCAGGAGAAGCGGCTAAATGCCATCTACGAGGGTTTTGCAGAGGCAAAGGCTATCCGTAAGGGAATCATGGAAGAGAAGCTTCCCCGACAGTCGATAATGGAAAGAGTAATGTCTGTTTGGGCGGGCTTTATGAGACAGCACATTACCCGCTTTGATCCTATTTATCGCAAGGTAGACTCAATTTCAAAAGACTACGGCATTATTATATCTCCCAAACAACGACTTCGGATGCAGCTAGAGGAAATGCAGATGAGGAGAAATGCGGTTTATCTCTATCTGGATTCAGTTATTAAAGACATCACTTCACCCTTAGATCAATTAGGAATGACTGAGGATGATTTGGGAACTCTGCTTAAGCTTGAAAGGGAGCTTGGAGATCGTAAGGATATTGCCAACCCATATGGTTTACAAGGCGAATACGCACAAGAGACACTAGATTATTTTAAGAAGCATTTAGCTAAGCGGGGAATTGGCGATGAACAATTTAATATTCTTCAGCAATCAGCCGGGAAGTTCAGGGAATTGACCTTCAGTGTGGTAGAGCAGGCGGCCGAGACCGGAGTTTACAGCAAGAAATTTTTTAATGAGACAGCCAAGCCGAATAAAGACACTTACGCCACATTCCAAGTAATTGAGTATATCCATAATAACTATGTAACGCCGGCAATTAAAGAAGCAATAGGAACACTAAAGCCAATAGAAAATCCAGCTACTTCATCAATTCTCAAGACGGCGGCATTGATAGAGCAAATCGAACTACAGAAAGGCAAGAGGGCGGTTGTTGATCAATTACTTGAAAATTTCCCAACAGATATTTCCAAGAGCAAGCCAGTTAAACCTAAAGGTGTGCGGGTGGGGTGGAAGAAAGTTAAAAATCGAGTCCCGTTGGAATTATTTGAAGATGGTAAACGAATTGCCTATGACGTGGATCCCTATATCGCACAAATGTTTGACTTTTATCTGCCGGGTGAAATTCATAATATTGTCAAAGCATCTGGGGCATTTAATCGACTGTTTAAGCCGGTAGTGACTACTTACAATATTTCCTGGGGATTTTACGCCAATATTATCAGAGACGCCAAGAGGACATATAAAAATTTAGGCGCAATACTCCCACAGGTGGGTAATAAAAAGGGATTATCTATTATTGAATTTATATCTGAGTATCTAAAGGCAATTCCGGGGGCTTACCGTTACCAGAATGACGTAATTGATCCGTTGGTAAGAGAGGCATTAGACTATCGGGCATTTACTACACCATTTACTAAGTTTGATACCACTGCGAATGAGGCGGAGTGGTTAAAGCCAATCATCAAGCGTTACCGCCCCGTGACTGACGACGTTAAACAGGGCGGGCTTAAAGAGCAGATGTTAAAACCGGTTCGAAAAATTCTTAATGGAATCGAGCTGGTGGGATCTACGTTTGAAACTACCAGTAAGGTAGCAGGTTATCAATTGACCAAGAAGCGAGAGTTAAGCGGAAGGGAGGCCGGATTTATTACCCGTAACTATGTAGGTACTCCTAATTTTATAGATGGCGGGAATCAGAAGGTGGTGGATAATAATGTATTTGTATTTTCTAATGTAGCGCTTCAGGCTCTCCGGACTGACTTTGAGCTGGCAACCAACCCCCAAACTCGGTCCGGATACTGGATGAAGACTTTTCAAGTAGATATTTTACCTAAAATGTTAATGCTGGCTGGGATTGCTGGGCTTTTCGGGGCTACGGTGAAGGAGATTTTAGATAAAGCGACTGAATATGACAAGACAAACTATATCATTGTCCCTCTGGGTTTGAGGAAGAATGGCAAGGCGACTTACTGGCGGATCCCCCAGGACGAAACCGGACGGCTCTTCTCTGCTGTTGTCTGGAAGCTCGGAACTTATCTTAACCATGACCTCAAAAAACCGGAACAAATTGGTTACTTATTATCCGGTTACATTCCCTCAATGACCCCGCTTTGGGAAATTGGCGGCGCATGGATGAACGTATTACAGGGCAAGAATCCTTACGATAACTACAGGGGCCGGCCAGTAGTTGACGATATTACCTGGAAGGCTGGAGGATTACCGATGTATATGAAGATGATTAAATGGACAACGAATGAGTTGGGTTTCTCCCAGTTTACTACCTATTCAGACGAAACAGATACCACACTTGATTATTTATTGAAAAATATTCCTTTAGTCAATCGGGCGATTAAGTCCACGGATTATGGAATGAAGGAGTCAGAGCAGGTAATCAAGAAAGAATTAGATAAACAGGCTGCTCAGCGGGTTTTGAAGGAAAGAAAGATTCTGGCTGATTATATTAAACGGGGAAAGGAAAATCCGGAATCGGTAGATCGACTTAAAAAGGAACTGGTGAGGGAGGTTGTAGGGGACAAAATCCTTACTGAGGCGGATAGACGCCGGCGGACAAATACGCTAAAGAAGTTTAAGATTGGATTGATCAAGGGTGAAGTGAGCCAAGAAATGGATAGTTTAATCGAGGCGACAACGAATGACGAGAAAGTAGAATTAATGAAGCTATATAAGAAATCTTTGACACCGGAGCAATATGATGATCTGTTGAATACCGCACGTAAAAATAAGGTAATTAGCGATGAGGCGCTTAAACGGATCCGGAGAGAAGTAGGAGAGGCGCCCACAGATGAACAGAATTTACTTTTAGGTTTCCTGGAGTCTGCCCACGCAAAGATTGTCCCGGATGTATTAGCGGCTGAGAATTGGACTAAGGCAGATTGGGAGAGAGAAAAGGCGAATCCCAAACCTTCTTTTTGGGAGAAGGTTAAGCGGGCAATCACAAGATTATTTCAGCGCGAACCAGTAACCTGGGTAAGTCCTACAGCCAAGCCAGAAGGATTGACTGAAAAAACTGATGAGGATCCCTATCGTGTAAGAGATCTACTCAATGGGAAGATTGAGGTTTCTTATCCCAATGGTCAGACTTCTATTTTTGACACTGAGGAAGAAAAGGATCGGGCGTTGGCAGCCTGGCAGAAAATGTATCCGGAGGTAACAGGGAAGGAGTGGCCGGATGGAGCCCCGAATTACATCGCTAGTCAGGAGGCCGCCGCAGAGGTTCAACAATCGAGCAAGAATCCGGAGCCAATTCCTACATCGGCTATAGTCTCCGGATTTAAGGAGAAAGAAAGAAAAAAGCCGAATGAGCAGATTGGAGGATTGATTAATTCGGCTGCTGAAAACTCAGGCGTGGTGCCGGCAGTGATGGCGTCGATCTTTTTCAGTGAAAGCGGATTTAATCCTGGTGCTAAAAATCAGAATAGCGATGGATCCTGGGATGTGGGAATTGCTCAATTAAATAGCAATGCTCATCCTAACGTGACCCAAGAACAGGCGCTTGATCCTGTTTTTTCGATTGTTTATGCAACTAAAATTATCAAGCAAAACTTGAAGACTTTTGAAGGAGATTATGCGAAGGCAATCGTTGCCTATAATCGAGGGGTGAATAGGGTCAAATCAAAGGATATAGACACATTGGGAAAGCAATATCTTAACAAGGTGGTTGCGGGAATTGATCCGGTGGTATTGAAAGAATTGGGCTTAAAAATTTCTTACTGAGATTAATTGTCTATAATAATTGACTGGGTTTTAATAAAGCTATTTGTTTGTGGAGAATAATCATATTCGGTACTTATTGATTGAGAAGGACAACAATATGGCTCCTCGGTCTTACGGATGGGTTCTGTTAACAAGAATCCGTCTGGAATTTGCTTTATATTGGCATCATCCCCAGTATATGAAAAAATAATTTTATTATTATTTAGAATGTATATATCACGGGCATGACAACTTACACATCCATATCCTATTCCGGTTAATAAAATGTCTTTTCTTCCATCGTGAGTAAAATCTTCAAAAGCGGTTGAAGCTAAATAACAGTTTTTCTTTATGAGTTGGATGATGGTTTTACTGTTTTGAATGTTGGTCGGCAATAATTCAATACCAAGCTTATTAATTGGACAGCTCTCTATATTTTGAGAGAGTGAAGATTTCTTCCAGATTGCATAGTTAAACGTCGTTACACCAATAACGAAGATAACAAAAGTAACAGTTTTGAACAACTTAATTTTAGAGTCCTTTGGAGTGGAGGCAATCTTTGTAGTAGATATCATAAAATCTGGAACGAGGATCGACTTTAGGTCCATTTTCATTCCAGCGGGTGTACTGATTACAATAAGCTTTAACTTGAGAAGGACGCCACTCAAACCAATAAAAAGTTATCAATAAAATACTAATAATTAGAACTATAATTATAGACAATTTATTTTGGGGTAAATTTTTGAGATTACTATTTAAGTTTTTTTCAATGGAGTTTATAGTTTTTGTAGTTATTTTTTCTTCCCACTCAAAAAAGCGGTAAAGAATAAATACCCCAATTGGAGCTAATATTAAAAGAATTGGAAAAGTCCACTCACTATGATTGATTAACCAATTCATATAACAAGGAGGATTTTTATATGTCTTAACAAAAATTATAGCACATTCAATCGATCTTGACAGCTGGTCCCCAAATAATATACTGGAATTATTAAAAGCGCTGTGAAATACCACGCGCTTTGCTTAAATCTATAAACGTCTTTTGTGTTGCTCGGGAAACTGAGCAAAGCGCCCTGAGCAACACAAAGGGCGCTTTTTTTATGCACAAAAATGCGCTCCTAGCTTAATTGGATAAAGCAAACGTGTATCGAACGTTTAGATTCTAGTTCAAGTCTAGAGGAGCGCACTAATGAATATATTATACTGCTATGTTATAATTTAATAAAGCGTTGTGAGATAGTTCACGGCGCTTTTTTTGCGTGTAACTAAGGCATATGGCTAAAATTATTAACAAGGGCGGAAGACCATTGAAATTCAAATCGATCAAGGAATTGGAGAAAAAAATCAACAAGTATTTTAAATCTTGTTGGAGACAGAAAATAGATCGGGATGGCAATCTTGTGTTTCACAAAGATAAAACCGGAAAAGTAACAAAAAAGAAGGTAATGGAGCAGTTCAAGCCTTACATAATTACTGGATTGGCGGTGGCATTGAATACAACAAGAGAAACCCTGTTGGATTATGAGGAGAAAACTAGGTTTTCTGACACGATAAAAAGAGCGAAAGGGATATGTGAAGGTTACGCTGAAGAATCATTGTTTATCGGGAAAAATCCGACCGGAGCAATGTTTAATCTGAAAAACAACTATTCTCGGTGGAAAGACAGGACTGAAACTGATTTAACTAGCGGCGGAAAGCCGATTCCTTTACTAGATTATGCAGCCAGGAATAACCACGGCGACCAAGAAGATCCAGGAGCTAACTAAACGATTGAGAATTATTCAGGGTGGGACTGCTTCTTCAAAAACCTTTAGTATTTTGATTTATTTGATAGACCGCGCCCAAAGAGACGAGAAGCCTACGTTGACTAGTGTAGTGTCAGAGAGTTTCCCACATTTAAAAAGAGGGGCAATGAGGGACTTTTTGAACATAATGGGAGGATTAAATCTCTTTAGAAACCAGCGATGGAATAAAACTGATTATCTCTATATTTTTGAAACGGGAAGCAAGCTAGAATTTTTTTCTGCAGACCAGCCGGGCAAGGTTCGGGGACCGAGGCGGGACAGGCTGTTTATTAATGAGGCGAATAATGTACCTTTTGAAACATTTGAACAGTTGGAAATCAGAACTAATGAGTTTGTTTTTTTGGATTATAATCCGGTAGCTGAATTTTGGGTATCAGAAGAGATTTTACCTAAGAGAAAAGATTATGATCATATAATTTTAACTTATAATGACAATGAGGCATTATCTGAAAATATTATCCAATCCATTGAGGCGAGGAAAAATAATAAGAATTTTTGGAGAGTTTATGGGGAGGGATTATTTGGAGAGTTAATAGGTAAAATTTATATAGGATGGCAAATAATCGATGGAATACCCCACGAGGCGCGGCTAGAACGGCGAGGACTGGATTTTGGTTACTCTTTGGATCCAACAGCCTTGGTGGATATTTATTATCTGAACGGGGGATATATTTTTGATGAACAACTTTATCAAAAAGGAATGTCAAATAAACAGATCGCGGATTTTATTCTGTATTTACCGCAGGCTCATATTTTAGTAATAGCTGATTCGGCAGAGCCTAAGAGCATAGACGAGATTTATTCTTATGGCGTGAATATCAGAGCAGCAGATAAAGGTAAAGATTCGGTTAGACAGGGAATTCAATTTATGCAGGACGTGCCTATTAGTGTGACTAAACGAAGTGTAAATTTGATTAAAGAATACCGCAATTATGTCTGGGCGACTGACAGATTAGGAAAGTTAATTTCTCCTAATGTGCCGGAAAAAATCTGGGATCATTTGATGGACGCTGCCCGTTACGGGATGTCTACTCTGGAACATCGGGATCCTAAAAAAGAGGAATTGACTAAGAAGCGCCAGATATATAATCGGACACAAAAACAGGAGACCGTGAGGAAGGCTTATGGACTGTGATATAATGAAATAGAAACTGATTCAAAAAAAGCGTTGTGATTTATTGTCCGGCGCTTTATATGGATGAAATTGTTAAAAGACTTCGGGGTAATCCCGATTTCGAAGCCTTGGTAGCACATATTTTGACCGTGATTGGTAAGTTGGACACGGTCGAGGGTTTGGATAAACTGGATAATGATAAAGCCGGTGAAGAAGCAAAGGTGAGATTACTGGCGTCTAAAAAACTGCGGGAGATATTAAGCCCATTTGTGAATTACAGGGAAAAGATCGAACCTACTCCACAGCAAATTCAAGCCAGAAAGGAGCAATTTGGTTTATGAAGGTAAGAATAAAGGGTAAAATCATTATTTTATCTGAATCACCCACCAAAGACGTGCCAGCCGCTATCATGGTTAAATCAGAAGAATTGATTTCTGAGAAGTGTCTGGGTTGGATATTTTGTGATGTATTAAAAGGACAAAAGCATTATGAACTGCCGGCTGAAATTACCAGGATGGACAAGGTGAATGTTTATTTAAGAGTTATCTAAAATGGGAAGTGAGCACACTAACCAGCAGTTCAAGAAATGGCTGGAAGACGCGATAGAGGAAGCGAAAAATCCGGATCCCCGAGAGGCGCTGAGGCGGAAAAGAAAGCAACGAGCCAAAAAAGTAGAAAGACGTTATGGACTTTGATTGACAAGAGATTGACAGATGTGTTATAAAGTATTTATCAAAGCGTTGTGGATCTAACAGATTCACATGGATTACAAAGAACTTCAAAAACGAGCGACAGAATTGGGTTACGGTAACGTGGTTGGTGCATCACAAGAAGATTTGGAAAAGTTTGTCAAGGAAAAGGAGAAAGGTGGAGATCAAGCAGCTGGTAATGAGAATGTTGATAAAGAGGTTGAGGATACGGCTGGTGAGGAAGGCAAGGGAGTTGAAGGCGATGATGCGGCTGGCGGTGGAGGACCCGCAAGCCCTCAAGGAGCATCGCCGGCGACGTCTCCCGCCTCAACTTCCAAACCTGGGAAAGACGATAATGTGGCTGTGGTGTATAAAGATAAAAGAGAGGTCCGTAGATATGACGTGGAAACCCATGGAAAGGGATTCGCTAAATTGGCTAATCAGTTTGCGGCTAAGGGGGATTATCGGGTCGAATTTAAGAAAGTGGAGCCAAGCATTAAATGTCCGGCTTGTGGGCATAGATTTAATCCGGACAATAAATAATTGAAATTTTTATTAAAGCGTTGTGAACCCTCTGACTGTTTGGTCAGGGGAAGAGTTCGCCACAACGCTTTCTCTTCTCTTGACAATACCGCCAGATGGCGGTTTTTTTATTGAAAAAATTTAGTCCTATGGACGAAAAAGATAAAGACCTCGAGGTGTCTCCAGAGGAGCAGAAAGCTGAAGAGGAGGCAAAAAAGGAAGTCAATAATGACGAGTTGAGAAGTAAACTGGCCGAAGATTTCGAGCTTGACCTGGAAGAGGACTCAGAACTGCTCGGCAAACTCGTCGAACGGGAAAAAACCCACCATGAAAAGTTGTCCGGGGCGATCAAGCAAAAGATCAACTGGAGGGAAGTAGCCCAGAAAAATCAAAAGACTTCCGAAAAACCGAAGGATAAGCCGGAGGAGGATAACACCAAACCTAAAGAAACGCCATTAACGGACGAAGCGATTGACAAGAAGCTAGACGCTCGTTTTGAAGACATGGAACTGAATTCCTTAAATTTGTCTGACGAGCTGAAATCAGAAGTCAAAGACTTGGCGAAGTTAAAGGGTATTTCTATAGGGGAAGCAGCTAAACATCCTTATATTCTTTCCATGAAAGAAAAAGAGGAACGGGAGGCACGGATAAAAGCCGCCACTCCTAAGCGAACCAGCAGGGGTTCTTATGCAACCAGCACCGATCCTGCTAAGCCCCTCCGTCATGAAGACTTTGATTTTACTACTGATGAAGGCGTTAAAGCCTGGAGAGAGGCAAAAGCAGCAAGGGAAAAATATCGACGCGAGCATGGTGAATAAGAACTAACTTCTGGTAATTCTTCCCCCGAACTATTCCTACTTAGAAGGGGGGTGAAAATAATATGGACGATTTAAAACAGGAATTCTGGGGTGATTTACAGGCCGACTTGTATACCGATAATACAGCTATTTGGCTGGCAAACCAGACTCTTGAACAAATTATCAGCACTGATGGCCATAAGGCTCATAGACCAATTGCGTCTCACCCATTGACCGGAACTTATATACCTCATAACGACATCGAATTTTCCAAGAAATCTGCAGCCAAGCAGACATTGACGGTGGATACTTACAAATATGCAGCGGAGGATATTGATGTCACGGAGGAGGCGCAGACACCTTATGACTTGGTGGCCCACTCACTCTTGTCAATCCGCAAAGGATTAATGAACTTAGTGGAGCAGAAATTCCTCAGTGAAATTGCCAATGCTGGACACAATATTTCCGGATCGCCGGTGCTTGTCTCTTCTACAAATATCTTAGATATTCTCGAAGAGGCTGAAAGTAAACTAGGATCCGTTGATGCCCCCTATGAAACTCTCATGAGGGCGCTTGTTATGGGTCCCCGGACCGTGGCTAAACTGCGAAGAGCCAAGGCTGACCGTGAATCAAGATTGGGTGATTCGGTATTGTCTAATGGTGTTGTGGGTCCCTGGATGGGTTGGATCGTAGTACAAAATAACAATCTACCCTGGACTGCTACCCTAAAGATAGCTACCAATCCGACTGCCGATGATACGGTAACGATTGCCGGCGTCACTTTTAAGTTTGTGGCCTCACCTACTAATCCGGGTGACGTGGACATTGGCACTGATGCGGCAACTTCCAGAGCTAACCTAGAAAAGGCTGTAGAAGCCGGATCTGGTGCTGGGACGACATACATCGAACTTTCTGAAAGAGATAGGTTCATGTTGACGAGAAAAAGAGCTGTTACCTGCACCTCCGCTGAAGATATGGTCTTCTCGGGATACGGCGATATCTCCGTTTCCGAAACCTTAACCGCAGCAGCAGATGTATGGAGCGGTCAACAGGTAACTGCCGGGTTCATGATCAGGGGTGCTATCGATGTGGTCCTTCAATTTCTAAGATTAGAGATTGAGACTAAAGAAAAGGGATTTGCTGATTTACCGAAGGGAGTAATCGGTATTGGTGCTAAAACCTTTTATGATGGGGCTGATTTGATGGTGTCACTGACCCAGGATGCCAGTGAGTTCAAATAACTAACAGTTTAGCGGGGTTCTGTACAAAAACCCCGTACACCCAAAAATTAATTCTAATTTCATTTTTTCAGGAAAGGAGGTGAATATAACGACCATAATCACAAAGTTATAGTCACTAAATATATGTTGAAAAATTTACAGGTCAAACAATATCTATCTAAATTAATCAAGGGATATTACGCCCTGATTAGTTCGACGATTCCTCCATATCCGACAATTGATCCCCGGACTGCCACGGTGACGACTAAAACCGCCGACTATACCGTTACCCAGGATGATCTGGATAAACCGACTATTTTCAATAATTCGGGAGATACGGGAGCCCAGGTTTTAACGCTTCCAGCTGTCGTGAGTTCCAAAGGTAAGATTTTAAGGGCACATGCCTTGGCTGCTCAAACCATTGCTTTACTGCCACAAACAGGAGAAGCAGTTAATTACAATGGCTCTGCCGTGGTTACTAAATATCTTTTATTAGCAGGTGTGATCGGAAACTATGTCGAGGTTTTCTGTGATGGCACCCAGTGGGTTGTCACGCAGGCCAATGGTGTAGTTACCAAGGAAGCCTAATCTTGGCTTTTAACTCTGCCCCTATTGGGAGGTGGGGGCAGGGATGAAAAGCAAAGGAGGTGGACATTATGAGAGGAGTATTAAGAAGAATTGCTCAAACATCGGCACCGGACACACTACAAACTCTATCAACGCCTACTGGTAGCGCCAGGCGGCTCTTGCAGGTCCTGGTGAGTTATTCTGCTGCTCCAACCTATACAGGAACAGATTTAAAAGTCACTCTCAATTCCGGTGAAGGGGCGGCACATGACAATGTCTTGCAGACAGGTAGTAATAACGGTCAATATTTCAATTACGTTCCGGACGGGGAATTGATCCTGAAGGAAGACGACAGGATTGATGTGGTGGCTCCGGCAGGGGGAGGAGTAATTACATCCAGCGTGACGATCTACACGCAGTTGATCGCTTTCTAATATTGACAGGCGACCTTTGTCTTGTGATATAATAAATCTAGTTAAAAAGCGTTGTGAAATAATTCACGGCGTTTTTTTATGGCTACAGACACACCCCAAAAGGGAGATAAGGTTACAACTATCCACGGCGAAGAACTTGAGGTTTTAGATGTGAGGATGATTCAGACTAAAAAGAGAAAGGCATTTACTTCTGACGTAGAGGAGAAGATTAAACAATATAGGCAGAAAATTGGGGATATAAATAAAGAACTGAAAGATAAACAGGCACCAATTGAAAAAGAGTTAAACGACTTCCTTAATTCATTGTCTCCGGAAGAAAGGTACCAAAAACATACTCCGGAATTACGAGCCAAAATTAAACCCTTTAATGATAGGTTGTTAGAGGTTAAAGAAAAATGGAAGTCAAAATATCTTCAACTTAAAGGTGAGCACTCTGAATATTTGAGATTACAAGCAAATAATCGTGAATCAATTGCTGTTCAAATGTTTTTAGCTAAAAGTGGCGGCAATCGCGGCAATCTTTGCTGGTTCCCTATTACCATGATTAAAAACGAAAAAAAGGAGGAATAATTTATGGCGAGTGTAGTTTATCAAAATGCAATCGGAAAATGGATGAGCGGCGATTTGGACATGAACGCCGACGATATTCGGGTGGCTTTGGTGATGACTAATACTACCTGCGACACCGAGCCAGACGTGGATCTAATGAATGGTTTTACCACCCTAGATGAGTGTGACGCTACCGGATATGCTAGAGTTGCTTTGGCAAACGAGGCTGTTAATATTGATGATGCCAATGATCGGGCTGAATTTGATGCCGACAATGCTTCATTTACTGGATTAAGTGGTAACGCGACACGAGATATTCAGGGTGCCTTAGTTTATAAGCACGTAACGAATGACACAGACTCCATCCCAATTGCCTTCATGGACTTCACCGCAGATATTCCTGCTACAGCTACCCAGATTGATGTCCCTTGGGATGCTGAAGGGATTATTCAGGGGGCAAGCGCCTAGGGCACAAGCGCATAAAGTTAATAATTAAAATAAATGCCTATCGGTTGACCTGTCTTGACCGGCGAGACGAGGCGGATAGGTTAAGGTTAATACCAGCCAATAGGGCTGGTTTTTTAGTAGAGAAAGGGGGTGAAAATATGACTAAAGCAGAATTATTTAATTATTTAATGACTAAGTTCCACACGGTTACTACGCCAGAGGGTAAAAAGGCGTTATTGCTTGCTGAGGACACGCCAAAGAGGGCAATCCGAGAGGAAATAAGATCGGCTGAAAATATCAACTGGTACACAATTGGTGTATATGAAAAAAAGAATGACACCCTAATCAGGAAGAATATCAGCTTTTATGTAGAAAATGAGGGAACCGAACAGGAGGTTGCCTACTGGCATGATCAAACGCCACCCCCAATAGATAAACCCGTAGACACAATCACTCCGGCATTAAAGAGCTATATTGATGAGTTGGTTAATAGTGGGCAGTTGGTGGGAGTACTCAACTTCCAGATTAATCCAATCCAAAAGAACGCCTTATTAACCGCCGTTGTGGAGGAAAATGATCAAAAGGTTAAAAGGGAAGTTTATGTCCAGCTGGATGAATCTAACAAGGGCAGTCACGATATTTTAAGCAGTTAATATGGCAGACATAAATATTCAAAAATTACCGGCAGAAATCACCGGGAAGTACCGGATTGAGAATAATACTTTCTTGTATGAAGTTAAAAGTAATCCGAAGGATCGGATTCAGGTAGAAATTGGCGATAGCAAACAACCGGACTTCAAGCCCCAGAGAAAATCAAGTCGGTGGGATAATGAGGTCAATTTTAGTCAAAGGGCGCCAGAGGATTCCAATGCCCAAGTCATTACTGATGGAGAGAAAATTAAATACATTGCTCCCGACTATGAAGTGCACCAGTTTGAAAAGCCTGACGCTGGTGAAGACGGTGGATATGAGATGGAGCTGCATTTTAAGACTCTGGCTGCTCTTCAAAAAAAGACAAAGGTTGTAGGCGATAATTGCGAACTGGTATTAACCACTCAACATAAATCAATTAAGGGATATAAACAGCCACCACTAACGGAGGAATTTCAAGACGGCTGGAGTGACGAATTTCAAACGAACATTACTGTCACAGAAACAGACGTAAAAGACGATCAAGGTAATGTTTTGGTACATAGGCCGGAAGATATTGTCAACTCCATTGCCTTTTATCATGAGAGCAAGGGGGGAATGGTAGCACAGAGCCAGGAACAGAAGAGACACGCAGAGATCTTTGATGAGCTTCTAAAAAGACACCCTGAAAAGGTGATGGTGAAATTGGGAACGGCTGGTCAAACAGATAAATTTAACACATGGAAAGACGGGGACTTGGAGCAAGAATTGCAGAGATTAAGTGAGATCATTATCCAGCAAACACAATTTCAGGACTATAAAACGGGCAAGATCGGCAATGCTAAAAGAGTAAAGTTGATTGCGGCTGACGGAAAAGAAGCTTGGGCAGATCAGAATTGGTTTCCTGATACAAATGAACACAAATTATTGCTTCCTAAATCTTGGCTAGACAATGCGGTTTATCCAGTAGTTGTTGATCCTACGTTTGGATATCAGACTATTGGAGGCTCAAATTGGAGTTTAAATAATTTAGGGTGTGGAAGTGGAAATGATTATACGCCCACTGATGGAAATGGAACCATTGATAAATTAACTATATATACTGATGCGGGGACAAATGCAAATGTAACTGGTCAATTATATTCTCAGCATCCAGATTTCGATAAAATTACTAACGGACAAACAGATGAATATAATTTTACTGATGCTTCGGCTGGTTGGAGGGACATAGTTTATTCGGGAACTAAGCCGTCTGTTGTGGACAGTACTCCATATACATTAGCTGGGTGGTCCGATCAAGATCTTGGTTGGTTTGGGAGGTACGATTCTACTACTTCTGGGAATAGGTTGATAAGTTATAATTCTGGAACCTACAACACTTTTCCAGACCCCCTTGTTCCAACTAATAATTATGACGGATATTCAATGTCTATCTACGCCACCTATACAGCAAGTGGCGGTGAGACTGCCGGTGTTAGTCCGGTAGCGGTAAACTTCACGGTGCCTAGCGTGACGGCCACCTATAACGAGGTTGATTCGGCCTCAGTCTCGCCGGTGGTTACCAGTTTTACCTTGCCCTTGGTTACAGCCTTAGCTTACTTCACGGCTACCGTCGCTGCCGTAGTAACTACATTTAGCCTCCCTGTGGTGACTGCTACTTATCAAGAAGTGGAGACTGCCAGTGTTAATCCGGTGGGAGTGACCTTTACGCTTCCAAGCGTAACAGCAAGCGTCGGGGTTGGGTGGTATAACAGTAATTGGCAATATAGGATTAAGGTTACTATTCAGCATGGAAAGGTGGCCGCTGACGATACTGACTACCCTGTTTATGTGGATTTAAGTGATTTGCCGTCGGCCTTTTTTAGTCATGTACAAGCAGACGGTGATGATATAAGAATTACCAAAGATGATGGGGTAACTGAATGTGCCTATGATTTGGTAAAGATTGATACAAGTGGACAAACAGGACAGATTCACCTTTTGATAGATTCAATTTCTTCAAGCGTAGATACTGATTTCTATGTTTATTATGGATACCCAAATGCTACTGGGTATGGAACCAGCGACACTTATGGGAGAGATAATACTTGGCCTAGCATTTACAAATTGGTTGCTCATGGTGACGAATCTAGCGGAAATAATTTAATTGATTCTACTGGTAATGCAAATTTTTCTGACAACAATACCATTGATAGTTTAACTGGAAAAGTTGGGAACGGTAGGGATTTAGAGCGAGATGACAATGGAGATTATTTTTCTTTGTCAAACGCAAATGCGGGACATCTTAAAATTACCGGGGATTTGACAATTATAATGTGGTCCAAACATGAAACCTTACCACAGAATACATCCTATGATATTCTTGATTTTTTCGATGCAAGCGGCGGAGGGTATTTGCTTGTAACTCGTCAAAGTCCAGCCGGAGAATTACGCTTTGCAGTTAGGAAGTCATTAACTGGTTATAATGTCCAAACAACGGGCGATTCCGTCACTACGGGTCAATGGGACTTTTTGATGGGGCGGTATGATGCAGATGGAGATGGTGGAAATGGTTTATTGGAGGCCTCAATAAATAATGGGACAATTCATCAAACAACAGGCGGGCCTACTTCTATAGATGCAAATACGACGACTTCTATTTACATTGGAGAACGGACTTGGGGGGTATCTCCACCCACTGCATATAGATATGATGGAGGATTAGATGAAATTCGGGTGATTGCTTCATATTTATCTAGCAATCAAATCACTACAATTTATAATAACCAAAGCAATCCTTCAACATTTTACAGTGTTGGAAGTGAGGAGACACAAAGCAGTGGTGAAACGGCAAGTGTTTCCCCGGTAGCGGTCACTTTCTCTAATCCATCAATGACAGCTACTTATATCCAAGTAGAAACCGCCAATCTTTCGCCAGTCACAACCACCTTTTCCAATCCTTCAGTTACAGCCACCTATGTCCAGGTAGAAACCGCCAGCCTATCCCCATCAATAGTTAATTTTAGTACACCCACTGTTACGGCAACATCAAGTAGTGGTGAAAGCGCTTCGGTATCTCCGGTAATAATTAATTTTTCCAATCCTTCAGTTACAGCCACCTATATCCAAGTAGAAACTGTTAGTTTATCTGCCGTTTCAGTCAATTTTTCTCTCCCCTCAGTCACAGCTACCCATTCGGGTCTTTATAATGCTTCAGTTAATCCAGTAATAACTATATTTAATTTACCTTCTGTTACTGCCACTTATGTCCAGGTAGAAACCGCAGGGGCATCGCCTGTCCTCAGCTCATTTTTAATCCCCTCCGTTACAGCGAGTTATAGTCAGGTAGAAACTGCAAGCGCTTCTCCAGTGCAAGGTACATTTTCGATTCCAGCGACCACGGCCACTTATGTCCAGGTAGAAACCGCGGCATTAAATCCAATAGTAACCACCTTTACCGTCCCAAATGTAACGGCGGCAACCGGACATATAACAGCCAGCGTTACTCCTACCATAACAATTTTCTCTATTCCCGCCGTCACCGCCACCTATTTACAAGTTGAGACGGCCAGTGTGGTGCCAGTGGTGGTGAATTTTGTGGTCCCTGACATTGTTTTCAGGGGATTGTGGATCAATAAAACGAAAATATCTACTTCCTGGGATAATAAGGCAAAAGTATCTACAAATTGGACACCCAAAACAAAGATAAATACAGCCTGGACCTTGAAACAAAAGAATCCGGTTGACGTTCATTTTTGATAGATTTCAGATCCTCTGCTATAATAATTACTAAAGCGTTGTGAAGTAATTCACGGCGCTTTTTTTGTGGAAGCATATCTAACATGGATGATAAATTCAGACAAAAAGTACAGCTCCTCATCTCGGTTCTTACTGTGGCTACTCTTGTGCTTGGCGTTTGGATTACTGCTAGATTGGCTCCTCTGGCACAAAATATTGCCGTAAATGATACAAGAATTAAAGCACTGGAATCTAAAGGAGAAACTTATGTTACTCAATCTGAATATATCGCGACACTAAAGGGAATAGATCAAAGATTGTCCGGAATAGAAACCCTACTAAAAGACCGTATTAACAGCAAATAGCTATGAGAAATTTGGAAGTTAAGTACAAGTCACAGTGGGACAATGATGCGGGTAAGACAAAGAATGACTGCGGACCGGCCAGTATTGCCATGATTCTCAATTATTATGGCGAGAGTTTAACGACAGATACAGTTTTTGAGAAGACTGAGGCAGATCAGGGTTTAATTGGCTGGGACGAATTACAGAAGGCGATTAAATCTTTTGGCTATATTCCCCATCTGGAGCGTAATGCTACACCGGAAAGAATCAGAGAGTTGATTGACCAGAATTTGCCTCCGATTGTTTTGGTTCACTATGGTAGTCTTAACAGCACTCAGGATAAAAAATTTAAGGGTGGGCACTTCTTTTTGGTGGTTGGCTATCGTGAAGATGGTTATTTTGTAAATGATCCGAATTTCAGAGATGCCTTAAGACAGGATGGTGACCATCACTTTTATACTAAAGAGGAATTTGAATCGGCGTGGGCGGAGACTCTTCAGGACAAGAATCAGCCCCATTCCTTGCTTTGGATAGAGCGCAAGGCCGCGGATCCGGCGACTGGTGAGTTGGCTAAATGTCAGGATCAGTTGGGAATTTTGAGGCGGACGATTGAGGACATGAAGAAAGATTGGAGTGGAGATAAAAAGGCTTTGGAAAATTTGAAGAAAGATTTTAAGACGCTAGAAATAACTAATCAGGGATTGCGGACCACCAATAAACAATGGCAGCAATTTCTTGATAACGCTTGGGACTTATTAAAACCCCAGCCGGATGCCGGCGAGAAGAATAGCCAGACAGTAATAGGAGAGATTAAGAAACTTATTCTTCAAGAGGATCAATTAGATACCGACACGGAAAAAACTAAACAATTCAAAGCCCAGTATGCCAATTTAATTGGAAAAGTGGGTTCAATGATTGCATATACCGGAACGGATGAAAAAGAGCTTCTACGGCGATTACACGAGGTCCTGAGTTCAGAAAATACTCCGGAAGAGCCCACAGAAGACCCGAAACCGGCGACAAATAAACCAAAAAAGACTTTTTGGCAATGGTTAAAAGATCGAATTTTCGTAAGGGGAGGTGAATAGTATGCCTTATGACGTTAAGTATGTAAAAGGAGATAAGCGCCCTTACAAAATTGTCAATAGAGACACCGGAGAAGTGGTGGGCAGTTCTACGAATCGGGAAGACGCTCTAAGGTCAATTAATGCCAGGAACGCCGGCGCACACGGAGCGAAACTTAACAAAAGGAAGAAATGATATGAAATATCGAGCTACCCAAAAACTACTAGAAGCAATCGGAAAGGGGGAATTTCTAACTAACGCACCAGAGAAGGTCCAGCGATATGTTCCTTATTATGAATGTCTGATTGATATCAATTCTCACTGGACATTGAGTCTATCCATTGATGAGGATGCTATCAAAAATAATCCAGACTACTTTGAATCAATAGATTGATTTATTGGAGCTGAAGTAAGGAGGTGAGAAATATGTCTACAGTTACAAATTTAATTTCACTAGCCTGGGAAGTGTTAAGGGGCAAAAAAGCTTATATCGCCGGCGCCTGCGCTATTGCTTATGGTCTCATTCAAAATGAGCCTGAGATGCTAATTGCAGGTCTGGGGCTGATCGGTGTTAGACACGGAATTAGCAACGAACTCAGTAAATTAATTCAGGAATTAGAAAAGACTGAGGAAGCACTGGGTAAATAATATGCCGTGAAGATTTTCCAAAAAGAGAAAGCCCTATATGGTTCCTTGCCAGGAATGCGGAAAGGTAACTAGACGGAGGAAGCCATATCCCTACCTTTGTAGGAATTGTAGAGATGGACGTTAAACATTTGTTATGATGCAAATAGTCTGTAAATTTTGTAGTTATATCTGGTATCTGGTGTCGGTGGCCAACGAAGAAGATCTCTATTGCCCTAATTGTGGTTGTTTTAACTGCTAGGCTTATTAACAACCTTAACAGAGAGACTTAACTCATCGGTGGTTTCGGTGATGACATATTCAAATCTTTGGTCTTTTTCCAGTTCGAATGACTGAATTAATTCTTTGATTGCTTGAAGGATTGAATACGGATCCGTTTGTTTGCGAATAATTGGATGTTTTTTGATAGCCTGTTGCACATCTTTTAATGTCATGTGGGTATATTGTGCTGTGGTTTCAATCCGTTTGTGTCCCACGATTTTTTGAACCTTAAATAAATTAACATCTTCTTCCAGTAATTGGGTAATAAAACTATGGCGGAGCGAGTGCGGAGTTAATCCCCGGCGTTTGATCCCCAGGCGTTTGAGTCGGCCGTGAAAGTAGTAATGGCGTTGCGTGGCTGTAAATACCGGATTTTGTTGTTTGGCATCTCCCCCATTCCCACCTTTTGAGGACCAAAAAAGGAACCCGTCTTTTTCATTGTCGATGAGATTTTTCAGATCATCTTTGATGTTCTCTGCCATCGGGATTTTTCTTTTACCCATTTTACCGTCTACGATTAAAGCATTTAAGCCAAAGTCAACTCCATCAACGGTCAGATTAGCGATTTCTCCTGGACGTGCGCCAGTCATGGCACAAATTTTGAAGAATTTAGTCCAGCGATAATATTCGATTTTTCGGTTTTCGCTGGTCCGGGATGGAGGGGGAAGAGCAAGGAATCTTTCAATTTCCTCATCAGACATGGTTGTTTTTATCGGATCCTCTTGAGGAAAATGTTTTATTCTTAATTCATACCTTCCGAGGAAGTCCGCAAATACTCTCATGGTATCAATTAGGGTGTTTACCGTGGTTCCTTTTCTGGTTTTAGCCATATTGGCAAAGTATAATTCGAGGTTTTCAGGCGTAAGGGGGCTGACTTCCCTTAGAAGTTTCTTGATTGAACTTATTCTTTTATAGATGGTCAGAGGTTTATTGCCTCGACGGAGCAGGTAAGCTTCAAACCTTTTGAAGAGATCCTTATCCATGCTAGTAGCTTCAAAAATTGATTTTTGGTAGCTACTAGGCTTTTATTGTAGCACTCAGGCTCAAAACTAGCAACTTGACAAAACCCCTACAAGTTGCTATATAATGTTTAGTTACTACTTACTTGAATCAGTTGGAGTTTTCGAATACTTGACGGATGATCTCTTCAATGGGGGTTTCGGCAATATCCACGTCGTCGACCGGAAGTTTTTTAAGCATCTCGCTGGCCAGATCGCTGACTTTGGATCTGGGAATAGAGAAAGTAACCTTTAGAGGATCATAATGGGTGATTTTGCCGTAGGCTTTAAGTTTGTCTTTAGATATCTCCTCAGTAAATACCAGGGTGATAGTTTTGTTTTTGGCGTACTTTTTAACCAAGCTTTCCAGCCGACCGTCATATCCCAAGTGGCCATGATCGATGATGATAATCCGTTTGCACAGTTCCTGCACGTCGCCCATATAGTGGCTGGTAAGGATAATGGTAGATTCATAGGTTTGGTTGTATTCTTTGATAAATTGCCGCATTTTCTTTTGCATGACCACGTCTAAGCCGATGGTGGGTTCGTCCAAAAACAGGACCTTTGGGGTATGAATCAGAGAAGCGATCAGTTCACATTTCATGCGTTGGCCCAGGCTGAGTTTGCGCACCTGCTGGTGAATGATGTCTTTGACGTCCAGCATGTCAATCAGGTCCTTAAGCACCTTTTTATAGCGGCTATCAGAAACTTCGTAAATTTCTTTGTTAAGATTGAAGGTCTCGATGGCTGGTAGATCCCAGAACAATTGGTTTTTTTGCCCCATGACCAGGCTGATTTGCTTGAGAAATTCATGTTTGCGTTCGTAAGGAGTAAATCCGAGAACGTGAACCTCTCCTGAAGTGGGATAAAGCAGGCCGGATAACGTTTTAAGAGTAGTGGTTTTGCCGGCGCCGTTGGGGCCGATAAATCCAACCAGTTCCCCCTGATTAATGTGGAAGTTAATGTCATTGACGGCTTCGACGATTTTGTATTCGCGTTTGAATAAGGCCTTGAGGCTGCCACGAAGTCCTTCTTCCTTTTTATGCACCTTGAATTGCTTGACCAGATGATTGACTTTGATGGTGGGTTCCATAATTGGAATTATATATAAAGGAGGGTTGGTCACCAAGGGGTAACCAATCAGCTGCTAGCTGAGGAGTAGTTTTGTAAACCTTTAGTCCAGAGGATTTTGGTCAGGGTAGTAAAAATTCCCAAACCGAAAAGTTGACAAAGGAATAGATCGAGTTGAAATCCGCGGATGAAGAAGACAGTGGGCACGTAAGCGACTAAACCAATAGGAATGATAGTAAGAAAAATACTACGAAGAAATTTAGGGAAGATATCCAAAGGATACTTTTCGAAGTCGGACAGATTCTCATAAAAATTTATCAAGGGATTAACGTCAAGAATCCAAAATGAAAGCAGACCTAAAATTGCCTTAAACAAGAAATAAATTATTAAGCTGATCACAAATACTAAAAGGGCAATCGGGCCGTTGGGCCACCATAATAAGTTGAGGTGGGGATTCGATATCCAAATTATTCCTACGGGAATTAGAAATGAAGGTAGGGTTTCTAGTAAACGAAAATCATCAAAACTGAGAGTGAAAAATGCACTTAAGGGTTTGAGTAAATATCGATCCAATTCTCCACTTAAGACGGCTTCAGAGAGTACGACTATGGGACCAAAAAAACTATAGTGTAGATAAACAATGAGTTCAGCAATCGCGTATAACAAGAGCATTTCATAAAAATTCCACCCGGCCAAACTATTTACTTGAGTAAACAACACCCCCAAGAACGTCAGCTTGGCGAAACTATATCCATAGGTACCGAGAATGCCCATCAGCAGATCGGCTCTATATTCCATGAAATGCATCATTTGAACTTTGGATCGTAATTTCCAATAACGAAAATGTTTAATTGCCGACGGCATCATATTTTTGTGTCCCCTTTCGCCATACGAATTGATAAATTAAATAAAGCACCCCTACCCATACCGCTTGGTTAATTATAGATAGCCATAATTCATTCGCTGGAATCCTGCCGAGATATATATTAATTACTGCGGAATGCATAAATTTAAAAGGTAGATAACTACTTATATTCAATGCCCAAGACGGCAAGAAATCTAATGGAAATAGCGCTCCGCTAAGCACGTCTGAGAAGCGACCGTAGATAGAGATAATTCCCCAGGTATTTATGGTCCAAAAGGCAATGGAACCAATTATTGAATATAGGAAATAGTTTAGCAGCGTGGCTAGTATGAGTGAGGTTATGAACCATTCCCAAGCTTGCGGTTTTATTATCCAACGTGGTAATAACCAGAAACTAATAATTAGAGCGCTGACCGGTAAGACAATGCTGAAAACTTTTTTAACATATAGGGTACAGAATTGGTAAAAATTGAAATTAATCGGTTTGATTAAGAACATTGATAGTTCACCTCTTTTTACGGCTTTGGTGATGGTTCTTGCTGTTCCTCCGCTAACTGTAAGAGGCCGGATTACAAGGGTCAAAACATAGTAGGTGATTATTTCTGGTTTTGACAGATCAACGATTTCGGCCCTAGAGGCAAACAAGGCTGTCAGGAAAAAATAAAATAAACATAAGATTAAAATGTTTCCGAGTAAATCGATAAAGAAAGCCACGGGGTAAATGGCTTGTTCAATGAGGGAAATTTTTATAACGTACCAATATTTGCGCATGGACTTTAAATTTAATTGTTGATAATGACAATGTATCTCGGATGAACCCTACAGTTAAAGCTGGGTCCCGCGGATGTGATAATTGTAGCACCTGGAGGGAAAATTTGACGGGTGTTGATGTATTTGTTATGATAAACATCATTACTGTAGACGAGTTTAATTATGAGATGTAACCTTGGGTTGGAAATCAAGGCGGGTGCCTAGGCACCCGCCTTTTTTAATGCCTACAAAAACCTATGAATAATTATTGCGGCATCGATTTTGGCACCACCAACAGCAGTTGCGCCGTGATGGAAAATGGCCGGCCATTGGTGTTGGAAATTGATCCTGCCAATCAAAATCCCCAAATCTTAAGGTCCAATGTGTATATCAATCCCTTTAAACGCCTGGCTGTGGGTAAACAGGCAATTGACAGATATTTGGCGGACATTAACAATTTGCCGGATAAGCCACCGGTACGGGCTGCTACTGGAAGAATGATTAGAATGATTAAAGAAGCCGGTATATCCGGGTTTGCGGGCACGAAAATGGTGCCGGAGATTGTAGAAGTGGACACCAGTGGCCGAGGCAGGCTGATTCAGGCACTGAAAACAGTGTTGGCGCACGAGCATTTTCAAGGAACCGAAATTTCTTTTTACGATGGTGAGGAGGTTAACCAAACGCGATATTCAATCGAACAGTTGTTGAGCATCATCCTGCATGACATAAAGATCAGAGCAGAACAAGCCACTGGTACTGACTTTGACCAGGTGGTTCTGGGGCGACCGATTCGCTATGTGGGAAAATCTGCGCACGAAGCGGTGGCTTTGGCCAGGATGAAGACGGTAGCCCAGGAAGTCGGCTTTAAACGAGTGGAGTTTGAATATGAACCTGTAGGAGCGGCCTTGAATTTCAGTCTGGATATAGCGAAAAGATCCAATTTGTTAATTTTCGATTTTGGCGGCGGCACTTTGGATATCTGCATTATGCGACTGCCGGAAAAGGAAATTTTAGCGGTGGGCGGTCTAGCGGTCGGAGGCGATTTGCTAAATTCGAAAATTTTTCAAGAGAAGTTAGCCAAATATTTCGGTTCTCAAACTACTTTTATGCAGGGTAAGGGAGCGATTCCCAGCCATTTACTATCAGCCATGAATAATTGGTATGCCATGTCGCAATTAAAAACCATGAAAAGTCTTCAATCTCTGGACAACTTGATCGGTCTGGCTGATGATCCTCAGCCGATTGAAGCTTTAAAAGAATTGATCTTAAGTGACCGGGGCTTCTCTTTATATCAGGAAATCGATCGGGCAAAAATCGGCCTGTCTTTTCATGATCAGGAAGACATTGCTTTTTCTGGTAAGAGTTATGAGATCAAGGAAAATCTGAGCAGAGCAGCCTTTGAAAACATGATTCAGGGTTATGTGGAGGAGACTCGCGATTGCATTAATCAGGTGCTTGGTCAGGCACGTTTTTCCCCTGCTCAGATAGATGAGGTGATTACTACTGGTGGATCTTCCAGTATTCCTCTATTCCTGAAGCTGCTGACTGACATGTTTGGTAAAAATAAGGTAGTGGTAGGTGAAAGTTTTACTGCTGTGGCAGCAGGTTTAGCTATCCGGGCGCAACAAATTTTCGGGTAAGGGGCAGGAGTTTTAACTACTGGTAGAGAAAGACCCGCTTAATTTTCTTCTAGCCAATGAAATCGTTTCGGGGGTCATATAGTCGACGATAATACTCCGGAGGTCTTTCTTTTTGATCTTTTAACGCTTGGTATTCTTGCCAATATTTAAGTCCGTCCGTGTCAATTCTATGATATGTCTCTTGGCTAGGGTGCCAATCTTCATCATAGTACTCCCAGAGATTTTTAAACAGATAAGCGCTGATCTCTGCCCCCTTACTAATTATCTGTGAAGGGCTGAGTGACTCAATATGTTTGACGTGTTGTGAACGATATTTTTCCAAGACATGAGTCAACTCCAGGATTCTTGTTAAAGAGTCAATAACCCGGCCATTGTTTTCTATTCGATAGGCTTTTAATTTATATAAAATAGGTTTCCGGTAAGTAAAATGATTAGCAAAATCGCAAGAAATTTCGATGTCTTGATCATAAAGAAGAAAAATTTTTAAGTTTTGATATTCGGACTTAAATGGCCAAAAAGGAGGATTTAAATCTGTATTTTCTCTCACCAAAAGTTTACCTTCCGAAGTTTCGTATGGTCCATGGATGACAAACCCGCCGGAGCGATACATATCATAAAACATCGCCCAAGAGAGGCTCTCTGCGGTAACGTTGAGGTTGGCAATTTCCCTTTGATCAACAGCGGACAGTTTGGTAACAAATTGTTTTTGAATCAGGTTTCGTATTTGTTCTGCCGAGGATAATAAATTCTTTTTGTCCCGACATAAGACGTCGCTGTGGATTCTTTTTTGAAGAGCCTTCAGAGCATTCAGCAGGTAATTCTCTGTGTCTTTGATAGTTATTTTATGACCTAATTTAGGATGTACCCGGGCTACTTTTAGTCCTACCAAACCAGCTTGGTACAAGTATGTTCTCACCGAGTCAATCCGTACGTGATTGAGTGCCTGAAAAAATTTTGATTTATTTTGTTGATACTTGTGAAAGAGACGCATAGCAATCAGGTCACTGATTGAAGCTTCGATCTGGGCCGGGTGAGCAGGCCAACATTGAGTGATATCCATCTCTGAATGGGCTTTAACTATGGCATCTAAAAATGCATCAAGGTCAGTTGTCATAACTCGTAGTAGTGAAACGCAGTTGTTTCTTCGATTACTCGAACAGGAGTTTGGTGAATTTTTCTAGTACTCTGGCCATGCTGTCTGATTCGTACAGTCCGTCAAGTTGTTTGATGGTGATCATGCGAATAGGCAATTTGTCCGTTTTCCAGATTAATGCTAAATGTACCGGGCTGTCAGGCAAGGCAGCGTCGGTGTGGAAGTTGGTCAGATCAGGATAATTTAAGAGCATTACCGGGCCTTCTCTGTATCTTTTATTGACTAGTTGTTCACTGACTTGTTGAGCTTGGTCGCTAGTGAGCATGCTAATGAGGTAGTCTTTCCAAGCCGTTTGCGACTGCCGTGCAGAAGCTGGGTATTGAGATAAGTTAGGAGTGGCTAAATGTACAGCATAGCGGTGAAAGCTAATAGACTCGCCGCTACCATACCAGCCTTCGAACAAGCCTTCGTCATCCGGTAGCAGTTGGCGATCCGTTGGTTTGTAAAGCTGCCAATTTTCCGGGTAGGCCACACTCCAGTTATTGCTTACTCTGACTTGGAGCCAACGAGGCTCAGTGATAAATGGTTTGCGAAAGACTTTAAAATTGGAAAGCAGTTCTTGAACTAATAACTGATGGAATTTAACCGCATCCGCTTCAGTGGCACTGGTATCCAGGTCAAAGCCAAAGGGATTATGGGGATGGTTACGCAAGTAGTCCTGCATGCTGCGGGTGACCATTTGGGTCTTAAGTTGATAAACTACTTGATTCTGGGCTAATTGAGCATAAAGGACGGAATGACCAAAGGAAGCGTCAGGTCCACGTAAAGTCCATGTGCGTCCCAACTTGTCGGCATAAGATGAGATTTCGGTCTGATTAAGATCTGGTAACTGGTAGTATTGGGGAGGACCGGCAAGCAAACTGCTGGCATCTGCGGTACTAAAATCAATGTTGATTAGCCAACAAGCGTAAGGGTTGGCAGTACCTAACTGGCGGTTTAGGCAGTCAAAGTAGTAGCTGTCTTCATAAATAATCGGTTGCAATTCTTGAAATACGTTGGTAGAAGGCGGAGTGGATAAGTCCTGAGGGTAGGAAAAATAAAAGCCTCCTTGTTGGCTGTTAAAGGTATTCCAGCTAGTGGTAGTGACTTCAATAGTGGGAGTGGGGCTTTTGGTTGGCAAGTTGGTAACTTGAGGCGTGATTTCAGGGGTGATGGTGGCTGGAGGAGGACTAGTTCTGGGTGGATTCGGAACGGTGATCGGTGGTTTGGCAGGTTTTTTGAATAAAGAGGTGACCAAAGTGGCAATTATGATAAGAAAAAAAATAGCGCTTAAAACGATAATGATTCTTTTTCTACTGGGGACTTGAGAAGGAGACGGGTTGAAAGAAGGTTTCCACGCTGAAGGAAAGGTGATTGGTTTTTCCGGTTTGGCAGGTTGTGGAATAAAAGCGGGTTTGGGTCGGGGTGCGGCAGCAGGAGGCTTTAATTCGGACATGGTTATTATCAGTCTACCATGTCTGCTAGTTAACAAGGAAGAATTAATCACAGAGTCGTCACCTTACCTGAAGTGAAAATTAACAGCAGTTGATTAAAATACTTGAGTTCCTGCCGGGACAGGTTGAGCGGGTCTGAGTAATTGAGGAGTATCTCCATTGGCCGCCAATAGCATGCCCTGGCTTTCCAAGCCCATGAGTTTTTTGGGTTCTAAATTGGCGACCACCACGATTTGAGTGTTTATAAGTTCTTCAGGCGAGTAATATTCGGCCAATCCGGCCAGTAATTGGCGAGTCTCGTCGCCCAGGTCAATCTGGAGCTTGAGTAATTTATTGGAGCCGGCTACCTTTTCCACTCCGGTAATGGTGGCCACTTGTAATTCAACTTTCTTGAACTCGTCAAAAGTAATCATAACCAGGATATTTGTGATTAAGTATAAACGTTTTTAAATATTTTTGTATATTTGAATTGTACACTCTGGTAAAATAAGCCTGTGCCAGGGTAGCTCAGGGGTAGAGCAACGGTATCGTAAACCGTGGGTCGTGGGTTCGAATCCCACTCCTGGCTCACTGTTAACCTGTAACTATTTTTCTCAAGGTGTTACACTTAAGTAATGGATTATGGTTTCTAGAAGGCAGTATCAGTCACGATTGGAGAGGAAAAAACAGCAAAGTCAGTGGCGGCAGGCTGTTTTTTGGATGTTTTTGACCGGTTTGGTATTGGCCGGTTTGTATTTTTGGGGTTTGCCTTTATTTATTAAGATTGCGGTTATGTATGGTGACTGGAAGTCCGGAGACACTACGGTAGTGGCAGATGATCAGGTTCCTCCTGCTCCGCCCAGGATGGAAATTCCGTTCACGGCTACAAATAGCGCTACCATGAATCTAATGGGTTTTTCTGAACCAGGAGCGGAGGTGGAAATATTTTTGAATCAACATTCGGTCAAAAAGGTTACCGCTGATGCTGATGGAAAGTTTTTGGCTTCAAACGTCGAATTAGATTCGGGCTATAATTGGTTCTCAGCGATGGCTAAAGATGAAGCGCAAAATACAAGCGCGGAGTCTCAGAGAGAACTGGTGGTATATGATAATAAACCGCCCAATCTGTCTCTGGAAAAACCCCAAACAGGCAATAAATTTTATGGTAGCGAGCAGAAACGAGTCGAGGTTAGAGGCACGACGGATGAGGATGCCCGGGTCAAAGTTAACGACAGATCTGTAATTGTGGATCAAAACGGGACTTTCTATACTTTTATTGAACTACAGGATGGAGAAAATGTAATTAGAGTGGTAGCTAGTGATGAATCCGGCAATGAAACCGTAGAGGAAGTGAAGGTTACTTATAATCCATAGCTTTGATTTGTTAATTTTGCTCTTTGGCGTTTGGAGGGACAATTACTATTCGTTGATCTACGGGTGGCATTCTATGCCATTCATCTAATAATCCTGCTCTTTTCACCAGTTCTGTTGGAGGGTGGATGATTCTTGAACCGAGGACAAACCAGTATGTTGATTTGAATCTTTCTATGAGCCCTCCAAGTTTCGCTTTGTTCAAAGTCAATTTTTCCATCTTAGTCTTTTCTGGTTTCAGTCTATATACGGTTGAACTAAAATCAATTCTTGTTTTGAGAAACAAAATTAGTAAGAATAAAAGGTGGACTCTTAAAAATTGGACCGGTGTATTGGTTATTCAATTTTCTGTCAACTCTAGAGACAGACCGAGGAGTATCCACATAACAGCCATGACCGGCGGATAAAATAATGTGTTGTGAAATTGAGAATGGATGAGAAGGGCGATCAAGACTAAAAATATTGGCAACTGGCGGTGGCTTTTTTTCGGCTTTCCGTTTTTTGGTTGACTTTTGTTTACTAATGGCCAGACGGACTTGAAGGCCGACACCCACAACCAGATATAAGTAGCGAAACCCACAAGGCCGGTGGTGGTTAGTACAAACAACCAGCTGTTGTCTACTCCGGAGGCGGAATGAGAAACCGTCCATTTTTCAGGGGGGAGAAATCCGTAATCTCTTTGGATATACCGATAACGATTAAAGCCCACTCCTAATATCGGGTGATCTATAAATACTTGCCAGGCTTGTTGCCAGTTAGTGAAGCGATAATTAATGGTGGACGTGCGAGCCAGGTTGCCCCCTTCTCCGGCTGGTCTGGGAAGCAGCCACCAGGTAGCCACGATGATAACTATGCCTAGGGCAATAATTTTCCAAGAACGTTTTATCCAGGCCAAGACTGTGATTGAGCCGGTTAAAGCCACATAGGTAGCTCTAGAGTAAGTTAAAGCTAAGGCCACATAAGTTACGATAATCAACAGCCATTTGATGAACAGCTTTTGAGAATTGATTCCACCAAATCTCTTGTATAAAAGAGATTTGGACCCAGTCGACAAGAGAGTAATGAGACCCATGAGCAATACGACGCCGGTGAATCCCGGGTCCAGAAAAGTACTAGTCAGCCGATAGTAATGTTCGTCCCAACCCACATAAAATAAGGATCTTAAGTCAGGATAGATAAAATATTGGACGAGCCCAAAAACCGCCAAAGAAGTGATACTGATGATGAGCAATTGGTGAAGGCTGTGGCGATAAGGTTTAATTGGAGCCAGTTTGAGAGTGACCAGGAACAATCCTGCATAAGCTACCCAACGGAGTAAATATAGTCCGGCAACCAGAGTTTCCGACAACGGAGTCCCCAAAGCTGATACTAGCAGTGACAAGAGGGCAACCAAGGGAAAGACGGCCAAAGGCCGATGAAGAGGCGTGATGATCCTGCTCCTCTTTTTTTGGATTAAAAATCCAGCTAGCCAAACCAACCAGATTAAGCCTACAATAAAGTCGGCCGGATGAATAGTTACACCAATCCAGTTAGTGGGGAAACGAGGCAATTGGCCAAAAGGCAGTAAAATCAAGTAAGTGCAGAGAAGAATAAACAATATTTGGTCCATGAATGTTAGTGATCTCTGGAGGTCAGGCTCTTCTTTGGATTAAATAAAGCTTGCTTCTGACCAAAAAGGAGTGAAAGCTCATCAAGGCGGCGTGAACAAACCCGTGGCTCCCGTCGAGTAGACCAAGACGCAAAAGATAGTTGCGGATAAATTTTCCTCCTGGGTAAACAATGATTTGCCACCAATTGCTGCGATGTCCCCGGCGAAAATGATGTTGAGCTGCAATGGTGGTGTATTGGTTGATTTTATTCAGGAATTCGGCTAAGTTGTCGTGTGAATAATGGAGCAATGGTTGGTGCAGTTGACCAACGGTTCCAGGTACCCGCCAAAGCTCGTGCACCGGGCTGACCCACTCCCCGGCTTTGGTTTCACTTAACCGAATTTGATTCCATTGAGGAGTTTCCCCGTGTTTAAGATGTTTACCCAGGAAGATATCTTGTCTTTTAATCCGGAAAGCCAGGGGATAGTCTTGGACAATCACTTTTTGGATTTCTTTAGCCAATTGGGGAGTGACTTGTTCATCGGCGTCCACAAATAAAGTCCATTCGGTGTTTACTTGTTTAAGGGCAAAGTTTCTTTGTTGGGCAAAGTTTTGGTCGAGGCGATGTTGGAACACTTTCGCCCCGTGCTTTTTGGCGATCGCAGTGGTATCGTCCTCTGAATAGTCATCGATTACCAAGATTTGATCACACCATTGTAAGCTGGTAAGACACCTGACAAGGATCTTTTCTTCATTTTTGGTAAGCACCACAGCGGTAAGGTTATTCATAAAACCTGGTGACTATTAGAGCATAAAAACAAAATTTTTCATTGGAATGTAATTTGAAGGTTTCTTTTTTATGTCTTCATGTACTGGTGTCTCGATTATACTGCGAACAAAGCCTAACCAAAAGCCAGCCAAAGTGACAGGGAAAAGAATCACTGCCCAGCCAAAGTGTGCCCAAAAATATAAACCCCGAATAAAACCAACGTGGGTAAAGAAAGGATCCTCCCAGGTTCTACGCATGGCCTGGAAGGCAAACCAAAGTAAGCAGACTAAGACGAGAGTGGGTAAGGGAATTAAAGCTTGAGCGTAGGCAAGGATGATTAAGAAGATAATAAGAGTTTTGATCAGGTATCTCCTGGCATGGTGTCCTTCTAGTCCCGCCAAGCCGTCTCCTAATGAATAGCGGAAAAATTGGCGAATGATTTTTAATGTACTGGAAGGAGGATACCAATCTACCCTTGCTGATCGGGCTAGAGCTTGTTTACAGCCGGCCTTTAATAACCGTTGCGCAAAAACCAGATCCTCTGCGGTATTAAGATGTTCAGGATAACCGCCCACCTTTTTCCAGGCGGCCTTTCTAAAGGCCACTGATCGGGAAGAAGGCAAAAAGGTGGCCGGATTAACGCGAGCGAAGTTAACTGATGCGCCAGTGGCGGCGGCCCGCTGCCAGAGAGTGTTGGTGATCGGCTGATAAGCACCGGCCACAATGTCAATGTTTTTCTTGTTAAATGGCTGAGTAATTTCAGCGAGCCATTGAGGCGGCAATTCACAGCCGGAATCAGAAACCGCAATCACAGAATATTTGGACCCTTGGATGGCCAGATTTCTTGCTTTTGATCGATTAGCACCTGGCGATTTAATTAATTGAATCGGAGGTTTGCGATGCTCTTTGGCGAATTGACTTATAATCTCGACGGTTTTGTCCTTTGATCCTCCGTCAACGATGACGACATCGTCAGGTAGTTGATTTTGATTAAGTATTGATTCCAAAAATTTTAAAATGCTCTTTTCTTCGTTCAGCACGGTGGTGATCAGAGAAACTTCCATATCAAGATTTAGTTTGCCAAAGGTTTACATACTTTTGGGTCAATTGCTGCCAAGTTTGGATTTTGACCCATTTATATGCTTGGTCTACCATTTCCCGTTCAAGATTCGGCCCGGCGAGGGCTTCTTTAATCTGACGGGCGAGGTTTGTAGATGAAGAGGAGATATTTATATATGGTAAAAAGGGACTCATTAATAAAGTGTCTCTTTTAAGATCATTATCATAAACAGCAAAAACTAATCGGTGGTGAGCCATCGCTTCTAGTATACATAAATAACTTGATACGAAAGCGAATCTATTTCTGGAAAGGGGGCCGGTGATGTCTTTTTGGAATCCGAGGACCCGACCGCGCTTTTGCGCCTGGTTACGTAAGGGACCGTCCCCGCAAAATTCCACTTTGAGCTTGATTCCTTGTTTGTTTAGTAAATCAATCGTTTCTAAATATTGCGGAATACCTGTATCTTGGTCTATTCTTCCGATAAATACTGCTGAGGTTTTTGATTTTGGAGAGGGGATTTTGGATGGTATTTCTGTAGCTCCATAGGTGATCTCACTAGCATGGGTTCCGTACCACTTTTCTAAATACTTACCTACGCAAAGATTGCCAAAAGACAATTTTTCAGATATTTTCCGGATGAAAATAGATTTTTTGTCAGGCGGGCACTTACCCTCATAACCATGAAACGTGGTGAAAATGGGTTTAAATGGTAGTAAAAACCTTAAAGGCAAATACCAGAAGAAAACATCATGACAATGAATGATATCAGCTGGTTTAAATAAATTGCGGTGTTTAACCATCCATTTCCAAAGTTGTATTTTCGAGGGTCGCTGCCAATGATTTCCAGGTAGTTTAATGCGATAAATTTTTATGCCATCGATCTGGTCGTGAGTTAATAAGTCTGGTGTGTACTGGCTAGTAATCACTACAATTTCATGGCCCTGACGGATTAGTTCTTCTGCTACCCTAAAGACGTGCTTTTCTACCCCCCCGATTCGGGGATGAAAATAGTGACAAAGGAAGATGATTTTCATGCTTCAAGAGTTGGCAGACTTAGCTCGAATCTTTAGATTAATGAGCACCAACAAGATATATTTATGTTATGTTACCATCTTAATCTCTACACCAACAGTCGTTCGTTGATATCCGACTTATTATTCAGGAGGTTGTCTAGGAAGGTTTTTTCCGGGTCTTGATCTTGCCTTTGATGTCGTATTCCCACAAGTTGCCTTGTTGGTCTTCAAATTCCATCACTCCGGTGGTCTGATAAAGGTCAACCAGATGGGCACTGAGGCTGTCTTCGATATCGGATCGTTCTTCTTTAATGTCGGTAATTTTAAGTTTGATGTTCTTGGCTTCGGTGGTTTCCAGAATCTCGGTTTTGCGTAGTTTGACTTTCTGAGTTAAGTCTTTGGCTGCTTGTTCAGCTTCTACTAACGGCTGATCATTTTCCAGCAGGTCTTTGAGTTGCTCGGCGTAAATTTTGAGTTCTTTTTTAATTTCTTGCAGTCTTTGTGCCTGACGGGCGGCAATCTCTCTGGTGGCTTCAAAAGCCTGAATGTCAAATGGCTGGTTTTCGTTGACTTGCCCCTGAGAACTGGATTGATCTGTCACCTGGGGCTGATCTGGAGGAGGGGTAGTGGAATCGTCCATGTTTGCTGAACCTTAGTATAAGCATGAGAACGGTGAAATTGCAACCAGTGATTCGGGTCTTGATTCTTTTTTTGAAGTTGTTCACAATGAAGTTATGATTGAGCAGTTACGAGATATTTTAAGCTGGCGAAGAGGTTTGGTTGGAGGATTGTTTTTGATGGCTGGCTTGTTTGTTGCGCCTCAAGTGAGAGCGGCCGGATCTTTGTCATTATCCCCGACCACGGACAGCGGTAGTCAGTTTAGTGTGCAGGTCATGTTGGACACCGGAACCGACTCTTCGATTGAAACGGACTTGGTATTGAATTACGACCCCACGATTTTAAATGTTACTGATGTGACCTTTGGCACTCTGTATCCGCAAAATGTGCCCAATATTGATAATACAGGAGGAAAGTTATCCACTTTTAGTTATTTCTCTGGAGGCGGACCGGGAGACAACTTTCAAGGCTCTGGCGTGTTAGCCACTATTAATTTTACAGGTGTGGCAGAAGGGGTGTCAGCAGTGACGATTAAATGTACTTCAGGAGCTACAAATGACAGTAATATTATTAAACAAGGAGTAGCCCAAGATATTTTGGACTGTTTATCTGTAGTTAACGGCTCGTATACGGTAACAGCGGCAGCTCAATCTACTCCGAGTCCGAGTCCTACAGGAGGGGCTGTGGGAACCACTGGAACTCCCACTCCATCAGTTACGACTACTCCTACTCCAGTTCCCACAAAGGAAATTGGGTCAAGCGGATCAACATCTTCCACCCCGACGCCTACTCCAGTGGGTGAGTTGTTAGACAGCGGATCTATGACTCCCACATTGACTTTGTCTGTATTTGGGGCTATTCTGTTGATGGGCAGCGTGATATTATTTATTTGGTAGCGGCGAACGGGTTATGAATAAAAAGAAAATTTTTATTAATCTCCTCATTGTTGTGCTGTTGATCATGGGATTGGTAACGGGGATTTTTGCGGTGAGGCAGATGACAAGTTATTTATCCAGAGCTCAAACAGGAATAGGCAAGCCTCAAAACGCGCAGTCCAGAGTGGTGGGTTCTGATCAGGCAGTGATAAGCTGGACCACAGAGCAGGAAGTAATCAGTCTAATCTTATATGGTAAAAGTCCGACTGCTTTGGAGCAAACGCAAACAGAGTTGTCTTCGGTGAAGACCCACAGGGTGACTTTAAATAATTTGGAACCAGATAGTACTTATTATTTCCAGATTCAAGTGGGACAGGAAGTTTTTGATAACGGAGGTCAACCTTGGCAATTTAAAACCCCGCCTACGGATACGCCGCCAAAGTTGTCTGAAGAAGAATTTAAGAATGCTTTTGGGACAGCAGATTTAAGGTTTGACTTGAATAATGATGGAGTAGTGAATTGGTTTGATTATCAATTGTATCTGGAGCAGAAATAGATTAAGTTCTGAACGTAAGCAATCATTGATTGACGGAATGGTCAGTTGAGGTATTGATTGACTGGATTGGGTTCGAATGGTAAGATAATGGTGGTAAGAAGATTTGTGGGAGGTGGGCGAAATGTCCACCCTTTTTATTAAATCCCAGTTACCAATCTTCAAATAATATAAACTGATTACTGAAATCTAAATTTTATGCGTCCTTTAACCGCCAGAACAGAATTTGCCGCTGCTGTAAACCAACTCGCGACCGAACGCGGTGTAGAGCCGGAAGTGGTCATTGAAACAATAAAAACTGCCATATTAGCAGCCTATAAAAGAGATGCCCGGGAAACAGGCGAGATTTTGGATGATACCTGGAATTATGAAGTGACATTGGATCCGGCTACTGGAGCAGCCCAAGTGTGGGGTTGGCCCGAAGATGACGAGGATCAAAAAAAGGAAGTGACCCCTCCGGGATTTGGAAGAATTGCAGCTCAAACTGCCAAACAAGTGATTCTGCAAAAAATCAGAGAAGCTGAAAAAGCAGCTACCATCAGCCAATTTGAAGATAAAGTAAGTACTTTGATTAACGGAATGATTTTACGGTTTGACGGGCCAAACATTATTGTCGCCTTGGGTAAAGCTGAAGCTGTGTTACCTCCACACGAACAGGTGAGCACTGACAAATATCACCTGAATCAGCATTTGACATTTCTCATCGAGGGAATCAGGCAATCAATGAAAGGCCAAGAAGTTGTGGTTTCCAGAGCCAACAAAGAATTGGTGAGACTGTTGTTCGGGAGAGAGGTTCCTGAAGTTTCCACAGGGGCGGTAGAAATTATGGCGATTGCCAGAGAACCAGGCAGCCGAACCAAAGTAGCAGTCCACTCTACTCAACCCGGGGTGGATCCAGTGGGTTCTTGTGTGGGTCAAAAAGGGGTCAGGGTTCAGGCCGTAATTGATGAGTTAAGCGGTGAAAAGTTGGATATTATTCAATATGACGAAGATCCGGTCAAGTTCATTACTGGTGCGATTGCTCCGGCAGAAGTAGAGTCGGTAGCTATCGATCAGGATAAGATGTTAGCCAAGGTGGTGGTCCCGGATGATCAGTTGTCTCTCGCCATTGGCAAAGAAGGTCAAAACGTGAGGCTGGCGGCAAAATTAACCGGATTCAAATTAGATATTGTGGGAGCTTCCGGAGCCAAACCGGTTTCCGCCCACCCGACTGACGATACTGTGAAGGCAGAGGAAAAGTCTGAGAAACCGGCTACCAATGAGTTGGAGCAAGCAGGTTTGTCTGCTAAAGTGGTTAACATTTTGGCCAAGGAAGGCATTACTAGTGTGGCTGATTTAAAGCAGAAATCTGAAGATGAACTCAAAGCCATCAAAGGCATCGGGCCAAAGGCCATTGAAGAGATAAAAAAATTGTCTGACTAATTTTGAGAATTCCAAGTTACAGATTGAAGTAATTAAGTAGTAATGATTATGAAAGAAAATATTGAATAGTCGCTTCTAAATACTTCTACTTTGGGCTGTAACTAAGGAATTGTTGTGGAGCTATGGTTATGGCTAATCGACCACCAATCGTCACCATCATGGGCCATGTGGATCATGGCAAAACCAGTTTGCTGGATTATATCCGGAAAACCAAGGTCACAGAAAAGGAATCAGGCGGGATCACTCAACACATCAATGCTTATCAAATTGATAATCCCGCGATTACTTTTGTGGATACTCCCGGACACGCGGCGTTTGAAAAGATGCGAGCCCGGGGCGGACAAGTAGCAGACTTGGTGGTGTTAGTGATTGCGGCCAATGAAGGGATCAAACCGCAAACAGAGGAGTCTCTGCAACATATCAACCAAGCGCAGGTGCCTTTTTTGGTGGCCATTAACAAAATGGATTTGCCCGGTGCGGATGCCCAGCAAGTGAAGAGTCAATTGGTCGAGCGAGGTCACCCGACCGAAGATCAGGGGGGCAAAGTGATCGCAGTACCTGTATCAGCAGTGACCGGACAAGGAGTGGATGAGTTGTTACAGATGATTGCCTTGCTGGCGGAAACCTTGGAATTGAAAGGAGATCCGCAAGCGACGCTGGAAGCGGTGGTGATTGAATCAGAGCTAGACAACCGCAGGGGTGCGATTGCCAACCTGATAGTACGTAATGGGAGCTTAAAAATCGGACAGGCAATCCATGCGGAAACTATTACTGGCAAAATCAAGGCCATGTTTGATTACCAGGGCCGGCCGATTAAAGAGGCTGGACCCAGCCAACCAGTTCAGATATTGGGTTTTACGGAAGTGCCGCCGGTGGGAGCCCAAGTCCACAGCGGATTACCGACTGATCTGCCCATAGTTCAGCCGTCCGGGTTACCGGCTGTTCCTCCCCCCACCCTGAATCAGGAGCAGAAATTACCCATCATTGTTAAAGCTGATGTGGCAGGCTCCAGTGAGGCGATAATAAATTCCTTACCCAAAGGGATCCAGTTACTAGCCGAAGGTGTAGGTGATATTTCGGAAAATGATATTCTGCTGGCCAAAACTTCAGGAGCCCAAGTGATAGGTTTCCATGTGTCAGTGCCCAAATCAGTAACTAAACTGGCGGAAACGGAGGAGGTGACAGTGAAGACTTTTAAAATTATTTATGAATTATTTGAATATCTGGCGGATCAGTATCAGCGATTAATTGATCCTTTGTATGGGATTGAAGTGAAAGCCAAAGCGGAAATTTTGGCCGAGTTTAAGATTAACAAGGATCGGATTGCCGGCGGCAAAGTAGCAGAAGGTGAGTTATCAAAAGATCATCAGGTGTTACTTTTAAGAAATGGCCAGCTAGTGAAAAAAACCAAAATCAAGTCTTTAAGACAGGGCAAAGAGGAAGTGAACAAGGTGGCTTCAGGTGCAGAGTTTGGCGCTGTGTTCTCGCCTTATGTTGACTTTCATGTTGGAGACGATATAATTAGTTATTAGGGGATTATTATTATGGCACATACTAACATTGATGAGTTAAAACAGTTACTAGCTCACTCCCATTCCTTCTTAACTATCTTACCTCCTGAACCTGATTTGGATATTTTAGCAGCTGCTTTAGGGCTGCATTTAAGTATATTGAAGGACAAAAAACAGATTCATACCTACTCTCCTACTCAACTAACAGTGGAACATAATCGGCTAATCGGCGTGGATCAGGTGATAAATCAGTTGACAGGGAACAATTTGGTGATTTCCTTACCCGGTCAAAAAGACAATATCGAAAAGGTTTACACTGAGGTTAATCAGCAGAGTGGTCATTTTGAAATCATTATTGAACCTAGGAAGGGTTATCCTTCTCCGGATCATCAGGCAATTTCTTACGCCTACCAGGCCTTCAAATCAGAAGTGATTTTTTTCATCGATACGAACCACCCGAATGATTTTTCTCACTTTGAAAAACAATATTTCCAATCTTTGATTAGCTCTACTCATTTAGTACGGATTGGATCCACACCGCAACCCGATCATCCGAAAAATTATGAATTTGTAGATCAACAGGCGTCTTCAGTTTCGGAGATAATTTTTAATTTACTGCAGGGAATGCAGTTTGAGATGGATGCGGATATCGCTACTAATTTGCTCTCTGGAATTGAATATAAAACAGCAAATTTGACTAATCCAGATACCGCACCTCAGACGCTGGAAACAGTGGCGATGTGTTTGCGTTATGGAGCTATCAGAGCTTACTCCAGGACCCCGCTTGCCAGTAAACAACCAGCAAGTAGCCAGACTTTAATTGTACCTGAAAAAACCAGTCCTGCCGCTCCAGTTGATCAGGTGACTGGTATGGATCAGGAACCAGAACAAGTGGCAGAAACTCAACCCCAGGACTCAGTCCCAGAAGCCGCTGGAGAGCCGGAAGGCCAGGAAGAGGCTAAAGGCTCCCGAGTGCCTGACTGGTTAATTCCCAAAATTGTGTCCAAGGTAAATTAGTCTTCTGTTAGGGGAAGCCGTTATCTATGGAAAGACAACGGCTTTGTTTTCTGTTCGTCAGTAGCTACTTGAACTGGATTGAAATGTGGTAGAATTGTTATAAGAAGATTTATGGCTAAAGGAATTAGCAGAAAAGCAAGGAATAAAGGCAAACAATTAAAAATTCTCTTTGTGGCGGCAGAAGTGGCTCCTTTTTCTTCCGTAGGTGGTCTGTCACAAGTGATGTATTTTCTGTCTAGAGCCTTAATCAAAATGGGTCATGACGTAAGAATTTTTACTCCTAAGTTTGGATTGATTGACGAAAAACGCTACCCGATGACCATGGAAATGAAGGAGTTAAGTGTACCAACGGGACATACAGATAAAGATCATAAGCATTCGTTAATTTGCAACGTTAAGCGATGGTTGGGGAGTACCAAAGACCCGATTGTCTACTTTCTTGAAAACCAGGAATACTATGAACAGAGAGCCAATGTCTATCAGTATCAGGATGACCATATCCGATTTGCACTGTTATCCCGCGGAGCAGTTGAATGGTTATTAAAAGCAAATTGGAAACCGGATGTAATTAATGCCTCAGACTGGCATACCGGATATCTGGCCAATTATTTAAGAACTGAGTATAAGAACAATAAGAAGTTGGATAAGGTAGGATTGGTCTTTTCCATTCACAATCTTCCCTATCAGGGGCCCTTTGAGTATAAGTATGCCAGCGAGATCGATTTTGATGACGGCAAAAGTCGTCTAGCACCGTTTTTTGATCCCCGACTACAAAAACAGAATAGTGTTAAACGCGGTATCATGTACGCTGACGTGGTCAATACAGTATCGGAAAAATATGCTCAGGAGATCATGTTGCCTGACTATGGAGAAGGATTAGATCAGTTGCTTAAAGAGGTCAGGACCAAAGTGTTCGGGATTTTAAATGGATTAGACTACGAAGAATTCAATCCTAAAACAGACAAGATTATTTATAAAAATTTCTCGGTTACCAATTTAGAAACCAGGCAAGAAAATAAAATTGATTTACAAAGGGAATTTAATTTACCCGAAGATCCTTCATTGCCGTTGCTGTCAATTGAAGGCAGATTAACGGGACAAAAAGGCATAGAACTCTTGGAAGAGGTGCTCCCCATTTTGCTGCGCGAATATCCGGTTCAGTTTATTGCCATGGGGGAACCAGATAGCCACGCCAGGCAATTTTTAGTCGCCATGGAAAAGAAATTTGCCGGCCAGGTGGGCACTCATTTAATGGCTAATTTTACCTTACCCAGAAAGATATTTGCCGGTTCTGACATTTTTTTATTGCCCTCCGCTTATGAGCCAGGAGGAATTACCTGCATCGAAGCTTTGCGCTATGGTAGTATTCCGGTGGCCAGGGCTACGGGAGGATTGGCTGATACGGTGGAAGATTACAATCCCATGAAAAATACAGGGTATGGGTTTACTTTTAAAAATTACAATCCCTGGGCATTTTACGGCGCTTTAGTTCGGGCGCTGGAGTATTTTAAGAATCCCAGAGTATGGCGGGGCTTAATTCGAAGGGCAATGTTAAAGGATTTTTCTTGGGAACACGCTGCGGAAAGATATACGGATCTGTATCATCGGGCAATCAGATTTCGCTCCGAGTCTTTGGGAGACAACCCTTATCCCGCTTACACCCAGATGACATACAATTGAGAACCACGAGAGCATAGAACAATTAACTCAAGACATTTACAATTGGCATAAAAATTGCCACTAACAGAATTTCAGAAGTTGTTGGTTAATGTTACCTGATATTGGTTAAAGATGAATAGTTCTCTGTTTGTTTTTTGTTTTTATGTTTCATGTTCCAGTGATTTATGAACTGGGTGTTGTTTCTCCACCTTTATCAGCCGCACGATCAGAAGCCGGAAATTTTGACCCAAGTTGTTAATCAATCTTATCTGCCTTTCTTTAAGTTATTAAATCGTTATCGGCGAGTAAAAGTAAGCATCAATATTAACGGCTGTTTAACAGAACAGCTAGCTTATGAGTACCCGGAGTTGATAGAGAGGCTGAAGAGATTAGCCGGTAGAGGTCAAATCGAGTTTGTGGCGTCGGCCAAACATCATGCCTTTTTGCCTTTAATTCCAGAAAAGGAAATTTTACGTCAGATCAGGTTAGGCATGGAAGCTAATCAACGATTATTGGGCAAAAAGGTGTACCAGCCGCAGGGATTCTTCTCCAGTGAATTAGCTTTCGCACCCCGGGTGTTGAGAGCGGCAAACAAATCAAAATTTACTTATCTATTGGTAGACGAATTATCGGTTAGTGGTAAGTTTAATATTTTGGATTGGTCAAAATACTATCTGACAGATGATCAGGAAGACGGGGTGAAGATTGTGCCTGTCCAACGTCACTGGTCTAACCAGTTACGCAGCACCCAGGAATTGGTTCTGGATGATTTCTTTTGGTTTATTTCTCAGGATTACGCAGACGAACGAAAACTTTTGATCACCGGGAATGATATGGAGTTATTCGGACACCATTATGCTGACAGAATTGATGTTTTAAAAAGGGCCTTTGGCAATCAGAAAATTAACTTTCTCACTATTAGTGACTATTTGGATCAAGTTAGCCAGCAACCCGCCACAAAGGTTCAATTATTGCCCGCTACCTGGGAAACTACCGAACAAGACTTGGCTGCCGAAGATCAAAGTGAACAGCTCCCCTACCCCCTCTGGTATAAACAGGATAACGAAGTTCAAATCATGCAATGGGAACTGGCTTGGTTGGCAATCTCCAACTTGGCTAGCTTTCCTCAACCTAAGGTAGATCCTGATTGGAGATGGCACTCAGCCAGGAATCACTTGGACAAAGGACTGTCTAGTTGTTACTGGTGGTGGTCAAGTTGCCGCCCCTGGTGGAACCCGGACATGATTTGTGAAGGGGCTCTCCATTTAATTAAGTCGGTTCGTTCCACAGATGCGGGTTTTAAGAAAAAAATGGTGGCAGAAAAATTGTATGTGCAGGTGTTGGAAAAAGGTTGGGAATGGCATTGGTCAGGAGAAGCGCAGAAAAGAATTGACGAGTTTGAAAAACAAGTAGGCCACGGTCTATATTGGGTGCGTACCCAACCGGTAGGGTGGTAATTATTAATCAATTAGATTCATTGACTTTAATCTGGGAATGACTTCGTGTTCGAAAATGGATCCGACCTGAATATCAGAAGGAATCCGGGAGTTAATCCAATGAACTTGTTCTACTTCGTGGTCCGGCTGAATGTCTCCTTGCCATTGTTTAACAAGGAATACTTCCATGCGTACTGTCTGGCTTTCATTACCCGCTGCCGGAGCAGAAAATGTTCCGAATTTTTCTAAATCTAATTTTTGTACACTGATCTGAAATTCTTCCTTGAGTTCCCGGATCAACGCTTGTCTGAGTGTCTCGTTCTTTTCAAGCTTTCCACCCGGGGCGACAAAAAATTTTTTATGATGTGACTTTTCTACCAGAAGTTTTCGGTCCTGAATTAAAATTCCTGCGGCTTTGTGGATGTCATATTTCTGATCCATGATATGATGCTTTATAATTTAGATATTATAAATGTTTTGTCATGATTAAAGCAATAATATTTGATTTAAACGGTGTATTCGTAAAAGGCGAATACCTAAGCGAAAGAATCGCTCAGGCTTATGGTGTGAATCAAAAAGACTTTTTATCTTCACTGAAACAAGTAATGGCGATTGTCCGGAAACCCGGAGTGGCCAATGCCTTCCAGATATGGGAGCCTCATTTACGAAAATTGGGTTTGAATTTTTCAAAAGATGAATTTTTTCATTTCTGGTTTAGCGGTGAAATAGTTGATCAACAGATGGTAAAATTGGCAAACGAAATGAGAGAACAAGAACTTAAGGTTTTTATATTATCTAACAATTTTAAGGAACGAACTGAGTATTATCGACAGCATTTTCCCTTGGTATTTAATTCTGTTGACAAGGCGTATTTCTCCTGGGAAACCGGTTATGTGAAACCAGATCCCAAAGCCTATCAATTAGTTCTGAATGAAAACAAAGTAGAAGGCTCCGAATGTGCTTATTTTGATGATTCGTTTGCAAATATAGACGTAGCGAAGGAATTGGGAATAGTTACTTACCCCTTTCAGGACCCTGAAACAACGAAAAATATTATGGTTAATCTTTTAGGTAATAAATAATTCATGGCGGAGATAATTATCACAGCTGGCGAGGAATTTTATGATCTTGATACTTTGGCATGCGCGATTGCTTATCAGGAACTACTAAGGAAAAAAAAGGTTGTTTGTCAAGCTGTGCTGGCTGGTGAACCCAATGCCAGTGTGGTTCCAGAAATTAAACAATGGAGTTATGATCTACGTGCTTCAATTAAAGATGGTAATCATGAGTACGTAATTATAGACGAGTCTAATCCTAAAATCGTGGCTGCTTTTGTAGATCAGGATAAAATTATTGAACTCTATGATCATAGAGCAGGAATGGAAACCTACTGGAATGAAAAATTGGGTGATAAAGCTAAGATTGAACCGGTGGGGGCCTGCGCTACTTTGATTTGGGAAGAGTATAAGTCGCACGGGCTTGCGGAAAAGATTTCCCATGTAAGTGCGAATCTGCTTTATACGGCGATTATTTCTAATACTCTGAATTTTAAGGCTTCGGTAACTGATCAAAGAGATATTGAGGCTTTTAATGAATTGAAAGCTTATCTTGAATTACCTGATAACTGGACGGAAATTTATTTCAATAGTCTAGAAAGAGAAGTGCATGAAAACCCCCGGCAATCGGTTATTAACGATACTAAAAAAATTAATTATGCTGGTTTCGAAACTGATTTGGTCATAGGCCAGTTGGAGTTATGGAACAGTAAATCATTTATTGATCAGCATTTACAGACCATTGAATCTGCTCTGAAGTCTTTTGGAAGTGATTACTGGTTTCTCACCTCTCCCAGTATCAGCGGGGGCAACAACTACATTTACACCCAAAATCCTGAAGTTAAACAGTTATTGACTCGTATCTTGGATATTAAGTTCGAAGAAGATTTAGGCGAGACTTCTAAGTTGTGGTTGAGAAAGGAGATTTTGAAGAAGCTACAAGAGACGAATTAATATTTACAATTACCTCGACTCATTATTTGTTGAACTGGTATCTTATTTGCACTAATCCTTCATCAAGTTTCTTAACTCCCAGTCTGGTAAGTTTTTTAAAGCAGTCAAAAGTGTCCATTATTCTCAATCCTTCTCCTATCAATAAGGGGTGAATACTAAGCCAGATCTCATTCACCAAATTTTCTTTTAAAAATGACGTATTCAGAGTCATGCCACCAATAAGCATTAATTTTTCAAAACCTTTTTTTTCAGCCATTTGAATTACTTGTTTAGGAGATTTATCCGTGAAGATAACATTCTCTGGAGTCTTTTGGGCTAATAACTTTTTATTGCCGGTCATTACCACGTTAATTGCTCCTGCGCAGGGAAAATCGTCACCAAATATTTCATAAGTCCTTCTGCCCATCACCATGATGCCACACTCTTTCATTAATTGACTAAATTGCTTCCAGTCTGTTTCAGTTACCCAGTCGGAATCGTCTTTTCCTCTGGTGATTAATCCGTTGATAGAAGTAGCTATGTAAAGAATGACCTTCATAAGGATGATTATAAATGTAATGATTGACGAATGTTAATGATTTTTATTGGTATAAATTAATATGTTATTTCACTAGGGTTCAATTTTTCGGCGAACATATTCAGCCATTTTCGGGATCTTTGGTTATATCCTAAACTAATCCGCGTACGTTTATCTTTCGAAAAATATTCCCAGTAGCTTACCTTATCTCCTTGGTGATAATCTCCTGTGGGGTCTGAATCTGTCACGATTGAGCTTCCTTGATCTCCTAGTTCGTACTTAATACCGTGCCTTTTGAGAGCTTTTGGTGCGTCGAAGTTTTCAAAATCAAAATTGCTAAATTCGTCAATATCTTCTGAAAGTTCAATCCCCAGATAAGGTCCCTCCCAATATAGTTCTAAATATTGAGTTTTATTAGGAGTCAGTTTAATTTTAACTTTAGCGTAATCATAACTATCATTGGCAAGTTTAATATCAAGAATATTCAATTCTTGATTACGAACAAAGACCTTTTTCCCTGCTTTTATGTTCGAAAAAATATCCTTAACCTGGATTGGAGTAACGGAATTGTTATTCATTTTGTACGAAGTTTCTTACTTAGAAGTAGCAATGGTTTTAATTTGGCAGAATTCTTGCATGCCGATTTTTCCGTATTCTCTACCCATGCCGCTGGATTTGTACCCGCCGAAAGGACACTCAGGAAAGAAAAAGTCGTCGGTATTGATGGCCACGGTACCGGATTGAATTTGCTTGGCCACCCTTTCTGCTTTGGCTAAATCCGAAGTGTAAACTTCCGCTGACAAGCCGTAATCGGTATGATTAGCAAATTCAATCGCCTGTTTTTCGGTTTTAAAAGGCATGATCGGCCAAACCGGGCCGAAGACTTCTTCTTTCATCACCCGCATGTCAAAGTTGACGTGGGTCAGCAGGATGGGCAGATAATAATTGCCTTGTTTTAGCTGGGGATCTGAAGGCTCCTTACCTCCTACTTCCACTCGAGCCCCCTTATCCAGAGCATCTTTAACTTGAGACTTAAGTGTCTGGAGCTGTTTTTGAGAAACTAGCGGACCAAGATCTGAGTTTTTTAGCGGATCCCCGACTTTAACGGTATTGAGTTTTTGTACGAATTTCTCCACGACTTGATCAAATACCTTATCCTGGACAAACAAGCGCTTGACAGATGTGCAGACCTGCCCACAGTTAAGGAATCTTGCCCAATACAGGCTATCAACTGCCTGATCAATATCCGCATCCGCGAAAATGATTCCGGGGCTACTGCCGCCCATTTCTAACAAGCATTTAATGAATTTTTGTCCGCATTTACTGTGGATCTCCTTTCCTACTTGGGTGCTGCCTGTAAACCAAACCAGATCCACATGGCTGTCAACCAGTCGAGATCCCACCTCACCAGCACCAATAATTAGATTCAGAGCCCCATCCGGAATATCAGTTTCCTGAAGTAAATCACAAAACATTTTCTGGCTCAGACTGCAATGTTCAGAAGGTTTGAAGACGACTGTATTCCCTGCTATTAAAGCGGGAAGCACACCAGAATTCATCATGGATAAAGGAAAATTCCAGGGAGCGATGCAGGCGCAGACACCGTATGGTTCATAAGTGATCCTGAAAGTACCGGACTTATTCTTCAGTACCTGCTCGTCAGCTAAGAACTTGGGAGCGTTTTTAACATAGTAGTCAATAAATCCCAGTTCAAATTTGACATCATCCAAAGACTGCGACAAGGGCTTGCCCATCTCTTTGGTAACTAATTCAGCAATTTCCTGCCTGTGTTTTGCCAGTAAATTTTTATATTTTTTAATATATTTAACCCGCTGCTTAATTGAAGTTTCTTTCCAGGATGGATATGCTTTCCTGGCTTTGGTAACGGCATCCTCTACGTCTTTGGCAGTAGAGATTTTCAACGTTCCGACGACTGACTGGTCGTGAGGATTGATGGATTTAAGGATCATAGTTTATCACTTCTTTCTTCTCATGAAGACCACTTTATTATCGTCAGGGTCTAGGATATCGAATGCTGTGCCCCACGATTCATCAGTTAATTCTTTATAGATGTTTAAGTCCTGGTCTTTTAATTGTTGATAAAGTTCTTCAATCTGATCAACTGCAATAAACACTGATTGTTTTCCTGGAGTTTCCCGTTGTTCTACAGCTTTTTTGATTCCCAGTCTGCCTCCGTTAGGAAAGATAAAAGAAACAAACTTGTCTCCTTGACGGTATTCAAGTTGCAAACCAATTATGTTTTGGTAAAAGTCGGTGATTTTTTCTATGTCGCTGGTGTAAAAAACCGCGCCGTCTAAATTCATAGTTATATGGATTTTAACATGAAAATTACTGTTGTTGCATCCGGGTTTGACTTTCTTTACTGATTTAGACAGATAGAAGGATTGACATAAAATTCAGACTATTATTTAATACAGAGGAATATCAAACTTCCTTAAGAGTTCTCTTAGTATTTTGTTTGATTTAAACTCGTAATGACATGGAAGCAGATGAAGACATCTTTGAAAGAATAAGACAAGAAATTGATCTGGACAAAGTTGTAGCGGATAGCTGGGAGAAAAAAAGACTATCCGCTGAGGATGAATTGCGATCGGATGCTTCCTTTTGTAGCCAAACGATATTGAAGCTGATGTTGAAGTCATTAGTATCAGGAAAGAAGGTCGCGGAGGTATGGAACGGGGTTTCTCAGGCATCCAGCGGACTGAATTTAAATGACTCACAAACTAGATTTGTGGTCCAAAAAGCAGAAGAATTCTGTCAATTATTAAGCGACCCCGATAGACTCACCCAAGTGTTTAAAAAATTTAAGATTAATAAATCCTCAATGAATTTTAATCCTGTTGAAAGAGTGGTCGGTAATCAAACAACGCACCTAATATCGGCCGATCAACGAGGAATTTCTGACGCGATAGAAACAGTTGGTCGAGTCAGAGAACATGTAAAAGCATACAAATTGGGGGACTATGCTGCAATAGAAAGACAGTGGAAAGACTTATTCGAATATAGAGATGATATTACCGGAATTAATTTTATTAATCTGTGTTTAGTACCTAAAAAGAGAGAAGAATATCTAGAGGCATTGGCGGCTGACCCCAAGACTAACTCGATTTATGAGGCTTTTTTAAATAAATTAAGCTATCCTTCTTGGAGGCTGACCATGGATTTATATCAGGAGTTAGTTAATGAATATTGTCAACCAGATTTTGAAAGTAAATACGGCAGCCAGAAGTGAGCTTCAGGATTATCTGAGGGGTCCCCAAATGACCAGTGATAAGGTGATGGTGAAGACAAAGAATAGCCTGGATATAAATTGGGGATTTGGGTTAAATATTTTATCTCTTTAAATGGCTACTTGAGATGTATCCATATTATTTAGTTATTGAGCTAGTTCTTCCAGAACCGCCGGTTGAAAACAAATGGTTTTTCCTGAACGCTGAATCAGGCTCTTTTTCTCCATTTGATTAATTAAAGTGGTAACGGTTTGACGGGAGATACCCAACATTTGAGACAGTTCTTCATGGGTATGATTTTCTGTCACCACCATGTAATCTTCTTCTTGTTGTTGTTTGCCCAGACTTAAGAACAGTTTGGCCAATTTTTGCATGGCGTTGTCGGCGGCCAAGGATGACAATCGATTTTCAACGTTAACCAGGCGATTAAAAAGACCTTTCATAATTTTCGAAGAGACGGCTGGGTATTGGCTGATCAGGTCAAAAAAGGCTTCTTTATCCATGGAACAGATTTGCGAATCTTCGCTGGCTTCGACAAAGGTTTCGATATTTGATTCGGCCCCCAAATCGCCAAATATACCCCCTGGCTTGAGGACTTCAATGATCACTTTTTTACCTGAAGGGGTTAATTGATAAAGCTCTACTCTACCGGTTTCCACGATAAATATCCGATCTTTGTCACCCGGTTCGTAGATGACTTCGCGTTTACGATATTTTTTCATCACGAAGTGGTGATGAACTTCTTCAAGTTCTTTTGCTGATAAAGATGCAAACAAATCCGTCTGTTGAATACACCAAAGTTTCGAAATCATGGTTATAGTTTACTAATTTTCAACCATAAAAAGAAGCCTTCCGGATATCGAAGTTTAATTTTACCTTTCCGGAGATAAGGAGTTTTTAATATTTCTCTATCTCTCTCTGTAGCACACTCATTTGTTCGGCGGTGCCAATTGAGATTCTTACAAATGACTTATCAAGTCCGATGTTACTATTGCCGTTTCCGTGGCTAACAATGATATTCTTGGAGTTTAAATAATTAACAAAATCAGTGGCCCGATCCTCTGTTTCAAACTTGATTAATACCGCGTTAATTCGAGAAGGAAAAACTGTAAGCTTTTGTCTTTTGAGAAAATTAATGAATTTCTCCCTTCGCTGGTTAATCTCATCTCGGATTTGTTTAAAATAATCTTCATGGTCAAGAGCCACAACTGCGGCGCCGACGGACAAATAAGATACGTTACTCCAAGTGGACTTGTTTTTGACCTGAGCTATCACTTGTGGGTGAGCTACCAGATAACCGATTCTGTTACCCGCCATGGAGTAATCCTTGGAAAAGCTTCTTAAGACTGCCAAATGAGGATGGTTTTTGACTTGATCGATAACGGTCAGATCGGCAAACTCAGCGTAAGCTTCGTCGATTACTACCTGGCAATGGGTATTATTGGCAACCAATTCCAAAACTCTTTCTTTAGGAGTAAATCCGGAAGGATTGTTGGGATTAGCCAGAATAATCAAAGTCGCGTCAGGATGCTTGCCCTGATCGATAAGATATTGGTCACCCTGGATTGACCAAACTGGGGTTAATTTGCCGCCAAACTCTTCAATGTCTGTATAGACTGTGTAGGTAGGAGTGAAGACAACGCCGCGTTGTCCGTAAGCCAGCATAAACATCTGCAAGGCTTCGTCGATGCCGGCGGTAAGATAGATCATTTCAGGCGGAAGATGGTATTTCTTAGCTAATTTGTCTATTAATATTTGAGGTTGAGGATGATAGAGATTGGCGCCGCGAGAATACTCTTTTAATCCCTCATAAATGAAGTCGGGTAGGGGAGTCTTGATGGTGGTGTATTGGAGATTGATAATGTCTTTCATATGATTAAATCAGCACGCTGCCGCCATTCACTCCAATGGTTTCACCATTAATATAATCTGCTTTTTCAGAGGAGAGAAAAGACACCACGTTTGCGACGTCTTGGGGAGTACCAACTCTGCCTCGAGGATTGATGCGGGCCTGTTCTTTCCAAAAAGATTCCTCAGGAACCATATTCCGGGTTAATTCTGTTTCGGTTAATCCGGGAGCTACACAATTAACTCTGATTTTGTACTTGCGAAATTCGAGAGCACAGCACTGAGTGAATTTAATGACGCCTGCTTCTGCCGGTCCGTAAGCTCCTACTGTTTCAATGGTTTTTTCTCTGCCCATCCGGGAGGCAATGTTGATTATAGACGGATTTGGGCTCTTTTTTAGTAAAGGTAAGGCGTACTTTGTGGTGGTCATTTTGGCGATTAAAATAATCTCCACAATCTCTCTCATTTGGGGAATCGTATAATCTTCAATTAAATGTCCGTAGTCGAAACCGGCATTGTTTACTAGTAAATCAAGCTGGGGGGCAATAGTGGCCATCTGTTTGAAGATATTTTGGGCTTGAGCTTCATTGGTAATGTCTCCCATAACCAAATAAGCCTGTCTGCCTATTTTTCCAATTTCTTCCCCGACCTCTTCTCCTTGTTTTTTTGACTTACTACAATTCACGACGATGTCGAATCCGTCCTTAGCTAAAGTCAGGGCAATGGCTTTGCCGATTCCCCTACTGGAACCCGTTACTAAAGCCAACTTTTTACTCTTCATACCTCATCAAACTAATAGTACAGAAACCAATATCCCAATTGTACCAATAATTAAGGTGAGAGTTAAGGCTTCTTTAAAGAGGATAATTCCGAATAGGTTTACCCAGACGATTTCCAGCAAAAGAATAACGCTGGCAATATTGGTTTTGACTTTTTGGGTAGCGAAGAAAATTAAAGCTAAGTTAACGACTGTGCCGATGGTGCCTATCCCGATTAAGTTAAACCACGTAAACGGTTGAAAATTGGCTTTGATCTCCAGTTGGTAGATAGGAACATTAAGCTGGTTAAGTGTGGCGGTGATAATTAATAAAATGGGCAAGGCGATCAGTAGGGTGTAAAAGAGGATTTTAAAAGGATTGATCTGAGATTCCCTTTTGATTTTGGTGCCCCAGACCACCATGCCTGCGAAAGTAACCGAGTTGATGAGGACAAAGATATCCCCGGGATGAATTTGGCTGAAACTGCCAATTGTCCACACTTCCAAAATAATGTAAACCGAAGCTAAACTTAAACCTAAAGCAATTATGTTTTTGAAAGAAGGAGTTTCTTTTAAAATTAGCCAGGTAAGTAGACCAATACTAATAGGGTAAGAAAAGAGGATGGCAATAGCTTTGGTAATCGGGGTACCGAGAGTAATGGCAGTGCTCCAACATATCCAGGATATCACAAACAAAACAGCGTTGATTAACAAATCAATGAATTCTTTCCTACTAATTCCAATTGCTTGTCGAGTTAATAATTTAAAGGCTAGTAAGGCAAAAAGCATGCCGATGACAATTCTCCAGAAAACTTGATTAAACGGATTAACGTGATCAATAACTAAGTACTTGGTGAAAATCGAGACTGAAGTGTAGGCCAAAGACGCCAGAACTAAATAGCCATGATATTTGTACTTCTGCAGAAACATGATTAAAGGTACTTTAGAATTTCCGGAAGTTGAGTAATCCCGTATTTGGTCGTGAAGTGGCCAGCCCCTTTGATCAGAATAAATTTACCACTTAACCTGTTACACATCTCATTTGCTAGACAGGCAGTATAATAAGGGTCATTGTCTGACGAAACGCAATATATTTGTTTAACGTGTTGTTTAATTCTTTGATGATTAATTCGATTCTGCCAAAATAAACGGTGCTCTACCGTCAAATCATTAAAATCCCATCCCGCCACAAGAAAAAGTTTGTTAAACCTGTATCTTTCAGCTAATCTCATTCCTAACAAGGCTCCTAGACTGTGGCCAATGACTACTAAATTTTCGTCTACGGGGATGTGCTTGGTAATAAAATTCATTTGTTTCTTCAAACTTGGTAGTTTGGTCTGCATGGTAGGAATTACGGGAAGGTAAACTTGATATTTTTTATTTTCCAGTACGGTTTTCAACCACGGGTACCAATGGGTGTCCGGACCATTCAACCAAGCATGAAGAATTAAAGCCGATTTCATAATCTTTAGTATATACGATTCAGCCGAATTGGGAATTCCTAATCCACACGATTAATAATTTTTCCACGAATAATAACAATTTATGGGAGTGCTTTATTTGGTACTTTATTCAATTTGTAGACTCCGGCTTTTTTGCCCGAAACGAGAATGTGGTATGTATTAGATAATTTGAAGTGACTACTCTTTTTTAAAGCTATCTCGAATTCATTTTTGGCGCCTGTAAGGATAACGACTAACCCATCTTTGGTTAATACGCGATGAAACTGATCAAGCATCTGGGTGTAAAATTTTTCCGGATTCGTGAGTTTCCGGTACATTCCCCAGGGCGGATCGGTGATGATTTTATTAACTGTATTGGAGCGGATTTTGGTAAGCTGCAGAGCGTTTTGTGGCTTGATCTCAAGGTGAGGAAATTTTTGCAATTTTATTTTAAGATTTTTAACTAATCGAGGATCCTGATCACTGGCGTAAACTTTGGTATAAGGAAAATGCTTAGCTCGTTCGATAATTATAGAACCGGAGCCGCAAAAGGGGTCAAGCACCACATCTTTTATTTGTGGCTGAGAAATGAAGCATAACAGATGGGCCAGTTCGGGACGTAGTTCTCCTTGATGCATAATTCTTCGCGAACTGACACTTTTGGTAATTCTGATTCCGAATAGGGCCAGATTTTCACTCCTAATTAGCAACCAAAATTCCATTTCCGGACGAGAAGGGTTAACCCGCAGTCGGGTAAATTGTTGGATACGAGTTTCCAATTTAGTGAGTAAATTTTTGTTGACGGCTACAAATTGATTTTCTTGAGAAACGACTATTTTGAATTTTTTGTTTTGAGAATCAAGATTTGAATTAAGAGAGTCGAAATCAAACTCTTTTAAGAGCTGTTTTATTAGCAGTGGAGGGTTGGTTTCATTCTGAAAGTTAATTTGATGAATTAGGATGAAGCTGTTGTTAAAAAATCGCAGCTTGGAAATCTGGTTTGCAGAAGCAGATGTTTGGTAGGTAACTAACCCATCCAATAATCGTTTGATGGTCGCATCAGGCAATTTTTCTTCCAATGCTTGTGCGATCACGCCTTGAAAACCACTAATAAAGGTAGAGAAGTAGTCATGCATGCTGGTTGTTTAAATTGAAAGTCAACATTAGACTTTGGTCTTCGTCCTCAAATAAATCTAACTGAAGTGCTTTCTGGGGCGAAATCCATCGGTACTTGCAATGTTCACTGGTCGATAAAATTATTTGGGGCTTAGATTCAACCTGTGTAATAAAGACATGATAGTTATAATTCATCTTTGATTGGCGTACATAATAGCAAGTAATATATTTTATTTTTATTTGGTTAATGCTTAAGCCCGTTTCTTCTCTAATTTCTCTGATAATGGCATCTGTTATGGGTTCGTTTGAATTAACTTTTCCAGCCGGTGGTCCCCAATGCAATCCTTGGTATTTACTTGATTGTCGCTTTAGCAGTAAGATTTTTCCATCTGAAAAACAATAACAGCAGACTGCTTCAAAATCGGGTACGAAATTTTTAGGTTTTCGGGTATAAAGCATGGGCTTATTTTATAATAGACTTTAAGTGAGGGGAATTATGGCTTATTAAAAAGATATGCTAAAGATAAAAGTTCTTAAAGATTCCCAGGTTATTGATCAGTTAAGAGAAGAGATCAACGAGATGATCGTGAATTGTTTTGAGGTTAATGTCGAGAAGTTTGAACAAGAGCGAAAAAATTTGTATTTCTCACCTACTTTTAGACATTTGTTACTCTACTCAGATAATGAGTTAGTTTCTTACCTGAGAATAATTAAACGTCCCACCGTCTTTGATAACCAGCAAATGATAATCGGGGGCATAGGAGACGTGTGTACTAGAAAAAACCAGAGAGGTAGAAAGATGGCGGGCAGATTGTTAAAGGAGGCGATGAAGATCTTGAGAAGGGAGAAATGCGATATTGGCTTATTGCAAACAAATGTAAAACGAGGGGCGAAGTTGTACGGTCATGTAGGGTTCACAGCCGTTCATAAAGCCTACCAATATCGTGACGTTAACAATAATCTGCACACTACCAAAGCCAAGGACGTGATGATGGCTCCGATTTGTACGCCTCAAATTTTAAACCGAATTCTGAAATCAAATGAATTGTTGGACATTGGACAGGGAGATTGGTAACGGTTTTTTGACTTAATTTAACTTATGGGATAAAATATACCAATATACGGATTGGAGCATAGCTTCTGCTGTATAAATAACTATTTCGACTCTTAAAGTAGTTTATGGAAAGACAACGTTGCTGGCAACAATATCCCAAAACCTCCATGCTTTTCGCTGGAGCTATCGACTCTGTCGATGCTAACCCGGCCATGGAGGTTGTAGTCGTGGGTGGAAGTTAATAATTCAATCACATTTGTTTTCCCGACACAGCCTCCGAAAAGGAGGCTTTTTTAATGGCAAAGCATGAAAATTAACTAATTAAACTAGAGAAATTTATCACAGATAAGCAATGTTAATAATTTTTAATAATCCTTTTCTCGGAGGTTTACCCGGCTAAACAAATCACTAATTCTGATTCGCTCAGGATCGGGTGATCTACGGATCTGGGAATATCCGTTATTAGCCGGGCACTTTAACAAACATTAAAGAAAGGAGACAGATCATGAATACCACTTTCAGAAACACTTTAATTAAATACTACCTGTATGTGTTTTTTAAAAATGCCAGTTTGTTTGCGGCTGTGCTCACGCCGTTATTCACAGACTGGGCAGGACTGGGATTGTTTCACGCTTACTTTCTACAGTCCTGGTTCATGTTTTGGGCTTTTGTACTGGAGGTTCCCACTGGAGTAGTGGCTGACTACTTTGGCCGGAAACATTCGGTAGCATTAGGAGCCTTGGTGGTAAGTATGGCTACCGTGGTTTACGGAAGCTTTCCCAAATTTGAGGTGTTTTTGCTAGGAGAATTTTTGTTTGCCATGGGTTTGGCTCTGACCTCTGGTGCAGATAACGCCCTCCTTTACGACACCTTAAGGTCGGCAAACCTAGAAGCTAAAAGAACAAAAATCTTCGGAAGGGCTTATGCAGTCAAATTTGCGGCGATGGCGATCTCTGCCCCGATAGGCGGGATAATAGCCTCTCACATCAGCATCAATGCTCCGATGTATCTGTCGTCTATACCTTTCTTCTTGGCAGCAGTCACCTGTTGGAGTATTAAAGAACCGCCGAGAAGAAACCAGATAAGTGAGAGTAAAAGATGGCTAACGATAGCCAAGAAAGGGGGTAGATACGTGTGGAAAAATAGAGCTATCAAATGGATGGCGATCGACTCAATTCTGGTAGCTACAGGAGCTTATTATGTAATCTGGTTATATCAGCCGTTATTAAAGTCCCAGGGGGTAGGTATAGAGTACTATGGTTGGATACACGGTGGTCTGGTGGTCATAGAAGTACTGGTAGCTTTGCTGTTCCCGTTCTCTGAGAAATTGTTTCGTTCCACCCACCGGTATTTACGGGTATCGGCAATTGTAACAGCAGTGGGTTTTGGGATTACGGCTTTATATCCCAGCCTGTTAACTATTGCGTGTTTTCTAGTGTTAGCCGGTGGCGTGGGATTGACCAGACGGGAGTTGATCGCCACACACGTAAATGTGCATATTCCCGAAAACGAGAGAGCCACGATGCTTTCTTTTGTGGCGATGGCCCACAAGGTCCCACTGATAATTCTAAATCCGCTTATGGGGATGCTGGCGGACAAATCGCTCAGCATAGCTTTAATGGTAGGTGGATTGCTACCCCTTTTGGCAATCTTCACAGCCACTAACCCAGGAATGTATCAAACCTCTGAGGAGCAAAGCAGAGAGTGATTTAAAGCCGGGTGACCCAGCACCCGGCTTTTCTTTTTAAGGCACCCAGGTAAGCGGATAGGGCAGATTTTCAAGGATGACCCACAACTCCTGCATGCGGTTAATGATTTGGATACTGAAATAAAATGAACTAAGAAGGATGACGGACAGGCTTAATTGGGTTAGCAGGCGGCTACCTTTTCTGAATATCCAGGCGACTAAGGGAATGATAATTAATATTCCGATAAATAATCTATATTGGTTAATAAGGTCATTCCATTGAAGACCCGATCTTAAATAGGCGTAGTGCATTAACGTGGAAAAGGTAATGATAAATACAAAGATGTTGAAATAGATTTGGGGTTTCCGAAAAAAATGATTGAGGGTTAAACCACCGGCGACTGCCAACAAAGGGAAGGCAATAAATTGATACCAGGGAAAACTACCCCCGTAAAGTCCGAAAAAGATCCAGTGAATAATGACTCCGGTAATGATTAAGTGGGCGTTTTTAATCCGCCGGCCGATTAGCCAGAGGATTGATAAGTAGCCTAACAGAATCCAGCCTTCGTACATGGGAAGCGGGATTTGAGGGAACAAAGCTTTGACGGCCAGACTCATGGGGCCAAGGAATTTGCGCTGGCCTTGGGCTTGGAGAATGGCAATAAATACTTGCGCATCATAGAACAGGCCATAGGCGAAATAAGTAATTATTCCTAATAAAGAGCTGATAACCACGTAGATGGCCGGACGGAACTTCTTTTGTCTGAATAAGATGACGCTCACGGTGCCGGGGATGATCAACCCGGAAATCTTCAGTAACGGCGCAAGAAAGGCAGGGATGAGCAACAGCCAGAGAAGCAAACGCCGAGGGCGTTTTAGATAGTAATATAAAGCTATTAAAGTAAAAACAAGTAGGCTGGCAATCAAGTTCTCTGGGATGGCCAGTCTGCCGGAAACAACCATACCCGGACTAAGAGCATATATCAGGCCAGCGATTAAGCCTGGACCTAACCCACCAAGCAAATAAGCTAACCAATAGACGCCTCCGGCAGTCAGGCTAGTGAAAGTGATAGGTACCAGCCGAATTTGTTTAACTGAAGTGGAGAGTAATTGATCGCCGGTATGTACTACAGCTAACAGCAAACCGGTCAAAGGCGGATTCTCCAGGAATGGCTGGATAATTTTAAACTGCGATTTATAGCCATCGATATCCACTTCCTGTTTGGTGGCCAGAGTTTGAGGCCATTGCCGCCAGTTAGCCAAAGTCCGAGGCTGGCCGTTGACTGTCAATGTATAACCGCTCAGAGAAATTTCAGACTCACCTGGCAAGGAATAAGGGGGCTCAAAGTAAAGATCCAGAATCGACCAACCAATAGGCACTCCTGATTGCAACAGGCTTTCACCAGCCCAGAGATAGGCTTGTTCGTCAAAGGTGCTGTCGACTTTGGGAATGATATTGTATTGGCGGATGCGATAGCGCCAGGCAATGAAGATCAGAGATACTCCGACAAGGATTTTAATCCCGCTGATAGCCTTCATGTTTTTAATATAACTTAATACCAGTGAAAGTGTTATGCTTATATCCAGGTATGGACAGGCTTAATCAAAGTCAGAGGCTAATATTTGTGGATGTGGAAACTACAGGGTTGAGTCCGGCAAACAACCGAATCATTGATATCGGAGTAATTAAGGTAGAAAATGGTCAAATAATTGATACTTACCAAACGCTAATTAATCCGCTGTGCGAAGTGCCCAGGTTCATTCAATATTTCACCGGCATCAGTCCCTTAGATCTGGAGTACGCGCCAAGTTTCAGGCAAATTCAGGATGATCTATGGACCTTGTTAACCGACGGCACTTTAGTGGCTCACAACGCCCAGTTTGATTACGGATTTTTAACCACTGAATTTGCCAGACAAAAAATGAGTTTTTCCGCTCCCCTACTCTGCACTGTAAAATTGTCAAGAAAACTCTTTCCTGAGTATCGCCATCATGGCTTAGATCAGATCATAGATCGATTCCAGATTAAAGTGGCTCATCGGCACCGGGCACTGGACGATGCCATGGCAGTGTGGGAGTTTTACAAAAAATTGCTTAATGATTTCTCTGATAGTAAAATGAATCAAGTAGTAAGTAATTTACTAGGAAAATCTAACTGACTCTCGATCTCCCGGTCAAACATCAAGGATTTAAATTATGCAAATAATCCAAAGTTTAGGCGGAATACTCTCAATGATTTATGCTCTTCCATTGGTCATCCTTTTCAATTTGTTTGATCTTTTTTTCTGTCTCGAAGTCTCGTGTCAGGCTTGGGTACCCTGGTTGCTTCTTGTATCGCTGTTGATTGTCTTGTTACTTATTTTTGCCAAGAGGATAAATAAATTGTATTTTGTTATACTTTGGACATTTGCTATTTTGATATTTCAGTCGATAAAAATCATCAGTTTCCAACCGGATAAAATCGATAATGTAATTAATTATGATTTTTTCTTATTTGATTTACATGACAAAACATATTTGTTGATCCTTCTCGGATTACTGTATATTTTTTCTTTGTTTAATTTGATAAATTTAAAATTTCGAATTATAAAGAAAGACAAACTATCGGTCTTGATAATTGTTTTAATCTTTTTTCTGAGTACTCAGTTTAACGTTTTTTCATACCATTTCGATGACTTCAGCCCTTATTTGCGAAGATAACGATTGTAAAATCACGACTTTTTCAAATAAAAACTTCTTCGCGCAGGAGTAAGTTTTTCTATAGAATAGCGGAGCATGGTGCGGGGCATGGTAGAGGCATATTGATCAAGGAATCTTAAAAGGACTTTTTCGTCTTGTTTGCCGATTTCTCTAAGCATCCAACCTACGGCTTTATGGATGAGGTCGTGGTTATCTTTTACCAATAACTCAGCTATTTGAAGAGCATCTTTGAAGTCTGTTTGTTTAATAAAAGAGAAGGTAGCCAGAATGGCGATGCGTCTTTCCCATAGGTTTTTTGATTTAACTAATTGATAAAGAATGGTTCTTTGTTCTGGTTTATCAAGCAGATGCTGGCCGACAATTTTAGGGGCGGATAGATCCACTAGATCCCAGTTGTTAATATAACGGGTGTTTTTCAGGTAAAAGTTATAAATCTTGATTTGAGTCGAAGAGTCGGCTTTGGGAAATTGGTAAGTGAGAATTACTAAAGCAGTAAGTCGATGATCGTGATAGGAGCTATGCAGTAATTTCTCTACTTCTGTTAATGGTAAATCCTTGAATTTTTTGGCAATTTGTCTCTGTTGGGGCACTGTAATGCCTAAAAACTTATCCCCTGCTCCGTACTCTCCTGGTCCGGTTTTGAAGAAACGGACTGAATGTTTGGCCCTTTCCGGATTGGCGAGAGCACTTAAGGCTCGTTTAACTTGTGCGGCTGACATTATTGATATCATACAGCAAAATGAACTTAAAAGTGTTAAAATAAACCTTGCAGTTCAATTTTGCTTTTAAGGCATAATGCGGGGTCGTCTAACGGTAGGACTGCGGCCTTTGGAGCCGTCTATCATGGTTCGAATCCATGCCCCGCAGCCATGAAGTAGATCAGAGATCACTTCATGGCCGTAAAGTGAACTTCGTTCTACTTTATGGCCCGAGATGATTCTTCAGAAACAAAGATGACTAAACTCAACTGGTGCGTATATGTTCTTCTTAGCGAAAAAGACGGTCAATTATACATCGGCTTCACTTCAGATCTAAAACAGAGGTTAACAGAACACTTTCGCGGTAATTCAAAAGCTACTGCGCCCAGAAGGCCATTAAGACTAATTTTTTGTGAATATTTTTACTCCAAGAAAGACGCTTTGAGAAGAGAAAAATACTTTAAAACAACCGCCGGTAAAAAGGCGATAAAAATAATGCTGAAAGAAAGCTTCGAAGAATTAAAAACCAAAACTTATGTCTAAGGAAATCGATGTCTATAATCTACCAGATTCCCATCTTCGTTATGGAGACAGAAAACGCCCGACTAGGGATTGTCCTGATTGTGAATTTAACAGGATGGTAGTCAATCACACCTGGGCTGCTGCTCATGAACCTATTGGTCAGGTTTGTCTTTGGGGAAGACGATGGAAATGGTTAGACAATTACCCCATTAATAATCTGCGTTCCTGTCCTCTTCTTTCTCGCCCACTTAGTGAAGGGACAATTTCCGCCCAAATTAAGGAAGATCAGTTTAATCCTTTGGGAATTAGAGGGGAAGATTTCACTTTCCAAGTTTTCGAGGACGCTCTCCGCCTATATCGACAAGTAGTTGGAGGTGAGAGATTATATTTAGGAGAAGCAGAAATGGGTTACGATCAAGCATTAGCAGCACTGAATAGAACTAACGCTTTCAATTGGAGATTAGGTTCGTTTGTTTCTTTCGATTCTAAATTTATGATAGAGTGGAGATTTTTAGCGCCGGCCACGATGGACCAGGCATTGTTTTTTAGCTGTAATCCCAATACCAGAAGGCAAGCAGATCAGGGTGAATATTTAAATTCCCGTTATGAAATAGCTATGGCCCGGTATCTCCAGGTGAGAAATTTGGCGGTTGCTCTCCAACCAAGAACAAGCGATTTCCGGGGTGAAGTAGACGGACCTTAACCAGATATGGGACAACAATAAACGGACATGAAGAATTGCCGGACTATTTATTGATAAAAGAAGGGCTGAAGTGAAAATGTGTTAGAATAACTTTTAATAGAAAAATGCAATCTGTTCGCTGTGTCCGCCGATTACGTCCCTGCCGCCGCAGTTGCAATCAACTAAGACGACAGGCAAGGGTAGGCGGGAATCCTAGCCCTACAGCACGATTGGACACTAAGCGACCGTAAACTCTATAGAAGTTTGAAAACAAAAATGAGTTATTCTACTTGTATTCACAACGCTAGAGAGTATATCAAAGCTGATGCAAAACAGAGACTTTTATCTCAATCGCGCTTTAGTTGTTCCATTTGCGGCAAAATCCCAGTTGTATTTCATCATATTGAAGAATGGTCAAAGAAATTTTCGAATGACGAAAGGTACCTAATCCCAATTTGTGATGAGTGTCATAGACGCATTCACGGAAGGGGTGGTTGTTTTTTTTCAAAAAAAGAACTTTATAAATATAAGGCAAGGCCAGCTAAACCTTTAGTATTAGTAGATAAATTTCCATTAGAGAGAAAAAGAGGTTATTCCTTTTTCATTGGCTCAAGTTTTGTTAGCCATGGAGAAAGAACATCTTTGTTTAACCTCTCTGGAAGACATTCATTACTGTCCGTCGATCTTTCTTCAGGGATTTTGAAACTCAGCATTTTAGCTCGTGTTCAGAACGATAATCCAGTTTATCTTGTTAAAGACAATGAGCTTAGAATTGACACACAACATATCTGGAAAATGGATTACTCAGGTAATGCACTTAAAATCTGGGGAAAATCAGATGGGAAAAGGGTTGTGTTTATCGATTTAATTATTAAGCCAGAAGTTATTCTTATTCGAGAAATGACTACAGAATTTAATGGTAAAAAATTTCGGATATACAAACTTCGGGCTCCACAAAAACGTCAACGTGACAAGTTAGATAGATTGGTTAAGCTATGTGAAAGATATTATCTCAAAGGATTAGCGGAAATTGAGAAGCAGCCACGAATAGCTCCAATTTTTAACAATATAGATCTTGATAAACTTATAAAAGACACCCGTAAGAACAGCCTCAAACATGAAATTGAACTAAGATTGAGAGAAACAGTCTTCAAGGAATTTAAGTGGGACTGGTACTATACGGAGTTTGTTTTAGAAAGCGTGCTTAGTAAATCCTCTGTATTTCGAAAACCGGGCAGGAGTCCCTCCAGTTCTTCTAGGATGCTAATTAAAATATCCAAAATGATCGACACTTTGAAGAAAAAATACAAACAAGAATTCAGGGAAGTTGAGAACGTGATTGTTAAGTATAATGGAATGATTCTGATGAATAATATAGCATTATAGTTATCGTTGCCCTGTTTTGTTATCTTATTTAGCCTAAATCTGAGACAATCGTTAAAAAGGCCTGAGCGGTCCTAGACCGGCCTGCTCGGCCTTCGACTCAATTTGAGAATTAAAAATAGGAAACACTTTTAAGGCAGTAAATCTTAAGGATTACAAGATCCTCCCTTTCGGTTGCCACCGGGAATCGAAATCTCTGGCTGTTTTTACTTCTTTAAGGTCAATTTCTTGGACGATTAATTCTTCCTGATCTGTTGATCCTTCACGGAGGACGCCCCGGACGGGGCTGACGATTAAAGAACGGCCAAATGATTTATCTTTGCGATTCAGGTTCCCTGAAACAAGCACATATGCCCGGCTAGTAAATGAGCCGTAAACGAACAAGGACCTGATATATTCCTGAGTATTCATTTCATCCCACCCAATTGACCAGGTAGGAATGCAAATAATTTCGGTCCCTAACTGATTAAATCTTTCATACAAAAAGTGGGAGTACCGGTTAAACCCGTCTTTGCAGATCAACATGCCCAGTTTTCCTATTTCTGTTTTTGAGACCGTCAATTCATGGCCGCTGGAAATGCCGTCAACCTCTCGTTCAGGAGGAGCAAGGTATATTTTTCGATGGGAATGTAAAACTTCACCAGATGAACTTACGATATAACCCTGGTTAAAATGTTCCCCTCCTGTGGATTTTTTATAAAAGCTGGTGGCTATGGCAATTTTGTGTTCACTGGCGATGTTCTTCAAATCAGGCAAGTAGTCGGTGGAAGCAGTTTTAACATCTGCCAGCATGCCAATAGCTGTTTCAGGCGCGACTAATAATCGAGCTCCATCTTTGGCTACCTTAGCTGCCAGCTCATCTAGTTTGGAGATCGAGCCGGAAACATCTTCAGGCACAGCGTATTGAGCTACTGCGACTAAGAATTTCATGACTGTGTTTTGTATTTCACTTAGCTATTTCTAAATAATTGTACTACAATACCATTTAAGTGATTAATTTAGATCATATTATCCGGGCCTATGAGCAGAAAAATTACCACCTCCGCCACCCGCGTAAAGTAAAGACAGGCAAGGAGGCTATGGTGTTTATGGTTGAATTCGGCAGGCAAACTTTGGCGTTGAAAGTCTACATTGATCCCCAGTTCCGCTCCTTCCAAAATAACTCCGCTTATTTGGAAGGCAAGTATTACCGCAAACCATCGGAGAGAAAAGCAGTGCTTAAGCGAGGAAAATTCGGCAGAAAGCTGATGCACAGAAATTGGGTAAGAAGAGAATTTTATCTCCTGAAAAAGCTGAACAGCCTAGGCGCCAATGTGCCTAAGGTTTACGACTGGACGCCGGAATCTATCCTGATGGAATTCATCGGAGACGAACATGTCGCTCCACGTTTAACCGACGTGATTCTAACCAAATCACAAGCCCAATCAGCCTTTCAACATATCCTTCACGATGTCAAACTTCTCCTCCAATGCGGTGTAGTCCACGGCGATCTCTCTGCCTACAACATTCTCTGGTGGCAGGAGAAACCCTATATCATCGACCTACCTCAAGCCGTTGACATCCGCCACAATCCTCACAAAGATGAATTGTTGAAACGCGATCTCCAAAACCTATTCAACTACTTCGCTAAGTATTTTGAGATTGATGAAAAAGAGATAATAACCAGATTTGATCTGACTTAAAAGGTTTAATTTGAGTCTTCCTTCATCCATCGCCTTATCCTCCAAGATATTCATAATTCAACGAGTTACAGTAAATTTCGGATAGTTCGATTGGTAAAACAGGTAGTTTAATTTTATTTCCCCCAAATATTTTCTTTGTTTCTTCAACATTAGCTAATGGCACTTCCGCATGGGTCATTTGTTTAAATGTGATTGCCTTAATGCAACGCACCTCATAGCGGTCAATGGTTGAATTAAAGGGTATTTCCTGAACGGAGGGTTTTTTAATACCGAATAGTATTCCGAAGTTTCCGTAAATGTCTGATCTAAGTTTATAAAACGAGAGTAATGAAATTGGATGTTTCTTAATATCCTTTCTTACATAACCAGCCCATTGGCGAAACCGATTATCAAAGTCTTTATTGGTTCGCATTTTCATGACACTGATGATATTGTGCCCGAAATTATTGGTAAAAAGTTGTTTTATTCCTAATGTATGAAACCAGAATTTAGTTGTGCCGTACTCATAGAGCAACGGAGTGCGTTCGAATTGGTGAAACTGGACATAGGCTCTGGCATAAATTCTGTTCTTAGTAAGAGAAATCGATGACATGTTGGTCCATAAATCATATTGAGGGGTAAGTCCGCCATGGTGGATAAGAGACTGAAGTACATCAAAGATTTTACTATTAGTTTGAGAGTGATATTTTGACCGGCTTGGGTGTTGATAGTGATACCGGCCGGTGCCGTGCCAGTAATATGCCTTTTGATATAGACTTTTAATTAAATCCAACGAATCTTGGTATTGATCGTTTATTTTTAGAGGATCATTAGCAACGTTGTATTTTATACCTCCTTAACAATTTAGATGAGGTCAAGTCTACAATTTTGTCGACTAATTTCATAGTGATATTGTATCTTAAAGGGGTAGAGTTGAGGATGATATGAAGAATAAACGTCCCAAACTGCTGTCCATCATAGCCATTTTCACTATCTTAGGCGGCATAATCGGAGTTATCCTTTCTTTACCTTTATTTGGTCTTTTTCATTCTATTGAGCAGAAGGGCCTTACTGTTAAAGCTAAAGTAAATATTCTTGAGGTCCAACCAAATACTCCTGCTGCCAAGGCGCAATTGAAGGTAGGAGATGAAGTCATTTCTGTAAATAATGAGATTATTGATACCCCGTCAGACTTTGTAGAACTAGTTGATGCCAATCGGGGCAAAGAAGTAAGCATAGAAATTGAACGAGACCAGCAATCTCTCTCTGTTGCGCTGGCCCCTCGAATAAATCCTCCTCCTGGTGAAGGTAGCGTGGGCGTGGTATTAACAGGAGTTAAAATTAAAAAAGTTCCTTTGTATCAACTTGTTCCCCAAGTAATAATCAGAAGTTATTTAGGATACGAGGAAGCTCCGGCTCTCTTCTTCTCCTCATATATTTACCAAGACAAATCTTATTACAGATTAAGGTCATTAATCGTAAACATAATTTGGGTTATTGTCGGGGTTGGTTTGTGGAAGTTGAAGAAATGGGCTCTATACGGATTTTTATTTTTGACAGCTTATGGTTTGCTGATATCTTTACCTTATTTTTTAAATCCGGAAAATTATCAATCTAACAGACCCCAATCGTTATTTTTTTCTTACTTAAATAAACCTACTCTAACGGATACCTTAATTTGTATGGGAGGAGAAGTCATGCAAATTTTCATGATCGTCTATATTTTCAGTAAACGAAAATTGCTGGAGTAAAAAATCTTTATCGGAGACTCGTTCAAATACACCCGCCACTCTACTGATTAAGTTTTCCTTATCGGATTGACAAGTAAGCTGATCTGATAAATACTGATTTAAGAAAGAAGGTAGAAATGAAAAATAACGCCGGTTCTGGTGCCATTTATGGTTTAGGTTTGATCGGGGCGGTAATTTATTTTGTCCAGCACGCCACCACTTTCGCAGATGGGATCGTCGGGATTGTTAAGGCGATATTTTGGCCAGGAGTGCTAGTTTATAAAGTATTGGAACTTCTGAACATGTAGATCATTGTTGAACTAATAGGGTATGTCTCTGCTTCACACATTCGTCTTGGGTATTGTAGAAGGGATTACAGAATTTCTGCCTGTGTCCTCCACCGGTCACTTGATTTTGACTACCAAACTTCTGGGGCTTAATGAGACTGATTTTCTGACCTCTTTTGAAATATTTATCCAACTGGGAGCCATCATGGCTGTGGCGACTATTTACACCAGAAAATTGTTGACGAACTTTACTCTGTGGTTCAAACTACTGACAGCTTTCATTCCCACAGCGTTTATTGGTTTGTTAGCTTACGATTTTATCAAGTCTACTTTACTCAACAACTACACGGTGACTCTTTGGGCGCTGGCGATAGGCGGCGCGGTATTTATTCTGCTGGAAAAACTGATCAACACCGCTCAACAACCGACTGGTCAACCTACTTACAGACAGGCATTGGCGATCGGGCTAATGCAATCTTTATCTATGGTTCCTGGTGTTTCCCGGGCAGCGGCCACCATCTTTGGCGGCATGGTAGTAGGCTTACCAAAGCGATCTGCGGTGGAATTCTCTTTTCTGTTAGCTTTACCAACGATGGCAGCTGCTACCGGATTGGATCTCTGGAAATCGAATCTGAATTTTTCTTCCGAACAATGGACAACTCTAATCATGGGATTTATGATGGCTTTTCTGACCGCCTTGGTAACTGTCAAACTTTTTATTCGCTATATTCAGCACCACTCATTCATTCCCTTTGGGATTTATCGGATTATACTCGCCATGCTCTTCTGGCTAATCTATATCAGGTAACAGTTTCCTATTGAGTGTTGGGGTAAGAAGAAAGGTTAGGAGATTTGGAATTCTTTGAGGAGGTTTTTTTCGTGTTCCCGGTTGATAAAAGCTTTGACGGACACATATTGCTCGATACCTGATCCGGAAAGTTTCTTTTTAAGCAGTTCGTCTACCTGGAAAACTCCGGATGAATTGTTCATGATAATGAGGATTTGAATGGGTTTCTTTTCTCCGGGAGCGATTTTCACTTCGTCGATGGCGGCAGCGGAAATGGAATGAATATCGACTATACCGGCTTCATAAGGGATTCGGGACCGGCCTTCGCTCATGTCCAAAGCATCGGCCACCCTGACAATACCGGCTTCAATGGTGCGGGGTTTGCCGTCACTGCGATGGGCGATGATGGCTTGCAGGGTTTCGGAAATGACGATGGTTCTCTCTTTGACGGGTAAGAAGGTGAGCAATTCCCTGAGTAAGGTATTGGTCAGAAACAGACTGTAATCTTCGTGTCCTGCCCGGTTAATGGACATGCCCAAGTCATGAAATAAACTGGTTAGCAGAATGATGAGTTCGGCGTGGTCTGGTGATAAGTCAAAATCCTGACAAACTGACATGGTCACCTGGTTTTTCATTAACAGCCGGGCAAGTTTCAAAGCGATGTTGGAAACGATCTGAAAATGGACAGGGCCATGGTCGGTCATGCCTAAACGGTCAATGGCGTTAACATTAATTACGTGCCATAGAGTGCTGACTTCTTCACTTTGATTAATTAAATCAAGAGCTTGCTCCAGCAACTGATTATTCTCTGTGGGCACGTGGATTTTGATCTGAGTGTTGGTTTTAGGATTCATAAAGATTAAGTCTTGGGTAGTCCGTTGTTAAGTGAGGTAGACATAGTATTATAACTCGGTATTCAATTTAATAATAGTGTTTGAACAAATCTATGGTTCATTTGACAGATTTGATTTGTCATGCTAATATTTAGCTCTGCTAATAATTCTATGTATAAATTTTATGTTTAAACCCAGAGACCGGGCCGAACAAATTATTTTTTTGGCTTACAAAGTTGGCAGATTACTCAGAGACGAGCGACATCGTTTAGACGATGAGTTAAGCCCTTTACAAATGAGGACTTTGATGCTATTGAATAGTGTCGGGCTGACCACCAGTGAAATTGCAGACAAATTGAGAATTAAACTGCCGACCGCAACTTTACTGATCGATAGATTGGAATCGTCCGGATTAGTTACCAGAATGACGGGAAGCCAAGACAGACGCAAAATCTATGTCAAAATCACTGACGAAGGAGAGCAGATGATGAGACAATCGATCGATCTGAAAACCAAGCGTTTAAAAAAATACCTTAATTATCTGGAACCGCAGGAACAGAAAAATTTACTGGCGATTCTGCACAAACTGTATGAGCATCTCAATACGGAAAAGGAGGAAAAATAATGAAAAAAATTGTGGGATTTTTTGCTAAGACACTTTTATTTTTAGCATTGTTGGCTACGGGTCTGGTGGTGGGTATCAGCCGGATCAGAAGTGTGAATATCACTACAGAAACCGTGCAGCCCAAGCAGATCAGCAACCAGATTTTGGCCAAAGGAAATATTCGTTCTCAAAACGAAGCGAATCTGCATTTTGCTACAGGGGGCAAGTTAACCTATTTAGGGTTTAAAGAAGGAGACAAGGTATACAAAGGGCAAACCGTGGCTTCACTGGATACTTATACGATTCAAAGGCAACTCCAGGCCGCTTTAAATACTTATCGGTCAGCCCGGGATACTTTTGATCAGATGCAGGAAAACAACCAGAATAACATCTTGCGGGCACAACAAACATATCCCTATGACCTTTATAAACAAGCATACCTGGGCGGCAGTGAAAAGGATGTGGCGATTAATAATGCGGTAAAAAGAATTCTGGACCAATCTCAAGCTACGCTGGACAATTCGGTGATCCAGGTGGAGTTGGCCCATTACGCTTATACGTTGGCAACTCTCACCTCACCAATCAATGGAGTACTGATTCATCAGGACGTGAATACTCCCAATCTAATTGTCAGTCCGCAGGCGTCCTTTATCATTGTTGACCCGCAGACATATATTTTCCGCGCTCAGATAGCAGAAGAGGACATGCCTTACATGCAAACCGGATTAGCAGCGACCGTGAAACTTAACGGGCAAGAAAAGACTAACTATCAGGGTACGGTGATTAAGATCTATCCTGAGCGAATGACTCTGCCTACTGGGGAAAATGTCTATCAAGTGGATGTTGCCAGCGACCAATTCACTGCTGATCTGAATTATCAGCAAGGGGGTGTGGCTACAATTAACATTAATTCCGAGCAACCGGTCACCCTGGTGCCTTCATGGCTGGTTTTGGGAGGTAATCAGGTGTGGGTAATGGAAGACGGTAAACCGGTATTAAAATTGGTAGAAACCGGGCAAGTCAACGGTCAATATACTGAAATTTTGAGTGGGATATCTGAAAACGACCAGTTAATTACCGAACCAGAAAATTTGATTAATCATGACTATTTAATTTATTAAAGTAAGTTTTTAAGGTTATGGAAAAGTTATCCAAAATTATTAAGAATCAACAGCTGCTCAGAATTTTAGCTGTGGTAGTGGCTGTGATGATGGTGGCAGCTGGCGCTTATTATTATTTGTCTACTGCTAACCGGATTTCGATTGAGAATTCGACAGTGAACACACCGATTATCAGTCTGTCAGCGACCACTGGCGGGACACTAAAAGAGGTGGACGTTGTTGAAGGGGAAACAGTTAAAAAGGGTGATCAATTAGCAATCGTGGGTACAGAAGTAATCCGGGCCGCTACAGACGGCATGATCATTGAAACTAATCAGCAGGTCGGCGGTTTAATGTCTCCGGGTGTACCAGTGATAAAAATGGTTAATCCATCGTTAACCAGAATAGACGGTGTGTTAGATGAAAATAGAGGTTTGAATAAAATAAGACCCGGTCAGGTGGTGGCTTTTACCATAGATGCCTTACCAGGACAGACATTTTGGGGGTACGTGGATGAAGTCGGCCAGACAGCCAGACAAACTCAGGTGGCTTTTTCCATTTCCAGCGAAAGGCCAACGCAGCAGTTTGATGTGTATGCCAAATTTGACGCCGTGAATTTTCCTCAGATCAAGAATGGGATGTCGGCAAAAATGACTGTTTATTTGAATAACTCCTAAGGCACTGTTTATTCAAATTCTTTTAGTGTCGCATACTGCGTGGGGTGATTAGTAGTCACTAGAAATTTGTTTATCCTCAATTATCTTCTCTATGGTAAAGAAGGCTTCTCAGAATAATACTAATTCCTGGATGGTATTGATCACGGTGATGGTGGCCAGTTTCCTAGGCAGGCTGGACGGCACGATCGTAAATTTAGCCTTACCCAAAATCATTACTGATTTTGGGATTACTGTGTCCCAAGCAGGTTGGATTTCCACTGCATATATTATCGCCAATGCGATCTTCGTGCCTATTTTCGGGAAATTGGGCGATCTGATTGGCCGCAAACCATTGTATATTTTCGGAATTGTGGGATTCGTGATTTCATCCATGTTGGCTGGTTTATCTTTTAATTTCGAATCTTTAATTATTTTCCGGGTTTTACAGGCCATTACCGTATCGATTGATTACCCGATCGCTTTGTCAATTATCGCGTTTACGTTTAAGGACGAAGACCGTCGCGCCCAGGCCATGGGATTGTGGTCAGCGATTTTTGCGGCGGCGATAGTATTCGGACCTTTGATCGGGGGACCGCTGATTGACCATTTTTCCTGGCGCTCAGTATTTTACGTTAATGTACCGATCGGAATAGTGGGCACAATCATGGCTTTAACCTTCATCAAGGAACCGGTATCAAAAACCAGAGGATTAAAGAATTTTGACATCGAAGGAGCCCTACTACTGGGCATTTCATTGGCCAGTCTGGTGTTGGTCTTAGACCAAGGGCGAAGCTGGGGTTGGTTAAGTACCAAGAGTCTGATTACATACTTGGTGTCCAGCGCGGCCATGATTTGGTTCGTATTAACGGAAATTAAAGCCAAAGAACCTGTGGTGGATTTGAAATTTTTCAGGATTCCGGCTTTTTCTGCAGCCATTGTAACTTCTTTTATTTCTTTTATGGGCATGATGGGAGGAATGTTTGCTTTGCCGATTTTCATCCAGAATTATTTGGGTTTTTCCGTTACCAAGACCGGCCTGTTATTTATTCCCATGGCTTTGGGGATGATGATTGCCGCGCCCTTGGGGGGTAGATTGTCAGCGAAGATTGAGCCCAGGTTCTTGACCTCATTCGGGATGTTTTGGGCCGCGATGGTGATGTGGCTGTTTACAGGAATTGATATTAAGTGGACCGGGTTTGACATTGCCTGGCGGATGGCTCTGTTTGCAGCCGGTTTGGGACTGGGAATGGCGCCGCTGACTAACGCGGCCACTTCCACCGTGCCGATGGAAGAAGTGGGGATTGCCTCTTCAGTGCTGGCTCTGGCCAGGAATATTTCAGGAGCGTTCGGGGTAGCGATTTTTGCCACGATTTTAACTGATAGCCTGACGTCCAATTTAATGGCAATTCAGAGATTTTCCAGTGTGAATACCTCGTCACTTCTGGTAATGCAGCAACTGATGGGATTAATGGTAATCAAAGCCAACATTGTGTCTTTTGCCACGGTATTCCGCACAGCAATCTTTTTTATGATTGTGGGCGGGTTTGCCGCGCTGTTTATCAAAACAAAAAGGAAAACCGCGGGTACAGAAACAGTGATGGAGTTTTAACCATTTTTACTGTTGAGGCGCGCCACTGGGATTGAGTCTAAAGGCAGGGTTGATTTGCACATCCTGGGCAGTAACACTGCCGTCAGAGTTGGTGACTCCGAAAACTCCTACTTGTTGACCCACCTGCAGATCGCTTTGCGAGCCTTGGGAAGATTGGGTGTATTGGGTAGTGTCGGAAAGGATAACAATTTTGCTGCTTCCATCAGGCATTTTTACTGTCATGGTGTTGTTGTCAATGCTGAGGATTTCTCCCGCTACCCGACCTCCGCCATTTCCGCGTTGAAATTGGTTTGCTTGGCCGGATTGACCACCTGACCTGGAAAAATTCCGATTGCCTTGACCATTGCCCTGAAATTGAAAATTGCCATTTCCGAAACTCGGCCGTTGGGATTTCTGATACTGCATACCGCCGAAGAATCCTCCGGCTCCGAAAACGACTGCGACGATAACGGCAATAATAATGGTGTTTTTCATGTTATTCACCTCCTAACTGTTAACTTTTTAACTTGAGACGATTTATTCGTATCTTAGGGCTTCAATAGGCTGCAAATTGGCGGCTTTGCGGGCGGGATACCAGCCGAAGAGAATGCCGATGACGGCTGATACACCAAAGGCAAGCAGCACTGAAGTCGGCGCGATAGTAAACGGCAGGCTCATAATTCTGGTGAGTAAATAGGAAATCCCTACACCCAATAACACTCCGATGACTCCGCCGATAAAGGTAATGATCACGGCTTCGGTGAGAAATTGAGCCACGATCCATTTCTTTTTCGCCCCCAGAGCTTTGCGAAGACCGATCTCCCTGGTGCGTTCGGTCACTGTGACCAACATGATGTTCATGATACCTATGCCTCCCACCACCAAAGAGATGGCGGCAATCCCGGACAGCAATGTAGTAAAGGTACCGGTAACCTGACTAATCGTACCCAAGAGGTCTTCCTGAGAAAAAATGGAGAAGTCAGCCTGGGTGGGATCTTTGAGATGATGTCGTTGCAGTAGAAGATAGCCGATTTGATTTTGGGCTTCGGTCATGACCGAAGCGCTTTGGGCTTCCACAGAAATGTCGCTGACATAATCGACTCCGAAGAGTAATTTCTGGGCTGTAGTGAGCGGAATATATACCCGATCATCCTGGTTCTGAAACCCGGTGCCGCCCTTGGCTTCGGTGATGCCAATGACAGTAAAGGGTTGTTGATCAATCCTGATGGAACTACCCAGCCCATTGGTGGCTGATCCGAACAGATCTTCAGCCACGGTGGGGCCAATCACTGCCACTTGAGAAATGCCATTAAGCTGGGATTGGCTAAAGAAAGTGCCTTGGGCAATATTCAAATTGTGAATTGATGTGTAGCTGGGAGTAGTGCCGATTACCTGGGTATTGGTGTTGTTTCTGCCGGCTACGATTTGTGCCCGGCTATTATATTCAGCTGACACGTTTTGAACGGTGGTCACATTGGGGGAACTCATGATAGCCTGGGCATCCTGATAAGTGAGGGTTTGAATGCTGCCGGGGGCTTCCCGAATGCCTCGGTTAGACTGCGACCCGGGAGAAACTGTTAATAAGTTTGACCCTAAGGATTTAATCTGATTTTCGACAGATAGCTGAGAGGCTTGGCCCAGGGAGATTAGAGCAATTACGCTGCCAATGCCGATGATCACGCCCAGCATGGCCAGGCCAGTTCTGATTTTATTCAGATTAAGAGTGGAAAAGCTTTCGGAAAGCAATTCTTTGTAGTCCATAAGATGGATAAAATTTTAATTGGACGTAAATATCAATGAGGACGTTTTTGGGCTTGTTTTTGTTTGCCGTTATGATGGTCTTTGACTAATTTGCCGTCGCGGATGTGAATTATTCTTCTGGCAAATTCAGCAATTTCTGAATCATGAGTGATCATGACAATGGTATGGCCCCGCTGGTTAAGATCCTGAAAAACCTCCATGATTTCTTCCGCCTGTTTAGTGGCGATATTGCCGGTGGGTTCGTCAGCCAACACAATGCTGGGATCCATTGCCAGAGATCTGGCAATCGCCACCCGCTGTTGTTGGCCTCCGGAGAGCTGGTTGGAAGTGTGTTCCATGCGGTCGCTCAAACCAACCGCATCAAGCAGGTCTTTGGCTTTGTTAATCCTTTGTTCATGAGAAATGTCCGCGTACATCATGGGCAGCATAACGTTTTTTAAGGCGGTAGTTCTGGGCAGCAAATTGTAAGCCTGAAAGACAAAGCCGATTTTCTGGTTCCTGATTTCGGCTAACTGGTCGTCATTTAAGGTCTCGACTTTGACTCCGTCCAAAAAGTACTCTCCGCTGGTGGGTTTATCCAAGGCGCCCATGATATGCATGAGGGTTGATTTTCCTGATCCGGACGGACCCATAATGGCCACAAACTCGCCTTTGTTGATCTCAAAAGTCACGTCTCTCAATGCCACGGTTTCTACAGTACCGGTACGATAGATTTTAGTCACGTCTCTGATTTGGATGATTTGTTTGGGCATATTTAATTAAGATAAATAATTGGAGATTTTGATTGCTGAGTTAAGATTCCCAGAGTTGCGGATGGGGTAAACAGTGGATCCGATGAGAATGGTGATGTTTAACGAAGAACTCTGAATCCGCCACCGAAACCACCGCCGCCAAAAGGAGATTGGCCATTTTGCGTAGAAGACGAGATATTGGTAACCACTTGTTCACCTTCCGTCACCCCGGAAACAATTTCAGTTTGGGTATCTGAAGTCAATCCGGTTTCCACTGGAGCGTTGGTCACCTGGCCGTTGTTAAGCACTCTGACATATGACTGGCCGTTTTGTTCCTGAACAGCGCCTGAAGGAACGATCAACACATCACTTTTAGAAGCGACGATAATGTTGCCGGATACGCTCATGTTAGGTAAGATCTGGGGCGCGTTGGTGTCTAATTTGACGACTACCGGGTAAGAGGTCACTCCGCTGCTGATGCTGCCGAGTTTATCCACGCTGGCGACCTGGCCGGTAAAAGTGGAATCCGGAATACTATCCAGGGTTAATGTGACTTTCTGGCCTGATTCCACTCTGGGTACGTCTATCTCATTCACGTTAAGGGAGATCAAAGGAGTACCGCCGATAGAGATGGCAGCTACCTGTTGAGAAAGGCGGTTGCCTGTGCTGGAATCGGTGGAGCCGATCTGCATGCCTTCTGCCACACTCAGTCCGGTAACGGTGCCGGCCACAGGCGCGGTAATGGTAGCCCGGGTAGATTGGTAGCTGAGCCAGGCGTTGTTTAAAGACACTTGAGCCTGGGCCACTACTTGTTGTTGGTTTTTGTATTTGGCTTCCGCGGCTAGCCAATCCGAACTCTCTTCGATGTAAGTGGGATCTGTGTCAGCCAGTCCCCTATCAAGAGCGTCATTAATAAATTTCTGGTTAGCGACCCACATAGAGGAGTTAAGAGTATATTCGGTAGCTTTGGCAGATTCCAGGCTGGACTTGGCACTCAGGTACGAGGCATAGGCTTGGGCTTGGCTTTGGGCTCCTTGGGTATCCAGCTGAACATCAACTAAGGTTTGTCCTTGTTTAACCTGATCGCCATTTTGAACGTAAACCTTTTTGACCATGCCCGAAGCTTGGGTGTTGATTTTCTGAATATTGGAAACCAGCACGTTGCCTGAAGCAGTGATCGAAGAAACAATAGTACCTTTTTCTACGGTGGCAGTTTGGTATTGAGGAGTTTGTTCCTGAGAACTGAATCGGCGCCATCCCAGATAGCCGGCCACAATGAGAATCACGATTAAAGCCGCCATCTTCTTGCGGCTATTGACCAGACTTTTTAATTTGCTTAAAATCCTTGAACTTTGTTCAGGAGTAAGACCCATATTTTCAGCCATTGTAACAATAGTATTAATTCAAACTGAGAGAAGACTGAGAAAGGCCGGTATCTAGTTTTATTCTACACTTTTTAAATATTTATCAAAGAAGGCAACTGATCTTTGCATGGCCAGAGAGAAATTTTGGGACAGGTTGTGATTGTCACCTTGGTAAATATAGAGTTCCGAAGGTTTGCCTACTGCTTGCATGCGGGTTTGCAGGGACCGAGAGAATTCCACTGGAACTGAAGTATCACCGGTGGCATGATGCAGTTGTAATGGTCCGGAAATGTCCTGCAGGTAGGCGGTGGGAGAAATGGATTGCCAGAATTCTGAATCTTCGGTGGGCGGACCGTACTGATCGATTAAAGTGTCCCGCCAGCGGCGTCTGCCTGACCAATCCTGGTTGTTATTAGTTAGGCTACTGGTGGGTATCTGGGTGGGAGTGGGATGATGGTGCCAGTTGTTGATCAGATCAGGGTAAGATCCGACTACACCGGACCAAATCACCCCGGCTTTGATGTCCGGGGTGATGACCATGGCTCTGAGGGTAATGGATCCGCCCATGGAATGGCCCCACATGCCGATGCGCTGAGGATCGACTCCGGGATACTTTTGTAAAGAGGAAAAGGCGTTTAAGACATCAATGGTATAAGCCGGTGAACCATAGCCGCCTACGGCCTGGCCCTCGGAATTGCCATGGCCACGGTAATCAGGTTTAAGCACCACGTAGCCCTGACCGGCAAAACCATCAACGTAAGCCACGTAACGTTCGGTGGTGCGGTACTGATCTGGAGGGATATAGCCGTGATTAAAAACGATGGCGGGCCAACCTGACGAAGGTGGGGTGCCGTCAGGAACGGTTAACATGGCGAACTGTTTGAGTCCTTCCGATTTATACGACACGATGTAGCGCTGGTAGTTAGTGCCGGGATTCAAGGTCTGCTCGATCACCAGATCACTACCTGGATATTGTTGTTGGCGCATATAAGGTATTGATAAGGGATTTTGATCAATCAGCAGACCTCCTTGGTCCTCCTGAAGATCATCAGCTGACTCCCCTATCGTAGATTCAGTAGTTGATAACGAAGACTTTGACGAAGCTGGCCTGAAGATTGAGAAGCGCCAAATTGCATAGCCACCGCCCAAGAGGATGAGAAACAGAGCCACCAGTTTAACTTTTAATGACATGTCTTTCCAAGCTAGCTAATAAGGCTGAGAAAATACTGAGAGGAACTAAGGAACAACCGGATGGGTGAACCTTAAGGAGAAATCGTGCTAAACTTATTCGAACCTATGAACAAGATTCCCGCCCACGTGACATTTAGAATGGAAAAATTTCCCCAGAGATCCTGGCATTCAGTTCTGGACCAGGTGGCATTTAAACCGGGTTTGACAGTGGCGGAGATCGGAGCTGAAGGGCCTGATTCCCAATATTTACAACAAGTTCGCCAGGCTCATGTAATTGCTGTCAATAAATATGCTGAGATGATAAACAAAGTGGCTGAGTATGGTATCGAAGACCGGTTGCTGGCGGACCAGCAAGAGACAGGAATAGAGGATCAGTCTGTGGATATGGCATTTAGTGCTAATGTATTGCCGCTGGCTGATGATCCTGAGCAAGCTTTGAGGGAATTAAAACGGATCACCAAACCCGGTGGTAAAATTGTAGTCGTGACTGATTATTGGGAAAATGATGCCACCGACACGGGCGAAAAAGTGCTCAGCGCAGATCAACTGGTTGATTTGTTCCCCAAATGCGGTCTGAAAATTATCAACCAGGAAGTGATGCATATACCCGAAAAGAATTGGCGAACAACACCAGATTTAGAAATCGGCACAAATTTTGACCTGCCCCCCGGGCCTGACAACCCGTATGTATTGATTAAAAACCCTTATCTGGTAATTGAAGCTGCAGTCTCTGAAGATTAACTTCTGAGGGAAAAATCCAGGCACTCCTGAAGTTAAGGAGTGCCTGGTGATGAGGGATTGAGGGATATTGCCGGTTTATTTCCAGCCCATCATGCCCATGTGTTCGAATCCGCCGTGGTGACCGAAGCCCAGATAAGGTGTTAGCTTAGTTTGGTCAATGCCTTGCTGTTGAAACCAGGTCTGCATTTCCTGTCTTTGCTTTTCTCTGGCTTGTTCCATTTCAGACCATTTGGTGAGCAGGGCTTGTTTCTGATCGTTGGTGATGACTCCGTCAGTAACTGCTTGCTCCAATTTTTGCTCTCTTAATTGTTGCATGGTTTGCAAGCGTTCCTGTTGCATATCGTTAAAAACACCTTGCACCTCGTCTTGATTGAGATTAAATTTCTCGGCTAGTTTTTGGATAAGGGGTGGGTAATTAGTAGTGCTGTCGTCTGCCCGCACGGTTTTGAGTCCGACTGTAGCTACCAAAGCTAAAACGGCGACGCCGAGAAGGGTAACCAGTAGTTTTTTATTCAAGTATATTCACCTCCGTTCTGGAAAATGCTGTTAATGATCAGTGATTGGGAAACCTGTTGTGAATATACCCAAGCAAATTGAGAAAACGCTTAGAAGAGATTCTGGCTCCTATTCTGGTATTTACGAGTGGTGAAGAGGCAATTTGATGGTGAAGGTAGTGCCTTTGTTTACTAGGCTATCAGCTTTAATGAAACCTTTATGGAGGTGGACGATTTGTTTGGCCAGAGACAAGCCTAAGCCAAATCCAGATACCTGATGTTTGGATCGCGATTGGTCCGCTCGGTAAAACCGGTCAAAAATATGGGGCAGGTCCTGCTGGGAAATGCCCATGCCGGTGTCTTTGATTTTCAGGAGCAGATATCTGCCCCTGGTTTGAGTGCTGAGGGTAACCTGACCGCCTTTTGAGGTGTATTTGACGGCATTGTCCAGCAAGATGAGCAGTAGTTTGTCTAAGCTTTGTTTGTTCGCAGGAATAGTTTGGTCAATGAGGTCAAGTTTAAGCTCGATGCCTTTTTTCTTAGCCAAAGGAGTGATTTTTTTCACCGCATCTTGAATGACCTCCCGGATATTCACGTCTTGGAAATCAAAGTGATTGTGGCCGGTTTGGTATTGAGTCAGACTTAAGAGATTGTTGGCGAGCGATTCCAGACTATCAATATCTTCCAAACTGCTGTGAAGGGTGTCCTTGGCTTGTTTGAGGTTCATGTGTTTGTCTCTGAGGGCTACTTCGATAGAGGTTTTCAGAGCGGTCAGAGGAGTGCGCAATTCGTGCGAAGCGTCACCCACAAATCTTTTTTGTTCTTCCAAAGCGGTTTCGATCGGTTTTAGGGTTTTTCCGGCTAAAACATACCCGGCGGCCGCGGAAAATCCCAAAATGAAGCCGTTGATGATTACTAAATTCCAGATAACTCTGTGTTTAGCCGCTTCCAGTTCCTCTTCCAATTGAGCGTTGATGTCTGCAAATTGTTCAGGCATCAACTGAAGAAAAGTAGAACCGAATCCGGGCATGCGCATTCCGATGGCCACGCGATGAAAACCCCGTTCTAATTCCCGGGATACTCCGGCATAGATGACCACACTGAAGAGCAGGCTAATCACCATGATGATCAGCAGATACCAGGCAGTAAGTTTGATGCGGGCCGAATGAAACATAAAAATAGGAAATCATTAAACACCCTGATCCAGTGATCTGGTGTTCTCTTATTTTAATGACATTTTATACCCGAACCCTCTGACGGTATGGATTAAGGCCTCACTATTTTTAAAGGGTTTATCGATTTTATTTCTTAAGTATCCGATATAGACCTCCACGGTATTGGGTAAGATGTCAGCGTCATAATTCCACACATGGTTAATGATCTGGTCTTTGGTTAAAATTTGATCCGGGTGGCGCATCAGATATTCAAGTAAGGCAAATTCTTTTCTAGATAGTTTGAGAGTTTTCCCTGCCCGGGTGACTTCGAAGGTCAGGGGATTAAGATTTAGGTCCCCGACGGTCAACACCGGATCCAGTTGGCGCTTGGGCCTCCTGGCAAGCGCCCTGATTCTGGCTAATAGTTCAGCGAAAGCAAAGGGTTTAACCAGATAATCATCGGCGCCGGCATTCAGACCGGTGACTTTATCATCCAGCTGGGATTTGGCAGTGAGCATGAGAATCGGAGTGTGGATGTTTTCTTTCCTTAACTGTCGGCAAATCTCTAAACCGTCCATCTTGGGTAACATCAGGTCCAGAACGATGACATCATATTCCTCAGTAGAGGCAAAGCCAAACCCTTCCTCGCCGTCATAGGCCACGTCCACGGCCATAGATTCCTGTTCCAGGCCCTTTTTAATGGAGTTGGCGATTTTGTGCTCATCCTCGACCACTAGTATGCGCATTTAATTGAAATTATATCAGTTTGCTGAAAAAAAGCTGAGAGTAAGCTAATGATGGATGTGCAGGAAAAGTTAAATGATTCGCTCCTGTATAATGAGAATCAGTCATGAAAAGATATTTATTGGTTCTCGGGATAGTATTTTTAATCGCCGGACTAGGGTGGTGGGCGAAACAGTCAATAGGAGATTTACGGCCGGTGATGTTGCCTCCTGAGAAATCCTTGCCGGAAATCATCCAGCAAGTGACTGTTCAACCTAAGAAACAACCTTTGGGCCAGCCCGTAAATTTTCCTTTGCGATTGCCTGAAGGAATGGGAATTTCGGTGTTTGCGAAAGATTTGGGACCGGCCAGAGATTTGCAAATGTCGCCTCAAGGCACATTACTGGTTTCGGTAACTAAGGCAGGAAAAGTCCTGGCCTTGCCTGACAAAGACGACAACGGAGAGGTTGATGAAAGCAAAACGGCGTTGTCAGGATTAAGAAATCCTCACGGCTTGGCCTTTTTTAACGGGATGTTATTTGTGGCTGAAGAAACCAAGGTGAGCAGATATTTCTGGGATGAAAATCTGCTGGAAGCAAGGTTGGATAAAAAGTTGTTTGATTTACCTTCGGGGGGACGCCATTTTACCAGATCATTGGCTTTTGATAGTCAAGGCAGGTTATTTGTATCAATTGGGTCGACTTGTGATGTGTGTTATGAAAAAGACCCATTCCTGGCTGCCATTATCGTGTCTGATCAAGAAGGGGCCACTCCCCAACTGTACGCCAAAGGATTACGGAACGCCGTGTTTATCAATTTTAATCAGCAAGGGAATGAGTTGTGGTCTACGGAAATGGGTCGGGACTTTTTAGGCGACAACCTGCCCCCTGACGAGATTAATTTAATTAAACAAAACGGAGACTACGGATGGCCAATTTGTTACGGCAACAATATTCACGACACAGCGTTTGACAAAAATACTTATATCCGAGATCCGTGTGCGGACAAAATTCCTCCGGTGTTTGCCATCCCGGCCCATTCAGCACCTCTGGGGTTGGTGTTTATCAACTCTCCCCAATTGCCTGATGACTGGCAGGGAGATTTGCTGGTGGCTTACCACGGATCCTGGAATAGATCCGTGCCTGACGGATACAAGGTAGTGCGTCTGAAGATGAACGGAGATCAAATTTCAGGAAGCGAAGATTTTATCACCGGATTCCTTCAAGGTTCATCTGCCTTGGGAAGGCCGGTGGATTTGGAGTTTGATAACCAGGGCACCCTTTATATTTCCGATGATAAAGCCGGAGCGGTTTACCGGGTTTTCAAATCGTAAATAACCAGATTTTGCATGCCTAAATTGTTTTTAAGTCAACTAGACTGGAGATTCGCCACTAAAAAGTTCGACCGGAAAAAGCCAGTCACCAAGAAAGATTTGCTGCAGATTTTGAAGGCAATTCAATACGCTCCCAGCTCATTCGGGATTCAGCCCTATCACGTTTATGTGGTATCCAACCGCAACCTGCAGAAACAAATTAAATTATGGTCGTGGCTGCAATCCCAGGTGAGCGACTGTCAATATTTGCTGGTGTTTTGCGCCAGAACTGATCTTCATCACCGAGTAACTCAGTACGTGAATCTCCAGGCAGGCGAGCATTTTTTGGATCGATTTAAAAAGCTTGCTCTGGAAAAGGGTACTCAAGCGGCCATGCAGGTCAATTTTCACGACCATCAAGCAAAATTGGCTTGGGCTGCCAAGCAGACATATATTGCCTTGGGGTTTGCCGTGGCTGCTTGTATGGAATTGGAGATCGATTGCTGTCCGCTGGAAGGATTTAATCCTCATCTGACAGCCAAGTGGTTAAAGTCGCCAACTCACCTGCAGACCGTGGTGTTATTGGCCATCGGGTATCGTGAATCAGAGCCTAAGGCCAGCAAAATCAGGTTCCCTGAATCAGATTTGTTTACTTTTATTAATTGAAGTGTAAAGATTTCAAAAACATAATTGTCTAAGTGCCGTTTAAGTCAATTTTAATACTTGACACTGTTTCCGAATCTAGTATTATCACCCATAATAAGTCTACAGATCAGTATGCAATCAAACTCTTTTGCTTTCCAGACCTTCTTTTTCTTCTTTAACTAAAGAAGCGGAGGTTTGTGGCAGAAGATAAATAAAACTAAACCACAATTATTAAATCACAAACCTCCTAAAAGGAGGTTTTTTTAGTGGATAAACATTAATTATGTCAAATAAACAACTAGAAATTGAAGCTGTTATTCAAAGATGGCAAAAGGAGTCTCTTTCCAAAGAGAGATTTGAATATCCTGATCAAGCGGTGCGTATACTAACCCAGGCCGCAGAGTCTGGAATTCCAGCTCCATTAGTTTCTCCTATTTGTGCTAATTATGAAACTTATCAAATAGATGGAGTACGTAGACCTACCGTTCACAATGAAATGGTGTGGGACAGTTCTGGATATGGTTTAAGGCGTGGTTATGTATTATTACATGAAGAACTACCCAGTCGATTATTAGATTTAAATCTCTTAGGTATCCCGTTTAATCTCGGAATAGTTTTAGTTGATGTCGGTATGAGTGAGCAATTATTTAGTCCATTAAATCTTGACCATAGAGGTAGATCAGCAGAAGAATTAAAAGAACATATTCGTTTAACTACCTGCCGTAACGTTGAAACTATCACAAATTTACTATCTCACGGGTTATCCCAGCGTTCTTTTAATGGAGATATCCCTATGTCTACTAAGGTTGTAAAATTAACGGATATTGTTGCACATCCAGAAAGCAAAGTACAAGTTGATGGCTTTTATCATCACTGGGATTGGTGGAATTCTCAGCTGAGAGGAATAATGGCTGAGGGTGATAATCGCTGGGCAGGATTACTAAGGACTACTGTAGAAGCAGATGGTTCATGGCTTCAATATGCCTGGGGAGGGTACACGACAAGGGAAGAAATTATACAGAGAGTGGTCGATGAAAATTTTGGATTAGTTGCAGCAACAGGCGATCACCTCCAAGACTTTAGTAATACTTTGTTTGGAACAAAGTTGACACACAAGGGAGACGTAGTCATGTTAGATACTATACCGGGACCTTTAAATCCTGGGCATAAGGAATTTTATGCGTATAATTTAGATTATCCTGATGGTGGTTCCCGACCTAGAACATCAATATTAAGACCTTTTCACAATCTTGTACTGTTGAGTGACGGGGCAGTAAAGGTGCCTTATTTAGGTAAATCTTTAGAAACCATAGCTGATGAAGCTAGTGAATACGGCTTATGAATTATTACATTCAAAAATTTCAAAGGCTGCTTAAAAAATATACACTAGACGCGATCGTTGTTTATGCTAACGCATATGACGACAGGTATATGAAAGCACTTAGTGGTACTTATTCAGTATTGCAAAATTATCTGGTGGTTACTGCTAATAGTATAAGCATCTCAGAAGCGAGTTATTTAGTAGCTGATTTAAAAAAAAGGACAACTTTAAATATTGTCTCAGTAGAGGGTGAAAATGAAGTGATCAATGGTATTAAATCTATAATCGGGACAAACAAATTGATTGGTATCGTGGGTAATTGTAAATATCCAGATATAGTTAGTTTGGAACCTAAATCAACAATAGATTTAAACCTTAGTGCTAGTGATGTAGTGAGATATAAAAGTGATGATTATATTAACAACTTGAAACGGTATGCAAGAGTTACGAATAAGATTTTAACGTCTATCCAGGTAGTTTCTTCTATAAATCAATTGGAATTGAGTAAAAGGTTGCAGGTGAAAGTTATAAACAGAAATTTACAGTTAGCTTTTCCTGTTTGTATCACCAGCGGCCAGGATATAAAAATTTCTACCAGTTGTTTGGCGAGTAATAAAATTATTGGAGCTAAAGACATGATTTGTATCGATATGGGAGTTAAATATTCAATTTATACAACTGATTTCACAAGAATGTTTTTTGTTAATCAACCAAAAGCTGAAAGCTTATATCAACAAATAATTCGGATCCACAATAAAGTAATTGACAGCCTTACAAGCAATACAAGATTTGATGAAACTATTCAAAGATATCGTCGTTTTTCAAAAAAATATCATCAGATTGAAGAAGTGATGGAATCTGATTTAGGACACGGGATAGGGTTCGCACTTCATGAAAAACCAAATGTGGAGTCAGGTAGTTCGAAAATCGGTAAGAATATAGTTTTTACTTTAGAGCCTACTTTTATTACCCCGTACGGCAGAATGAGAATTGAAGATATGATTGCGGTCAATTCAAAGAAAGAAGTTATAAAAATAACCTAATTTAATCTATTTTCTAGTCGCCCCTTTTGAATTCTATGGATTGCTCAACTTATTTACAGAGGACTTCTACTCGGGGATTAGTGGCAGCAGGAGATCTCCGAGCCAAAGTATTCATCGAAGTCAGAAGATAATCAACGCGTTCAAAGTAGGTATGCAAACCATGTTCGGGATTAGATGCTACAAGGGCATTGTTGAAAGTGTGATATTGACGGACAAATTCTAATGCCAGATTATATCCACCAAACTTTACTAAACCTCTTAGGCGGTTTCTAACGCGTTTTAGTAATTCTTTCTCACCTGCTGGATTAACCCTGAATACATCATTAGATTCAACAAGTCCTCTGTCTACTAAGTCTTGAAGAGCAGCTATTGTAGTAGGTTCTTGACTTTGGACGTACTTCTGGTCTTGTATTCCATCCGGAATTATAAAACGGGGGTAATCACCCGCGATAGTCGGGTATTGGTCTGTTAAACTGGTAAAGGTGTCTAGTTGATAACCTTCTGGGAATAAGCCGTCAAGTCTACTTTGATAAAGATCCTGATGATAGGCTAATATAGAGGCAAGCTTCCCATTTGGGCTTTCAGGAACAATTACTCCTCTATCGGCAAAAGTAAATCTGGGATCTAATTTCAGACCTTCCTTCTCAGTTACCGCGCCAAGTAAATCTAACATCTTTTCTTGTTCCCGCCATTTTATTCCTATTCGGCTGTCTTCGATGGTTAAACCTGACTCTCTAGTTACAAATCCACCTGCTTTTAAGTACAAGGGGCAAAGTACGACTGTTACAGGTAAACGGTCACCAAGTAAACGTAATCTGTCTAAATTTTGTAATCCCCCTTTTGCACTTCCCGGTAATGTAAATCTGGCATCAATTTGGTCAGCAAGATAGCCGATAGTACTCTCTGGTAAAGTGTTCACTTTGCCAGCACCGTTATCCCCTATAGGGGGCGCTAACTCCCATTGAAGCCCTCGAAATCGCCGCGTTTCGGATGTTGTAATTGTCATATATTTTAAGTTAACTTGCTAACTACCCCCTGAGAATCAACGCTGATCATGTCTTCAACTCTAAATCTTCCCATGGTAGTGATAAAAGTCGGCTCTAGGGTGAAGACAATATTTGTACCCACGGGTTCTTTATCTACTTCTGCAATTTCAGGATATTCATGAAGCCCATAGCCAATACCATGTCCAATACCTAACTCTCTAATTTCTTTAATATGGCGGTGGTTTTTAAATTTTCTGTGATACTCATCAATAATTTCTCTGAAAGTCCTCTCAGGTCTGATGAAATTATCTATAATTTCGTTATGAGCTTTAACGATTCCTAAATAGAGGGCTTTCTTGTTCGGATGGTTAATAAAATACATTCTGGTGCAGTCGGTGGCATAAATGTCGCTCTTTATCCCCATATCAATACAAACAGCGTCGTTTTTTCTTATTACTTTTGCACTAGCAGGAGTACTGGTACTAGTTTCCAGATCACGGCCACTGGTGATACAGATCGGAAAAGCTAAATCACCATTTAACTCAATAGCTGCGGTGTGTAGCTTTTGAGCAATTTTTGATTGTTGATCGCCTGTTTTAATCGCGAGAGATTCCATTATTCGAGAAGTACTTTTGGCTAACTTTTTTAGTTTTTTAATATAAGAGTCGGATTTATGTCTTAACAATTTGTTGATTTGGGAAGTGATATCTGTCACTTGATTCGGTTTAAGGCTGACAATATCTTGATATCTACAACTCCCTGCAATCCCAATATTTTTGTGACCTCCGATAACGGCGATCAAGGGTTCTATAAGTTGTCTTTCGCTTGGAGCATCCAAAATAGGGATTGTGGTTTTGCGTCTGGTATAAGCCGTTATATATCTTGGCTCAGAAATGAAAGCGTTTTTAGGTGTAATTAAAACGTAATCTTCTAATAATGACGGCGTTCCAGCGATGGCTTTCATAAAACGATCGTCAGAGCTCCCCGAATAAATGACCACAGCCTCAAGTTTCATCTTGATTAGCAGATCTCTAATGTCAGTAATTAATTTGGTATTCATATTTATTCTGGAAAGTTAATCAAAGTCCATTGGTTTCTACCGGTATTTAGTCTCATTCCCGGCTGAACAGGGATCCGACCATCCTTAATTAGTTTCCTCTCTGGATTTCCATCAACAGGTATTTCTGCCCAAATACCCCTACGGAGATCTTTAATCGTATGATTGGTACTTTTTCCGGTAACTTCTTTGTAAACACCAAGGATATTGTCGCCAGGTTCTGCGGTGTACGGAGCGTCATCAGGCGTTGCTTCTTGAGCTGAGTTTCTGACCCCTGATATTTCAAAGATTCTGTCGATAGCATCCCCTCTGTTGATTTGATCCCTTGGAACATCGAAAAATCTTGCTAGTTTGGTTCTTCCTAATTTAGGAATTATTCTAATAAGATCTTCTTCCCCAATAGAAGCTCCCGGATAGGTAGATATTCCTAGCCTGCGGCCAATAAAATCTAGTTTGTCGGGAAACATTGCTTCTCTAGTCCTAGGTGTCCACCACTTACCCGAGTTGGCGGAAGGAGTAATAATTGGCATTTCTGGTCTATACCGTGTTCCCATGTCCAAAAGTTCGGCTCTATGAGGTCCGGCAAGAGGTGACATTAGATCTAGCCAGATAATGCCTGCTGGAGTCTGATCTGTCTGTTCCATGGTCTTACTAAGTGCTTCTGGAGGAAGATGTCTTACTAAACTTTCATACATACCGGTATAAAAGCCACTTATACCGTCCCCATCACCTATGAGCCTTTCTTGCAGTGTCGAGATGCTATCAGCATGATGTTCACGCATAAACACTTGTGTATCATCTATAAAAGTGACGGCTACTCCCCGTTCAGCGAAAAGTTGATGAGCAGTATCGATGCTCTTTTCTTGAACCGCCCTGATCTCTTCGGGAGTGTTAACGACACTCTTTCCCAGAGTACCTAAGGTAAGAGTCTCAGCTTCTAAGCGAGATAAGCTTAAAAATTGTTGAGTGGGAATTCCAAAGGAATGTAACCCAGATACTAAACTGGCAATCCGATCCCTGGTGGCTTGAAGTCTTTTGTTTTGGGAATCCAACGCAGTTATCCAATTATTTTCTGGATCGTACTCAGCCTGTCTCCAATTTAAACAACCAACCATTAATAAAGCTACCGGTCGCGCCTCTTGACGAGCAGTAGTTAGTATTTCCCGAGCTGATTGATCTTGATGTACGGGTTGGGGAAATTTTCTGCTCACATCGTTCCACCAGCCGGAAAACAAATGATTCTTGGTCTCATCTGTATTAAATGCCATAAGCGAGTAATGTATTTTCTAGCAATAAAAAAACCTCTCCTGGGGAGAGGTGAATTGATAAAAGTGAATTAAAAAGAATACGTCTCTCCCCACGTTTAGCTACTCCTCAAGGAGGAGCAAGCTAAGAAGGCTAAGGAGAGATAATTCTCTATACATTAGAGCTTATATTATCAATAGATTCAATTTTGTCAAGTGCTGCTTGACAGCCAGCTACAAAAGGTTAAAATATACTTCAAATCTAATAGTGCTAATATGAATTTTTCTGTTGTCGTCATTACTATCTCCCGAGAAGTCGTTATTATTAACGGCTGAGGGAGGTTAGGGCAACAGATGACTTAAGTTCGTCCCATTTTATTTTTCCCAACCTCCTAAAAAAGGGAGGTTTTTTTATTGGTTATGGCAGGTTTTAATCAAATAGAAGGTTTCAGACCAGTACAGGTACCAGATGGCTTGAGAAAGGGAGGGGTATGGTGGGGAAAAAGCCTAAGCGTTAAACCAGTTCCCTATAGATTGAGACAAGAGGGCGAGGAGGACACCATGTTTGATGTGGGAGAATCGGATCTTTTGCCTATCCGTCTGCATACCGCGAAGATGACAAAGAGTTTAAGATTACCACCTGATAGTAGAGAGGTGGGAATGGGAATAGAGTATGAGTTGGCGGTGGTCGATGCAAATACCGGTGAACCGTTTAATGTTTATGGTGGCGACAGGATCGTGAAATTTGAAGATGATCAGATTACTGTAACAAGAGGCGGTAGAGAATGGTTATTGGATAGAGCAGGAGGCAGTCCGGAAGCCCAGAATTATGTGGTCGAGATTCCCACACCGCCGGGCAGGACTTGGGATGAATTAGAAGATAGTTTGTTGAAGGGATTAGGCCCCTTAGTTGATGCATGTGAAGTTGAAGGAGCTTTGTTACTTCCTTTGGGTATGGTGGGCACTCGTCTGCCTGATGGTTGGGGAAATATTTCTCCTCACCCGTTAATTGCACGGATTATGAAATATAATCTAAATGGGCAATCTCTTGATTTTGATGCGGCGAGTATCCAGTGTCATACTGATTTAATGCCGTTTGGAGGTAGTGCTGAGTTTGGGCTTTATGTAGGAAACGTTTATAATACTCTGCCGGCTACTTTGGTAAATGCGATTGCCACGGCAGCGCCGTTTTGGAAAGGTCAGCTGACTGGTAGGGTATCAAACAGAGAGCTTTCAAGATGGGAAATGTACACCAGGGGAGGCGTTCAGGCAAATATTCCCGTAGATGCAATTGCCCATTTGAGACGGGGAGATCTTTTAATGCGGGAGAATTTGATTCCTTTACCTGAAAGAGCAGGAGGAAGGAACGATGACAAGGATGAGGCAGTTTTGAGAGCTAAACGAAGAATGGGGTTGTCAATTCAGGAATCACGACCAAATGGTTCTCATAAAGATACGAGGACAAAGTATAGGACAGGGACGTTTGAGACCGGGCCTGGCGACGGCAATCACTTTGAACTGGCTTTAGCCTTAGCGGTGATTCAGAGAGAATTTGTTTTAAGAGTAGCTAAGCATGTTATAAGCGATGAAGAGCCATTGCCGGCATTTTTGCAACCACTAAGCATGGATAAAAGGGTGGAGAATCGGGTGCAGGCTATCACATATGGTGATCAGGCTGTATTAAAGTTAAATCGAGGAGAAGTTACGGTAGCTGAGGGTTGGGAACATCTAATAGAATGGACAAGTCCTGATGAGAGATCAGCAGATTGGGAGCGAGCCGTTGATGTGGTTTCTCGATTATTAACTCCAGCTAACTTACCGGGTGAGTATGGGCTGGGTGGGTTTTTTGATAATAGAAATGGTACTTATTTGAAAGGAAATTTAGGTCGGGCAGCTTTAAATTACGCGTACACGGTTCCAGGATCGGGTGAAGAAAAGATACGAGAGACAAATAAGGAGGCAGGAAGAGTTTTTATGGATGATTTAAAACTAAGATTGGGTGTACGGCGATAATTGTGATATGATTACTTCTAATTTTTTAATTCTCTGACTATGGGAAACATAAACTTTATTCCTGAGCGTAAATTAAATGCTGGTGAACTGAGACAGGCTAATAAGTTGATGGTCGACAGCTTGGGTGAAACTTACCGGGGCTGGCCTAATAGCAGGGCAGGGTTAGGACAAGGTACATCTCATCGAGATTGGCAAGGTACCTTCACAGGGACTAGGATGGTTAGTTTCCCGGTAGAGGTGCCTGGGTATATTTATCAGTATTTAAGGCGGGCGACTGACTTGTTGGTGGAGGAAGCTGCTCACGAAAATGATGCGGATACCGTGGCCAGAGTAAACCTAACTTTCGCAGCAAGTCTTCAGAAGTATGGAGTTGAAGACCCAAAACTGTTTAGTGAGGAAACCGTTTTAGCAGTTAAGGAAAAATCTTTTCAGGAAGGTTTAGCTCCGGTAGTAGACTTTGTGTCGGTGCCGATTGAAGTTAGAAATGGATTACCTGTGGCAGTGGGAATAGATGATAGAGACAATCATTGGGAGGAGGTTCACCGGCGCGTAGAGAAGAAAGAGTTGCAATTTATGTTCATGGGGATGGAAGGCCAGGGCTCATTCAAGGGTTATTACGGTTTTACACGTAATTTTTTAATTAATGGAGCTTTTGGAGGCCAAGTAGATTTAGGTCGCTTTGATTGGGAGGTGAGGTCTAGAATATTTGCCGGGTGGTCTGATTTTTCGGTTGTTGATTACAAGGTACACGAGCGCCCCGGAGAGATACATCATGCTTTACCGGACAAGGTAACTACTAACCAGGTTTGGGGGAGAAGCGACAGACATCCGATAGATATTCGTGACCTCGTTGGGCGATTAAGAACAGATAGTACTGAAGGACAAAGTTTTTTGAATAATACCACCCCTAGAGAAATAGGCTATGTGATGAGTTCGATGGATGAAGAAGAGAGAGCAATGTTCAAGAGGATACTGAATTCACCTGATATGTGGACAGAACATCCAGTTGCAATGGCGATGTTGACTAAAGGAACTTTTGCGCCTGTTTATGAAAAATACGGTCCGGTATCAATGTTGATACCCAGCTTTTGTACCCCAGGGGAAGTTGATTTGGAGGGAAAGGATGCGATGATGTTTATCGACAAACCTGTAAGCGGGGATTCTGGGTATGGGATTGAGTTCGGCAGATTAGACGAATTAAAGGCTAGAAATAACCGTTTAATCCAACCTGTGGTTGATATCTTAAGAATTGTTCCTAATGGGATGACGGAAGGACCTTTAGCACCGGGCGGAATTTTGGAGTTAAGGACGACCGCCTTGGATGGATTTGGTTTTACCCGAGTGGGAGCGCATAAGCCATATACTCCTGAGAACGGAATGACTATGTCTCATCAAGAGTATATTATTGATCAAATAAAAGAGATGGCTAAAGAAATAGAATCGACAGATAGTTGTACTCAGGCAGAAGCGTGGTTCAAGACCTTAGTGATGGCGAATGCCGGTTTTGGTGCTTTTATTGTGACTTAAAATTGTAATTGGTTATGAAAAAATATCTCCGGACACACGATGATATAGTTAAGAAGATCCCTAAAGTTTATATTGATTTTGTGAAGTTGAATATCGAGTTGGTTAAAGAGATAGATCGACTGTTTATAAAACAGTTGAGTAAAAAGGGAGGAGTTTATCAAGGAGAAGTTAAAGACTTCCTACGCCAAAATCCTGGGTATCAAACCAATGCGTATTCTGTAATGATGGTTAAAGCGGGTAGGGTTAAAGAGATTCCTTACCACGATTATTACAAATTTGATTTGAAAAAAATTGTGATATTGATTAATGATATTAAAAACGAAGTTAACAACATAAAAGAAAGTTTTAATGCGCAAAGGTGGTTAAGGTTTTATTCTAGTTTAGAAAAAGCGTTCTTAACTGACGAGTGGGAGAAGGCTGATAAAGAATTTCTTCGTTTTGATGAATCGGCATTTTTTTTAATGAGTGTCGGGCCGATCGAACGTTATCATGATAAAATATTGGGAACGAAGAGATTTTACACAGCTGTGTTTTTGTATAAAAATTTACAATATCAATTTTATAATAAGATTTGGAATTCATTGTCAGAAGTTACGAGGAATAATCTTTCATTTTTACCCATTAGCGATGAAAATAAGGCTGTTCACTTGTTTATAGGAGACGTAGTATCTGAGGGTGGAGAAGTGGCGAAATTAGATACGGAAGGTTGGTCAAGACCTGAAAATGTCAATTTAGCGAAGAAATACGGGACAATAAAAATGATTATGGTTAACAATTTGAAGAGCAAAGTGGCGAAGTTAGTACCTTTTGTCAAGAAGGCTCGGCCTCGGTTTGAATTAGATAAAAAGTTAAAAACTAATATTGAAAACAATGTGGAGAAGTTGTATTTACTGAGTCTAATTTTACATGAATACGGACACACTTATTTAAAACCGAATAATGCGAGTTTTAATCTCGGTAAGTATTATACTTTAATAGAGGAAGGCCGGGCTGAAATAAATTCCCTCTATTTGTCTTATTTATTAGAACAAAATTCGATGTTAGATAAAGGTGCAACTAGAGATTTACTAGTGTTGGATTGGTTGTTATTTGAATATAAATATCAAAGATATAAAAATATGGGACTCCGAGAAGAATATTTATATTCGACAAGTTTATGGCTATTAAAGGCACAGCAGTATGAAATTTTAGAGATTAAAAACGGAAAATTTTATATAGATTTAAATAAGATGGATGAAAATTTAGACAATTTTTTGATAGATATATTTACTTTTTTAAACACGGTGGCTTTTTTCGGATCTAAAGATAATGAACATTTAAGAAAGTATCGTGAGCGTATTTCGATATATACTGAAAAATATATGGAGAACTTTGGTTGACTTTGAATGGAATATGTATCAGGTACTATGACTAGACAATTAGCTGAAAGACTGATTGGAATTAATTCGGTTACGGATAACCTAAGTGCCATGCACGAAGTTCTGAAGGTGTGTGAAACAGAGTTAAAAGAATTTTCCGTAAAAAGGTTTGAAAGCCAGGGGATACCAAGTTTATTGGTTTGCAAAAAAGTTAGTTTTCCTCAGCGGTTTCGCGTAATTTTGAATGCTCATTTGGATGTAGTGCCCGGCCCAGAAAAGATGTTCAGCCCAAAATTGAGAGACGGCAAGTTGTATGGTAGAGGAGCTCAAGATATGAAAGGCGCTGCGGCGGTGATGGTTTTGTTATTTAAAGAGTTGGCGGACAAAGTCAATTACCCCCTGGGTTTGCAGTTGGTAACGGATGAAGAAGTGGGCGGTTTTCATGGCACTAAATATCAGATAGAAAAAGGTATTAAGGCCGATTTCGTGATTGCAGGAGAACCTACAGACTTCGGTGTGAATAATCAGGCCAAGGGAATTATTTGGCTGAAAATTAAAACTAAAGGTAAGGCTGCACACGGAGCTTATCCGTGGAATGGTGAGAATGCGATTCACCAAATGGGTCTGGTAATGGAAAAATTTAACCAACATTTTCCGGTGCCCTCGGAAGAGGCTTGGAAAACAACAGCTAATTTGGCAATGCTGCAGACTACCAACCAAACCTTTAATAAGGTTCCAGAAGATTGTATTTTGGGTGTGGATGTGCGCTATATTCCTGCTGACAAAGAAGAAATTCTTAACAGAATTAAACAGATACTGAAAGGTTTGGCCGAGATCGAGGTGGTGGTTAATGAACCTTGCCAATTTACTGATGAACAAAACCAGTATGTGAAGAAGCTCAGACAAGCCACCAGGAAGATTACTGGAAAGCCTTCAAAGCTGATTGTTAAACATGGTGGTTCTGATATTCGTCTCTATAATCAGGTGGGTTGTGACGGTGTCACCTTTGGTCCGATTGGTTCAGGTCTGCATACCGATGAAGAGTGGGTGAGTGTTAAAAGTTTGCATGATTACTATTTAATTCTTAAACAGTTCCTGTTGTCGATTAATTAAAAATCTGTACAATACAACTATGCGGCGAACGAAATTGAATCTTGAAATTGTCTTGCTGAGAGGCTCGGCCCAAGACCCATCTGCCGCGCAAGTATTTAATTATCCCCGAGTGGAAAGTCAAATCAGTTGGTAAAGTTTATATAGGTTAATCATATTTAAAAGCCGTTATTTATACCAGTCACTCTAGCGGTGATGGTCAAATCTGGATGATTTAAAAACACTTCACCCGGATAATCACGCCCTGGGACAGGATCGTAATGCAACCGTGAAGCAGCACTAACATGATCTGCGCCGGGATTACCCAGTAACTCAGCGATAGCCAATACTGAAGCTGGGGTGGCTCCTCCCGGTCGTAGTGAAGGATCCACTACAAATTGGTCTACAGTGTCGACACAAAAACGAGTTGCTTGCACACCATAACCAGGATACGCACGTCGAAGTTTTATAGCAGATTCGATGGCTTCTGTCAGGTGGGGATGGACATTAATTTTTCTTCTGTGTGTTTGCTGCAACTCTTCTAACCCACCTCTAAACATGGTTAATTCGGTTCCACCATATTTTAGTCTACCTGCATGGACAATACTTTGTTGTCGGCCGATAAAACTGAAATAGTGATCACCGATTCTTAATTGGCCTATGTTTCTGGTTACGGGATGTAAGTGACTGAGATCCAATTGGAGAACTAATCCAGATTGTTCAAGTTGGTCGCCAGAAAAATTACTCAGGGCTAGTGTTAAATCGTCTTCCGTATTCAATATCCATTGATTATCATGGTCACTTGAGGGAGGATATTTCAGTCTGACTGGCCCTCGGGTTCTTAAACTATAATAGCTATGCTGAGCATCTTTTCTACTAAAAACAAGATGCCCATCAATTACGCTTCCGTCAATTTCTTCAGCTAGACCATGAGGATAATAATCAGGGTGAAAGGCATTGGCGTTGACTAATGGTTGCAGTACACCCTTGTCTGCCAAAGCGGAGTGCCCAACTACTGCACCGAAATATTGACCTGACTGTAATCGTAGCTCATTGGCTTCACCCGTTGTCACGGGTTTAGAAAATACCCAGTACGTATCCCCATGGTGGTTTTCAGTAATGCCGGCTGGGTTGTATTCTACGCCTAATATATCTGCTAACCGTTGACCCACGCGCCCGTTTCTTTCCCGGACGTAAGTCAGATATGGTTCAGGGTAATTCCCTAAAACTTGACGTACTTCTTTGGTCATAAGTGTTTAAAGAGTCAATAAAAAGGCCCTTGCAGAACACCGAGTTAATATCTCGGAAATCTACAAGGGCCTTCTAAAAGCTGTCAGCTATAAGCTGAAAGCTATCAGTGGCGGTGCCACCTTGGTTCAGTATCTTGTTCTGGGAAACAAAAAAACCGAGTCAGACTCGGTTACAGTTGCAAAACAAGATACCCTTATTGTGCAGTGCTCCAACTGTAATGGCCGACACACTGTTGCCGTTTGATAACGCTTGGCTTGCGGGTCAGACATTCCTTCGTTGGATAGCCTGATCGGCTTCTCGGGAGTCCCAACCGACTCCTTCACAGCCTTTATTTATTAGAATTATCAAGTAGTGTATCAAATTGTTCACTCCTGTCAAGAGTTAGGTTTTTTGATAAACTAGGGATATGCCGGTGAATCACCAGATTCGGAATGTAGTGATTTTGTTAGGAATTGCGATTTTGGGAATAGTGGCCGGTTTTCTGGTAGGGGTACTCTGGGCAACAGACCAGATGGCCGGGGCGTCAAGTTTGCAGGCTGCTCAAGCGTTAAGAGCGGCGGACAAAATGCTGAAACAACAGGCACAGCAACTTCAAGATGCGAATGAGCAGATTTCTACGCTGGCAGCACAACTGAATTCTTTGCAGACTGATTCTAAGACTCCAGCTCCCAGGGCAACGACTGCGCCGACTCCCAAACCCGTGGCTCAAACTAATTCACAGTCGTATTATACCGGTGAAGATTTAATGCAAGCGGTGAATAAGTATCGGCGGGAGCACGGAGTTCCGGAGCTACAGCTGCATTCGGGTCTATGTCAGTTGGCCAGTCTCAGATTGGGAGAGTTGATCAACTTGGGAGATTTGGATAATCATGTGGGTTTTGAAAACTATTTTAATGAACATGAAATATCAGATCTCTCCGGTCAGGCGTTGACTAACGTGGCCGAGAATTTGGCTAGCGGATATGACACAGCCTGGGATGCGGTCATGGGTTGGGATTCTTCCCCACCCCACCGACGATTCCTGCTCGCAGACGGATCCTTTAAGTATGGTTGCGGCGCGGCAAATTTAGGTTTCGCGGTTCTCGAAGGAGGATTCTAATCACGTAACACGTAGCACATAACACGTAACAAATAATATTTAATATTTCTGCTACGTGATACGTGTTAGGTGAAGATTGGCTTATGGATGTTTTTAATAAAATCAAACAGCTTCTGGACCAGGCCGGAATCCAATATCAGGTAATGGATCATGAACGGGTGCATACCTGCGAAGACGCGGCAAAAATCAGAGGCACGTCGCCTGATCAAGGAGCCAAAGCTTTGGTGTGTGTGGCTGATGGACAACCGATTTTGATTGTGCTCCCCTGCTCTACCAAATTGGATGTTAAGGAATTTAAGCGGTGGCAGAGGATTAAAGATTTGCGTTTTGCAACTCCTGAAGAGGTAACTAAAATCACCGGGATTGAAGTCGGGGCAATTCCGCCAATCGGTAAAGCATTGGGCTTGACAACCTATGTAGAAGAACAGTTGTTAAAGGAGAAACAAATCTGCTTTAATGCCGGCGTGCACACCAGATCAATGATCATGAAGAGCAAGGATTATTTACAAATCGTTAAACCAGAAGTAGGAAGTTTTACGAATAATAAATAGGATATCACTGTCGTTATCTTCTCAGGACAAGATAAATCTTCTTTTGTTAGTGGATGTTTAAGGTGATGTCAGTTTTGATTCCAAGAGTCGTTTCACTAACTGGGGATCGGCTTGACCTTTGGTAGCTTTGGCTACCTGGCCGATAAGAAAGCCGACGACATTGGTTTTACCTGCCTGGTAATCCACGACTGCCTGGAGATTTTCATGAAGTACTTGGTTAATGATTCGGGCTAACTCTTTTTCGTCAATGGTAAACTTGGCGCGGGCTTGGTTAATTTTCTTAAGGATCTCCTCTGGGTTGAGTTTGACCAGATTAACTTTTTGGTTGATGATTTGTTTAGCTGCATCGTTAGCGCTAATGTCCTGAGGCAGAAGTTTGAGCAGCTGTTCAAATTTAGATAGAGTTTGCCTCTCTGAACAGAGCAACTCTGCGTAGTCAGGCCTGATTTGGTGCTTTTTAATCAATCTCTCGGCCGCTTCTAATGGCAATTCGGGAATTTGAGATTTGAGGCCATCTATTTCTCGCTGCTTGAATTCCACCGGAGGAATGTCCGGCTCGGGAAAGTAGCGGTAATCTTGAGCCTCCTCCTTGGTGCGTTGGGAAAAAGTCACACCTTTGTTTTCGTTGTAGCCTCTGGTTTCTTGAATCGGGGTATTACCCTCTTTTAGCAATTCGGTTTGTCTCTCGATTTCATATTCAACCGCTTTTTCCAGAAATCTAAACGAATTAATGTTTTTTAATTCTACTTTATACTTTGGCAAATTTTCGTTCTTAAGTATCTCATTGGGATTTTTAAACTTTTTAACCGAAACGTTGGCTTCCAACCGCATGCTGCCCTTTTCCATGTCACAATCAGAGATATCCAGAAATTGAATGGTGCGGCTTAACCACTTCAAAAACCTTTTGGCATCTGCGGCTGACCGGAGGTCAGGGTCGGTCACGATTTCAATTAAGGGCACGCCTGACCGGTTAAAGTCTACCAAGGTCACTTTTTTGCCTTTGACTGTGGCGTGTACTAATTTGCCGGTGTCTTCTTCCATATGCACCCTGGTGATGCCGACCGTTTTAGTAGCCAATTCTTTCTGTTGGGCCAATTCTTTGGCGTCATGAATGGCGAACTCGAATTTTCCCTGATAACAAAAGGGGACGTCATACTGGGAAATCTGGTAACCCTTGGGCAAGTCCGGATAGAAATAATTTTTCCGGTCAAATTTAGAAAATTTGTTAATGCTGCATCCCAAAGCCAGACCCAACTTCACACAAGCTTCAATGGCGGTTTGGTTGGGTACTGGTAATGCACCGGGCAAGCCCAGACACACGGGGCAAGTGTGGGTGTTGGGTTTCACTTGAAAGTGATGGGCGTCACACCCACAAAACATTTTTGATTTGGTTTTGGGCTCGACGTGAATCTCCAAGCCGATGATAGGGAGATAAGAATACTGAGATGGTTTCATGATTAAATAGTTAAAAGGAACGGATAGTTAAATAAATTAGATATTTTAAGGATAATAGCGGTTTAACAGCCGAGGAAAAGGAATGGTTTCTCTGACATGTTTTAGCCCACAGATCCAGGCAGCTAGTCTCTCAATGCCTAATCCGAATCCGCTATGAGGAACGCTACCGTATTTTCTCAAATCCAAGTACCATTGGTAATCATTGACGGGAAGTTGATGTCTCTCCATTGATGATAGCAATACCTGGTAATCGTCTTCACGCTCGCTTCCGCCAATGATTTCCCCGTAACCTTCAGGAGCGAGCAGGTCACAACACAGGGCTTTATCTGATTCTTGCGGATCGCGCTTCATATAAAAGGCTTTGACTGCAGCAGGATAGTGGGTGACAAAAATTGGCTGTTGATAGTGATTCATAAGTAGTGTTTCATCGTCATTCCCGAAGTCATCTCCGGCTCTGATATCAGAACCCAGCTTATGGAGTTGTTCTATGGCCTTAAGATAAGTAACTCTTTTGAAAGGGGGTTTGATTTTTTTTAATAAACTAATATCTCTCTCGATGATATTTAGTTCGTTGGCACAGTCTTTCAGGACTCTTTGTAGCAAGTAAATAATCATTTGCTCTTGAATTTCCATTATTTGATTTAAATCGCAATAAGCGATTTCTGCATTAGTCATCCAAAATTCGATTAAATGCCTGCGGGTTTTTGATTTTTCAGCCCGGAAAACCGGTTGCAAATCATATACTCTACCCAAACTGGCAATGGCTGACTCAAGATACAACTGACCTGATTGGGAAAGGTAAGCTTTGTCTCCGAAGTAATCTATTTCAAACAATGTAGTGGTACCTTCGCAAGCGCTTGGTGAAATTACCGGGGTATCAAACCTGGTGAATCCGTTTTGTTGATAAAAATCCTCTACCGCTTGAAAAATCGTAGACCTGATTTTTAACAGGGCCCATTGCGTGTGCGACCTGATCCATAGATGTCGGTGATTGAGCAGAAAATCTACCCCATGCTCCTTCTTGCCAATAGGATAGTCATCCGGGGCCAACTGGATAACTTTCACATCTTCAATCTGGAGCTCGTAGCCGCTGGGCGCGCGTTTATCCTCTGTTACCTGGCCGGTTAGGGCCACCGAAGATTCAAAAGTGATCTTATCCGCTTGTTCAAATATTTTTTTAGTCACGTTGTCTTTAACTATCACTCCCTGGATCGTGCCTGTCCCGTCACGGAATTGCAGGAAGATGATCGAGCCGCTTGAGCGTTTATTGTAAACCCAACCCTGGATAGTCACAGATTGGTTAACAAATTCTGAAATTTTAGAAACGGTCGTTAGATTCATAAATTGATTAAACTAATTGGGGTCGACGAGTATGCCAGTCAGTGATCTGCTGATAAGCATGGCCGACTTGAAATAACAATGGTTCAGAGAAATGCGGCCCGATGATTTGCATTCCGATTGGCAATTTATTCTTTGAAAATCCACAAGGAACGGCTAATCCTGGAACGCCTGAAAGATTTATCGGGGCAGTAAAGATATCAGCTAAATACATTTGCAAGGGATCTTGGCGTTCTCCAAATTTGAAAGCTGGTGTAGGCATTACCGGGGTAATGATCACATCGACCCTTTTAAAGGCATCCTCAAAATCTTTCTTGATTAAAGTTCTGACTTTAGTTGCCTTTTTATAATAAGCATCATAGTACCCAGCTGAAAGTGAGAAGGTCCCCAGCATAATTCTTCGTTTTGCCTCATCGGTAAAATAGGTTCGATCGTGACCGAAACGGATGCCGTCATATCTTCCTCGGTTGGAAGAAGTTTCAGAAAAAACAATTATATAGTAAGTTGGTACTCCATATTCAGTATGAGGTAATGATATCTGCTTAACTCTTGCGCCATTCGCTGCCAGTGTTTTGATCGCCTGTTTAACAGAATTCTCAACATCTTGATCAATTCCTTTAATAAAATACTCTTGAGGAATGCCAATTTTAACCTGGTTTAAATTAAAGGACCGACTTAATATTTCAGTGTATTTGAGGACCTTATTCTTCGGAGTCGTCGCGTCATGGCTATCATTACCGGCAGTAACTTCTAAATATTTGGCGCAATCCCAAACTGATTTTGACAAATGTCCGATTGAATCAAACGAAGGCGTCTGGGCAATTATTCCATAACGAGAGACCCGTCCATATGTAGGTTTCAATCCTACCACTCCGCAGAAACTTGAAGGATTACGGATTGATCCACCAGTGTCAGTTCCACCTGCAACTAGGCATAAATCTGAAGCAACTGCGGCAGCTGATCCACTAGAAGTCCCGCCTGCCACGCGGGTTTGGTCCCAGGGATTTTTTGTTGGTCCAAAGTCAGAATTTTCGCCACTACCGCCATAACCCCACTGATCCAAATTTGTTTTGCCTAATAATATTGCCCCGGCCTCTCTCAATCTTTCCCAAGCAGTAGATGAATACTGGGGAATGTAATCTTCCAAGACTTTGGAACCTGCGGTGGTACGAATTCCTTTTGTGAGATAAAGATCCTTTAGGGCAATCGGTACACCAAACAAAGGATATTTTTTTATTAGTACTTGCTTGTTACGTAACTCCGAATCTAGTATTCTAGCTTGCTCTAAAGCGTAATTGTCGCTGATGGTTAAGTAAGCGTTTAATAGGGGATTATATTTTTTAATCCGACTAAGGTAAGCTTTAACCAGTTCAGTAACAGAATACTTGCCCTGCAGGTAGTCTTGATGGAGTTGTGAAATCGTCAGTGTTGAGAGATCCATACACACATTTATTATTCTTGGTTAAACACAGCTTTTACTTGCACATAACCGTCTTTGGTTTGCTTGGCATTAGATAAAGCTTCAGATTGGGTAAGACCTTCACCGACCTCATCGGATCTGAATACATTACTTAACCCCGTAACTTGCGAAGTTTCTTTTACTTTTGAAGTATCCACTTCCTGTAATTGGTTCACGTAATCTAAAATACTGGAAAGCTGTTTTTGAAATTTCTTTAATTCGGCTTCAGTTAAGGGAAGATGGGCTAAATCAGCCACATGTCTGACGTCGTCAGGAGAAAGGGTGGAAGTTTTTCGTTTTTTAGCCATGAGGCTATTTTAGCAGAAGTTTATGCCATTAAGAAGTGTAGGTTGATCAATCTATTTACAAAAAGGCTGGAAAGTTAACTTCCGGAGGTAATAGAGATATGTCTTTTTTCCTTTGATCCTCCACCACGAACTTCCGGTGGAGTAAATTAACCTACCATCTGACGTGTATACTGAATAACCTTGGCAATCAAATGCAGTAGGAGGACAGCTTAATATTCGGTCTCCATTGGGACATTTTTTAAAATTGCCAACCCTAGGCTCATATGTGGAAATGATCAATTCTCTTTGTTGTTTAACCAAGATTCCAAAAATAATTATGAAAATTATGAAAATCGGATAGAAAATCAAACGCTTGGCCATGATAATTAAATCAACTCATCATGCTTGGAATAGAGAGGTATTACTGAATCGGAAAGCAGATAGACGAATTAGTAAACAAGTCCCTGTTAATTGTTATTAATGCCTTAGCAGTCTGTCAATGGCATCTTTTCTGAATTTAGGATCGGACCTCAACTTTTCTAATACGTCTTGCCTTTTCTGGGTAATATAATCTCTGATCTCCGCATCAGGTATCTGGTCTGCGATAGCTATATCGGTCTTGGCTATATCTTCCACTCGTTCGTTTAAGAATTTAAACGGATCGGGACTTGACTGTGCCCTTCTGGTATTTTCTCCCCATGATAGTTCGTGCAAAAACCAATAAAGTGTTACACAATCATCCACATGCTTAGTAAAAAGATCTATCCTTTTTTCCCCATTCTTTAAGATGAACCTTCCCACATCCGAGCTTACTTTCGGGTACTCTTCTACCTTCCACCCTGCCTGGCTAGCCAGTTTTGTGACTGCTTCAATTCCTTTCTCAGAATTATTTCCTTCAAGGAAACTTGTGCCAACAGAGATAAGTGAAGATAAATCAAGCTCTGCTGTTTTTTCGGTCTCAGACATACAAATTACTTAGCTCATTTGCCTCAAAGCAGCGATGCGTTCCTCGATCGGGGGATGGGTATTGAAGAGGTTGGCGAACCAGCCTACTCCGGAGTGAAGGTTTTTCAAGGGGTTGGAAATATATAGGTGGGCCGTGGCTTTGTTGGCAGCTTCCAACGGTTCGGTATCAGCGGCGATTTTTTCTAATGCTCTGGCCAGGCCGTCAGGAAATTTGGTTAGTTGTACTCCGGCGGCATCAGCCAAAAACTCCCGGCGGCGGGAAATAGCCAGTTTGATTAAGTTGGCAAACAATGGAGACAATAAGGCCAAAACAATGGCTACTACCGCAATGATAGCCTGCAACTGGCCGCCTCCCCGTTCCCTCTTTTTGCCACCACCCCAAAAAGAGATTCTTAAGAACCAGTCCGCCAGTAAAGTAACTACCCCAACCAAAATGGTGACCAAAGACATCAACCGAATGTCATAGTTGCGCACATGAGATAGTTCGTGAGCGACCACTCCTTCAAGTTCGGTACGATCCAATTTCTGCAAAATGCCGCTGGTGGCCACTACCACGGCGTGCTCAGGATCTCTGCCGGTGGCAAAAGCGTTCAGGGCTGTATCATCAATCACGTATAACTTGGGAACTGGAATTTGGGCTGCCATGGCCAGATTTTCCGCCACGGTATAGAAATCAAAATCTTTTTCCCGGTCGGCTGGTCTGGCTCCGGATAAAGACAGAATAATCTTGTCTGAGTAGTAATAGCTGGCGAAACTCATGATTCCGGAGAGGATTAAGGCCCAACCCACAAAACTCAAGCCGTAATCCAAGGCCTGAGAAAATACATAAGCGACCAGAGTGATAAAGGCGATAAACAGAATAATAATCAGCCAACTCTTGCGCTTGTTGGCATCAACTTGTTCGTAGATATTGATCATAGTAAAAAACTTAAAACTAAAAAGTTAAAGCTCAAAACCACAGCTTAAAAATTAAAGTTGTTATTTTGGGTTTGCAGCTTTGAGCTTTGCGTTTTGAGTTTTAAGCTCAAGTCAATTTAAATCGACTTTTGGTGTCTTGGCATCCTCGGCTTTGACCTCTGTGGCTTCGGCAACACTGGCTTCGGCCATCTTCAGCCCGGTTTCTTCTTTGAATCCGAAGATTTGGGCTACCAGCGCGCTGGGCATGGTCTTGACCTTGATGTTAAAGTCAGCCACCAGGTCGATTAAGGTGCGACGAGCATACATGACTTTGTCCGAAGTGTCACGCAATTCATTCATCAACTTGGAAACGACTTCGACACCTTTAATCTCGGGGTTGCTTTCCACCACTACCTGGAGTTTAGGCAACACCTGTGAGAGCATGTCTTGCGCCTTGGCCGCGTGGTCTAGATTGCCTGATTCGGCAGCTTTAGCCACGGCCTTGCGGGCATCGGCCAATTCCTTGAAAATTCCCTTTTCGTGTTTGAGATAGCCTTTGGCTGAACTTTCAAGATTAGGGATGAGATCTGCTTGTCGCTTTAATTGATTGCCAATTTCCTGAATAGATGCCTTGATCCTGGTTTTCATGGTCACAAAACCGTTGTAAGTGGCCAGGACGTAGGCAGCGAGTAAGACGAGAACAACTAATACTGGGATTAACATAATTTATTCACCTCCCTACTAGACAATTTCTATATTCTAATATCTAAATTTTAAAAATTAGCTGACGGGGTCAGGTTAACTGCTGCTGGTGGGTTGGGGTTAGCCGGGGCCGGTGAAGGTTTGGCAATATAATTGAGGTAGATATAGGTCACAAAAGCCAAAATCACGACTCCCAGTCCAACAGCAATCAGCAACATGATTTTAGGGTTGGGAGGATTTTGCATAAGTTAATTATAAAACAAAAATGTCAAGTTTTTTAAGCTGGTTTACCAGGGCACAGAGAGGTAGACCGACGACATTATAATAGTCGCCTTCTATCCTTTCAATCAGCACTGCCCCGAGGCCTTGGATTGCATAAGCACCGGCCTTATCTAGTGGCTCACCTGATTCCACATAGCTAATTATCTCCTCGGGTGATAACTGTTTGAAAGTCACCCGGGTTTCTATAGCTTGGGCGACTGTCTGATTATTGGCGGTGTCTATGATGGTAAAACCGGTAATCACTGAATGAGATTGGCCGCTTAACTTTGATAGTATTTGTTTGGCTCTGGATTGTGTTTGAGGCTTTCCGATTATCTCCCCCTGGTAAACGATCACGGTGTCGGCACCGATAACAATGGCGTTTTGATGATGTTTGGCTACTTGCTTGGCCTTGCCCTGTGACATTTGAATAACTAATTCTTTGGGTGGCAGGTTCAAACTTAAGTCTTCTTCATATTCACTAGGGTCTATTTCAAATTTAAGTCCGGTTAAAGCGAAAATTTGTTTCCGTCTAGGGGAAGCTGAAGCCAGCACGATTTTCCTCATATTGGTATCTTAAATAAAGGTACATCTTTTAACAAGTACAATTCTGATCAGAGGATGGAGTCGCTTCACCCAAATACCTGTATAGTCACAAAAAATCATGCTTACTTCGTGGGTGATTTTTAGTTCATCTTCCGTTCTCCAGGTAAAGCGAACAAGATCGAAATGTCTGTTTAAAATAGCTATTCCCAGCAAAAATAAGAGGATTAATAAACAGACTAAAATGAATTTTAGAACCTTCAGAGACATGTTAAATCAGATTAACTTTATTAATTGTGCAAAAGTTAACGTGTTGATGACATCCTTTTTTTCTGCCCAGCCGCGGCGAGCTACGGAAACTCCGTATTTCAACATCTGCATGTGATCCACCTGGTGGGAATCGCTGTCGATGATTAGTCTCACTCCCCTATTAACAGCTTCTCTGACCAGGGAGTCGGGAAGATCAAGACGATCCGGCCAGGCGTCAATTTCCACCCACTTATGATGTTTAAGACAGTAGTCGAATATTTTGTCCCAGTTTAATTCATAGCCTTCTCTTTCGTTCAGAACTCGGCCGGTGGGGTGGCCGAGGATTTTAATTTTGGGATGATTTAAACCATCAAGGATGCGTTGAGTCATTTTTTGTTTGTTTAAACGGAAACTGGAGTGGATCGAAGCGATACCGAAGTCCAGATAATCAAACGCCTTTTCCGGGATGGATAATTTGCCATCCGGGCGAATATCAATTTCTAACCCGTTAAGTATTTTCACAGTCTTTTCATTTTTTTCATGCTTTTCATTTAACTTAGCTATTGTCTCTTGTTTCCTCTTAACCAGATCAGTGATTTGCTGGTCTTTATGTTGCGACATGCTGGGATTGTGTTCGCTGAATCCCAAATATTGATAGCCAAGTTGCTGTGCCTGAGTGATCATCACTTCCATGCTGCTCAGTCCTAGATCATGAGACGGCTCGATGTCAAAATCCGAGTGCACATGCAGATCGCCTTTGATGTCAGTTAACTCAACCAGTTGGGGGAGCTTACCTTTTTGAGCAGCTTCAATCTCGCCATTGTCTTCCCGTAATTCAGGAGGGATATAGTCCATCTTAAAAAAAGCGTAGAGTTGTTCTTCGGTGTTGAAGGTGGTTAATTTCTTCGTTTTCACCTTTTTGATCCCCTTTTCAGATAGAGACCAGCCTTGCTTTTGGGCAATTTCTCTTAAGTGGATATTATGATGTTTTGAGCCGGTGAAATGTTGCAGTAAGCTACCAAAACCTTGTGGGTCCTGAACTAATAAATCGACATGAATATTATCAGGCAAAAGAATGGTGGCTGACACGTCTCCTGCCTCGACTACTCTTTTAGCTGCGGGATATTTAGTGAAGTATTTGATCACCCCGGTGGGGTCGCTGGAGGCTACGGCAATGTCAATGTCTCCCACAGTAGAAACCCGCCGCCTTAAACTGCCTAAAGGATAAGCAGCCTTTACTTGAGGTAACTTAGTCAGATAGTCGATCAGTTCCGAACTGGTTTTATCAGCTTTGTGAAGCAAGATCCGGTTGCTCCGACCTTTTAACTCTTCAATGCCCTGTAAAATCCGGGCTTCACTCTCTTCTCCAAACCCTTCAATGTTTCTAATTTCCCCTTGTTGAGCAGATTTTTCTAGCTTACTGATGGCAGAATGGGCCCGGGTAAGACCTAAAGTCAAACTAAGTTTGTAGGCGCTTTTAGGTCCGATCCCCGGGACTTCGAGTAAAGGAAACATACCTGGAGGTAAACCTTTGAGTTCCTGTTCAAAATGATTAGATTTGCCTGTCCTGAAGATTTCATCTAAATGACTGGCAATACTGGCCCCCACTCCCGGAAGCTGTCCTAATTGGTGGTCGTCCCAGAGATCTTTGACTTCGGAAGTCGCGTGTTCAATGCTATCTGCTGCCCGTTGGTAAGCAATGGTGCGAAACTGACTGGCCCCTTTCACTTCCAGTGCAGCAGCTACAGCTCGAAGGATTTCTGCAAGTTCCTGATTCGAAGGGTTTTTATTTGGTTTCATGTCTCCCTCTTATGATACTGAGTGATTGAACTGAAAGCAATGTTTTGTTATACTGACCGAGAGAAATTTCATATTGTGAGCATCAGGTTAATAAAGTTTGATTATTTGAATTTTGAATTTAATCTATTGTTTGAAAATTGATATTTGGTTAATGGCATTTCTTAGGGTTTGTTCGAAAAGGGATCGTAGCTCAGTTGGCTAGAGCGCCTGCCTGTCACGCAGGAGGTCGCGGGTTCGAGTCCCGTCGGTCCCGCAATAAAGTATCCAGTTTAAAGTTTCTGGTTATTGAACAACAAACTATAAAAGAAAAGACTAGCTAAAAACTTGAAACTGGTAACTAATTATCGCTTTTCTGCCCTAGAAAGGAGTGATTATTAATTCCGTTATGGAAAGTACCCTAAAGAATATTCTGAAGACTATTAAACTCAATGAGTCAATGATTAGCATGTTGTTAGGGTTAGGAGTAGTGATTGTCGTTGGTGGCTTGGTAGTTAATTACTTCCGTTCCAAACCTGCAGAATTGCCCACTGTAGAAGATCAGAATGTGCCTGTTGATGAAGCCCAAAAAGAAGAATTTTCTGATACGCCTGCTGAAGAATTGCCGCCGTTTGAGGGTGAATTGCCAACCAGTTACAAAGTCAGACAAGGTGATAACCTGTGGAGAATTGCTGAAAGATATTACCAAACCGGATACGGATGGGTAGAGATTGCCGCCGCCAATAAATTGAACAATCCCAATGTAATTGTAAAAGACGAGGAATTAACCATTCCTCAATTGGCCAAAGCATACCCCATGACTGTTAAGGAGCGGGAACCGGCGATTGGAGGTGCCAGCACCACGTCATACGATGAAGAAATGGCTAAACAGGCCGCGTCATCGTCTCAACCACAAGTGGAAAACCCGATAGAAGGAGACAAATATACGACTCAACGAGGCGATTATTTGTGGAAAATTGCCATCCGGGCTTATAACGACGGCTATAAATGGGTGGATATCGCCAGAGCCAATCATTTAACCAACCCAGATTTGATTCATTCCGGATTGGAACTGACAATCCCCAGATAACCAGATCTCGTTCGTAGAACTCTTTAATTAATTAAACCGTCAGCTATGTCACCTGCTGGACAGAGCTCGTTGGTTTGTATTGCCCAGAAAAAGTGGAGATGGGCAAAACTTCGCGGGATTAGTTGAGCGGCTCAACGCTACCTTCCCAAGGTAGAAAGACGGGTTCGACCCCCGTATCCCGCTCAAGTCGCCAAAGGCGCTTGAGCGAGGCACCTCGCCCAGAGGGCGGGGCCCGCTCCCTTGTATTATAAAAATGCCTGCTACTACGTATATTCTGCAAAGTTTGCCTGATGGCAGAACATATGTGGATTCAACCAGCGACTTCACGAGGCGACTTAAACAACATAATTCTGGTCAAGTTAAGTCTACAAAACATAGAATTCCCTTTAGGGTGTTGTTTATTGAAGAGTTCGAATCATTAAAAGAAGCAAGAAAACGAGAGAATTGGTGGAAAAGTGGGGCAGGAAGAAGAAAACTAAAAGGGTACTCCCAGAAGAAACTAGACAAATAGGCCTGAAAATAAATAATCTGACCCGCTTCGCCAGAGCTTCAGTGAGGTAAATACGAGCCAGGTTTTTTGTTTTTTAGGAGTTAGCCTGGAAATGAGAAATACCGGTAACGAGGTTCGAACCCCTAATGGCTTTTAGTCAGACTTCGCTTTCGAAAATTAATTTATTTGAGTCCCGTTTTTCCACCAACTTTCAAAATCGTCTATTGCCTTTTTCCTCGCATCATCATCCTCGATCTTTGAAACTGCATCAGCTTTTTTTCCAACGTCTTTGAGGGAATGACCAATACTAAATACCTCATTAGAATCTAAAATTATTAATCTGATGTGGGCTTGATTGTTGTACTTTGCTTTTGCTCTCCCATACTGCTTACTAAAAACATCAAAGTCGGATTTAAAAGCGTTGTTTGCTTGATTTGTTAAGAGCCTAACTTCGATATTTGCATTATTTTCAAAATATGGTTGGAGGATGGCAAATATTTCTTGGTCCAGATAGTTATCTTGAACGTCAATCTTATTTTTTGCTCGGCTTAAAATGTCCCGCAAAACTTTTCTTCCTGTGTAGACCTCTCCAGTTTTAACATATTGTTGTGTGGGCGGTGCTTGAATATCGCTCACGTCCAAAAACCTTGTAAGGAAATCTCTCAACATGATTATAGGAGATATATAGCTTTGATTTGCAAAACCATCCCCTGGGATAGTCTTCCAAATAGTGGTTTTGCTCCACTTCTCATATTCTCTGCCAAGTTCTGAGTCAAAATCTAAGTTGGCATTCAAAAAAGTCTTTAGTTCTTTTTCAACCTCATTTGTTTCAGTAACTCTCGCTAATCCCTTTTTACCGAGCAGTAGAGTTTCGTCAGTTTTGGCTAGTAATTTGATAGCTTCCTCTTTCATTCTCTTATTTTACTACTTGAGCCTAGAAACTTTAAGAATATGTGGCTGGAATGTATAATTGGAACCAAAGATAAAATTGTATGGACAAAAATAAGACCGTAATTTTAGATTATTTTATAGCCGAAGTCGTTGATGGCTGGATGCTAACCGATCTTGAGAGACTAACAAGCATTCCTCATCGCTCTGGAGCTGCTGGTAACTGCAATTTTCCCATTGCACTCTATACGTTTGCATGTGTTGAATTCTTAGGTCAACTAACTTTTTCAGGAAAGTCCTTACCCAAGAAAGGATATGCCCAAGCAAGCATAATGGGTTTTATTGATGACTATTTTCCAGATGATTTCAAAGAAAAGTTAAAACCACATAGAAGGAATTTTGTAAACATTTTCCGCAACGGGTTGGCTCACAATTACTTTGCAAAGGCAGCTGGAATTAGTCGAACTAAAGCAGATCCCTTCACTGTTGAAAACAATCATTTAGTTTTAGACGCAGACCAATTTGCCGAAGCTTTCAAATTGGCTGTGGAAAAACTTAAGAAGGTTCTAAAAACAGATACAAAATTGATGGAGCTGATGGTAAACAGATACAATAATCAATTTAAGGGTAATCTAAAATTTAAAGTAGATCCTGATATCGCAAAACTATATTCAACTCCAGTATCGGGTGCTTCACTACCTCACCCAAGTATGGTTAAAGATCTTAAACTATGACATCTAGCTCAACCTCTACCCCACCGAGAGTAGCTTCTTCTAAGACCACAACTACACTACCGCCCTGGTTGAATCAAGATGACGATGATTAGGGAGAGAAAAACAGCTATCTTAAACTTGGGGGAAACCTATTTGAGTAGCTACAATATTTGAAATTACACCTACAGCTACATCTTTGCTGAGTCCCAATACAGCCTTGATTAGTTTGGAAGCTTTACTCCATTTAGTCGGTTCTGCTTTAAATTCCTCCAGTGTCGGTTTTATTTCTGTTAGCTGTTCTTCAGTAAGTTTCTCTTCTAATTCTTGTTCTATTAACGAGATTCTCTGATCGATAGACAATTCAACTTCTTGGCTTTGCTGTTGAGTTTGACTCTGGTTATTGCTCTGAATGGGTGAAGAGATTGCTTGATTACTTATCTGTGCGTTAGATTTAGGCATATGTTCATAGATTAAATAACTGGGATCTGCCAAATCGAAATCTTGTGACATTCTTTGTAAAGCACTCATGAGTTGTGAGCGAAAGGAACCAAAGTTGACAAAATCACTTGGCCCCAATTTGGTTGGCTCTATCATGAATCTGGAGTAATGGCTATGCCCTTTGTCCACCAACTGTTGCAAAACTGCATTGACAGATTCCCACATCACTTTTTCTGTGGTTGTTCCTGTTTCTCCTATGGTCCCCTGATATTTACCTATTAGTTCGTGATATAGTTTTTCTTCTTCGCTTGGCATATGCTTTGGTATTATAGAGCCCCCTCCAATTTGAGGATTGAAAATATCGTAATCGTCATCATCGGGATCCACGATGCTATTTTACCACCCAACCTGGTGATATCATAATTATCGGTTTGAAAAAACTAATAATCCCCGTGTGACTCTTGATTTACTTACCTTCCGGGTTGGGGTAAACTCATGAGGAAAGTTTATTGTTCTTCTTGGCATCCATGCTCATCTCGGTGATCATCCCTACTTATAACGAAGCTAAGTACATCGGCAGATGTTTGGCATCTTTGCAAAAACAAAAGCTGGAAACCAATGATGAGATGGAAATCATTGTGGTGGATGACGGCTCAAAAGACGCTTCTGTTAAGAGAATTAAGCAGTTTCCTGAAGTAAAGTTGTTGCATCAGGCTCACCAGGGTCCGGCGATTGCCAGGAATCAGGGCGCTAAGATGGCCAGAGGCGAAATACTGGTGTTGGTTGACGCTGACATGGAGTTTGACGAGGATTTTATTAAGCATTTGATTCAGCCAATCAAACAGAAGGCTGTCAAGGGGACTTTTAGCAAGGAAGAGTTTGTGGCCAACTGGGACAATGTCTGGGCCAGGTGCTGGAATTGGAATCTAAATTTGGCACCTAAGCGCAGATTGCCATTGAATTATCCTGACAAGGGAGAAGACTTTCGGGCCATCCTGAAGTCAGAGTTTCAGCGAGTAAATGGGTATGACCATGTGGGCTATAACGACACTTGGACTTTGGTTAAAAAGTTGGGTTATAAACCTATTCACGCTCCCGGAGCAGTATTTTATCACCATAATCCGGCTCGCTTGTCGGGCGTCTTTCAGCAAGCGAAATGGGTTGGCAAAAGAGAATATAAACTCAAATTTGTGGGTAAGTTGGTTGCTTTGGCAAGGGCCTCATTCCCGGTCAGTTTAGTCATCGGGCTTTATAAATCGGTAAAATACAGGGAACCCTTATTTTTTATTTTTAAGCTTATTTTTGATTTAGGGATCAGTTTAGGTATCATGGAAATGATTATGCTGGGAAATAAGGCGAAGTAGTCATCAAAGCTGACGGGTTCAAAACTCTAATTCCACTCAGACAGCAAGGAGTGACTTAAAGGTGTATCATCATCTCATCATCAATGAAGCTGCGCAATTTTTCCTTCTCAAAAATCCGGATTTCTAATACCCTGTTGTCGATACTGTTGTTGGCTCTGCTAATGCGGTTATTTCATTTGGATCAATCTTTTTGGCTGGACGAGGCTGCCCAGGCCATGGCCAGCGCCCGACCCTTTAGTGCTCAATGGCAGTTACAAACTGATTTTCAACCGCCGTTGTTTTATTATCTGGTGCATTTTGCCATGGTTTTGGGCAGTGGCGAATGGTGGTTAAGATTGTTGCCGGCGATGCTGGGGGTAGCTAACGTGGGGGTCATTTTTTTACTGGGTTCTGTAAAGCAGAAGGGAAAATATGTGTTTCCTCAGGGTAAATCTGTAGGGGTTTTGGCAGCTTTTTTATTGGCGATTGCTCCCTATCACATTTATTACTCTCAAGAGTTGCGCATGTATAGTCTGGCCGCGTTATTGGCAAGTTTGCTGATTTATTGTTTGCTGACTAAACGCTGGTTCTGGCATACCCTGGTGCTGATCGCCTGTTTTTATACTTTTTACTTGTTGCCTTTGATGCTGGTGGTAGAAATTGTATATCTTTGGCGGGTTGAAAAAAGCAGTTTCAGACCATGGCTCAATAGTTTACTTGTTTCGCTCTTGGGGTTTAGTTTTTGGGTTCCCCAATTTCTCACTCAATTTTCATCAGGGGTAAAGTTGCCTTCTATCTGGCCCGGATGGAGAACTTTAAGCAGTCCGGGAGCCTGGAAAGCCTTTCCTTTAACTTATGCTAAGTTCGTGTTGGGCAGGATTACATTCAGCAACAAGTGGTTGTACGCAGGGTTGGTGTTAGTCAGTGGCTTGTTTGTGGTTCCTTTGTTGTTCAAAACGGTGCGCATTAATTCAAAAAAAGTCAGCCTTCTCTGGTATTGGTTAGTTGTGCCCATTGTAGCTGCCTGGTTAATTTCCTTTTGGGTGCCGGTGAATGGCCCGTGGAGATTGATATTCACCCTGCCGGCCATGTATTTATTGCTGGCGATTGGCATTGAACAAGTCAAACATGCCCGGGTGAAGACTGTGCTGACCAGCGGAGTCGTAATTATGTCTTTGTTAGGGTCGTACCTGTATTATGCCAATCCGAATTTTCAGAGGGAAGATTGGCGCACGGCAGTGAAAACGGTGGAGGAAAAAGTAGCCCAAAATCCTGGATCTATGGTAACTTTTGCATTTCCCGAACCTTTTGCTCCCTATAGCTGGTATGCAAGTCAATTCGTGACTGTTCCCTGGGTTCATGCTTTAGGTTTAGTCCCCCATTTAGTATTTGATAACGACTCCAATTTAATCATGGACCATCAACTCAAAGGCGCAAACACGATCTATCACTTTGAGTATCTGTCGGATCTGAGCGACCCAGAAAGAAAAATCCCGGACTGGCTGGTCAATCATGGATATGAATTAACTGATACTCTGAACTTTAGAGGGGTAGGATTTGTGTTTGTGTATCAAAAAACAGGATAGAACTAAAATGTGAGAAGTAAAATTAAGGTAAAATAATTGCATGAGAATAGCGATTGACATCTCTTCAGTGGTTTACGGTACAGGCGTGTCGGTGTATACCAAAAATTTGGTGAGGGCGTTGGCTAAGATTGATCGACAGAATGAATATGTGCTATTTGCCGGGACTTTGAGGCAAAGAAAGGCAGTGGAAGAGTTTTTTCAACAGAGTAATTTAGGGGAAAATTTTCAGCTGAAAATTTTCCCTTTGTCTCCTAAAATGCAAATGGTCCTCTGGAACGATTGGCATATTTTAAGCCTGGAAAAACTACTCGGCCCGATTGATGTTTATCACAGTCCGGACTGGAGTTTGGCTCCTACGAAGGCGAAAACAGTTCTTACTATTCATGATTTATTCTTTTTAAAACGGCCGGATTTGCAGCAATATCCCTATAAAGAAACGATGATCAAACGTTTGAAAAGAGCTAAAGAAAAGAAACTGCAGGTGGTTGCGGTATCAAAATCCACTAAAGATGATTTGATTGAATTATTGCACTATCCGGAAGAGCTGAGCACGGTAATTTATGAAGCGGTGGATGATAAATTCAAAGTTCAAGGTTCAAAATTCAAAGTTAAGGAAGTAAAACAGAAATATGGAATTGAGGGTAACTACTTATTGATGGTGGGGACTCGAGAACCCAGGAAAAATCTCGCTAGCGTACTAAAAGTTTTTTCTGATCTTCAAAACTCAAAACTGCCCCGAAGGGGTCCTCTTGGGAAAACTAACCTAGTCATTGCCGGCAAAGTAGGATGGGGTGAGAGCCTCGTTAAAACAGACAATGTGCAACTGATAGGTTATGTACCAGACGAAGACCTTCCCCGCCTTTACTGCGGATCCAGCGGCTTCCTGTACCCATCTTTATACGAGGGGTTTGGAATTTCAATTTTAGAAGCTTTTGCCTGCGGAATACCAGTGCTCACATCCAGAATTTCCAGTATGCCTGAGGTGGCAGGTAAAGCGGCTATTTATGTTGACCCCTACTCCACCGATAGTATTCGTGAGGGTATCCAAAAGATGTTAAACTTAAAACCGGCGGACAGAAACAGATTAATTAAAAGAGGATTTGAGCAGTTGAAGAAATTTAGCTGGGAAAAAACGGCCAGGGAAACTCTAAATATTTATGAACAAGATTAAAATTAATCGTTATAAAATATTATGGCTGACAACCGGAGCTTCTACAATTTATACCGTAGTTGTTTTATTACTGTTGATCTTACATGTAACTCAAAGCGAAATAATTACTCAACTATTGTTCTCTGCTTGGAACGTGGCACAAATACTGCTTGCCTTGGTAGTCTTAGTTAATGGCCTTTATGGGTTAACAAGTTTGGTGATCCTACTCGTTAACTGGCTCAAAAAGCGCCCGGTAAATATGATGGCATCAAATTTACTCTTTGTATTTATCGGTTACATATTTACAGCTGCGGCTTTTGTGGTTGCTTTATTCGTTCAAGCGTCTTTTGGTCTCGGTGATTTCAGTTATTAATTAGGGCTTGCATTTGGTTAAAGTTCATTTATAAATTTAGCTGGGAAAAAGTCGCATAGAAACTCTAAATATTTATGAGTCTTAAGTTCAAAAAATCTGACTTTCTGATCATTGTCATTTATCTTTCGGTGTTTATTTCTACTTTTATGGTGTTACCTGCGGTACTTAAGTATGTTATTCGGGCTGACTTTGAACAGTTTGCTTTCCTAAGATTGTTCACATTTTTAACCAATATACTTCGGTTACTATTGCTTTTGTGGATTCTGATAGGATTTCCTTATCTGGTTTATTCTTCAATCAAAGTCCGCAATAAATCTATTTTGGTAAAATGGCTTATTTATTTAATAAATTTATGGGCAATGTTCTACACTATGGCTAAAATTTTTGTAATTTTAAGGTGGTTTTACCCGGTTGATCTGTACGTTTATCCACTTTATTAATTAGTTCTGAAAAAATAAAAATTGGTTTAAATATGCCTCATAGCCGCAATTTAATTGATTTTACCGTGGCAATTTACCTCGTTTACAAGGATAAAGTCCTCTTCGTTTTTCATAATTTGTTTAACAGGTGGTTGCCGATAGGCGGTCATATAGAACTAAACGAAAATCCTGAACAAGCATTGTTTAAAGAAATAAAAGAAGAGTGTGGATTACAAGTTAAGATCTATGGTAATAAACCCAGGTTCAATTTAGATAAAGACATAGTTGAATCGCTATATACTCCGGTCTATATGAACCTTTCTAAGGTTAATGAAGCTCATCGGGATGTTAAGATGGTATATTACGCTAGACCGGAATCTGATAAAGTTAAATTAAATACCCAAGAACATAAGGAGTATAAATGGTTTACTTTTGATGAATTATCAGATTCAGAATACAATATTCGTGAAGATGACCAATTTTATGCTAAGCAAGGCATTAAAATGTTAAGTAAATTATAACGATGGCAGACGATAAACCCCAACCCGCCGTTAAACAACTCGACCAGAAAACCTTGCATGAGATTCATGCTGATGAAAAATTGCATGAGGAGGGAAGGCAACCATTAGTAATCGGGATTGACGGTAATGAGGCCAATGTGAAACAACGCGTGGGTTCAAACATGGTAGCTTTTAAGCTGCTGCACGGGTTAAAGACTTTAACCGACGAAGAAAATCCTGACCGGGTTGAAGTCGCTCACAAATGGATAGTTTATCTTAAAAATACCCCTTTGGAAGATCTACCTAAAGCAACTGATAATTGGCAATATAAGGTGATTCCCATGCAAAGAATGTGGACTATTTTAAGGTTACCGTTACGGTTGTTGTCTGAAAGGCCAAAGTTAGATATATTTTTTTCTCCCGGACATTACGCGCCCTTAATCTGTCCTGTGCCTTTGGTAACCATGATTTTAGACACGGCCTATTTTGACTTCCCCGAATACTTTAAGAAACAGGATCTGGCTCAACTGAAATCCTGGACCAAGCGGTCCGTGAATCGCGCCAATCATGTGATCGCCATTTCTCAGCACACTAAGAATGACATTTTGAAGCATTACAATAAATTTGACCAGCAAGTGACGGTGGCCCATATGGGGATTGATCATCAGCACTACTTTTTCCCTCAACCGGATGAGGAAATTAATCGGGTAAAAGCAAAATATCAGATTCCGGGTGACTACATTTTATACTTGGGAACTCTACAACCGCGCAAGAATCTGCCTAATTTAATTGCCGCCTTCAAGCAAGCGATGGAAAAAAGGCAAGGTGAAAAGCCCAATGACGAGAGCATCAGCTTTGAAAATCTGAAACTGGTGATTGCCGGTAAAAAGGGCTGGCTCTATGATGAGATTTTTGCCAAAGTTAAGGAGTTGCAAATGGAAGATCAGGTGATATTTACTGATTATGTGCCTGACGAGGATTTGCCTGCCCTGATGGCCGGAGCCAGATGTCTGGCTTTGGTGGCTTTATATGAAGGTTTTGGCATTCCGGTGATCGAGGCTCTGGCCGTAGGTACCCCGGCAGTGGTTTCCAAGGTTTCTTCATTACCCGAAATTTTAGGCCACTCCGGCTACACTTGCGATCCGCATAACGTTGATGATATCGCGGACAAGTTGGGGAAAATGCTGGATCTTAACAGTGAGGAATATTACCAATTGGCAGATAAGGGAATTCAACACGCGGCCTTGTTCACTTGGGAAAAGACAGCCCACACGGTGTTAAAGACATTGGAGCATGTGGCAGGACTACCCACGTAGCAAGGAACAAGTAACATAGAACAAGGGCGTGGAACAGATAACATAAACAGGTCAATATGGTGTCCATCAAGCAACTCCCCAGTCACCGGCGACCCAGGGAAAAATTACTGGAAAAGGGACCCGAAGGCCTGACAGACGCAGAATTGTTGGCGGTGATTTTAAGAACAGGAGTCAGAGGTAAGAGTGCAATTCAATTAGCCAAATTTTTATTGGGCAAATACTCTTTGAATAAATTGTGGCAGGTATCTTTAGAGGATTTAAAGCAGGTGAAGGGTTTAGGCTTGGCAAAAGCTGCTCAACTTATGGCTGCTTTTGAGTTGGCCAAACGGGCGCAGGAAACGGATTCCGAACTCCCGTTGACTTCTCCCGAACGGGTAATCAATCTGTTAAACGGACTAAAGACCCAGAAGAAAGAACATTTTGTGGCCTTGTATCTTAATGCCCGGCATCGGTTAATCAGCCAGGAAACCATTTCTGTCGGGCATCTCACCGGGTCGCTGGTGCATCCCCGCGAGGTGTTCAAGCCGGCCATCGAATGTGCGGCAGCTTCAATAATCGTGGCTCACAATCACCCTTCAAATGATCCCCAACCTTCCACTGATGACCGGGAAATTACCAACAAGTTGGTTAAAACAGGCGAGATTCTGGATATTAAGATTCTAGACCACCTAATTATTTCTCAAGACGGTTGGGTATCCCTGAAGGCGTTGGGATACCTATCATGAGAACTACTAGACCACGAGGCCACCAGAGCTTAAAATCAGGAGATCAATACCGTTGAAGTATGGAAGAAAGCATCCATGATCTGTGTCGTTCTATAACCCAGCCCATTTTTTTTGTCACTCCGGAAATTCATTGGGCGCTGGGACTGGAAGCATATTTACCCAACTACCATATTATCTGTCTGGAAGATCATCCTTTGATTGATTTAGTGAGCCAGCAGACAAAAGTATTTTGTTTACAAAAGCAGTCTCCGGAACTAAAAGTTCCTAAAAATACCGGCCATTTACTCAAAAATCAGCTAGTGGTGGACTACATTGCCCAGCAAAGCCAAGGCAATCAACCGGGAGTGATGTATTTTAAGCCTTTGCCGCAAATAGATCAGATTTGTGAACGGGCAGGTTACTTACAGATCGGTAACCAGGCCAAGGTGGCTCGTCAATTTGAAGATAAAATCCGTCTGGCAGATTTGGGTAAAAAGGACTCTGAATTAAAACTGATGCCTGCGGAAATCAAGTTGTTGCAGGAAGTGAAGTTTTCGCAATTAAAGACCCCGGCGGTGATCCAGTTTTCCCGGGGATGGGCAGGCAAGTCCAGTTTTATCATCCGCGAGGCGGAGGATTTACAGAAACTGCAGGCCAAATTCGGCAATATAAAGGTAAAAATCAGCCCCTATTTATCTGGCACTACTTACTTGAATAACGCTTGCGTGGTTAATGGCCAGGTATTGCAAAGCCCGCCGGCTTTACAAATCAATCGACCGCATCCGGAGTTCAGTGCTTCTCCTTTGGCTACCTGCGGGCGCAGCTGGCCGGCAACAGGGTTACATGAGGAACAATTAGCAGAGATGCAAAAGGTTACCAATAGAGTAGGGGAGACTATGCACGCATCAGGATATCAAGGTTATTTTGGTCTGGATTTTTTGGTAGAGGAAAATTCCGGAGAAGTCTATCTGCTGGAAATCAATGCCCGCTTAACTGCTTCTACCAGTTTTTATACTCAGTTAGAGATCAACTCCAATGCGACTCCTCTGCTCTTTTATCACTTGTTAAGCTGGTTACCTTCGCACAAAAATGTCATCCTGAACTTGTTTCAGGATCCCGAAGAAATACGAATGCGCCTGAATATGCAAATTACCGGTAGCCAACTCATCTTGCGCAATAATCAACCCCAGTCGGTAACCATCAAGAAATCCTTACAACCCGGAATCTATGAATTAACTAAAGACGACGAATTGAAGTTTATCGAACAAACCTACCGAATATCTCATGTTAAACGACCTGAACATTTTCTGCTCTTTTCGTCTGCTCAGGGTAGTCAAGTCTCACCCGAATCCGAGCTCCTGCGTTGTGAAAGTCCGAATCCGTTAACTCCTAATCAGATGCTTAAATCAGGGCTGCTGAATGCCCTGGTTAGTTTTAAGTCCCAAATTATTGCTTAAAACAGATCCTCCGCATCGAATACCAGTCTATTTTTTATTATTCACGTCAGGTTGCTTACCGGTCAGTAGTAGATCACGACTTTGGAGTAGCCAAATTTGGTCATCTTGGTCGATCGCCCATTCAATGTCTTGCGGTATATCAGCAAATTCGCTGCGTAAGCGTTCAGATAACATAAACAGCGCCCTCGCTTGAGCCAAGGAAAGATATTGAGGTCCCCGGTGTTCGACGAGTTGTTTTTCCTGGCGATTAAAGCTGATATATTCTACCTTTTTGGCTGAACCGGAAACAACTTGTTCACCTAAACCTTGACCGGCTTCAATTTGGACGATGTAATGTTCACCAGTCTGAATTTTAGCCCCGAAGATGACCCCGGCATATTTAGCCTGAACCATCTCCTGAATGATGACCGCCATTTTTAATTTCGAAACCAGTTCGGGATGATGTTGCAGATATTTGGCTGCCCTGGGATGAAATGAAGAACGGATGACTTCAATTATTTTGGGAGTGATTTGTTGGGTGTTGACGTTAAGGAAGCTGTCAAAAATACCAGCCAATGAGTGCTGCGAAGTGTCTTCAATGGTGGAGGAGGACCTGACGCTGTAAACTCGGTCTCCTTGTCGGTAATCCGGTAACAGGGGGCCAATGATGGCGGTGATGGCCTGGTTATCTGGGGTAATTTTGTGGAAATACTTATCAAAATGATCGACTGACAATGATTTGATGTGGAGAAGTTTGAGGATTTCATCAAAAACCAGGGTAGTACAGACGTATCCGTGGGGTACTTGAAAGCCGGCGGTTTTAGCCTGAGAAAGCCGAGTGGCCTTACCTCCGCAAAGATCCACCCCGATTAAACTGGCATCCCAAAGGGATACGGTCTTTTGATTTTCAGTTTTACTTAAATTAATGACCCTGACTTTGCCTCCGCGATTGGTAATCTGGACTTGGTCTCCGGGATTGAATTTCTGTGACCCAACTAAAAATGCCCGGTGGCCTTTGTCCGCCAAGATGCGCATGGCGTGTTGAGTGGCGGCCACACCAGGATAGAGGATATAAAGTTTGTCTTTCCAATGAGCCAAAGTGCCAAGGACGTCATAATTGCGAGAACTGATGACTTGTTCATCAACCAGAATAATTTTCTGGCCGCTTTCCAGTTGCTGGGGGTCGATTTTGGATAATTGTTTAAGATCCTTAAGGTTGGCAATAGTGACTACTTCTCCGGAAATTTCCAGATCTTTGGTTGACTTGGATTCTTTCCGGTAATAATCGGCCACTTCGTTAAAACAAATTCCCTGGTCATAAGTGGAAAATTCTACTCTTTGAGGGCCGTAAAGTTGGGATAACTGATAAACAACCCGAGCGACTTCCAGAATTTCGTTATCTCCTAATACCTGATCCAGCTGAAGGTCGGTAGGTACCTGATATTTTTGGGTTGACTTTTGTTTGGTGGTGCAGAGCATGAGATTTTTTTGCGGTATGTCTTTTTGGTTGACAAAAAACTTTCCTCGACGAGCCTCAACTTGATAGCTATCGGCAACCAATGACTGGACTCCTTCGTTAATTCCGTAAACAGCGTAAATCTGCACATGGCCATTTTCACTGACTGCATACCCGCCATAAGGAATTTGCACTTGGGAAGAGTCTTTTCGATATTGATCGATGTCCAAAAGTAAAGAAGGCGGTTCCAGCCAACCACTGATCTGATTGGGCTGATTAACATGATATTTTTGCTTGATAGCAAAAGAATACAGCTGTTCCACTGCTTTGACGACGTGATCAGGAGTGGTCAGACCCAGAAGCCGGGGACCGGGAGGATTTTCTAATCCGGGAACTACGAAAGCCCGTCTGACCACTGCGGCATGTGAAGGAAAATCCTCAATGATTTTTTCACTTTGTTTAGTTAAAGCCTTGATAAACCCTGCGGGCAATTTTTCATTTTTCAGGTAATAGTCAAACACTTCCAAAGGGAAGACAAAAATGTCCACGCTCCGAGCTTTAACTTCAAGCAGTTTTTTCCAACCGTCGATTCTGGGATTGGGAAACGGGTATTCACTGGGATCAAGTAGCCATTTCATATGGATTTTTTGAGTATAAAAGGGCAGTAAATTTCTGGCTTAGGCTGATTAACGAACATAGTATATAACAGATTGGGTTATTTTGTAGAGGAAACTGGAAAATCGCGTTTTTATTTGGGTTGAAAATCGGACTTTACATGCTTAAAGTTTATGTATCTGAGGTACAAACCGATGGTGAGTAGAATCTATTTCAAAACCTCGTCATTCTGGAGGTCCGGTGAATATCGGACCGATAGAATCCCGATGGCTTTAGATTGAGTTACAATGAGATCCTATCACTTCGTTCCAGGATGACAGGTCACGAAATGGGTTTTGAAATTGCTTCTAGTTGGAAGTTGAATACTTTGCTTGGCACCAGGTTGTAATTGCAACCATGGGGGGATTAGAATGGAATTATGCATAAGAATCAGAAATTTTTTTACGCGTTGTCGATTGCCATGCAAATGGGCTTTTTGATCGCTTTTTCCATTGCCGGGTTCTTACTCCTGGGATTGTACGCTGACAAATATTTGCATACTCATCCGCTGTTTTTGCTTGCCGGAGTGATTTTGGGTTTGGTGGTGACAGTTTATGACGTTTATCATTTATTGCATCCTTTAATCCACGGAGACGACCATGATTAACATTGCTTTACAACCGGAATATATATTTGCCATAGGAAATTTTCAGATTACCAACACGCTGTTGACTTCAGTGCTGGTGAGTTGCTTGCTCATAGGCACGGCGTTAGTAATCCGGTCCATGAGTTGGAGTGATGAATTGTTTGTGGTCAAAGGACTGCGGATTTTGGTGTTGGAATTATTAAAGTTAACGGATATGGTGACTAACGACCGAAAGTTGTCGACCCAAATTTTTCCCTTGGTGGCCACCTTCTTCCTGTTTATTGTGACCGCGAACTTACTGGCTTTAATTCCCGGCTTTCTAGGATCCTTTTATGTCAACATGGGAGAGGCTCATTTTCCCCTGTTAAGATCTCCGAACAGCGATTTGAACACCACCTTAGCCCTGGCCTTGGTCTCAGTAGCTGCAATTCAGTATTTTTCTTTGTACACCTTGGGCCTCAAAGGATATAGCAAACGTTTCATTGACTTCACCAGTCCGATCAACCTGATCCTGGGATTTTTTGAAATCTTATCAGAAGCGATTAAGGTACTATCTTTTTCTTTCCGGTTATTTGGCAACATCTTTGCCGGAGAGGTATTATTATTAGTAATCGCATTTATTACCCCCTACTTCATTCCCCTGCCTTTTATGGTCTTGGAAATCTTTGTGGGAGTGATTCAGGCCTTTATTTTCACGATTTTAACCTTGTCATTTATCAGAATCAGCACCCAAGTCAATATCCACGAGTTTAAGCCTGCCCCAAAGACAGTTAATCCAGAAGGACAAGCATCTGTTAATGGAGAAAACAGCAAGGAGGTGTAAATTTATGTTACAAAATCCGTCAGCCTTTACCATGGGGATTGGAGCTATCGGTCCGTCTCTGGCCATCGGGTTGATCGGCGCCGCGGCAGTTATGGCCATGGCCCGCAATCCCGAAAATTCAGAAAGGATCCAGGTAGCCATGGTGATCGCGATTGCTTTTGCGGAAGCGATCGCCATTTACGCCTTGGTGGTCGCCTTGGTGTTGAAGTTTGTCTAATAAGTCGATTGGCTAATCTGACAGCTTCTCCACAGAGACGCATCGGCGTGTCCCCGAATTAAATTGTTTAAAATACTTTGTTTATGGGATTTTTAGGATCATTAGGAGTAGATTGGAATTTGCTGTTGGCTCAAGTGATTAATTTTGGGCTGTTGGTGATAATTCTCAATCGCTTTCTGTATCGACCGATTATCAAGCGGCTGGAAAAAGAAAATCAGGCTTTTGATAAGGTTAAGGAGTTGCAGGGGCAATTGGAAAAAGAACGGGAGGAATTTGAGAATCATAAGCGTCAGCAGGAGGCTGATCTGAATCTGAAGTCCAAAAGGATTATTGAGGAAGCTGAGGAAATCGCTGAAGAAATCAAGCACCGGGCCAGTACAGAAGCCAATGAGGAAAAACAAAAAATCATCGCTCAGATTAAGACGAAATTAGAGGATATTGAACACTTAGAGACCCAACAATAAGCACACATCTCTATAACCCTTTTAGGGTCAGATGAGTAATCCCCAAACAATTTATGGAAAACGCAGGTGGCCAAATCATTTCCTTTTTTGCAGGAGTGGCTAAAATTAAAGATCTCCCCGGAGTTTTTGTGCACGAGACTTTGCGGGATGAGCGGCAAAACGAAGTGGGTTTGGTAGTGGGTTTTGATGAGGATCATGTAGAAGCGCTGTTTTTTAATGACGACTTTAATCCTGATCAAAGAGTGTTTGCCAGCGGAGAAATTTTTACCAGCCAGATTTCGGATCACCATCTGGGCCGGGTGATTGACGGCGTGGGTCAGCCGTTGGATGGTTTAGGTCCTGTTTCAGGTGAAAAACTGACTGTTTTCAGAGATGCTCCTCTGATTATTGACCGCCAGGCAGTGGATCGGCCTCTGGTAACGGGCGTAAAAATCATTGATGCTACTTTGCCGCTGGGTAGAGGTCAAAGAGAACTGATTATCGGGGACCGAAAATTGGGGAAAAGCGCCTTGGCCGTGGATGTGATCATGAATCAAAAGCACGATCAAAAGCCGGTTTATTGTGTTTACGTGCTATGCGGTCATAAAGAAACCAAGCTCAGGGAACTGGTTAATTTATTTGAGGAAAATAATACCTTTTTATACACAATTATTGTGGCTGCCCCGGCCAGTTATTCTTTTGCCCAACAGTATCTGGCTCCGTTTTTGGGCTGCGCCATTGGCGAATATTTCCGGGATCAGGGCAAAGATGCCTTGGTGGTATTTGATGATTTATCCAAGCACGCCAAAGTCTATAGGGACGTTTCCTTGTTGTTTGACCGGCCTCCGGGCAGGGAAGCTTATCCTGCGAACATTTTTTCTTTGCACGCTGGCTTGCTGGAAAGGGCGGCTCAATTATCAGAAGAAAAAGGCGGGGGATCACTGACCGCCCTGCCGATCGTGGAAACCCACGAAGGAGATATTACTTCATTTATTCCCACTAATTTGATTTCCATCACCGACGGGCAAATATATTTGGAGCGGGGGTTATTTCAGAAAAATTTTTTACCGGCAGTGAACGTGGGATTATCCGTATCCAGAGTCGGATCTGTAGCTCAACCCAAAGTTTTACAGGAAAATACCAAAGGCATTCGCCTGGCTTTGGCGCAACACAAAGAACTGCAGAAATTGTCCCAGTTAGAAACAGTGGTCAGCATCGAGGCCCAAAAGAAGATTCACCGGGGAGATTTGATTTGGGAACTACTCAAGCAAGATAAGCACACGCAGGTGACCTGGCCTGAACAGGTAATTCTTTTTTATGTGGTGGAGGAGGGATTTTTCGATGACGTGGCCAGCGATCAATGGTTTGATTTTGAAAAGTTGTTGCTGGAATTAATCCGGGGTAAGTATTTCAAGTTGGTGGACAAAATTCTCAAAGGAAAATTTGACGATGAGATTAAAGAACAGATTACGGCCTTTGTTAATGACGCCAAGCAGGAGTTTCTTAATGTTTGATCAGCCAAAATATATGAAAGCTTATATTAGTTACAAAGAAAATATTCGAGGGTTCCAGGATGTGTCCGCAACGGTGAAAACAGTGGAAAAAGTGGCGGCTTCGTCCATTTCCAGCCTGAAAAAAGAAGTAGCTGCCATGCAGCAGTATCTGAATTATCTGGACACGGTCTTGGGTACTTTATTAAATTTCTATCTGCCCGCGGATCATTATCTGCTGATCCCGCCCCGCCATCCGGCTCACAAAAAAGCCCTGATCATCTTGGCCGGAGACAAAGGGTTGGTGGGCGGGTTGTGGCATAATCTGGTCAGCCATTTATTATCAGTCAGCCATGATTATCATTATATAATTTTGCGCGGAGACAAAGGCAAAAGATTCTTAATGGAAGAGGAAATGAAGTGGTGGAAGTTTTATGCGCAGCAGGATTTCGACAATGAAGAAACGCAGAGTTCTCAGTTGATGGAGATGGTCTTTGAAGGGATTAGAAATCAAAGTTTTGATCAGGTAGATGTGTTGTATCCCCAATTCGATTCGCTCGCTCAGCAGTTGCCCACGATTGCCACCCTGGTGCCGTTTAACTTTGACCACCGGTTAGGTGAGCAAGGGAAAACAAATTCTCAATCGGCAGAAGGCCTGCCCGTTTTTGAAGGATCGAAAAAGGAGCTATTTGACCGGTTGTTGCAAAAGTATATTAAGGTGTTCTTTTACCAAATTATTATGGAAACTAAATTATCAGAGTTGTCAGCCAGAACCGTGGCCATGGAGCACGCCAGTGTGATGAGCGATCGGCTGGTGAGACAGATGTTCGCGGAGTTTTTGAAAGCCCGGAGACAAACAATGACCCAGAAACAACTGGAAATATTTTCCATTCACAGAAATCTGTCTTGAAGGAGTCCAGTTAAAGAATCTGCTAGTTTATTGTCATACTGAATTTCCACCAAAGGCGGACAGGTATTTCAGCATCCACGGAGTCCCTCCGGAGATCCTGAAACAAGTTCAGGATGACGAAAGGCTGCGTAAATTCTGTAATAAAACCAAATCAAACCAGTATTTATGATGACCGGAGTATTAACCTCAATTAAAGGCGACGTGGCTGAAATTACCTTTCAGGGAGAATTACCGCCTCAGAATAGTTTGCTGTTTGACGAGCAAAGGGTTAATTATTTGGAGGCGGTGGAGAAAAAGGACTTTCATACCATGAGGGCCATTTTTCTGAAACGCAGCTCACAGATATCCCAAGGTGAAAACATTTACTCCGAAGGCGAGATCTTGTCCGTGGCATTGAGCAAAGACATTTTAGGCAAGATGTTTAATCTGTTCGGCGAGCCTTTGGGCAAGGAAGAATTTCATGCCGAAACCAAAAAACCGATTTTGACTTCCAGTAAGGTCAGCCTGGATGTGAAATTGCTCACCACCAAGGTGATGGAAATCGGAATTAAGGTGATTGATTTGCTAGTCCCTTTTCGCATGGGCGACAAAGTAGGCCTGTTCGGTGGGGCCGGGGTAGGCAAGACGGTGTTGGTCACCGAGTTGATTCACAATATTGCTTTAAAAAACCTAGGCTATGCGATTTTCGCCGGCATTGGAGAAAGAAAAAGAGAGGGCAAGGACTTATATCAGACTCTGGATCAGCTAAAAGCTTTGCCCAACACGGCTTTATATTTCGGAGAGATGGATGAGACCGCCGGGGTCAGGTACAGGGTGGGGTTGTCAGCGGTCACGGCCGCGGAATATCTCAGAGACGGGTTGCAGAAAGACATCTTTTTATTCGTGGATAATATTTTTCGCTACACCATGGCCGGCATGGAGATCGGAGCCATGCTGGGACACGTGCCGTCAGAATTAGGCTACCAGGCCACCTTGGAAAAAGATCTGGCTTTGTTGCAGGAAAGGATCAAAGCCAACAGCGCCAATTACATTACTTCCCTACAGGCGGTATATGTGCCGGCTGATGACTTGACTGATCCGGCCGTGACCGCGATTTTTTCTCACCTGGATACTTCACTGGTGTTGTCCCGAGAGATAGCAGAAAAGGGCATTTACCCTGCAGTGGACATTTTGCGGTCTTCGGCTTTGAGTTTGGACGAAGAAGTGATTGGCGAACGGCATTACCGGTTGGCCACTCAAGTGAAAGCGATGTTTCAACAATATCAGGAACTCTCTCACATTATTTCTATTCTGGGAATTGATGAATTGTCCCGTTCGGACAGGCAACTGGCCAAGCGGGCGGAAAGATTGCAAAGATTTCTCACCCAACCATTGTTTGTGACCGAGCAGTTCAGCCAAGTCAAAGGGGTTTATGTGCCCTTGGAAAAAACCTTGTCAGGGTGTGAAAGAATTCTCAATGGCGAGTTCGATGATGTGGATCTGGATAAGTTGTATATGATCGGCTCGCTGGATGAAGTTAAGTAAACCACCGGCGGATCGTCAAGGTTAATTTTTATGTTGCAGTGCATCATCACCTCGGTAAGAGAAACCAAAACTTATGATCACCTGTTAAAGGTGACTTTGCCCGCAGTCACGGGTGAGATGCAGGTGTTGACCAATCATGCCGATTGTTTTGCTTCCCTGGTGGGGGGAGAAATTAACATGACAGGGGAGAATCAGGAACAAAATAAATTTAAGATTGATTCAGGGGTCTGTTATGTGAATGATAACCAAGTGTTGATATTGATCTAAAGAGGTTCAGAGAGTCAGTTCTTCGTTGAGCCAGGAGAGGATGCGGATGATCAGTTTAGGGTGATCGTTAAACAAATTGGTCCCGTGAGACGCGGAGGGGAGAACAATAGTCTCGCTATTTCCCGGGATGATGGTCTTTAGTTGTAACAAGCTGTTATGGGGGTATTCGTCCTGCTGACCGCTGATGAGGAGGATTGACTGAGACCCGGACAGTCCCGCGGCTAATTTGTCTGCTTCAATGCCCCGGTAATTCAGGCCCGGCGAAATCAGGACTCCGGTAGCAATTTCCTGATGGGTCTGCAAGAACTCTAAAGCCAGGTTCGCCCCGATGCTGGCGCCCATTAGGGTCAATCGTTGAGTATCGACTGATTGTTGAGCCAAGTAATCAACCGCTGCTTCTACGTCCAAAATGGATTGTTGGTGTTGTTCATCAGTGAATTGCTGGAAATCAAGTACCTGGTCGCCTTGGGTGGTGCTTTCTCCGTGCCCGCGCAGGTCAATGGCCAGCAGGTTGTAACCGGCCTGGGTAGCTTGTTCAGCAAACGTCTGCCAACTGGAGCGGTCAGCCGGCATCATGTGCAGGGCCAGAATGGTGTGACCCACGGGTAGATCGGACTTATAATAGTCGGCCTTGATGGTCACCTGATCGGAGGTGGTGAAGGATACGGTTTGTTTATTCACAAGCATTGAACATGGAACATGGAGCATAGAACAATCTACTTATTTATTGCTTTAATCCTTTTATTGTTCTCCACAGCATGGCCCCAATTTCATCGGCTTTTCGTGATCCGGTTTGGAATTCATTTTCTGTAATATATTTTTCCTCATAAGAGAATTTGAGTAAATATTTTGATTCCTTTAATGAACCGTAAGATATTTCTAAAAAGTTTTGATAGACTTTTGATTTCATTCTGGCATACCCTTCAATATAGTTTAGGATTATGGATAGAGCAGCTCGTCTTATTTGAGAAATCACACCGTAGAGTTCCTCTTTAGGGAACTTTCTACTGATTTTGTAAATGTAATGCACATAATCGTCCATCTTATTTTCTAATCGGTGATGAAATGGCTGATTGCGATCAATTTTTTGTTCCATGTTATGTGCTTCATGTTCTATGAAATAGCGTATAAAACGTCGCTGGTCCTTTGCCCTGGGGTTGAATGACCTTTTTATCTACGAGGTCTTTAATTTTGGCCTGGGCCGTGCGCTGGGGAATGGATAAAATGTCTGCCACATCGGTTGACTTCATCTTTCCCATGGTAGCCAAGAAATCCAAAACCCGCAACTCATCTTTGTCCAGAAATACCTGGCCGGCATCTCCGGCCAAAGCAATCGGCAGGATTTGTTCCTTGACCTTCTGAGCCTCTTCCAGGAATCCCACGGTAAAGTATTCCAGCCAGGACGTGAGGTCAGCCGTTTGTTTATCTGCAAAATTTTCGCCGGTTTTTCTTAATTCCTGAATATAGCTGACCCGGTCCTGGGCATAATAATTTTCCAGGGTAATCAGGTGTTTGAAGTCCCAGCCTTCCAAATGCAAATATAGCAAGGTAAATAACCTACCTACCCGGCCGTTGCCGTCTACAAAAGGGTGAATGGATTCAAACTGATGATGGATGATGCCGGCGATCAGGATGGGATGGAGCTGGGCCGTGGTGGCTTGGTTGATCCATTCGATCAGATCCTTGATGTGTTGCCCCACTCCTTTTGACTGCGGACCGGTGTAATCCAACTGGGTGTCCCCTAGTTTGTAAGTGACGATGTAGATGTTGGCCGGCCGCCAATGGCCGCGTTTGGTCTCAGGAACCAAATCTTTGAGTACCAGTTTATGCAGGTTTAAGATGGTATGGGGATTGAGTACTCCCCTGCCCTTGTCGCTCATGCTTTCCACTAGCTTGAGAGCCTGGTCGTAGTTTTTCACTTCTTTGATGTGTTGGTCTTTGGCTCTCACTGATTCGCCTGACAGGACCTTTTCCACTTCAAACTCAGCTAAGGGATTGCCTTCTATTTTGGTTGACGTATGCGCGATTCTCACCATGGCCTGGCGGCGCAACACCGCCTCTCTTTGGGGTAATACCCGGGCATGATCCACCATGGTTTTGATTTGGGCAATTTCAGAAATTAAACCCAGCAACCGGGGAGTGATGGTGTAATGAGGGGAAAACATGGGTCACGTAACACGTAACAACAAGCAGGAAATAATTTGTTAGATTTAATTACATAGTAAGGGAGTTGTTCCTTGTTCCCTGCTCTATGTTGTATGATTCATATTATCACATCCCGCAGAAGTCGCGCAACAGATTGCGCAGAGTTTGTTAGACTGCTTCAATATCGTTGGTTTTTCCGAACATTAATAAATAAGCATAACCTTTGTAATTTCGTTCAATTTTTCCTAGCTTCAAAGACTTAAGAAAGAGGATCATCTCCTTTGTGATTTGTGGAGGAGAAAGTTTGGTATTTTTATCTTTATATTCGATTTCTACAAATTCTCCCAACCCCCGGACTTTATCGATAGAAATTTCATAATTTTTATACGTCCACATGTCCCGTTGTTTGTCGACCTTTACGAGTGAGCGGAAGTTGAGTGCTTTGAAGATCTTCTTAAGCTGACTTAAGTTAGTGATTGAAGTTTCGTATTCGTCGCAATGGTGACCTTCACCCTGACTATCGGGGTGCCAATTTTTATAAGCGATTGATGATCCCTGGTCGGTTTTCCTTAAACGGAGCCACTCGCAGATTGGTTGTTGCAAGGTAAAATCTCGGTGGTGAGGAGTGAAATATTCGTCGACTTGATGTTGTTTATATTTTAATTTGGCTTTGGTCTTTAAGAATTGTAAGAGAGGTTTGATGTTTTCTATCTGAACGTGAATTTCAATTTCGATGTCCATAGGTGTAAACGCTCGAAGAACAGTTAAATGTGATTAACCAAAACGCCTCAGTATGCCTGTAACCTTACCCTGGATGGTGACGTTTTTGGCGTAAATGGGCTGCATTTGAGAGTTGGCCGGTTCCAAACGGATGCGGTCTACTTCTTTAAAGAATTTTTTCAGAGTTACAAATCCGTTTTCCAGCATGGCTACCACAATGTCGCCGTTGTCCGCGAAGTCCTGTTGCTCGCAGATTACGAAATCACCGTCCAGAATCCCTTCTTCGATCATGGACTCGCCTTTTACCTGCAGGGAGAAAGCGGTTTTTTTGCCTGACAGCATGCCCGGACTGACAGTGACCGTGGCGTTGGGATCTGTATGAGGCTCCAAAGGAGCGCCGGCGGCGATAAATCCCAACACCGGAATGTTGACTCCCAGATCATCAACGGAAGGCGCGTCGTCCAAGACTTCGATGCCGCGCACCATGCCTTGATATCTGCGAATCACGTCTTTGTCTTCCAGCGCCCGCAAGTGTTCATGCACTGTGGATAAAGAGCGGACTCCGATGGCTTCGGCAATCTGTTGCAGGGTGGGTGAAGTGCCCGTGGTCTGGATATGCTGTTTGATGAAGTTGAGAATTTGTCGCTGGCGTTTGTAAAGGGTGGGAGGCATGGTAGATTAAAAATCCCAGCCAAAGGCTGGTCAGCCTATGGCCGAAAAATGCAAAGATCAAAATGGCTTTAAATCAGGATACCAAAGGAAACCCGAAGATGTCAAGGTGGAGAAATGGAGTGGAGTCTATGAAGCGGCAAAAACTGTTTGTTCTAGTTTTTCCAGTCGCTCTTCGTGCTCTGAAGATTTATGAGACAGGAGCGTTTGTTCTTGGTCTACCTTTTTATAAGTACCGGCCAAACCATCCAAATGTTTCATTACTTGGTCAAAGCGTTTCTCCATCTTGATTGCAAATTTTTTATAATCAGACTCTAAATTTTCAATCTTAAATTCCAGTTGCGTTAATTTAATTTCCATTTTAAGCACACTTGATGTTAGCCCACTAGTATTGTTAATTAATCTACGATCTAGCGTCTTAATTTTGTCATTCAGCTTATCAAATTGTTGCAAGATGAATTTTTCAGAAACTGGCTGGCTTTGAGTCTTTTTAGTCATGACTTTAATGTAAATCGACAGAGACCTTCGGTCAATAGTGGGATAATGCCAGTGATTGGCTTAGCCGATACTCTAGTGTAAAATACGAATAAGCATCGACGTCGTAATATGTATTTGAAAAATTCAGCTATTAGCTAACCCCTAAGGCATCCCTTTGGGATAGCTATCAGCCATAAGCTAAAATCGCGGGAGTAGTTCAGCGGTAGAATGTCTCCCTTCCAAGGAGAAGGTCGCGGGTTCGAATCCCGTCTCCCGCTCCAGATGGGAGTGTAATGGTAAAAAAAGAGAATTATCCCCATTTACAGGAACTATTTCGGGTTCGAGCCGGTCAATTTCGCCATTTTGAAGTTTTTCGATCTGTTTGAAAAAGATAAAGACATTTTTGGCGGTAATTCGGACTATTTTGTCTTTTAGCTCTAGGTTCGAGCCAAGTATCCTTAGTATCATTCTTCTCGCCTCCGGATCTTCGTTTGCATCATCAAATAGCTGACTAACCTTAGATGCGAAGCTCAGGGTTTCCTCCATTGTTTTAGTCCACGAGCTGATACCATCAGAAGCAATGCTAGTTTTGATTTGCTTTTCTTCGCTTAGTAACCGCTTCTTTTCTTTCTGGTAATCGTCCTCAGTTATTAATCCCTCAATCTTCATTCCGTATATATTTTTCTTTTCAAGCAACAAAGCATCAAGTCGTTTGGTAAGTTTGCCCTTTTGAATTCTTTCAAATTCAAATTCTCTATCATTCCTGCGTCTGAGATTTTCCCTAACCCATTGAACCAATTTTGGTGAAATCTTAATACTGGAAATAAAGGCTAGAATTTGTTCTTCCAATTTGGTTGCATTTAAATAAGACTGACTGCAGTTGCCATTTTTCTTAGTACACCTTGCATAAACAAACAACTGAGAGCTGCCGTTTTTGTAGCGTTTGGTGTGTTGCTCACACGTTATCGAGGAACCACATTCGCCACATTTTAGTACTCTCATGAAAAAAAAGTCATTATTATTCTTAATGATTTTTTTCCGACCATCAATAATTTCTTGAACCCGATTAAATTCGTCAATTGTTACCATGGGTTCGTGACTGCCGTTGTACCTTTCACCGCTATAGTCAAAAAGTCCAGCATAAAAAACATTTCTGAAAAACCTAAAAGCTTGTGTTTTACTAACAGGCTTTCCAGTACGTTTACTCCTGAGACCCATGTCAGTCACTTTAGATAGTGAGCTCTGCACAGTCTCATTCCCAGTGAGCATTAGTTCCCACCACTTGCGACAGACATTAAAAGTCTTGGGATCAGGCTGAATATCTTTTTGGCCCTTGGGTTTGATTTTGTCATTTAAGTATCCCAAAGGCGCCTCTCCTGGTAACCATCCCGCCTGTAGCTTTGTTTTTAACCCCCGCTTAACATTGTCTGAGAGATCTTTGCTGAATTTAGTAGCCATGCCAAATTCAATAAACAAAAAGGTTGAATTATTTCTGTCGTAATCCATTGAGGGGGTAACTATTCTCAACGCATCATAATCAACTTTATCAATTAGCCCGCCACCCTCTTTTGCATTACGACAAAGCCGATCAGCTTTCCAACAAATCACCTGATCTGCTTCGCCGTTTGAGATGCGAGAAAACATTGCTTTAAACTCTGGGCGCTTGTCTGGCCGTTTGGCAGATTTACTTTCTCTATAGACACCTAAGATGACAAGCCCTTTGTCCTGAGCGAGTTCCGTGCATATGTTTTCTTGGTCATCCAATGAAAGTATTTGGCGATCCTTATCCTCTGAAGATTTTCTACAATATATAAAGCAAGTATTCATAATTTTTACTGACCTTCAACTATCCAAACAGTTATGGGTCGTTGTTGATGTTAACTCTTTTCCGTGTTGATTCAAGTCGAGAAGCAATTAAGTAATCAAACATATTTAGCAATGCAGTAGCTTGTTCGAAAGCTGCCTCGTCACTCAATTCGATTCCGTAGTCTTCCTGTGCAATTTTTTTGAATTTATCAAGCTCTTCCCGGGTAACTAGGGAGTTAGTAAGAATCAGGTTGTTTCCATCACTTGATGATTTTTTTGTGGCAGTTTCTGTCATCTTTAACTCTCAAATTACAGAAACCGGTGATTTAGCTCAATAAACTTAGTGTCTTATTTTGTTCACTTATGTAAATTACTGCACAACTTATGTAAATAAGTGCAAACTATGAACAAACAATTTTGCTATTATGGATATATGCCAACCTTTTTTAAACAAGAAAAAAGACAGCCGTTTGCGTACTCTGCCATTGAAACAAGAAGGAAAAAGCCAAACTATTCAGGATGGATTGTTGGAGGAGTTTTATTGGCTATTCTTGGAGCAATCTCTTATATGTTTTTGAGGTAGATCCATTGACTGGAAGTAGAAAATTTGGTATATTTCAAGTACCGAATGACCCTTATGGTGAAGGTACCTTACTTTTAGGGAACTGCTGGCACTAGCAATAGTGATCCAACTTAGCCATGAGGGTCGCCTTTTTAGGTTAGTAAGGCTTCCATAAATCTTCTTCCCTCTTTTTAATCAGTTTATAGAATTTGTCATCCTTTTTGTTGTACTTACGGTAAATTGCTCCACACACCATATCTGCCAGTTGGAGTAAGTTATTGCGCTTTGAGTCTTTGTGTCTAACTTCTCCTATAACTTTCCTTATGTCAGTATTAAGTTTACGTTTCAGATAGGTGTTAAATTTTTGTATAAATTTTTTCGACTGAGCGGTTTGATCGATAAATAAAGAAGCGTTTTTGATTCTATCCTGTGCCCTCAAAAATAGCTGGTCAGTTACCAGCATATATAAACTATCCTCCGGATTTTTAGGGTTCATTTGTGCAAGTTTTGTTTTGTCAATTACTATCGATCGGTATCGAAAGTCCTGGCGGGAAAGTTTTTGTAGAAAAGCCACCTTAAATTTATTTGAGGTTCCGGTACTGAATTTAAACTCTTTTTGGTTTGAGAAACTTAATTCAGTGTGCAATTCTTTAATAGCTTCGTTCGCTTTTTCCGCTGATTCTAAATTATCAAAGATGACTATGGTGAGAACAAAAAATCGGCTGGAGGCAGTTTTTAACTTAAATCCAGTATCTCCAGACTCGTCCATGAAAATAAGCATTGCTAGTGACATAGACCCCCCTTTAAAACAACATTCATGCCAAACCCCGTAAAATCAATTGGGACATTAAAGTAATCGGCAACTTCCTTAATCGGCAGGTTCTTCCGGCAAACGAGCATCTCTCTGGGCATGAGCAATTCTGCAGCAAAACACTGAGCTTCATGCTCCTGTTTGAAGGTGGTGAACTGGTCATTACTTTCAAAGTAAAGATGATTCCCTGTGTGAAGGAAATGATGACCTAATGCGTGAGCTATTAACTCACGCTGTTTTTTATGGTCGACACTGTTATCAATTCCTATACTGTCACCCAGGTAAACTTCCTTGACCCTACCATGAAAGTCCCACTCATCAAGAACTAAGTTTTCTCCATCAACTATTTTCTGTAAGTTTATCGGGGCAGTAGACAAATTATACTTTCGTAAAATTTGCCTAGCCCTTCTTTGGGCTTTTGTCATATTTTTGATTCCTTCTGGACTTAACAAATTCAATGTATTCCAGAACAGATTCTCTTTCGCCAGGTGTCATATCCTGGACTTCTTTTAACATCAGAGTGAACGTTGCATCTTCTTTGATATTTTTGTTCGTCTTATCCCAATAGCCTGCTTTGTTTAGTAGCAGTTCATACGGAATTTTGTAGACATGAGCCAATGCTTTCAATTTAAAAGGTGAAGGATGTAAGTATTTGTCAGATTCAAGACTAGAAAGATAACCTCGGGAAACAGCCGATTGCTTATCCAGTTTGCCGGAATCTATAAGACTTTTGACCTCCTCAACAACCGCACTCATTGTAAAGTCTTTGGCCTCACGCAAACTACTAAGATATTGCCCCACAGAGTCAAAATCATCGGGTCCCTGAAATTTGGTTTTAGGATTTTGGTCTCTTTTCATGATGATTAATTTTTTATAGCTAATTTTTATTGTAGCAAATACTGTATGAAATGTAAGAGATTTCTTACTATAATGACATTAGTTTACATAAATGAACATAAATCATCATAAAGTTTATTGAGCTAAATTACAACAGTCTGTACTTTGGTATTAAAGATGACAAAAACTGCCCAGGAAAAAACAATCTACATCAATAAAGACAAGAGAGTTAACAGTGAGCTCTTTGATGAAATAAGGCTTACTAAAGGACTCTCTAGGTTTCAATTGGCAATAGATGTTGAGCTCTCCCCCCAAACAGTTAGGCGTGTTTTAGTTGCCGGCGGTGACCCAAGACCTTCAACAGTAAAAAAGATTGGAGATTACTTAGATATTCCAGCAAGCAAATGGTACATCGAGCGCGAATCCGTAGGACATGAAAGTGTTTCTGAAAACAATAACAGCTAGTCACGATTGTAACGCCTATGAATAAAGGTCTAACCAAATACCAAGATGAACAAAGTAGTCCGCATCAACTACACGATTATAAATCACGAGGCCAGAGTGCGGCTTGGTCTGACAATCAACGAGTATTGCGTGTTCGACCTAATCCATAACCTTGCCAGCAATCCTAAGAATGCCCAAATGGGATGGTGCTATGCCAGGAAGGAAACGCTAGCTGGCTATCTTGATTTAGGTCGAGCAACTGTATTTCGAGCTATCAAAAAAGGATTAAGCATAGATCTCCTTGAGAAGCATCCAGATCAGCCAGCTCTACTCAAGGCAACCAGTAATTGGTTCGACTCAGTGATGATTAAAACTGAGTCTCAATATGAGACTAACAGTCTCAAAGTGAGATCCCAAGAATCTCAAAGTGAGACAAATCTAAGTATCAAAATGAGAGCAAACAAAGATATAGACAAAGAAATAAACAACGATAGTGTTCGTCAAAAAAATTTAATAAATGGAAACGGTGTGGCGGCTATTGGGGATGTTCTTAATCAATACCAACTTCCAGATCAAATTAATAGTCAGATTAAGCATGAATGGCAAGTAGAAGCTATTAGGCTTTGGAGTCAGCTCGGGTTAAACGGTAGTCCAAGTCAAGAATTCGCCAAACACATTAAGCGAGCATTTACTAAAAACCAACAAGGTCGTCTGGCTGTAGCACTGTCTTACTGCAAGGATGCGGTAGGAGTTCGAGATATTGAGAAATTGTTCTACTGGCGGTGTGCCAATGAAGCTATATGAGAAAAATAATATTAATACCACTAATGGTCACTGCAATGTTCTTAGGGAGCATGGCCATGGGGATTCCTTTCGGACATAAAGAACAGGAGCTCATTTCTCCTATTCCTGAATCTACACCACTTCAAACACTAACTCCGGATACAAGTTCGTATGTAAAAGACTTTCGCTTAAAGGCAGTTAAAGAACTGTTAACTGAGGTTGACAGTCCGCTTAGTAGCGAAACTCTAGTGAGTTGCGCAGATGACAATCATGCTGACCCTTATATTCTTATAGGCATTAGTCGAATAGAAAGCACCTTTGGGAAAAAAGCTTGTGGTGGAAATCCCTTTGGCTGGGGTAGCTGTCGAACGGAATACACCAGTTTATATGATTCCTGTCAGGATGTTGCAAACGGAATTACCACACTGAGTTACTACAAGCAATATCAACAAAGTGGTGAGGTGACTGATCTGGCGAGAGTTTATTGCCCATCTAGTTCAGGCTGCAATACAGAACATTGGATTGAAACAGTCGATAGCACCAAGACCGACCTTCAGGAACGAGAGCTGGTTTTATCAATTAAGGAACTGGCAACACTAACTCCCTCGGATAAATCAATTCGAGAGCTAGGGGTGAATACATTAGCACTTAAAAGTCATTCAGAAACGTCCTCGGGCATAACAAAAGAAGTAGTCGAAATACTAATCAAGGCAAATCAAAAAGCCTTAGCAAACGCACAACATGAATTATGAAGTTTATAGATTTATTCGCTGGAATAGGAGGATTTAGATATGGACTTGAAAAAGCCAGTCCAAAGTTTAAATGCAAATACTCAAATGAATGGGACAAATATGCAAACCAAGTCTACAAAAAACACTATCAGGAGTGTGATTCAAGAGACATCAGGTCTGTCGACACAGCAGAAATACCAGACCACGACCTTCTCTGTGCTGGTTTCCCTTGTCAATCGTTTAGCATCGCCGGAAAAAGATTGGGGTTTGAAGACACCAGAGGGACTCTCTTTTTTGAAATCGCTCGGATTCTCCGAGACAAAAGACCCCGATATTTTCTCCTTGAAAATGTTAAGGGGCTACTTAGTCATGACAAAGGAAAAACTTTCCAGACAATACTTGGGGTTCTCACCGACCTGGGGTACGAGCATCAATGGCAAGTTCTTAACAGCAAAAATTTCGGAGTTCCCCAAAACAGGGAGAGAGTCTTCATTGTTGGACATCTTAGAGAAAACAGTAGACCCAAAGTATTTCCTATCGGAGAAAGCTACGCAGTTCTTAATAAGAAGAAGCCAACAAAACAAAGAATCGGGACGAGGGTTTCGAGCACGATTGATGCCCGTTATGGGTCCCTGCGAAATTCAGGAGAAACCTACCTCCACTACATAGGAGGTATTACAGGAAAAAGAGATATGTGGATCAAAGACAAAAAACAACATAGCAGAAACTTTAGTCAAGGCCAACGAGTATATGCGGCTGATGGTATTGCTTCGACCCTTGCTGGCAATGCTGGTGGGCTTGGTGGGAAAACAGGTCTCTACGCCATACCAGTCTTAACTCCAGACAGAAAAAAGAAGCGTCAAAACGGTCGTCGTTTCAAAACTCATGGAGAGCCAGCCTTTACTCTGACTAGTCAGGATAGGCATGGAGTATTTGACGGCTTAAAAATCAGACGACTAACACCTACTGAATGCGAGCGCTTGCAAGGTTTTCCAGATGGCTGGACTGAGGAATTAAGTGACACTCAAAGATACAAGTGCCTAGGGAATGCGGTAACAACGACTGTAATAACTGAATTAGCAAAATTACTCATAAAGGAGGTGAATTACTTATGAAGCCAGGACAAAAAGGATCAGTTTCCAAAAATCCTAAATATCATTTTGAAGGTACTAAAAATGACCAAGATGGTAATAAGGTCTATATGGTCCTCGATTTAAAAACAAACAAAATACTTGAATGGAATGAGAAAACTTTCAAGAAAAATGAATCTCAAGTTGAGTACTAAAAATATGATTAAAACAAAAACAGAATTACTAGAAGAAATATATAACACAGTTCATGAGGAGATTATCCGCATGGAGATTGCAATTGCGACCTTAGACGATGTTCCAGATGACAAAGTTATTGAGACAGTAGTCAAAAGATCTCCCCTTGGTGCAAGAGAAGAAAACTTAACCAAGAAGGATATTTTAGCCAAGTACTCTGAAGACATCGAAAAACGCAAGAAAGTGTTAGGTATTATCAAAAAAATGAAAGTAAGTTAACCATGACAAAAATTAAGATTGCTAACAAAGATGTTAGGCTTGCTCAGGTAAACCCTATATTTGTGATTAGGATATACAAAATGTTTACCGCTAGTTGGCTTGATGCGCAAATGCTTACAAAAAAGCAGTGGATTGACCTCAATGAAAAATTAATTGATGAAATCGGTAAACGTACTTGGCTAGGTTTACTTCTTGAAGCATTAGAGGGAGAAAGTTTTAAAACTAAGAAATGAAAAATTTTATATACCCGTTATTAAAAGAGGGATACATCTCAAGAAAACTACAAAATGAAACACAGAAACGAATGATTCCCTTAATGCCAGCAGACGGTTTAAAAATGCCAATTTATGTACGTCTATTTCTAGAGCTTAAGGTATTTATTAAAAAAAGATTAAAACAACTATGACTGAAAAAACATACCCAACCATAGCTATAAGTTCACTCAGATTTGCGGAATACAATCCTCGTAAAGTAACCAGGAGTGTTATTGAACAATTAAAGCGCTCACTTCAGGAGTTCGGGTGTCCCTTGCCTATTGTTATTAATACTCGCAAAGGCAGAGAAAATGTCATCGTGGGTGGCGAAAAAAGAGTACGTGCGGCAACAGAGTTAGGTTGGACAGAGATTCCCTTCAGTTCCGTTGATATTCCACTACAAAAGGAAAAGGCACTAAACCTTGCTCTTAATAAGATTGAAGATCAATGGGATGAAGAAAAACTCGCCCAAATAATAACAGACCTCACTCAATCAGACTTTGATATTTCTATTACAGGTTTTAACGAAGTAGAAGTAAGCAATCTTTTAGATACAACCATGCTTCTGGAACAAGAAGAAGAAAAACCTTGGGATACAGAGGAAGAAATCAAACAAATAACAGACCCCATTTCAAAATATGGGGAGGTATACCAAGTTGGTCCTCATCGGCTCATGTGTGGCGATTCTACGAACTTAGAGGACGTAAAAAAACTAATGGGCGATAAATCTGCAGACATGGTGTTCACAGATCCCCCTTATAACGTTGCTCATACTAGCAAAGAAAAACAGGGCAAATTCCATACTGAAAAAGGAATTATTCTTGGCGATGACCAAAACGAAGAAGACTTCAAAAAATTCACCTATGGTTTTTTCACAACCATGCACGAATCTCTTAAGCCTGGAGGAATTATTTATGTCTGCACTGGCTACACTTCCTATCCGTTGTTTTACTACCAAATGCTTAACTCTGGGTTTGTATTTAGTAGTGCCATTGTTTGGGTTAAACCCTCTTTTGCAGTTGGCTGGAGCGACTACAAGAAACAATATGAACAGATTATGAAAGGTAAAAAAGGTAAAGGTAAAACCAAAGCTGAGGGAATTATTTACGGATGGAAGCAAGGAGAAAAGCACGTTTTTACCGGAGAGACAAATGAAAGTGATGTCTGGAATATGCCAAGAAAAGCAGTAACTGAAATGGTCCATCCAACAGAAAAACCTGAATGGCTGATTATGAAGGCAATTAAAGGCGGTAGTAGGCGCGGACAAATAGTCCTCGATTTATTCGGAGGCTCAGGAAGTACTCTTATGGCTGCACATAAAGTAGGTCGAACTGCCTACCTGATGGAGCGAGATGAAAAGTTTTGTGACCTGATTCGCAAGAGAACTCAACGTCTCAAACTGAATTAAATATGGCAACTAAGAAAAAAAGAAAAACCACAATTAAATTGGCGACCACCAAGTTGCCAGGAGAAACTGAAAGGCAGTACGTTGCTTGGCTACTTTACTGTGATTTTGGAACAATCGATAAACTACTAAACGCCTGGAAAGGGGTTCACCAAGGGTTCACTGAAAGTTCACCGGAATTGAGCAATTTAAAAAACCGATTAGGTATCCCAGTAAGCAGAAGAAGTATTGCCAAATGGTCCAAAAAATATCAGTGGGTAAAACGAACCGACTTAAAGCTAGAGGAAGATTTAATTGCACTAAGAAAAGAAACCAAACGAATAGCTACAAACCGAAAACATAAAGTGGCAGAAGCCTTTAAACGCACACTTGATCTGAAAATTAAACAACTTCGTAAAGGGGAAAATGTCTCGACTAGTGATGTTAAAGCATTGTGGGAGATGTTTAGGACAGAGCTTGGACTATCTACAGGTAAATCCGAAGTGGCTCATACCATCAATGAAGAAGATCAGAATCCTCCCACACCTGAAGAAGACGAGCTAGGAAAAGAGATCGACCAGGCAATAAAAAACTACTATGACAAAAAACGAAGAACATCAAAAAAATAGCATACTTTATTGGATAACCGAGAACGAAATAAAAAATGAAAACGGTAATCCTATTGAGTTTGAGGACCATAGCTTCATGCTGGATGTCTATTCGGATCGTTCACCAGTCCAGGTGATTAGAAAAGGTTCTCAGGTAGGCGCCAGCACAATGGAGATCCTACGAGCCTTTCATGCGGCTAGATTCTGGGGAATTAACCAGATATACACTCTCCCCACAGTTGATGATGTCAGCGAATTCGTCAAAAGCAAGGTAAATAGGCTGATTAAAGTCAATCCATGTATTTTAGAAGGTGTTGGTTCAAAAGACGTTGACTCTATTGAGCAGAAACAAATAGGCAAATCCTTTTTGTTTTTCAAAGGCACGTTTACCGAGAAGGAAGCCATAATGCTTACTTCGGATCGTAATATCCACGATGAGCTGGATAAATCAAAACCAGAAGTGGTGAGAGATTACACCTCTCGTATGGGTTACTCAAAGATAAGAAGCCAGCATTTTTTCTCTACCCCCACTACTCCAGACTTTGGCGTAGACAAAATATTTGAAGAGTCAGATCAAAAGCACTGGCGATTTAATTGCCCACACTGTGACTTCAGACAACACATGGAGTGGGATAATAATGTAGATGAAAATCGTGGAATCTATGTATGCCAAAAGTGCCAGAAACTGATTACTCCAAGACAAATAAACGATCTGGGTAGCTGGGAAGCCAGATATCCGGGAAGACAAATCTCAGGATACTGGATTAGCCAAATGCATTGTCCCTGGAAAAGTGCTGCAGATTTAATCAAGGAGAAAAAAGATGCTGATGATGACACCTACTTCTACAACTTTGTTTTAGGACTTCCTTATTTATCAAGTGAGCAGAAAATACCCTCAAGTTTATTTGTTCGTAACTTAACAGACTCGAAAGTTAACGCTTCGGAAGATTTCAACGTAATGGGTATTGATACAGGCATGGGATCCGGTAAAGGCAACCATGTCATGATAGGAAACAGGCGAGGTATTTTCTGGATTGGTGTACTCCAAGATCATGAGGGGATTGATAGATGGAAACAAACCAGTGATTTAATAAAATTCTTCGATGTAAGAGTAATTGTCATTGATGGCCAACCTTATACCCAAGAAGCCTTTGCTCTGGCGAAAGAATTTCCATACAGAGTATATCTGAGCTGGTTTAAGGATGACCCAAAAATGCTTGAGGTAGTTAGATTTTTTGATGAAAAAGAAGGTAAGGACGTGGCCTTTGAAGATGAAGTAAAAGTCCTCTCTTCCAGAACCAGAATAATGGATGAAACCATTTCCTCGCTTCGCCAGGGCAATATAAAATTTGCGGTATCTCCTGACCACCCAGCATTCAAAGAGTTAATAAAACACGCTCAAACGATGTATGCCAGAACTGTTACTGACAAACTTGGGCAACCAAAAAGAGAATGGGCTAACACAGGTCCAAATGATTTTTGGCTATCCCTTATCTATTGGCACATCGCCCTAAAAAAGAGAATGAAATATGAGCCAAACAAATAAACAAACTACCAATCAAATAATTCTCAGCAAAGCTGAAAGGAAAATAATTGAAGATATACGTCAGGTGAAATTTGGGAGAGTTGAAGTTTTTATTCAAAATGGGAAACCTTTCAGAAAAGAAGTGACCGAACAACGAAGAATCATGCCTGAAAATGGAGGTAGTGCCGGTGAAATGTCCAAGAAACAAAGTGCTGTTGAGCTTTGATAAGAAAATTTGACTTCTTGAGGTGTTTGATGATAATTGCTTGTTGAATCGCTATGAAACGTCCAGAAAATTACGCCAATCCCAAGTTAGAAAAATGCCTCGCTTACTTCTTCGGCACAATTTACATCATTGTCATCGCTCTGTTAGCAGTTAAAGGAATCCTATGGCTATTAAGATAACAAAAGATGATTTTCAGGCCTATTTAAAAGTGCAAAGCTCAGGAAAAACCAATATGTTTGACCTCAGGAATGTAGTAAAGCTATCCGGTCTCTCAAGAGAGAAAATCTTAGAAATAATGACAAACTACCGCAAGTATAAGAAACGATGGGAGGTGACAGAAACATGACACAGAAAATAGACAATGATGAAGAACAAAAAACCAAATACATCATTCTCAGAAAACTAGACAAAGCCCAAACATTAGTCAACGAAATCAAGGAATTGATGAAAAAGATTAACTTAGCCCCACCAAAAGAGCGATAGCTCCAACCTCTTCCATAGAATTTATATATAATTGCGTAAGAAGTAAAAATGTTACTTTTCCTAACTCATCCGTTTACTTATATAGAAGGGTGGGACGGGACACTTAAATACGATGAAACCACCTTTTGAAGATGTAGTCCGGGACTACATAAGATTAGTATATTTTTTTGCTAAAAAGTCCTTGTCCCAACAGGACGACGTTGATGACGCTGTCCAGGAAACATTTTTAAAAGCTATGAAAGCATACGACAATTTCAAATTTAAAAGTGAAGGACAGCTCAAGAGCTGGTTACTTACCATCTGCAGACATGTAATTACAGATATGTTTAGAGCAAATAAGCATCATCTTTCAATTGAGCAAAACAATATTCAACTATTTGATGACAGCGATGTGGAAGTCTTACTAGAGGCCAAAATTACTCAAGAGGAAGATATTAAAAAAGTTACGGCAGCACTCAAAAAACTAAAGCCGGTTGAACAGGAAATAATCAGGCTTAGGGTTAATGAGGAGATGCAGTTTTGCGATATTGCCACCGCTCTCGACTCTAAAGAGCCAGCAGTGAAAATGCGTTTTTATAGAGCAGTCGTCAAATTGAAAGAATCACTGATATGAAACTAAAAAACATTATTAGATCATATTTTCTCAAAGAGAGTAAAAAAGAGTTCAAGCACATTAGTGTTTTGGAAAGACAGATTCTCGAAAGAATTAGGGAAGAAAAGCAACTTGAAGAAAATCTGAACAAAACATTCTCTCCTCCCCCAAATCCATTTTGGTCATTTCGATTGCCTTTGGCTTTCGCATCCATAGCTTTGGTAATCTTATTTGTTGGTTTTTTGAGTACAAAGTCTCCCGTTTCAGCCAAGGGATCAATTATTGATGCACTCATAAGTCTTAGAAATCAATTACAAGAGGAGCTTACATCACTACTTACAAATGATCCTGACTACAGGGATAAAAATAGCCAGAAATACAAACAGGCTCAACAAGAATGGTGTTCAGTAAGCGCGAGACCGGCTGAGGAACAAGAGAAGTCTGTGGCGGCTGTCAGAGAGTTTCTCGACAGGCCGGATGCTAACGTCACTTATGAGTGCATTAGAAATCCCAATGACAACGATGAAGAACATATAAGAGTTGAAAGTTATCTCGTGGATTTTGACCGGTTTATTATCGATACAGAAACAAATCTTGTAGTTGAAATGTCTCCCAAAGAAGGCAACTGGGGTAAAAATAAAGATGGTTCTCATTGGTTTAGTCCCCAAAAAGAATATGATTACACACCTCGTTACAACCTGGCTGAAGCTGAAATCTTAGTTAGAGAGTTCATTCAGGATCATCAGAAAGCAATCGGTAAAATAGATCTAACTAAGCTCTCACTTGAGACCGGTAGTAAGGGTGAAAACGACCAGGACCTAAACTTTTTCTTCACCTGGAAGGGAGAGCGAAAACAGCGAAAACTTGATCATCCTTATACTACCTGCCGGGCGGATATAAAAAATGAGGATGCTGATAGCTTTGAGGAGGGATTACCGTGCATAACGGTGAAAAAAGAATACTATACTCCTCAACTGACAGTTACTTTAACTCAGGGTGGGCAACTCGTCAACTTTACGAACGAACTCGGTGATTAATTCACTCTTCTCTTCTGAACAAGGCCATCTGGTATTTCCTCTCGTCTTCGAAATTTTTATAGCTTTAGAGATACAGAAATCACCACTAATAAACAGGGCTTGACATTCTCAAAACTATTTGTAATTATTGATGTATGAAAAGTAAGAATAGTAAGAATATACTTACTCTACATACTCAATTTAGCTTCACTCAGACTCCACAAAAGAGCTTTTCAATTCCTTTTCCTCAGCAAACTCAGATTAACAGCGTAGTCTGGGTTTTTTTATAAATAAAGCTGGTAGAAAGGAGGTGAAAAAAATAAAAAGCTATGAAGGTACATAATCAACTTTCCAAAAAGTATCTCGCAATTCTTCCCCTATTAGCGGTCTTTGCCCTCGTTGGTGTGGTTGCATCAAAGACGACACCAGTCGGAGCACAGCAGGACCCTGTACAGGCGAAGGTAGAAGCACTGACCAAAAAACTTCAGGATGCTATAGCTGATGCTCAACAGAACGGTGAATTTACAACTAACGAATTTGGTGAAAGAGTTTACGCCGGTGAGACAGCTGTGCAGATGAAGAAACTTCATGAAGATGTCTCTAACGAAATCAGAGGCCTGGAAGCGCGTCCAGAAGCTGAGAGAGCAGTAACGATTAACGCTATCAACAACTGGAATGATCGTTTTCTCTACAAAGTTCAGGATCAGCCAAAGCAGGAAGTGCAATATTCCCGCAAGATTGGCGGTATCCAGAATTTCAAAAAAGATGGAGTTGAGGTCTACTTCTCACAAGATTATGCGTATCAGGTTGATGTTGCCACTGGAAAAGTTCTTGACGCTTACATTCGTCCAAAAGAAGTTGGCGAGCCAAAAGAGTTCATGGATATGACTCCTCGCTATGACGCTGCTCAGTTAGAGCAAATGGCTAAGGATGTAATTTCCGATCAGGATCTCGGTGTCGATCTCGACAAACTTGAACTCGAAAGAGGTCAAAAAGTCGGTACGTATTTCTTTACCTGGCACGGAGAAGATGGTAAGTCCTTGCAGGTAGCATTTACCCAAGGTGGGCAATTGATTGGCTATACCAACGCAGGCTTTTTTGACAATCTATGAAAAAACTAAATGTTCTATCAAAATTGTTTCTAAGCTTGGCAATGGTAGCTGGTATTGCTCTCTTTGGAGTTACCCCGCAGGTCTCGGCATATAACGAGAGAACGATCGTCTGTTCTGGCGGTGCATACTTTGACAGGTATGGGCCAGGCCAATACTGGTGGGAGCATGGAGATTATGGCTGGTGCCATAACCCAAACAACTGGTGTGAGAATGGTCAATGCTCAAATCAGTCCCCATACAACGGGGCTCCCTACAGTATGTGGAAGACCTACTCAGGTTGTTCTCTGAGCAACTATGCGAGATGGAATATGGGTAATATTGCCCAGTGGAGCTACTGGTACACTTTTGTTCCAAGTAACTATGCCACGACAACGGCAGCCCCATATCAGATTACCTACAACGGCGGAAGCGGTTACAGCTTCACGATCAATCAAAATGCTTACTATAATCGATGGATTTCGTTGCCTACAACAAGCAACTACTATCAGATTATGAACACTTGGTTGACTGACGTAACCTGTGAGGGCACTACTAGACAAATTGGTTTCGATGATACCGAAATTTGTCATGAAGCAAACTCATCAAGCGCCTATTGTCCAGGTAGCCACAATCCTTAATCTGAAGGATGAGGCAAGGAAATTCTAGCTCTGAAAGGGGCTAGATTTCCTGTTCCTATAGGCAATATGTAAGTAAAGTAAGAATAATTTGACTTTCCTTATCTTCCTGGAGATAATGTTGGAAAAGCAGGTAAATATGAAAAACTCAAGGCAAAAATCAATAAAATATTACTTACTATACGGACTGGCAATACTCATTGTAGCAACAGTCTCCTTTCAAATGTTCCGGCCCAAAATAGATCAATCAAAATTCCAGGCTGTCGATAAAAGTACCTGGGACGGCAAAACGGTAGCAGATTACTTCATTGAGAGACTTCGTATGACTCCGGAAGAAGCCCAGGATGCAGAAGAATTGGGTGCCAGCTTCTATGTAACCGAAAATATGACACTGGATGCTCTCGTAAGCAACCTACACTACTATGGATTTGTTAGGGATGAGCAGGCTTTAAGATACGCCCTGGAGAACTCGGAAGACACTAACCTTGGTGAAGAAAACGCAATAAAAGTTGGAAGAAATACTATCGACAGGGGAGTTTATGGCTTGGGAACTAAAATGACCACCTGGGAAGTAGCCAGGATTCTCCTTAACTATCCTCAGGAAGTAAAAACGGATTATGGTTATATGTTTATGCCTGGCGGTCCTTATATGGGCGAACCACAAGTCCGACCGAGTGAATAATTATGAAAATACGTGCAACTACAGTTATCGCAATAATAGTTATCCTTATATGTGGGGTCTACATTTACTCACGTAAAGATTCAACGAAAGTCCCTTCTTCACCAATAGTTCTGGAAAATGTAAAGCCATCTCCTTTGCCGGAAGCGACTCCTGGCAGAAAGCTCAAAGAGGGTGAAAAGTTTATCGGAACAATGAGCCTTTATGTAGTTGTTCCCGAAGATATGAATTTCAGGCAAGATCCGGCTACTGAACACGCCGTAAATTTTTATATCGAATCAGGTTCAGAGGATAAGCCTACATATCAGCTTTATACGGTTTACCAGCCAAACAAAAATATGGCTGTGGAAGGGCTAGAGCAAGCCAAGAAGGATATGTCCAAGGAATCGATCAAGGAAGCCGTTGTGGGCGGCTACAGGGGCATTGAGGGGCTAGTTACAGGTCCTAAGGGCAGATACCAAACAATCATAGTCAAGGATGACAAACTTATGTCATTCTCCACATATCCTCCAACAGAGGAAAATAAGGCAATTACTGATCAAATATTATCGAGTGTGAGCTTTGAATAAATTGCCTGGTTTTATTCATGATTTTTCAAAATATTGATTAACTCTTCGAACTAGTATTTCGTACACTAAGCTAAATAGCGGAGTGTCATCGTAGATAAAATCTAAAACGCTATGCTGTGCCGAAAGTAAGGTGTATCGACCACCTTTATATTCATATTTATATGGACCACCAGAATAAAATAACTTATTAAGGGTGTTTGCTTCACTATCTTCTATTACTTCAATTGATTTTTGTGTAGCATTGTTGTCCGCTTTGAGATAGAACATTTCGTAAGTTGGTCCCGATCCGAAATCTGTATATTTTTCTTTAAGTTTATAGCGGACGAGAATTTTGTTTGCTTCCTGAAAGAGAGAAAAATCCTTTTTAAGCAAAGGGAAGTTATTGAGGATGATCTGTTCGTAAGCAGAAGAAAGATTATCAAAGACAATATTTAGGTTATGTTCTGTATCCGGTTTTGAGAAAACATTCCAAACCCAACCACCATTGGGAATTCTTGAAAAATCTTTTGCCTTATACACTCTGCTGATTGGAAGTTGTTTTGATTCCAAGAAATTTAAGAGTTCCCAAAAAATGCTTAGATTGATGTGTTTTGCGTTTATAGATAATAAGGAAGTGTTTTTCATCCGCATCAATTCTTTGCTGCTTTTTACTTCTTCGAGAGGGTAAGAGTCTTTTTTAGGTAAATCTAAGTGGTCGTGGTAACTATTAATGAAGTTGAATACAGTTTCTTGAGCCAACAACTCATGCCCTCTGTGGTTTAGAAGTTGCCTCTCCAAGATAGATGTCACTTTTGAACCTATAATTTCTTTCGCATATTCTCTTGGCCTAACCTCAATAGGGTTTTCAGCAAAGTGTCCAGTAAACCCAAGGCCTTGCTGCTTCAATTTATCTCGTAGATCATCATCAACCTCTTTTATTTGAACATCATTCTGATCGATTGGGATTGGAAACGAAATGTAGGCAACCTTTGTGTCTTCATAGTTATAGTACGCAAGCCCTATTTTCCAAGTTTTTGGGTAAAAAATATCTTTTACTATCTGAAATTGATGATCAAGTCCTCTATTTAGTTCATCAAGAAACAAATGAATTTTAGAAAAGTTTTTATCAGTTTTCCCCATGGCTCTATTGGAACTACTGAGAATAAGCTCGTACGACTCTTTTAGCTCGTTATACTGCTTAAATTTTTGTTGGTTATCTCTGATGATTTTTTTCCACTCCTCAATATAATCAGTCTTATCCTTATCGAAGTATTGTGATTCATTAAATTCAATTGTTTTTGTTGAGGTGTTCCCATCAAAATCAATTTCCTTTATAACGTTAGCATCGAAGTAAAGCCAATAAACCCTCCCATTTTGATTATCAACACCAAACAAAAAACACGGGTCTATCTCACAACTTGAAAAGAACGAGACCGGGCAAGCAAATTTCAAATTATGATCGCCTGGGAGGGTTTTGGCCTGCACAAATGAGCGACCTACCAACGTATGGCCAGCGTCTTGGACTTCAATATGGCCATCAATATTTGGCCATTTGTCGCTCGAATACAGCTTCGGCATGACTCGTTTATGGCGAGCTAAAATATTTTCAATAAGACTTACTGACTCTTTATCTGTAAAGTCGTTGTCACTATGCGATGGTACATGATTGTTAGTTTTTTTTGCACTCATGGTTGTATTACAAGTATATCAACTTAGGCTATATTTTTGTATAATTAAGTTGAGTTATGTCGAAGAAAAACATTGCATTACCGAAACTACTAAATATTCGCCAAGCGGCGGAAGTTTTGAATGTTCATGTCGAGACCCTTAGGCGATGGGATAAGAGCGGAAAACTAAAAGCAATTAAAGTAAACGAGCGCGGGGATAGAAGATATGATCCAAAATCTATCGATCAATTTATCAAAACGAAAAATACATGACCAAACCAAAAAATACAGAATTCAAAACCCTAATGTCCTACATCAAGAAGTTGCAAAGTAGATATTTCCACGCCCTATCTGCTTTTTACGCTTACGAAGGAATGAAGGAAGCTGCAGCTCCAAACGTTGTTGGACCATCACGCGCAAAAGCAAATGTAAAAACCATGGATAAATATAGGAATTTTTTTGTTCCTACTCAGGAAGCGCTCCGCACTTACTTTTTCCTTGAATTGGGAAAGCTCCTAGATGTATCAGATCAGTCACTGCATATCAACAAAATTGTTAACTTCACGGAGAGCAAACTAAAACACTTAACAATTGATGCTTTCACTGAATACAATCAAGATCGTCAACTCTTAAAAGAACTAACAGAGAGGTACAAAGGTTTGCAATATTCAGATCTAGCTTTAATAAGAAAAATGCTTGAAAAACAAAACAAAGCTATCAAAAAAGCGAAAACCTATCGAGACAAGTGGCTTGTTCACGACGACGTTAGAAAACCAAAATTGCCTAGTATTAGTGCTGCTGAAGTTAAAGAGTTATTTAAAACAATAGAGAAAATACTCAACACAATTTCTGGCAAATTGAATGACGAAACTTGGATGTATCACCATGTAGAAAATAATGCTAAGCATCACGTAGCCTTAGTTATTGATTACCTTTCTAGATTCGAGCCGTATCGTCTAAAAGAAATTCAAAAAAAGTATAAACAAAATTATATAAAGAAATAATTTATGGCATGGAAACACCCTAACAAGATCTGGTTCTGTCCTGCCTTTATTCATCAGTGTTGTGTTGAATTGGTTCAAAATAAAGGAATAGAACAACTAAAGAAAGAGCGAAAATATAAAAAATTAATAGAGTCATACGATCTTTCCCTCACCGCCTTAGCTATTTACGCATTGAACAAAAAAACGCACGAGTTGCCCCTTGTCCAAGTGTCTAAACAAGATCCTCCTGATGGTTACATCGGACAAGAATCAAAAGAGCGTCTGGGAGATTTTGATATTTCGACAATAGAACTAACTCGATACGATGCTAAAAATGGGCAAACATTACTACAACAACTTCTGTCATCTGACAAAATTAACTCAAAATATACGAAGTACGGTGAGCAATACGTGCTCCTAGTGAAAGTTGAAGATGGTATAGAACCTAATTACCAAGAAGTAAACCAGTTTTTGATCAAACATCAAATAAAATTCGCTGTATGGGCTCTTCAAATCATACAAACGACCCCAGATACAATCGTTTCTTTAACAGTATTGAATCTAGATATCCAAATCGGGTATATAAACGTTGGAGAAATTGCTTTTCTTTATAAACAAAACAAAGTTCCGAATGTTTTGGAACTAAAAAGAACCGGATCCAAAGAAAAAGTTAGAAAAGAGATAAACAACCAAATCGATAAAAAATATTTAAACAAAGATTTTGGTTGGTTGGAATAGCAATATATGGCAAAAAAGAAATCCTCTAAACAATCATTTTTGAAAGGCTCAAAAAAAGTCTGTAGATTATTTTTTCAAAACAAGAAAAAGTTGTTGAGTCAGCTGAGATCTCTCAAGAAAACAGCAGTTTTCTATTTCTACTTGATTAAGCTTAGGATCCTAAATTTTATTCGCTACAGATTGTCTCTTTACTTAAAGTCGAAAAGGAACTTGCTTGGCGGATTGTTATATTTTGTTCTTCTCCTTTGTTTGGTTTATTTTCTTGGCCCTTATATTTCAATCTTTGACAGAAGTGATGCTCTGACCTTTTTTACTGCAGTAGCAGCTATGATTGGTGGAATCTTGGCAATAATTTTTTCTTTGAGCATTTTGCTTATGGGAAACGCTGCTGAGAGAATACCAGTAGGGTTTTATGAAACTGCCGCGAAAGATAATGTCCATGATTTAATTTTCTTCTTAATTAGTGCCTGTGCCTTGGTTGTCTTTTCCTTTTCTCTGCTCTTTGGGAATTTTGGATTAGGGCTATCGACAGCCTCGCTTCAGCTCTCCTTAATTTTAGTAGGTTTTGTTTTCTACCTAACATTTATCCTCTATCAGAGAGTTAGGACTAGGCTGAACCCTAACAATGTTTTGAAAATCGCTTCAGAGCAAGCTCTTCATAAAATTGAATCTATTTACAAGCGAGCTCAAGAAATAGCTGATGTCTTAATGAAACAACCAAAGCTAGATAAAAAGGTAACTAAACAAGAAGCTCTGGCGACATCTTTTCAGTACATGCAGCCAGAATTTGCTTACATTAATAGCAGGCTAAATTATCTTTTCGATTACCATGATCGACTTGTGTCTACAAACGAAAGGAGCTCTGCACTTCAAGTATTACAAGTAATAACAAGTATTTTGCAAAAATATTTTGAAGTTAGAAAAGATTCTTCTTTCGTGTTACCTGCAGGATTTGTGCTTGCAACAACTAGTGATTCAAGAGCTTTCTTGACTCCGCCTCTAGAGAGGCTGGTTGCCGTTGGTGAAAACTATATGCGAGAAAATGATAACCAGGGAATAACCCAAGTAATTAACATTTTTGTCCAATTATCTCAATCTGCTAGTCAAATTAACTACCTAACCAAAAGAAAGGTAGAAAGTCCAATAATGGAACAGTGTCGAGGTTACCTCGATCAACTACTTCAAAGCGCGATCAAATTTAAATATCAAGAAGCCTTATTTCAAGGTGCAGTCGCTTACGGTCAGATAGCTCCTATTGCAATAAAGCAAAATCTCCACTATGAGTTCATCTCAATTTACGGGATGCTCGATAAAATTGCCTTCAGTGCTTTGGGAAATAAATACAATGTTGTGTTAGGTGAGGTCATTAATACTTACAACTCGATATTAACTCAACTTATAACTTCTAAATACTTCAACCTAGAGATGGAATTGGGTTCTTTGTGGGAACATCTTAGACAAATAATTTATTATGCTTACCTCTCCATGATGGCGGGAGCTCTAGACAGCAGCTTCGTAATGCAAACCAACCTATCCAACCCATTTGAAAATACGTCATCTTTGATCTTTCAAATTGCAAAAGCTGCTAATAGTGCAAAAAAGGAAGATGACCGCAAAGAATGGAAAGGAATCTTCTTTGTGGTTGTTGAAGAACTTCGCTCTACGCTACGCTATCTATCAGAAAAAATGAAAAACCCCAACCATTTGTTGGTGAACACTTTTGGAAACTTAATTGCAGATATCGGATGCCTTCTTTTAGATTTAACAGAAGATGAGAAGTGGCAACAAGATAAGGAAGAATTATTAAAACAAGTAGGTTGGTACATCTTCCAGACTGAGTGGTTTACTCACGATGTAGAAAAAATTAGGAAAGATCAATCACTTGACTCTCTTGTCGAGGCAGCAGCAAAAATTGGTATTAGAGCTTTGCAGAAAAACCAAGACCAAGTCGCCAGGGACGCAATCAAAATAATCAATAATTTTGCAAGTAAAATGCTCACAAAAGAAACCGGAGATAGTTATGGATTTACAGAACCCAGAATCATGGAGAGAGCATGTTTTATTGGGATATTGGCACTTAAGCAAGATAAAATGGGAATTGTTAACTATCTGAAAGAGTTCATCAAACCATTTGAGAAAGCTTATGCCAATAAATGGTTTTCTGATGTTCCTGACGGAGTCAAGTTGTCATCTCCTACAGAAAAACAACTAATGATGGAAGTTTATGGCTTAGTAGAGGCCATTAGGGATAGATACAACAGAGTACCAATGCTGGGAAGATCCAATGAAATCATCGTACGCTTAGTAAACGAAGAAGATGTTAATAAATTTATTTTTGAAGTTTGGAAGGCCAAAATCAAGACACAAAGTCGAAGAATGTTTTAGATTTAACTCAACTAGAACCCTGAAGGCATAAGTAAATCCCCAATATCGTCTCGTGTTTAATTTTCATGATATCTATTCATAGAACCAGAGAAAATCTGGATCTACCTCTTTTATTTCAGGGTCCCAAAGCAACCAGCGACCATCAACATCTTTAACGTCCCAATAGCCCTCGAAGTACTTATAAACAATTTCCTCATCAACGAAGTCCTTAGTTGACAGCTTGATAATTACCCTATTTTCTATTTCTGGGTCATCCTCGATTTTAATAACACTGGTGTCTAGAAGGGGTTCATACCCCTGTTTCCAGTAGTCAAAATCATAACCTTTCTTAAAATTATCTGACAGCAAATCAAATGCTTTCTCTAGTTTGCGAGCCTTGAGGTAGTTATAGAACGCTCTGACCGCCTCTAACGAGCTTTCCTCGGGTTTAAAGTCAATCTTCTGAACATCAGCCAATGGATCCTCTGCCGTGGCCATTTCAAGCCATTTTTGCTTAATTGAGTCGGAAGATATACCAAGGCCTAATCCAGATAGACCAGCTGTGTTTATACCAACTACCTCGCCACAAATATTAATCATAGGCCCACCGCTTACTCCAGGATTCAAAGTAGTATCAGTTTGTAAGTACTCGATACCGACATCTTTCGACCTTCTTCGCCCAGAAAGGGAGCCTTTGTTAACCGATGCTTCACCGCTAAGCTGACCACCTAACGGAAAGCCTATGGCAAGTAATTCTTCTGCCGGATCAAGTTCTGATGGCTCACCCCAAGAAATAACAGGCAATTCTTTATTGATCTTTATTATGGCGAGATCTGCATTTTTATCAGCCATAAGCACTTCTGCTGTTTCGAATGAATTATCTGGTAAGACAACCTTCGGCGTGGGTTCAAACTCGATAACATGGAAATTTGTGAGAATTACTCCACCTGATTTAATAGCAAAACCAGATCCTTCAGCTTCTCCCCCGATGATTCTAACGACAGATTGACGAACTTTTTCAATGGAATCCTTTTCGTTGCAATCAATTTTTTCTGCACCGCCAAGCTTGATCTCAACTTTCTCCAGTCGTGCATTAGTCTCACCGAGTTGCTTGTTTGTATAGATCAAACCAAATAATAAGGCTAGTAGAATGCAAAATCTGACAATTGATGAAACATTTTTCATTTATTTTATTTTAAGTTCAATCATGACTTATTACAGTTATTCATTAATAATTTCCCTCAATACCTCCAAAATTCGAACCATAGCAAATGTATCTAGAGTGCAATATTTGCTCAAATCCTCCATAATTTTATCTCGTTGATCTTGGTGTTTGTCTTCTAAAATAGTTTGGGTCCACATTCTCCTAGCAAGGAGTCCATTGCCAACATTGAGCTCCTTGTAACTTAACTCAGGAGCCAATACAGGCATTACTTTTTTAACTGATGCACTACCAAAGAAATCCTTATGGAAATACCACATCTCAGAGAATGGAATCATTAGATCATTTATTCTCTCGTTAAGTTCTGCCAAAAACTCTGAATATTCTGGGTATAGTGCGACCATGCGGTCATTGCATCCTTTTTCATAACTCATATTCCAAGTGAGAACAGTGCCTTCATTGCCAATATCTTGTGTGAGCTGACTAAGAAGTCTTGGCATCGGATTTGAATTCTCCGAATGCAGATATTCATGATGCTCGACTTCAGCATCTGGGGATCGAAGAACGTGCAAGGAGTACTGAAATGGATAGTCTTTATAAGGGCTCATGCGATCAAACACGGGGACTACTGAGGACATCGTTTCATAATCAAAAAAGTAAAGTGGGTACTGAAAAGAATCTAAAAATTCTCTGATCTTTTCTTTATCTAAAATTGGCCTATCTTCTCTGGTGGTTTTTACTTGAGCAAATTGTTTTGGTCTTAAAACTAACTCATCAGGCACATCAGCTATCCTTGTTATGCCCTCGTCCTCTAAACTAGCTATTTGTTCAGCACTAGGGTAACTAAGCTCGTAAATATTGTAGGGATCATTATTTGGTTTCAGTATCTTGTAGATATCCAGCCATTCTTGGAACCATTGAGAAACGCCAGGAATGTTAACTTTGTTCACGTACCGAGGAGAAATGTCAGGAATTGTTTTTTCGCCCAGCATCGTCTGAGCTGCAGATACCTGTTGCTCAGTTACTTCTCTCAGAGCTTTTACTTTTTCAGTGATATTAGTTTGGTCACAAAGAAGTTTTGGATCTATATCCCCATTTCTCTCATACTCTTTATTGGCATGAACAACAGAAATATTTCTAACCGAGTAACCAGACCTCTCCAAAACTAACAGTTGAAATGCTAGATCGTATTCGTGTTCTGGCTTAGCTCTGGTAGTGGCTTTTATTTCAATTAAGTCAAATTCCTTCTCCCCAACTTTTTGCAAAACGTCAAAAATACAAGTTAAACCATCTATCTCTAATCGACCTTGAAAAATAGTTTGAGTGCCACTATTAATCTCTTGAAGGGTTTTATTGGGTAGTGAAAGATACTCATCGAAATTGTTAAAACCTAAACGGATGGCATCAGGAAACAGCTTTTCTGTGTAACTTTCAAATTCATGACCAGCGTCAAATAAAGCCTGCGTATCCTCATCAATCGGGGGAAGTTTATTTTTGTTGAACTTCTTCAACCACAGCCAAGCTGGGTGACGAAGAAAAAGCATGTAGTCGGATTTAGATAATGTCATATTCATCAGTCACTCCAACTTTCTATTAAGTTGATAGTTTTATTGTTAGGTTCGTGCTCTTTGGGTTCTATTTTGCCAATATCAATAACTACAGGAACCTGTGCAAGCAAACCTGCTAATACACATGTACCAGTAGGTAAAATAGATAAATACTCAACAGACAATTTATCAAGATAAGCAATAGTTCTTTCTACAGCCACAATGTCGTGATTATTTATCAATCTATGTAGGAAATAATTGTGCAGCTGGGAAATAATAGTCGCGGATATATCATGGGGTCGCTGACTCGCTATTGTTAGAAAGACCCCAAACTTACGCCCCTCTTTAATTATCTCTTCAAATGTTTCCAGTCGATAATCTTTCCAGCTCTCAGCCTCTCTAAAAGATTCTTTGGATAATATATTGTGAGCCTCATCAATAATAATATTTAAATACTTCTTCTCATCTCGTCTATGTTTGTGTTTATGTTCTGAATAAGCCTTTTTGGATAGTAGTAGAGGCAATGTCTTTCTCATTTCGATATTAACGTCTTTAAGATTCAATACCACAAAATTGCTATCTACAAAGAAGTCGTTGGTTGTACTGCTAGTATTCAAAACTTTCTCTATATCTTTTTGTTTACTCTTCAATTTATTAATGGCCGGGGCAATATGTTCGTTTTGAGCCTTGTCGTTGTAAATATCAAAAATTACTTGTAAGTATAGAAAATGAATGACTTTTGTAAGTATATTTTGGGGAAATTGATAGCTATTAGCGGATGTATATAAAATTGTTCCTTCAATTTCGCTATCCGTTAATTCTCTGCTTTGGCCATTTCTAGGCATGAAGTGATGATTTGTATTGTTCCATTCGATAGCGGCGAAAAGATCTTCGTTTAAGTTTTCTTCTGGTTTTTCTAAAATATTAATTAAATAATCGATAAGAACGTGCGCTTTATCTTTATCTGCCATCCTTAGAACTTCTTTTGTCCGTTTTTTTAAAACATTTTTGAAAAACTCAAGAGAGTCATCGGCATCATTTATTTTTTTATAAAAGTCTAACGATCTGGATAAGAATGGTCTCTGAGTTTTTTCTGTTGCGTTAGCAAGAATAGAAATAAGCTCCAAATCAATTAAGTCATTCTCATTTAATGGAAATTTATCGTCATTATTAATTGTATTAAGTGTCTTTTTGGTGGTTAGGTTGTAAATTTTTTTTCCTTCGATTATGCACTTCTCATCTGCATATTCTCCATTAAAATCAAACAAGAGAAACATACCATTGTTCCGAAAATTTTCTCTCCCTTCATACTTTTTAAATAATTCCCTATAAATTTTTGCTAACGTATATGATTTTCCGCTACCAGTATTCCCAAAAATTCCTATATGGCTCGCAAACAAACTATTAACTCCAACTTTGATTTCTTGACCTTTTTCTAAAGAAAGACTTCCTACGGTTATTGGCTCATCATCTTTTTTAACAAAATGGTGAACTGAACCAAACTCTTCATTTTCAAGCAAAAAACACTCATTGTCTATTAAAGGCAATTCTTTTATGCCTCTCTCAAAACCTTTATCCCCAAAAAAACCTAACAAACTAACATTAAGCACGCGGCTGATTTTTTCTTTTCCGCTTGCATATTCCTTATTTGAAAAGGTTTTTTCTTCATTAATATATTCTCCATCGACCTTGCCAATTATCTTTGTGAAACCTTTGATTATTTTTACATACCCACCTACAGAAATATTTTTAAGCAACTTGCCATTATATAGTAAGTTCGAAGAGTTCTTTGTTTTATCAACCTTTATTCTAACAATTCGCCCATCAACTGATATGACCTTACCAACTTTGAATATAGAATCTTTGAGTATTTGCTTGCTATTCATGTTTTAGGATTATTTATCTTCTTTTCTCTCACCAATCTTTTTAAGTAATTCTGTAAAGATTTTTTCATTTATGTTTTTTAAGTTATATTTGAACTCATCTACTGGTTCTTGTTCAGGATCATCTTGCTTTTGCGGTGGTACAACAATCTCAACATTGCCGTTTATCGACTTATCTTTGACTATTAATGATCCTTCGTCGGCATCACTTGAATGGGAAAGTATATAGATTTTTAAAGTTGGATTTGAATTGGCGGCTCTTATTGTTACATCTCGAATATGTTCATCAGCGAATGAAAATCCAGCAACAATAAGAATTGTGTTTTCTTTTTCAAGTTCATTTGAATAAATCCTGAGTAATTCATAATAATTTCTGTTTAAAACAGTTTCTCTGAATTTTTCTTTTGTCGGATTTACAATCGCAAGCTTTTCGTATTCAACTATAAATTCATCTACTGACGAATCTGGGGTCTTAGTATTGGCTTTGGTAATAAGTTCATCTATTGTTTCTTCATCATCAATATCAATAAGTGTATTTCCAGTTATTGTTTTAGATTTAATTTTATCGACAATATTTAGTTTGGATGAGAACAAAATATCTTCTTTCTCTCTTTTATCCCAAGTCAGTGAGCCGTGAATTTTCATTAAATTAAACACTGGTAGCTCTGAAACATTGTCATAATGAAGACTAGTTTTATAAAACGACTTTTTAAAATTGGTTAAATTAAATTTCGGAGAAAATCTTCCACTAAACCCATCGTTATATTCTACGTTTGTATTTTCCAGTGATTTTTCTAAAAAAATATCTACATTTGTTGTAAAGATATTTAATTGTTTATTTAGGATGCTGCTTTTTCTATTAAGTAAAATAGAATTAAGAATTACTAAAAAATTCTCGTAGTTATCCAATACCTTCTTAGCATCAACACTTTCTTTTAGAACATCTAAATTCTTTACTATTGCGCCATCAAAAAATTTTTTATACAAAGATACTCTAATAATCTTTTCTTGTTCGTTTGTTACTTCTCCTTTTTCTTTTTTTTGTGCAAGTTCTGTTAAAAATTGTTCAATTTTCCCAAGAGTAGAAAGATAGGGCATGGACATGCCTGAACCAAGTAAAAAGTTTACATTACAATCTTGAACTATATTTTTAAGTTCTTCTAATGATTTATCGTCTATAATTTTCATAAAATTTTTCTTACCATTCAAAAATATCCACTATATTTTCAATTGCATTTTTAATCCTATCGATGATTCCTTGACGCTCTAAGATCTTGGGAGCTTCTGGGAGTAGATCAATAATGTCCTGACTATGTGGAAGTTTTTGGGTATACAAGTACTCACCAATAACTTGTTCAAATTTTTCTAGAGGAATATTTTCAGTCTGAGCCACATCTTTTAAAGCAGTAGATCTTTCACTTGACCAGAATTTCTCAAAGGCTTCTTCGACGTTTCCATCTTTACCAACCTTGGGAAGATTTTCTTCAATAAATTTCTTGATTAGCTCTTTCTTCTTGCGAAGTTTTACATCACGGTCAAATAGCTTCAAGATTTCTTCAGTCTTCTTTTCTCTAACAGCATCTGAGCTAATGTCTTTCAACCCAGCAATAAGTTGAATAATATAGTCAAAATCAACAACATCTCTTACTGTAAGTTCAAGCTCAAAGTCGATTTGATCTAATATAGATTCCTTTTCAGGATCGTGTTTTTTGCGCTCTTCATGAATGTCGAGATATTTGCTTTGGTAATCATAAAATTCTTGCTCAGATATACCTAAGTCATCAAATGAAAATTCAGCAAAAGTTTCTAGAGAGGATTTAATTCTCAAAAGATCTCTAAAGCTTTTAACAAATGAAGCCTTTTCTTCTTCTCCCTGCAAATCATCAACTGAATCTACAGTAGGAACCTTTTTCTTTACTTCTGATAATTTTTGTTCAAATTCTTTTTTCTGAATCTCATACGGTTTTTTGAAAACAACTTCTTTAGCGTTCTCATCACCAAACAATGCTAATGCTTTATCAGTGGCTAGTTTTAGATTCCTAAAGGAAACAATATTCCCATGTGGTTTGTCTGAATTAAGTAGACGGTTAGTACGTGAGTACGCTTGGATTAGACCGTGATATCTTAGGTTTTTATCTACGAACAAGGTATTGAGTCTCGGACTATCAAAACCTGTTAGGAACATGTTCACCACAATAACTAAATCAACTTGCTTTTCTTTAATTCGTTTTTGTAAATCTCGATAATAGTCGTAGAAGCGGTCAGTTGAATAATTTGTTCCATAGAGAGTGTTGTAATCTTTTATGCATGACTCTAAGAAATCTCTAGAATGTTGGTTACCGGTAGTACCTTCACCAGCAAAAATATCAACGTCAAGCATGTCGGAGCTATCATCTTCATTGGCTTGATAAGTAAATATTGTCGCTACTTTGAAATCGTCAGGTTTTTGGTCAGCAAACAACTTGTAGTATCTTTTCAAAACACTAATATTGCTTGTGGCAAAAATTGCGTTGAATTTACCTTTTTTAGTTTTTCGTTTCCAATCTTGAAGAATGTACTCAGTAATTTTTTCTAGACGCTCATCGCTTTCAAGAACTTCTTTGGTATTAATACCTTCTACTAAAGTTTCAGCAAAAATATCTGCGTCCAAAGTATCTTGATCTTTTTTCTTATATTTACCAACATACTCAACTGCAAAACCGAGCACATTATTATCATCAATGGCATGAGTGATAATGTACTTGTGCAGACACTCGCCAAACACATCTTTGGTAGTTACACCACCGACATTGTTGTCTGCAAAGATTGGCGTACCAGTGAAACCAAACAACTGAGCATTTTTTAAAGCACCTTTAATTCTTGAATGTGTTAATCCAAATTGACTTCGGTGACATTCATCAAAAATAATGACCAGTTTTTCATTTTGGAGAGCTTCAAATTGATGAATATATGATTCTCTCGAAACAGCCCTATCTAGTTTTTGAATGGTAGTAACTATGAGTTTTCGATTTGGATCTTTAAGTTGAGCAACTAAATTTCGTGTGTTATCGGTACCATCTACTGAGCCATCAGAGAAGTAATTAAATTCTTTGGTGGTCTGAATGTCTAAATCTTTTCGATCAACAACGAATAAAACCTTCTTAATTTCCGGTAGCTGAGAGAGAATCTGGCTCGCCTTATATGAGGTTAAAGTTTTTCCAGATCCAGTGGTGTGCCAAATGTAACCATTTTTATCTGATTCTTTTACTCGTTGTTCAATAGCTTTAACTGCAAAATACTGATAGGGACGTAAGATCATTGGAATCTTAAGTGATTCATGAAGAACAATATATTCAGCGATCATTGCTGACAAAGAGCATTTTTCTAAAAACACATCAGCAAACTCATTAAGTTGAGTTATTTTTTTATTGTTTACATCTGTCCAAAAAAATGTTTGTTCAAATGATTGTCTAGGATTATTCGAAAAGTATTTAGTGTTAACGCCATTAGAAATTACAAATACTTGAATATATTCAAACAGGGTCCCTGTGAAAGAATGACGATGATAGCGTTGAATTTGATTAAACGCTTCTTTCATTTCAACACCACGACGTTTGAGTTCAATCTGAACCAATGGCAAACCGTTAATAAGCAAAGTTACGTCGTAACGATTCTCATATCTTCCGGCTTGGGTAACCTGATGTGTAACTTGATATTCGTTCTTACACCACTTATCCATGTTGAAAAAGCGTACCCACAAAGTGCTTTCATCATCGCGCTTTAGGGCAAATCTATCTCGCAAAGTTTTTGCTTTTTGAAAACGATCACTCTTAGTTAAGTAGTTTAAAATTCGAGAGAATTCAAGATCAGAGAATTTAGTTTGATTGAATTTTTCAAGTTGAGATTGTAAATTCTGATGAAGCGAATCAACGTTGGGAATAGAAACAATATCAAAACCTAATGTATTAAGTTGAGATATTAATTCGTTTTCTAGTTGTAGTTCTGATTGTGCCATATGTATTTAAACTTCGTGACTTTTGACATTTTGCGAAAAAGATCCGCTCTTTAAGAGAATTATCTGGTCAATAGACCTTATAAAGTCTGCAACTATTTGTATTTCTTCTTCAGAAACAGGCAGTGATAGTTCGCCAGACAAAAAAGTGCTGTTAGTAATTGCAATGGTGTTTTTTGCACCTTTATGAACAATGGGTGATAGGTAGTTGTTCGTATTGGCAGTTGATTCAAAATAGGCATCTAGAATAAATCCCAAATCAAATGTTTTGGGGGTAAATACTCCGTAAAGCGGAGAGACTATGACTGTCTTACTAATTTTGCTTTGTTTTATAATTCCTAGAGGGAAATCACCAGTTGGACTTTTTGTGTATACAACATCTCCTGGTTTTACTAAATTGTAGTGGCTTGTTGATTTAGCTGCATAACTTCTTCCAAGATGTTCAATCTGGTCAACCAAACCTTTATGCACAGAAACAGAGTACACTTTTTCTTTTCCGGTACTTTTTTTTCCATGTTCGTGTAAAACATTCTCGAGTTTATAGATTGTCCAATCTGGAAAATCTTTCTGTTTTTTATCTCTAAACCTAATTTCTCTTGAAAAAAGCTTCTGAATTAAACCACGCTTATAATCGGTAAGAAGTTGAGTATTAGATCCAATTGGAGGCGGACATCCTAATTTATCGCAATATTTTTTAACTCTTTCTTGATGGGGTTGTTCTAGCTCTTGAAGTCTATACAGTTTTTTTGCAACCTCAGCGATTGAGATTTCTTGTTCTTTTTCAATTATTTTTACATATCGAGAAATATAAAGGTCAAAATTATTTTTCTTTACCTCAGATAATTTTGCTCTATAAGAAAATTCATCGATTTCTTGGCGATTTTCATATATGTTAAATATTTTATTAATGTTTTGATCTGTCATCAGGTTCTTTTTTTCTCCAACAACATACTCGTTTGAACCATCAATAAAAAATATGTCTTGATCTTCGCTTCTACATTTTTTAAATACTAATATTGCAAAAGGTTTCTTTGTTCCATAAAAAATATTTGGTGGCAAACCTATTACCGCATCAAGGTAATTCTGTTTTTCGATTATATATTTACGAATCTGTTCTTCAGCTCCACTCCTGAATAGCGCACCATGAGGTAAAACCACAGCCATTATTCCGTTATCAGATAAATGATGTAGCATGTGCGTAACAAAAGCATAATCTGCTTTGCTTTTTGGAGCCAATCTTCCGTATTGAGAATATCTCTCATCGTGCACCAAAGCTGGGTCTTTATCACCCTTCCAGTCAGCTGAGAAGGGAGGATTAGCAACAACTGCTTCTGCCTTTAAATCTAAGTGCATGTCGTCGGTTAATGTATCTCCTTGGCGAATACTGAAATCATCAAAGTGGACTCCATGCAAGATCATGTTCATTCGAGCTAAGTTGTAGGTTGTAGGGTTTAGTTCTTGCCCATAATAAGCCTTTACATCTACATACTCGCCTATGCGAAGTAGAAGAGAGCCTGATCCACAAGTAGGATCGTAAACAGATTTAATTTTTTTCTTGCCGCGAATCACTATCTTAGAAAGCAATCTAGAAACTTGGGCTGGAGTGTAGAACTCTCCACCTTTTTTACCCGCTCCGGCTGCGAATTCTCCGATCAAGTATTCATAAGCATCACCAAGTAAATCACTTTTAGAATCTTCTAGCTTAAAATCAATAGCGCCAAGTAGTGTCAATACTTCCACAATTACTTGATTTTTCTTGTTTTCCGATTTACCTAATTTGGATGAAGTTAAGTCCACGTCGTCAAAAAGTCCTTTGAAATCATCTTCACTAGCTGTTCCCATAGAAGTTTGTTCAATGGAGTTAAGAACGTCTTTAAGGTTTTCTAGGATAAAGGTGCTTTGACTCTTAATTTCTCCATTACCTTTCTTTACGAGATAAGAGAAAAGGTCCTTAGGTTTAAGGAAAAATCCTAAGTGATCAATACAGGCTTTCTTGACAGCATCAATGATTTTTTGACCATCTTTGCTAGATTCATCAATTTCGGAAAAATCAAACTTCTCGTTGGATAATAGTTTCTCATCTATGTATCGAGCAAGTTTTTCTGAAAGATATTTGTAAAAAATAAACCCCAAGATATAGTTCTTGTATTCGTCAGCATTCATCTTGCCTCGAAGAACATTGGCAACTGCCCAAAGTTGTTTTTCTAGTTGCTGTTTTTGAGCTTGAGTCATAGTTTTTATTCCTTATTATTTTTACCTTCTTTAATAAACTTCTCGATATCCTCTTTTCTGTATCTGCGAGTTTTTTTCACACCAATTCTCACAGCTTTCAAGATGCCGTTTTTATCCCACAAACGTAAAGTGTTGGGATGAACCTTCAAAATCTGAGCGGCTTCGCCTATCGTTAGAAGTTCTTCCATAGTATTACTGTTGATAAATTTACTTAACAATATATACCAATAGGATATAAAAAAATTCGATTTATTTCAACAGCTTTTTATAGCTTCAACTAGGTAATTACACATAGTGACATTAAACAACTAGCCATTTGACTGGTAAATCGGTACTCTGAAGGCATAAATAAATCCGCCTAACGAATCTATCGGGGCTTAGGTTTCTCTATTTTTTAAGAAAGTAGGAAAACCCAAGCCCCTTTTTGTTGGCCAAAATTACTATGCCAAACCCTAAAGTCAAAGAAACAAAAATTTCACCAGGAAAAAGATACGAACCTACGGAACGTGATGAAAAACTCCTCAAAAAATGGAAAGCTCGATTTAAGCGGGCAAAAGAGTTTCGTGATCCATACCAAGCTAAGTGGCTGAGGATGTATAAGCTCTACCGGGCTTATCAGCACAAACAAAACTACGCCTACAACACTCGCCTCATGCCCCCAATAGCATTTGAAATCGTCAAGACGGTTGTATCTAGACTAGCGACTGCTAAACGCAAAACACGAGTCATTCCCAGAGACAAGAGAGATGTAGAGTCAAGAGCATTATCTTCTTGGGATGACTTGGTCAACTATGACTTTGACATTATTGAACTAGCCAAAAAGCTTCCCCACTGGATTGAGTCATCAGTATTGTATGGAAACGGAATTGTTAAATTAGCCTGGAAAGTTCAAAGCAGGAAAAAATCGGATGAAACATTCAAAGTCTTATATGACGATCCAACCATGATTCTATGCGACTTGTGGGACTTCCTGCCGGCACCAGAAACAGAGGATCTGCAGGATGGGTGCCCTTGGCTAATCCACAGGATAGTTAAAACTAAGGAAAAAATTACAAAAGAAGAAGAAAACCGTGGAGAAAACCATATATACAAGAATCTTGAATTTTGTAACCCCAAGAATGTTGAGGATTGGAAAAAAGAACGATATGAAATAAACACCAAAAAAATGTCTCAGATTGATGGCGATCTTAAGAAAGCCGACACCGGTGAACAAAAAGTCCTGCCTGTAAAAAGTGATCAAGAGAAGCAACTGGAGTTATGGGAATGTTGGGACTATGAGGAAGATGAACTGGTAGTTATTGCCAATGGTGAAGTGGTAATTAGGGATGACGAGAACCCATACTTGGATATCAACAATGGACACATCTTTGTTGATTTGCCAGATATGTCTCTTCTCTGGGAATTCTGGGCAACCGGTCATGTTGAGCCTGTTGAAAGTACCATTATGGAGATTGCTGACCTGCGTAACCAACGCATGGATGATGTAATTCTGATGCTAGATCCAGTAGTTAAGATCCGTAAAGATACCGGCATCACCAAGAATGACATTATTTTCTCTCCTGGAGCTGTTTGGGAGCTCAGAAAAATGGATGATGTGGTTATTGAGCGACCTCCAGAAATAAGTTTGATGGGGCTCAACGAAGATAAGATGCTGCGAGATGAGATATCGAGGACTCTGGCGCTAGGTGAATATTTGCAGGGGCTACCAAAGTCGTCCAGCGAACCACTAGGGAAAGTTGCAATGCTCCTTGGTCAAAGCAACCTACGGTTAAGCATAAATGCTCAAAATATTTCAAACGCTTTAACTACTGTGGCTAATATCCTCATCCAGTTAAATAGAGAGTTCCTCAGCGAGGATAAGCTCTACAGGATAGTAGGAAATAATGTTGATTTTAAGGAATTTAAATCTGAAGATAAAAAAGTTAGCGTAGATGCAATTGTCGAAGTTGAGCCAGTAATTCCGCCTGACAAACAAGCAAGACTCAACCAGATATTGTTGCTATATGACAAATTCATTGCCCAGGACAAGCCGGACCCAAGTGACCCAATTGGTATAAAGCAGTGGCTGATTCGTAAGCGAGCTTTGCAAAAGATGATTTTGGAAGAGTTAGACCTTGACCAGTATGTCGATATTCTACTTGGTCCGGAAATAACGGAAAAACAGGAAAAATCAGATGAAACATCAACAGAGGCAGAAGTTGTAGCCCCTGTGTCGCCTTCTAACGGCACTTTACAGAAAGAAACGACCAATGAGCCACTAGTAGCGAATAAGAACAAAATTCGACAACTAATCGGAAAAATTCCTGGACTAGGAAAGATGCTTACTAACTAGCGATTGTCTTTGATTTCTCACCTTGAGTGAATATAATTGAGTTATGAAGGTAAGAAAAGTAAAACTCCCAGTGATAATATTACTGGCCTTTGTATTTTCAGTTATTTGTCTGTTTGTTGGCTACAAAATTGGCATTGGCTCCAAACCCACCAACTGTGCAGAACTTGGTGGGGCTTATCTTGAAATTGGTAAAAAAGAGTTGGGGATAACCGATTTTGGCTCTGACTCTTGGAAGAAGCTAATCGATGATGAAACTAAGTTTACAAATGATTGCTATAAAAGCCTGAATAAATAACATGGATAAAAAGACTCTCTCATTCCAAACAATCTCACTACTTATCAATTCAGGAGAAGCAAAAAAGGCACTTGAAAAATTAACTGAATTCGAAAAGGAAAACCCTGATGACAAGAGACTGATATTTTATAAACCTGGCTTTTTAGTTGATATAGGAAACGATCTCAGGGACGAAAATATCATAAGAGAAGGTATTGATTTTGGTGAATCCACACTAATACAAACAAAGAATGGCAAGACGAAGGCTTACCTTCACTATTGTCTGGCAAATGGGTATACAAGTTTATATCAGCTTACAGAAAGAATGGGTGGCGCTGTAGATCGCACAATACCGCAAAGTACAAATCTATTACAAGCCAAACAACATTTAATTCAAGCGACAAATAATGAATTTGATGACCCAAACCTAAAGACACAAGTGTTAGTTAATCTAGGCAACTGTTTAGACACATTAGGTCGAGGGATTGAAGCCATAACTGCCTACAACGAAGCGCTCGACTTGAACAAAAACTTCCCAATGGCAGTAGCAAACAGAGCCAAAGCACTTCGGGCATTTGCTGATATCTCTGACAAATATCGGGCTTCAATATATGTAACCGCTTACCAAGATATCAAATCAGTTTTAGACGATCCGAAGCTGGTACAAGTTGGAGGTACTGATGCTAAAAAAGCTTTCGAGCGCGAACTTGATTACATCGAATCTCTTTTTCAAGATAAATCATTACTTAAGAAAAGTATCAAGCATCCCAAATATAAAACAAAAGGGTTGACTAAATTCGAACAGTATTACTTAGATTTCTGCAGCAGGGAAAAGCTATTTCTCAATTTCCATATCCATGATGATTTTTGTGAAGCCGCAATTGAGGACCCAGTATTTATCAGGCTGATCACAAAAATTGACGACAACGACACATTCTATAATTTCGCCAAACAACTCAATCAAATTAAAGAAGATTACGCAGTAGCCAGGCTCAATCTGGTTCAATCTCAATACAAACAAAAGACTTTCGACAGTATTAGCAAGAGAACCAGCTATGTATACGCCCTGGACTACTCACAATTCAATCTTTATGTAGGTCTATTAAAATCGGCATTTAAGGATGCTTTCAATATATTGGACAAAATTGCTGTATTTATTAACGACTATTACGATCTGAGGCTTAAGGAAAATAATATCTACTTTTCCACAGCCTCAGTCTGGGAACATAAAGAAGTTATCAGGAAAGAAATACTCAATTCTGATAATTTAAGCCTTTATGCTTTATATGACATATACCGGGATTTCAAACTCAATAGATATCAAAAGATAAAACAAATCAGAAATGCACTTACCCACAGACGACTAATAGTCTTCGATTCATTAATAACAAGCGTTGATGATGAAACAGATAAGCACAACATTGATTCTGATACTCTCTTCCAAGAGACAATTAATCTTATGTGCCTCACCAAGGCAGCAATTATTTATTTGATTAATTTTGTAAATGTTGAGGAGGAGAAAAAGCACAAGGCAAGCAAAAAACCAATTATGAATATGTATGCTGATACCTCTCAGTTTCTGTAAGACTTTTTCACAGATTTTTTATATAATTTAAGAGATCTATGGAACAAAAAACTGATTTTATGGAACGAGAATCACAGACAACCCTACACGCTCTACGTAAAGATAATCAAACCGAGATACTCGGACATTTTTCTCCTGACCAACAGCAGGAAATTCAGCATAGGCAACAAATTCTTTCTTCATTGGCCTATTTTATAGGTAAAGATTTTCAGATACCTGTCGAGCTTAACCAACCAGGTGCCGGCTGGCATTGGGATTTTGGACAAAATAAAATCCGCATCGACCCCCAAGACCTGCTTCAGAAGGATATGGACTACTTACGTTTTGTTATTTCTCATGAGGGCGGTCACAGGCGTGTATCTCGAACTGAGGACATTCCCACAGAAACCTGGAGACAACCAGGGTTCTCTTTTATGATGAATGCCATTGAAGATCCTCGAACAAATAATTTTGTGGCAGAAGCTTACCCCCGCTTTCGTGATCAGATGGATATTGCATATCAGGAAGATCTGGATTTTGAAGGCAAGGCTAAAGAAAAAGCTCACGACCAGCTGGGGTATACTCCTCGATTCATGCAAGCAGGTTTTGAGTATATACGCCAGTGGTATGGAGAAACTCAGGGAAAAGAATTTGGGGCACTGAGTGAAGATTTGCCGGAAGAAGTAAAAGCGGTGGTTAGTCAAACGCTAGAAAGTGCCAGAGATTCCTGGCTACGATACCCTTCAAAACACGAAGCAGATGAAAGTGAAGACTTAATCAGAAGGTACGCTAATGTCAGCTATGAAATTAATCGGGATGAGGTATGGCCGGAATTTCAGAAGTTGGTTGAACAGGATATGCAAGATCAGGAAATGCAGGAATTTATGGAGGATATGCAGGGAGGTGGCGAAGGAGAAGGACAACAAGGACTCCCTCAGGAGTTGGCAGATTCACTAACAGAAGAAGAACAAAAAGAGCTTGAAGAAGCTATTGAAAATGCTCAGCAAGGCAACCAAGCTGAGCAGGAAGGTAGCGGGCAACCCAGAGCTATTGATCTTGACTCTTTGTCTGAGGGATTAAAACAAAAAATAAAAGACTATATTGACTCTTTGCCTGAAGATGTCAAACGTGAGCTGGCAGAGAAAGCACAGCAAGCATTACAGGGGTTTGAGCGAGAAGTTAATGAAGAATTCGAAGGCAAACTTTCAGACAATCCGGAAAAGCAGGCTCAGCGTGGAGAAGCCGTAGAAGGAACAAAACGAGATAGGGATTCAGCCTCAGACGATGAACAGGAAGGGAAAACGAAACCAGAGCAAACTCCGGATCAGAAGCGATTTAAGGATTTAATTGAAAAAGCTTTGCGCGGAGATGAAAATATCTATGAAGAATACCGAAGGGATGTTCTCCCGCTTATTGACACTCTAGAAGCGGATTTGAGAGAAATTTTTGTAGCCAGACGAGCTCAGAAGTGGCAGACAGGTTTTAAGTCAGGAAAACGTATCGACATTAAACGAAGAATGCAGGAAAAAGCATTAGGTATTTCACCTGTTGAAAGTAGAGCCTGGCAGAAACGGGAAATTCCTCAGGAGAAAGATTATGCAATTAGTCTGTTGGTTGATTTATCCGGTTCAATGAGAGGTCAAAAAATAAGGGAAACTTTTAGAGCTGCAATTGTCTTAGCAGAAGTTCTTAATAGGCTTTCAATCAACACGGAGGTTTTGGGTTTTAATGATAGGTTATATGAATATCAACCTTTCGGACACGATATGGGTCGTGAAGTTAGGGAACATATGGGAGGTATGCTCCAGGAGGTAGACAGCTCTGCTGCAGCTTACAATGATGACGGTTGGGCTGTTCAACAAGCATCGGAACGTTTGGCCCGTCAAAAATCAGCAGAAAAATTCCTGTTTGTTCTTTCTGATGGTCTTCCTGAAGAATCAAGCGCTCATTCCGGACCGGAATTCGAGCTAGGTAAAACAGTTGATCAAATAATGCAAAATACAGATCAGAAATTGATAGGGTTAGGCATTGGTCCCGGCACAGATCACGTAGGCAGATATTATCCAAATAGTGTGGCAAATATAGGAGTGAGGGAAATGTCCGATAAATTAGCAGACGTTATCAGAGAAGTGGTCGCCAATTACGACACTTTTTAGTATACTATGAATAATATATGACAAATACGATAAAAGATTTTCTAAAATTCGCCAATTCACAAAAAGAGGTTTCACTCATGATCGCCAAGGACGAAAATGAGCTTGAGGATTTTATAAAAAAATTGAGTGAAGGCGAGTTCAGACAAGCAGTTGATACATCAGATTTATTTAAACAAGTTGAAAAAGCTTCTAAGTCTTTTGTGGTGATTAAAGATGTTTTGCCTAAAGACCTATATGATTTTGCGGTACAGTACCCCACAGGCCAGGTTGAGATTTATGATAAGTTCAATCTGAAATCTCAGATGGTAACACCAATTTATAAAGGCGTTACAATTATTTATGTATTAACTAAAGCTGCTCTTAAGAAAACCCAAGAATCAGGTTTTAGGATTCTTGAAATAGCAGGTATTACATATCAAAGCTAAGAAAAACTATGCCAGACGAATCTATGGAAAGACACCAATTTACGCCACCACCAGAATATCCTGTTGAGGAGAGTCATGACACTGTCGCCTACTTAGGTGTCCGCTTACCCAAAGCTGAAAATGATGGGGGGCATTTTGTACCTAGCCGTGAACAATACGCTGACTATATTAATGATAAATTTTCACTTGGTCTGCAAAAGGATATAGCCGTCAGCTGGCTACAGGGAGATCCGATATTAATCGAGGGTGGAACCAGCATAGGAAAAACTACTACTGTTAGAAAAATGGCGGCAGATTTGGGTTGGGAAGTACATTACGCTAATTTAAACGGAGCAACCGATGTTGAGGATCTAATGGGCAGATATATCCCCAATCCGGACAAAAGAAGTGCAGATGATCCTGAGTATATATTCGCTGACGGAAAAGTTACTTCTGGTTTGAGGCAAGAAGACGGTAAGGTCAAGGTAATTATTTTGGATGAATTTAATTCAGCTGCTCCAAATATTGTAATCAGACTTCACGAAGTCTTAGATGCAATTAATCGTGGAGAGTCAGTTGTTTTATCGGAAGATGCATCAGAGTCGATTCCTGTTAGTAAAGAAACTACCAAAGTAGTTGCTCTTATGAATCCCCCCGGGAAAGGATATTTTGGTCGTGAACCACTAGATCCTGCACAGTTAAGGCGTTGGGTATATCTCAAAGCTCCTTCTGAGTTACCTGATGATACATTTTCTTATTCAACTGATGCTCTATTCACCTTAGCTCCTCAGGAAGAAGGTGTCTCGCCGGAAGATTTCTTGGTTTCTCAAGACTACGCTCTTCAACCAGAGCAGCTACAGGAAATTCCAGGGATAGATTCAATTTTAGGAAAATACAAAGAATTTCATAAGGCTGCAAAAGAGCTGGTTAAGGGTAGAAGAATAGCTGCCGATCAACCTCAACCCTTTACGTATGACGACCGTATGGAACCCAGAAGGGTTAGAGATTTTATTCTCAGGTTTTATAGTGGTGATATCAACGAAACTTTTCAAGCTGCTCTCCGTTATTACTATTCAAATAAACTTGATTCTGATGTTGACAAACAAAAGCTTGAAGAATTGATTCGCCACGTAGAATATGTTGCACCTCAAAATGTTTCTCCTAGACGTGGTTTTGATCGAAGCTCGACTGCTGTTCCCGAGAGACAAAGGGAAACGGTTGAAGTATCTCAGGAGCAAGATGCTTGGAATGAAGCTTTAGGTACAAATGTAGAAGTTCCACCACTACCTGCAGAAGTTACTCCTGAGGTTCAAAGAAATCTTGAACGTCTCGGATTTGAGTTAAGATATATCCCTAAACTTGATATTGGCATTTTGGATGAACTCCAGAGAAACGGCCAGGAGAGGTTCTTGGATGAAATCCAACGTCGTTATCCGAACTGGCGTAGATATGAAACTTTGTCCAGCGAGGAAAGAGAAGATCATAGAGTTGGAAGAAACCTTGAAGAATGGTTCTGGGGATTAGCAAAAGATGGCAGAATGGAGCTTCCTCAATTACCAGGTACATGGGTGGCTGTAGAAACCATGCAAAAACCTTCTTATGGTGAACACTATGATAGAACGCCAGTAAGTGAAGGACTAGGGATTGATGACCGTTTTAATGTTTCCTGGGACGATGCACACAGAGCTATTGAAAACAATAAACGTGAACTTCTTAGTGAAATTGGTTTACCATCATCAGCCGATGTAAGGATGCTTGAAGCTGTTGAATGGAATTTATTGGCAAATCGTGAGGGTTGGGGTTCTACCAACACATACGAGTGGACTAATACTGAAGCGCGTGGTGACGGCGGGTCTCGCCGTGTCGTTGTTGGCGACTCCGACTGTGGTGGTGCCGCCTACGCCTTTTGGGCTCCTCCGGCGTACTCGTCTGACGACGTTGGTTTCCGTGTCACTGTAGTTCTTGGAACTTGATCTCTTAAATTATTGGTTCTTTTGGTTTCTTGATTCTTGGTCCCTTGACCCGCGAAGCGGGTCGCTTTTTTTGAAAAATTACCAATCTTCAATATGAAGTCTATAAATAGCATTTACCCTTGATTTTTTACGCTCTCCTTCTTTATACTTCAAGTTAGATTTTGTTAATGAAAATACGGGTAAGCCTGTATTTCACAAAGTCGCTCTTCTATAGAGCTAGGCCAGAGTCCTTGTGGTTACGGCTATAAGGAGAGTGCTGACTAAGGAGAGATAAAACTACTTGCTTACTCTTGAAGGCCTTGGGGTAACCTGAGCCAAATAAAATACAGGAGAGAGTTCTTAAGAAATTAAGGACAATCTTGGTAAAGAAGTAAAAGCTTGAAACTGTACGTTAAAGAAGCCAGTGGTAATAATGAAAGGTTTAATACCCTTTCAGGAAAGAAAGTAAGCAATGCGAAACGTGATGACGGCGAGTCTAACCGTGTCATTGTTGGCAACTCCGACAATGGTGGTGCCGCCAACGCCAATTGGAATCATCCGGCGAACTCGAATGACAACGTTGGTTTCCGTGTCACTGTAGTCTTATCTCTGACTGCACAAACAAACTGCCCCAAATCAAATCAGGAGTTATAGGTAGATGCTTTAATCCAGCCACCAAGCATCCTACCTATTTCCTGTAGCATTGACTCAAGTAGGAGGTAATTTTTGTTATCAATAATCTTTAAATCTTTACAACATCGTATGAGAACTTTAAGCACATCAAGCTTTATACTAGCGTTCTGCAAAGTAGGCACTTTTTCAGACTTCGATAGTTGGCTTGCGGTGATAATATCCTCAATTAAACCTAGTATCCCATTTTCGATTTTCTGCCCGATAGCATACCGGTCTTTTTTAGGAAAATGAGCTACAAGTTGGTAAAAGAATTTGTAGAGCTCGTATGTTTTCTGAAAAACCGGTATGTCTAAATTAAGCCTGCCCGGTTCAAAACTTTTATGAGAATCTGGCATAGTAATTACACTGAGATTATAACACTTGAGAATTTATTCCAGGCATGGGAAGAATTTATCAAAGGAAAGAAAAGCAAAGCTGACGTTCAGTTATTCGGGCGAAATTTAGAAGATAATATATTTAGTTTGCACAAAGAGCTGGAGGAAAAAACCTATCGTCATGGTAGCTATCAGGAGTTTTATGTTAGAGATCCTAAGGTTCGTCATATTCACAAGGCCTGTGTAAAAGATAGAGTGGTTCACCACCTTACCAGCAAAGTGCTGGAAGAACTTTTTGATCCGACTTTTTACCCTCACTCCTACTCCTGCCGAAAAGGAAAAGGAACCCATAAGGCTGTTCAGGCTTTCATAAAAATGTCCAGAAAAGCCAGTAAAAACAATACCTCAAAACTACTGGTACTAAAATGTGATATCAAGAAGTTTTTTGCCAATGTTGACCACCAGATATTGATTAAACTTCTGAGAACAAAGATAAAAGACGATGATTTTGTTAACCTCTTAACAGAGATAATCACAAGCTTTAAGTCTCCAAATCAAAATAGTGGTATGCCTATTGGGAATCTAACGTCACAGCTTTTCGCCAATATTTACATGGATCCGCTGGATCAGCTTGTGAAGCACAAGCTGAGGGTAAAACATTACATACGATATGCGGATGATTTTGCAGTATTGTCTGATAATCGTGAATATTTAGAAAAAATACTCTTAGAACTGGAGAGTTTTCTTGCCACAGAACTAAAGCTTTCTCTACATCCAAACAAGATACATATTGTAGATTATTATCTTGGTGTTGATTTTCTGGGTTATGTAATTTTCCCCAAGTACATTCTACCTAGAACAAAAACAAAGAAAAGAATTTTCAGAAAGTTAGCAGAAACCTCTCAAAAAATAAAAGATGGAATCTTGCCACCAGAAGCATTGGAACAAGCACTACAGTCTTATTTGGGGCATTTATCTCATTGCAATGGTTATAAGCTGTCTCAAGAAATAAAAAACCACGCCCACTATTTTCAGACTAATTAGTAATTAAAATGCGAATAGTTCTTTCATTTCGACTTTAAGAGCTTTGGCCAGTCTGTAAATATTGTCCAGGGAAACATTTTGTTCTCCCCTCTCAACCGAACCAATATATGTCCTGTGAATGTTGGCTTTAAAACCCAACTCCTCTTGGGACAATTGAGCCTCCTTTCTAAGGAACCTCAGTCTTTTACCGAATTTTTTTCTAACATTATATTTTGGCATACTACCCTTGACTAAAAGGGTAGGTTTTTGCAGACAATAACTCTACAGACGATAACTAGCATTTATGCTACAATTAGCCTTGAAATGAATAAAAACATGGCTATAGAGTTTTACGAATTCAGCCCTATAGAAGGTATCACTGATGAAGCTTTGTTAAAGGCTGTTAAAAAGGCTCAATACGCTTTCTTCAGAAAGCAAGATGGATTTATCAGATGTGAAATTCTCAAATCTGGGAAGAATTGGGTGAGTATCAGTTATTGGAAAGATGTGGAAATAGCCAGAAACGCCCTTAATCATTTTTTGAATCACTCAAGTAGCCTCCCTTTTGTTCAGATGATATCCCCAAGCAGTGAAAGGCGTTTATATATGCGCCGCAAAATGTCTTCTAAAAAATAATTTTCTAAATCACCATAAACTAACAGAAAGTTTATTGCTGTTTTGATTTTCCTTCACTAGACTGGATTCATTAGGAAGTAAAGCCTAACGAAACAATCGGGGCTGTGGCTTCTGAATATACGCAAAATGAGCGTGTGTTTAGAAGTTGCAGCCCTTTTTGCTTGGTCTTAGAAAAATATATCTGGACAAAATATGAAAACACTCAATCAAAACATTCATACTGCGACTCTTCTTCCTATTGGAGTCATCACAGAAACAACTGAAGCAACTGGTGTTGATACGTATCTAAGTAATAGACCAGCTTATGACTCTGGACTCATCGACATTGCTATTGGCGATCTTGGTGACCAGACATCAATAAAAGTAAAAATTGAGGAATCTGATGTTTCAGACTTCTCAAGTGGAGCGACAGTAGCAGTTGGTGGCGAAGAAGTAACCGTTGAAGCAGATACCGGTTACAAAATGCAGATTGATCGCAAGAAAAGATATCTTCGAGCAGTTGTGACAATTGATGGTGGTTCTTCCCCGTCTGCAGAAATTTATATAGGTGCCTTACTGTGGAATGCTCAAAGACCATTCCCTTTCACTTAAAGGAGTAATTATGGAAAACGAACAAACTAACCAAAATAAAAAACCAATGCCTGAGGAAAAGGGTGATAAACCAACTCAGGAGCCAAACCAAGCCAACACACAAGGTGAGGCTCAGACTTGGGACAAGGTTGATTCCTTGTTCACTGTAGCTAGAAATACATACTTCGAAGGGCAATCAACATTCCTTGAGGTACTCGATAGTTTGATCGCTACTCTACAGGATATGAGAGAAAACGAAGTAAGACCACTTGGCGGTTTGGGTACTCAAAAGAAAAGCATGGGATTAGAAGACCAGGAGCAGCCAGAGGAAGAATCTCCTCCAGCCAATCCAAACCTATAAAAATGACTAACGAACTAGACGAAAAACTAGAAAGAGGACGAGCTGTCTGGGAAATGACCCAAACAGAAGGTTGGCAAATAATCAAAGGCTTAATCGATAAAGAAGTCGAGATCGAAACAAAAGATCTATTGGATTGCCCAGTAGAAGAAGACCTTGAACATAAACAGCTGATCAAGGCCTACAAAAAAGTTTTGAGCATGGTTGACGGCGTTATTAAAGAGCGCGATGAAACCGCTCAGAGCTTAAGAAAGGAATAAACCTATGGACGAAGAACAAATGAAACAAAAAGAACAGGAAGAATTAAATGCCCTTCTTGATGCTTCTGATGAGGAAGAACCCTCTGATGACGGAGCTAACGGTGGTGAAAAGCCGGAAGTAGACAAATCAAATGATAAATCTAAATCAGACAAAAAAGATGAATCTATGGAAGACAAAAATAAATCTAAAGACAAAAAGAAAGATGCCAAAAACCAGGATCGCTGGCACGGTAAAAGCCGTGAAGAAATTATTAAAGAGTATGAGGCTCTTGAGAAAAACCAAAAGCCAGAAGATGACGAAACCCAGGAAAAGGATAACAAAGAAGGAATGGATGGCAATGAAGAACTAAATCTCCCTAGTGCAGAAGAACTGCAAAAAATGACTCCTTCTGATTTTGCTAAATGGGTACTTGCCCGTATTGATGAAGGTGTGAAGCGGACAATCGAAGTCCAGGAGAAAGTGCGTACTGCAGTACAGAAAGAAATTGAAGAAGCCAAGAAAGATCATCCTCTCCACGAACCAGATTATCGAAAAATGGTCCAAACAATTATCGATGCTGCTAACGCCAAAGGCACTACAGTTTCACTAAAAGAAGCTTGTATGCAGGTCGATGCTTTTCTCGGTAAGCACAAAGGTGATGAGTCCGAGAACAACGATGAGGGTGAATCTGAAGAATTATCAGATCAAGAAAAGAGCCGTCTGAAAAAGGCAAAAGCTCAAGTTGAGAGTGGAGCGGGCGCTCCGACTCAACCCGATAGCTCGGATGCCGAAACAAAACGCATCCAGAAAGCTCTCGCCGGAAGCGGGTCAAAAAGCCCCTTAGGAGGATTAGGAATCTAATCCCCTAATTAATAAGAAAGGAGGTGAAAAAATAATATGCCATCAGCAACAGGAATTAGAGGTACAGGTAATGTAGGTGCAACACGCAAATATGACGTGGCGGATGTTGTATCGCTATTGGATGTCAACAGATATCCTCTCTTAGCGATTCTGACGAACGCAGGAAAAGATCCGGCAACCGGCGAAGGTGAAGCTCTGAAAAAAAGAGAGTCTTCAGATCCAGAATTCAAATGGTTTGAAGATGAGTTTGGAAAACGTCAATTGACGGGTTCCAGCACGATTGATCCTGACGGAGGTAACTTAACTATCACTGGACAATCCCAATACTTACAAGTTGGCGACATAATTTTAGTCGCTGCTCAAAAATGGGTCTTCCAAGTGACAGCAATAGTTGACGCAAATACTGTAACAGTAGGTGCTGAGTTAGGTGGGGCAACTGGATCCGCTGCTTCTGCAGTTGGAGACGTTTGGCTCATTGGTAACGCCAATGAAGAAGGTGCGGGCTTGCGCGATATCAAATCGACTACGATTGCCGAAGTATCAAACTACTGTCAGATCTTCCGAACTCCAGTGGGTATTACTGAAACTGCTAGAAATACTCAAGGCTGGGTTAAAGAAAATGACTTTGATTACCAAAGGCGCAAAAAAGGTATCGAACACTATGTCGATATCGAGCGTACTTTTATGTTTGGTAAAAAAGGAGTCATTACTTCTGGTACGCATCCGAAAAGATTTACTAACGGTATTCTTGGAAGAATCGCAACCTATGCAACCGCCAATGTTGACACAGAATCAGAATTTGATTCATGGCTAGAGAGTCTCTTCGCTCACGGAAATACTGAGAAATATCTGTTTGCATCCGCAGCAGTTGTTTCAATGATTAATGGTTGGGCTAAAGGGAAACTCCAGGTAGTTAACCCTACTAAAGCCTATGGATTAAGGATCGTAACTTACGACTCTCCGCATGGAACTCTGCACATCATCAAGCATCCACTCTTAATTGGAACGACTTACGGTAACTATGCCGTTGGTCTAGATATGGAGGCTTTGACATACCGCTACCTGACCAATCGTGACACTAAGCTTTTGACTAACCGTCAAAACCCTGGTGAAGACAGTCAGGTTGATGAATACCTAACAGAATGTGGTCTGCAAATGGAGCAAGAGAAGCGTCACGCAATCATGAGTGTCGGCTCGCTCTAAAGCACACTTATTACTGAAAAAACTTATGAATGAACAAACTAAAAACTGGAAGTCACTACACACTTTCTTACTCAGTGTAGTCGCCTAAGAAGGGGTGGGCGTTATCACCCCTTCACTCAAGTCTGGAGCCATATTAATCAGACAAAAAAGAAAGTGAGGTGAAAAAATTATGACAGAAACAACCGAAAAACAACTAGAAGATATGAGTATGGCTGAGTTGTGGAGTGAAGCTAAGCAACTTGGTATCTCGAAAGACGGCAAAAAACCTGAGCTTATTGCTCGCATTAAAGAGGCAAAAAAATCTGCTGGAAATAAACCGCCTCAAGATGATGAACTTGGCTCTGATAATGCTCCGGTCCAACAGCCTGAAACAAAGCAAACAAGCCAAAAAGCTGAAACTCCTAAAGAGGTTGTCTATATCTCCCGCTACCTTGAATTAAAGCTAGTCATGAATCCTTCCTACCTTAAGGAAGTTGGTGGCAAAGTTCTAATCATCAGAGGGAAATATATTCAATTCCATGAGGGTGTTTACAAGACTAGCAATCAAGAAGAAGTTGAATATCTGGATAATCATCCAAATTTTGGCAATGTATTCAGAAAAGTCGATACTGCTGATCTTAAAGGTGGTAAGAGTGTTGATCAACTCTATCAAGAAAAGTTCAGAACTCTAGAAGAACGAGAAAAAGAGTTGGCTGCCAGAGAGAAAGCTCTTCAGCAGAAAGAGGTTGAAATGAAAGGTTCAGCTGAGGGCGCAGATGCCCAAAAGACTGTAACCGGAGTTAGGAGTACGGCTGAACAGCCGAAGTTTTAAAACTTATGTCCAGCAATAGTAGACCTACTTTTACTACTGCCCAAGTGACTCTGACAAATCAGGATGAATGGTACTCATTACCTGACATAAAAGTCGGAGAAGGTTGTGAGGTGGTTATCAAAAGCAAGACGGGCAATACGGGTGAAATAAATGTTGCCCACGATGATGATGATAGCAAAAACGGACCATTTATTATTGATAACCCTGGTGACAGCCTATCCTTGCGCATTAAAAACACAACTCAGATAGTGGTCAGCTCGTCAGTAGCAGGACAAGTCGTAGAGATAATAACCGAAAAATAAATACATATGGCCAAATTTAATAGTGCAAAATCAGCTACGGATCTGAAAATGCTTGACTGGCAGGATTCTGTAATCGATAAAGATCTTACTGCTCCACCAGGGGGTGAATCAGTAGGAGACAGATATCTAATCGGCGGATCTGCCACTGGAGTATGGGCTGGTCATGACAACGATATAGCACAATTTAATGGCTCTACTTGGATCTTCACTACTCCAAACGAAGGCTTTGCCTGCTGGGTAGAAGATGAAAACAAAATTTACACTTATAACGGTTCTGCTTGGGTGGTTATTTCTGCAACGCCTGGGCAACACGACATGGATGACCCAGTCGCTCATGCTGGAGTCAGCGGCGCTATTGAAAACAATCTTGTAGCCTTCGATAGTAATGGTTTACCAAAAGATTCTGGATCAAATCCTACAGATTTCGCAACGCCTTCAGAACTAGACCCGAAACTTGATAAGGTCATCATCTCAAAACTTAAAATATTGGGAAACAACGATGATGGCGAGGAAGACTACGATACAACCTGGTATCCCAATGGCTTCACTGCCAATCAAGTAAGCATTGGCAACGATAACACTGGCAGTTGTGATGCTGGTCTAAGATTCCTTCGAGCCTTCATTCCCAACAACGCCAAGGTAACAAGTGCCATCCTACGAGTTAAAGCGGCTGTGAATTCTACTAAACGGCCAACTTTGAAAATCAGAGGAATTTTAGAAGCAAGCCCCGATACATTCGCTGGTGATGGGAGTGATCGACCTTCAACCAGAAACAAAACGACTGCTGGGGTGGATTGGGATATTGCAGAAGATTGGGCTCTAAACACTTGGTATGAGTCTCCTGACATAGCTTCAGTAATAAATGAAATTATCCAGCAAGCAGAATTTGACGGGAAAGCGTTGGCTTTGTCAATTGAGGATGATGCCAGTCCAGCAAATCAATATGAAAACATTTGGGACTTTAACAGTGGAGCCGCAAATGCAGCCGAACTGTTACTAACAATAGAACCAAATGCTATTTAACAAATGAAAAGGAGGTGAACAAACCATGCAAGGAAGCGATATAGCTCTACTAGAACAAATAGTCAAAGCAATAACCAATAAACCGGAAAGTGTTGCAGTTGAACGCAAGGTAGATGAAATGGGTGTCTTGTTAATCGTTCGCTTAGACAACCAGGATGCCGGCGCTCTTATCGGCAAAGGTGGTTCAACTATAGCTGCAATCAGAAGAATCATGAAGCTGGTTGGAGTTAAAAGTAACGCCAGAATTAACGTCAAATTAGACGTTCCTGTTAAAAACAACAAAAAAGATTATGACAAACCAAGTACTGAAGATAACAGCAACAGTTCAACAGAACTCTGACGATGGCAAGGAAGCTGGCTCTTCAACTTGGAATAAAGATGGTAATTCGTCAGGGATTATAACGTTTGGAAACTATACAGGAACCCAAACAGCCGCCTTTAGATTTAGGGGGATTGATATACCTCAGTTCTCAAAAATTTTTCTTGCAAGACTAAAACTAAGACCTGCTGTAAGCGATGGTAGCGATTTTACAGTTAATCTAAAAATAAAGGGAATAAAAGAGTCAGATCCCGCTCCATTCAAGTCGGATGGCTCTGACCGTCCGTCAACGAGAAATAAAACAGTTAATTCTGTGGATTGGGACATCATCAAAAAATGGAATGTCCACGAATGGGTTCAAACACCTAATTTGAACTTAATCGTGGAAGAACTTGTTGCCCAAACAAACTGGAGACCTGGGAACGCTATTGCATTTGTTATTGAAGACGATGGTAGCCCTTCAGACCAATCAAAAACCTGCTTTGACTTCAGTAAAGGGGATGGTTATCAAGCAGAGTTGGAAATCTACTATCTGCCTCAGGGATTACACGAACAAATAACTGTTGGGTTTATTCAAGGTAACGACAGAGATGGAGAGGAAGACTACAAAACAACCTGGTATCCGAGTGGTTATCAAAATAATATGACCACATTTGGTGATGATGGTAGCCTAGATCCTGACGAATCCGCCAATGATGCAGGATTTATCTTTAGCCCGATCTCTCTACCTCAGGGTGTCGAGATTCTCTCAGCCAAACTTCTCGTAACAAGCCCAATACAGAATAACGGTCATGCCAACATTCTCATAAAAGGTATTGCTGAAGACGATGCTGCAGTTTTTCAATCAGATGGATCAAATAGACCTTCTCTGAGAAGTAAAACAGCCTCAGAAATCCAATGGAATACTGGCCACGCTGAAGCAGGAGTGCTTATAGGAGATCATTGGACAGCAGAGAGTGTTTACGAGTCTCCAGAGTTAAAAGGAGTAATTCAGGAAATTATTGATCGTCCAGGCTGGGCAGGAAGCAAGCTTGGAATTATTTTAGAAAACTATTTTTCGGGACATGGAAACACTAAATATATCTGGGACTACAACCAGGATTCTGGTAAATACGCGCCTCAGTTAGTGATTGCCTGGACTCGTGAGCGCAGAGTTACAACGCGCGATAAAGACATCGAGGTCTACAACAAGGCAAACTATCCAGAATTTATCATTGTTCACCATTCGGCAACTCCCAGAGACAACACCTATTTTCAAACAATAAAAAAAGCTCATATCGGCTACGGTTGGGATGATATTGGATATCACAAATGGGTTGCCGGTGCTCTTGATGGCGATGGAGTCCTGATCTTAGGTCGTCCAGATAACGTAATAGGAGCTCACTGCGATAGCAACAAGATGAACTACCGATCCCTTGGTGTAGTCCTGTGCGGCAACTTCCACAACAACGAAACCCCTACGGCAGCTCAATTAGAAACCCTACAAACAGTTCTCGACGAGTTGCGACAAGAGCGAAGTATCCCTAAAGAACGTGTTTTGGGTCACGGAGAAGTACCTGAATCGGCAACTAATTGTCCGGGGAACGCTCTGTTGCCATATGTTCAACATTATCGAGCAACTGGAAATCTCCAGTAAACAAAAAACTATGCAATTACAAGAATTTAGAGAAGATTTAAATGCCAGAATAACTGCTTCAAAAGTAAGCGGTTTCTGGAAGAATTCCGCTAAAGATCGTTGGATTAACAAAGCGATTATCCGTGCCTGCAATTTTGCACGGTGGAAGTTTTTAAGCAAACATGCCACTCAACTGACCGAACTTAATCCGGATGGATCCGGAAAAGAATCTTACTTTTTACCATTCGATTATAAGCCAGGTGGAATGGTTTTCTTGTCTGTTGATGGTGAGGAGCATCATAAAGTAACTGAAAACCAGTACCTAAGCAGAAAATCTGATAACAAAATAGCTCCCACATTCCATCCTTCTCTCGACGTTGTACATCCATCAAGTCATACAGACTGGCGTTGGCAAAAAGTCTACGCCGTCATAGGCGATCAATACTTTTTGGACCCAGTACTGGAAATTGAAGGGAAAGTTATCGATTTATTTTATAAACGCCGACCTGTTCGATTGGTTGAAGAAACCGATGAACCGATTACTCCTGAAGAAATGGATGAGCCAGTTCTTAAATTGGCCCTGGGTACCTGTCTAGCGAAGGCTCCAGGTCGGAAAAAAGACGCTGAAAAAGAGGTTGTTGAGGCGCATGCCTTGTTACAGCAAATAAAAGACCGTGAAGACGAAGAACCATCAAGCGTCTTCATTGGTCAAGCGAAAAATATCAGATGGTCATAAAACACTATGAATGCATATAGAATACAGGGTTTTAGAGGCGGAATTGCAGATGACCCCTATCAAGGTGTTAGGGAATCTTTCCGTTTTGGCTATGGTCTGAACATTCGTGGCGATGAAAACACACTCAAATGCAATCAACGACTCAAAGAAGATATAGATAGCGACACGGTAGTTACAGACCTCATCCTCTTCTTTGTTCCCGCTTCTAACGGCAATCTGTACGGCTTTGGAGATACTGGCCGCATTTACAGGAAACAGGGCGGCAGTGGAGCCTGGGAACTGGTTTACACAGACTCAAATGGCGCAATTATCGGAGCCGCAGAATATACAAACAATGACGGTTCTGATAATTACGTTCCTTACCTTTATTGGGCAACAGAAACTAAGCTCAGCAGGATTAAACTATCAGGCAATTGGTCTACTGATGTAGAGCATGATTGGCAGTCACTTGACGGTGATCCTAGCTGGCACACCATGAGCGAAGCTCTGGGCGTTTTACTTATTTGTGACTCCAAAGATCTGGCAATGGTTGACTACGAGGGAGGCTTTAACTTAGATGCCATTGATCTTCCTTTAGGTCATAGAAACAAATGCTTATTCGGTTTAGATCAATTGGTAGTTTTCGGATCAACCAAAGGTGACAAGGTAGAAGAAGGATGGCTATGGACATGGGATAAGATTCAACCTTCATGGATCCAGCGAAGAATGGTGGCAGAGCGTGGTATTAATGCATTACTGCAAGGAGAATTTTTACTAATTCAAGCAGGAGTCAGAGGCGGGCTTTATTTTTGGGATACCTCCAGCCTACTACGAATCAAGAAACTTCCCGGGGAATATGGCTGGGTAAATCCAGGCGGGGTGACTATTATGGGTGGCTTACCTCTACTTGGAGTTAATGGTAGTGATAAATGCGGTATTTATTCATACGGCCGATTAAACAAAAATGACCCCTATGCTCTAAATCTTGAGTATGTACCCTCTCACGGCCAACTAGAAAACGTGTTGTTGGGAGCTTTAACCATGTATGAAGACAAGCTCCACTGTTCCTGGAAGAACGGCTCGGATTTTGGTGTGGATATTATCGATTCTGATAACAAAGCGGAAGCCAGATATGAAGGGCTCGTTTTTGATGGCGGAGAGTCATTTACTCAAAAAGGTTTTCGACACATCAAGCTAGTCACGAAACCACTACCTCAGGACTGCAGTATTGAAGTATTTTTCAAAGTTAACCAACAAGCAGATTGGCAAAAAGCCACGATGCAGGATGGTGCTGAACTTTTCGATAAGGAAGGAAAGTCAAAGGCAATATTCACGATTGAAACTGGCGGTGATGAGGAAGATCCAGGCGCAGGTGAGGAGTACGAATTGGCAATGAACTTACATCCAAACGGTAATGACACTCCGGAAATCATTTCAGCAACAACCTATTTTGACCCGTTAGGAATTTTATAAAACTATGTTAACGAAACAAATAAAAAAAGTACTAGAAAACAAAAAGATACAAGACCAACCTTTTCCTGAGGTAGTGCCTCACAGGCATAACGGAGTTGATTCTCCACTTTTAGCTCCGAACTCTGTAGATAGCGTAAACATAAAACCAGGAGCTGTTAGCGACACTGAGCTGGATGATTTTTCAGTAACTGAAGAAAAACTAGCAAATGCGGCTGTAGCAACTCAAAAAATAAAGGACGATGCCATAACCGCAGCAAAGGTTTATAAAGCCGGTTCTGTCATAACTCTTTCAGCTCAGATTGAAGAAGCTATCATCCTAACCGCACATATTGGCTTGGCACAGATCACTAACTCACGTATAGCCAATGCCGCAATTTCAACAGCAAAAATACAAGATGCGGCGGTGACCAATGCTGAAATTGCTGATGCTGCCATTACCAACGCCAAGATTGGAGCTTTAGAGGTAGGTAACTCCAGAATCGCCAACGCTGCTATCAGTACAGCTAAAATCCAGGACTTAGCTGTGACTGCAGCAGAGATAGCAGATGCAACTATCACCAATGCCAAAATAGGTTTGCTTCAGGTTGGAAACTCCAGAATCATGAATGCGGCCATTTCTACGGCAAAGATTCAGGATTTAGCTGTAACCAACGCAGAAGTCAATGACTTGAATGCCGGTAAGGTAAATGCCGGACAAATGAGTGCCGATCGCATCTATGGTGGTTATGGCTATTTTGACAAAGTTAATATCTTAGTCTCAGGTTTGGAGGCTTTAAATGTTGCTGGCAACATTAATAAAACAGGAACATCCAACTTCTCCATTCCACACCCCCGGAAAAAGGGCCATAGATTGGTGTATACTGGTATCGAGGCAGCAGAAGTTCTCCTCGTTTATAGAGGAACAGTAAATCTCAGTAACGGACAGACACGAATTGACTTCCCAGACCACTTTATAGCGGTCAGCGATCCCCGAAATGTAACTGCATACTTGACTCCCCGAGCCGATTGTAACGGTTTGTATATCTCAGAACTGACTAACGAGTATCTCTTGGTAAAAGAAATGCTCGGTGGTGTTTCGAATGTAGCGTTTGATTTCTGCGTCTATACCGTCCGTGATGGCTATTTTGACTTTGATTTTGAACCAGAAGGTGAACCACTACTCAAGCAAGACGGTGAAGACGAAGCATCTTTCAAGCAAAGATACCTTGAACACCAAATAAGCCTTATACGAAAACGAGGCGGTCCCGACATAGAAGAAAAAATCGCTGATTACAGGCGAAAGTTTATCACTATGTCAGGCAGAGAGGAGGTCAATACTTATGTTCAAAAAAACTAAAAAACTAGACAAATCAGATCTCGATGAACTGCAAGCGCGAATGCAGATGATTAATCAATACAAGTTAGTTGTTCAGGCTTTGGAATCACAAAAAGATCGTTGGCTTGTTAATAAGTATTTCAAATACGGACTCGATGTGAACAGCGAATACACCTTTGACCTTAGTAGCGGAAAAATTAATCAGGTAACTAAAGGTCAGAAAGGAGGTGCTTCGTAATGGCAGATAAGCAATACGGTGGTTGGTACTGGCAACCAAATGACAACAAGGCTCTCCGCTGGTGGGGTACAGATTCCTCCGGAAAAGACATTTGGACAGAAGGTACTGAACCAACAAAACAACAATCGACTACAAACCTTAGCTCAGGTCTTTCTGAACTAAGTAGTGGCTCGAATAAAATTCTGGGTTTTGACATCGGAACCCTCAACACAAATTTTCAGGATACTTACAAAAAAGCAAACGAGCTTTCAGGTGAGCTTGAGGGATATCAGACAAAACGATATGACGAAGAATACAGCAAAGCAAAACTGGATACCTTGAAAGACACCATCAGCTCTTTGGATACGGACATTGCGAAAGAAAAAAATGTTCGTGATGAGTCAGTTAGCAAAATTAGGAAAAACCCTGGATATTCGGCCGCTACTATTACAGGCGAATCTGGAGAAGTTCAAAGGCTCGCCAATGCAAAGATTAACAACCTGATCGAGGAACGAAATGCAAAAGCCGAAGATTACAACGCAAGACTTGGTGAAATTACGCGCAAAGTGGCAATGGAAACTCAGGGTAAGGAAGCAAAACTAAATAACCTCCGTTACGATCTCCAATTTTTAGGCGGGTTAATAAATACATACAACCAGGTCAGATCCTCAGAACTTGCTGCAACAAAAGAAGAAGATCGTTGGGAAAAAGAGTTTGAATTAAAACTCTATGAAGCTCAGACCAATCGCGCAAAAGCCGGCGGTTCAGGTAGTGGCACATATGCCAAACAGCAAGTGAAAGATGCCTTTGGGAACGTGGTTGGATTTTTTGATCCAACCTCTGGAACAACTAGTTTATATGAGCAGCCATCAGAGGAATCAACAAACACCACTGTAAATGAAGGTGACCTGAGAACTGAGATACGAGCAGCCTGGAAACAAGGCTTCACTGCTGATCAATTGAAAACGAATTTATCAAGTGTAGTTACAGATAAAGGAAAGAGCGCTTCCGCTGTTATCGATGAAGAATGGCAACTCAAAACCCAACCGGGAGTAATGGGATTCTTAAGGAGATTATTCACGCCAGGAGTATAAATTATGGACAATTTTTTAACTAATCTAAAAAAGAACATTACCTCATCTATTCAGTCTACTGAGCAGACGGTTGGTGATTTATTTGGTAAATCTAAACAAACTGTTGGTAATGTAGCAAAAATCGGCACTCAAAAGATTGATGACATTCTCAAACCTTTAGAGAAATTAAAGCCAGAACAAAGTGAATTCTCCATTTCTGGTCCAACGAGTGGATCATATAAGCCATTCAAGAATATATACGTAGAAGCAACAGCACAGACGCTTGGGCTTGGAGATCGTGATACCGATGTATTGGAACGTTTACCCAAAGCTACAATTGGAGCTCTCAAAGGTGCCGGAGATGGTCTAGCTCAGGCTTTGACCTTTGGCTGGTGGGATCCCGAAATCAAATATGCCAATGATGTGGAAGAAATGGCTGGGAAGATGACTGAGGTTGAATTCGAGGTTTTAGGAACGATAGGAACATTTCTTGTTGGCGGCGAATTAGTACAAGGGGCACTAAGAGGAGTTCCCCTCATGAGCAAGGTGGCCACTGTTGCTCCGAAAACATACAGCGTTCTTTCCAACGGCCTAACATTCGCTGGACTTACGCAGTTACAAAAAGAAGAAGCAAGTAAGACAGCCCAACAGCGAGCTAAAGACATTGTTAGTGATTTTGCCTTAGGTGGTGCCTTCTCTATCGCAGGGATGAAACCATCATTTGTTAAATCTTCTGCGATTATTGGCCCCGCAACTTATGTAACCTCCTTGATAAAGGGTGACTCAAACGAAGATGCTCTCAAAAATACAGCAGCAATGATAGGGCTGCACTCACTTAACTTTGCTGTCGCAAAATATCTTCCAAACAAGTCCGCTGTGGAAAGTCAGATAGAAAAAGCTGCGAGCGAACAATTGAAAATAACTAAGAAACAGGCACTGGAATACTTGGGAGTTAACGAAAAAGCAACAGCCCAGGAAATCAAACAAGCTTGGAAAAATAAAGTTGTTGATATTACAAATCAATTTCCTGCACAAGCCAAACAAACACCACAAGAAATGGGTCAATTCAATCAAGCATGGAATACCGCTAACAGGGCATATGAATTTTTATCGAAAGTGAGTAATCCTACCGGATATACAGGTAAAACATTCAGGCAAGAGTTCCAAGATCTTTACTATCAGCTCTGGAGAGATGTTCCAAATAAGCGAGCGATTGTAGTGCGCGCGGTCAGAAATATGCCTGCAGGGTTATCAATTAGAGCAACCTTGAATGATGACCAAAGAAGCGAAATTGTAACTGCGCTTGGTGGTAAAAATGCTAAAACCAGATTGGGGCAAGTTGCTGAACTAACGGATGCTGACCTAGTGACGGTTGCGATGGAAAATAAGATACAAGTAACTCCCTCAAGGCCTCCAGCAAAAATTCTAGATAAAAATACGGTCCTTTACCACGGCACAAGCGCAGAAGATGCTAAATCTCTGGTAAAAAGCCAGACTTTTAACCCATCAAAGAGTGTAAAGGAGGGACATGAAGCTCCATATGCCTTATTTGCCAGTACAGAAAAAGGATCAGGCAGTGACCACTTTGCAGGAACATATGGTGACCAAATTGTAAAACTTACTCCTAAAAAAGATGCCACAATATCCGTTCTTCGAGACGATTCTGAAAAATGGCTCAACACAATGGGTAAAACCAAAAACGTTAAAGAAGCCACTGAAGTAGCAAAACAGTTAAAGCAAGAAGGCTATGACGTTATCTTGGAAACGAGTGGTGAAGCTGTTGTATTAAATCCTGAAAAGTTTGAATTCGAGTTGGAGAAATCTGACCAAGGTACTTCTATAAAATCAATTGTTGATGATGTTTTTGAAAAGATACCTCAATGGATAAAGGATAAATACGAAAGTGTGGAGGCAGGTAAACAAGTCATTCAAGAAGGTTATGAGCATGGCCTTGCCTTGGCTAAACAAGCTGGAAAGATATTGCCAAATAAGCCAGTAATCTCTTATCACGGTACTACCAGAGCAATCGCAGACATTATTCAAAAGACAGGATTCAAAGTTCCAGATGCCGAAACATTTAGTGCTTCTGGAGGCAGAAAATATGGTGAGGGCGTTTATTTACAACCTGGGAATAAGGGTGCCATGTCAGGAGCACTTTTCTATGGGAAACGTGCCGATCCGACTGGAATGGGGGCAAACTTAGCAATTGTTGAGACAGAGTTCACACCCAAAAAACCATTTGTTATTGAGGTACCTGAAAAGTTCATGGGTTTTGGTTCAAATAATTGGGGAGAGTTTATTCATAAAGTCTTAGAAAAAACAAACGTCGATGAAAGCATAAACACCTACTTAAAGAATAAATCTGCAAGATTGCTTGTTGATAAGGCACTTAGAAAAGCTGGATATGACTCAGTTGTTCTGAAAGCTGCCGGAGAAGCAGACTTACTAGTAGCTCTCAACCCTAAAGACGTAAAAGTACTCAACGTATATTCAGATGAAGATGGTGCTCTAGAAACATTTAGGCGCGGATACGATAAAGCCTTCAGAGAGCAAATACCTTCTACAAATGAATTACCAAATACAGCCAAAGATCCTGAAGTGTCAGGTCTCATGGAGAAACTCTCCAAAGAAGAAAAAGTTGCGGTTAAAGCAGCAGAGGTCAGAGAAAAATATACTAAGCCTGAAGAAATTGAGTTACGACAAGCCGAGCAGGCCAAAGATCCAAGTGAAGTTCAAAATTCACCTGTATTTAAAGAGCGACAGGATGGAAGCGTAATTGCACCTGAGAGTCCAAGAGCAGATGAGCTAAAAGAACCACCTGCAGGGAGCCCACCACGACCACCACAGGAAACTTCAATTGACTCAGATGATCTACCACCAGAGGACAGCGCCCTTAGAAAAATTGATGCAATGGTGGGCAAACTCTCCACAACTCAAAATCTACTAGATAAGGTTAAAAAAGCCATACAAGTTTTCCCCAGATTATTCACTGATCGTTTTGCACCGATTAAAGAGTTTGAAGATAAAGTCAGCAAGCTTGAAGGAAAATCCATAGATATTGATTCCAGTGCCTACGTTGGAGCAAGGATGTATGCGGGAAGATTTGGAATTGTTGAGGGAAATTTCAAAGACCTTTATAAAGCTCTTCAACCAGTTCGCAAAATGCGAGCAGATTTTACTAGATATCTGCTGGCACAACGAACTTCTGAAAGGGCTGCGCGGGGTATAGAAAATCCACTCGGAGTTGGTCAGGATACTGCTGAAAAAGCACTTGAGGAGTTAAAAAATAAGGTAGGACAAAAATCATTTAGAACGCTCGAACAGGTTGGAAATAGTGTACAGAATTGGGCAGTCAAAGCAATTCTTGAGCCTATGAGGGATGCAGGAATACTTAGCAATAGAGCCTTCAATGCTGTTGTAGAAAAGAATAAAAACTGGTTACCGTTCCATGTTCTGGAGTTTATTCCCACTCTAGAAGAAGCTGACAAGATGGTGATTGGTTCGGAAACATTTTCTGTAAGCAAACAGGGTGTCGTGAGCGCCCTGGAAGGCACTGACAAAATAATCCGTGATCCGTTTGTCTCCATTATTGATAATTTAACTAAGGCCGTTAGTTTGGTTGAGAGAAACAAAGTAGCTATGAAGTTGGTCAGTCTTAGGCAATCTCACCCTGATGCCACTAAAGATTTAATTAAGTTTCTTCCCAAAGATGAGAATCCACCCCAGGGTTGGGAATCCATTAGCGTATTTATAAAAGGAAAAGTTACTCGCTGGGCAATTCCTAAAGATATTTCAGAATCGATGCACACCATGACTCCTGCATCTGCGGGCTTGATGGGCAAGTTGGTGATGACATCTTCCAAAGCATTCAAAGCAGGAACAACTACGCTTTATTTCCCCTTTACTCTCTCGAACGCAGTTCGGGATTACCAAACAGCAACAATGGTCTCCAAATATGGGTTTAATCCTGCGGTTTGGCTATCGGGGTTTAAAGACGGCTTGAAAGCTGCCTTTAAGTGGGAATCTCAAGCATATGACGACTTCATGAGGAATCAGGGTGGTTATGGTAGCTACATCGAATCTACTAAAGGTCTTGCTGTGGCTTCTGACCAATTGTTTAGACCAAAATGGATGGAAAGAACTAAAGCAGTAATTAACCCCTTTGAGTTAATAGCTAACTTTTCTGAATCAATTGAGCTTGCTCCTCGATTGGGAATTTACAAAAAAGCAATGAACAAAGGAGCTTCTCCGCTTGAAGCAGCTTTTGAGGCACGCAATGTTACCGTTGACTTTGCGAAAGCTGGTGTAGAGGCTCGGCTGATTAATATGTGGGTCCCATTTGTGAATGCCCGATGGCAGGGGCTACTTAATGTTGGACGGGTTATGAAGGATAATCCTATTCGAACGGCAGCTCGAGCATTGGCGATGACCGTCCTTCCTGGTGTGGCAACCTATTTTTATAATGTCATGAACCACGAAGAACTCTGGGATGATATTCCTCAATGGGCTAAAGATACCTATTTTATTGTGATTGTTGGTGAGGATCGGGACGAGGAAGGTAATCGAGTTCCTAAAGTTGTTCAGATTCCCAAAGGTGACATAGGTACGATTTTCTTCAATCCATTGATGTACTCTTTTGAATATATAAGAAAGCAGGAACCTCAGAATCTATTTAAACTTGGGTTGGAGTGGATGAGCCAGTTGGCTCCTGTGCCTTTCACCCGTGACGGTGAATTGTCTTCCCAGGCTTTCTTCTCAGGAGCTCTTCCGCCAATTATTCGCACACCTCTTGAAATAGCCACTAATACGAATTTCTTTACAGGGTTTCCAGTGGTTCCAAGGCGATTGGAAAAAGTAGCCCCTTCAGAACAATACGACAGCCGTACGCCTGATTTAGCGATTACTATCGGAAGAGCACTAGGAGTAAGCCCAATGAAGCTTACTCACGCCGTTTACGGGCTTACAGGAAGCCTGGCGCGCGAATTATTAAGTCCTGCAGATGTTCTGGGGCTAACAATGGATCGGTTTTATAGAACTCACGGTGGCGAAAGACAGCGTATTGCTTGGGATATTAAGTATGACGCTGAGGTCGGCTACAACACTACTCGTCTTCAAATGAAGAAACTTATAGAAGAAGGCGATCTTCAAGGTGCCCAACAAATGGCTCTTCAGTGGAATGAAGAAGCAGAAAAATTAATTCCACAGATAGTTCCTATCTTAATGAATGACGATCCCAAGGAAGCTGCACTATTCCAAAGCAGTATCACATTTAGTGCTACTGACTTACAACGACTATTGAAAACAACTCTTCCCGGTGGGGTTCCTCAAGATAGTGATACTAATGGACAGGAATCAACACTTATTCCATTGAAACAAGGGGGTGGTTCCACCGACAATCAAAGTATTAAGAGTTTGATTTACCGATAACCTATGTCTGACATAATTCGACCAATAGAACCATTTGAACTTACACAAGGATTTGGTGGTAATCCTGAATCCTATGCTCGCTTTGGTCTTAAAGGACATAACGGCTGGGATTTCAAAACTAAGTTTCCAGATACCCCACAAGGATTCAGATATATTTTCTCTTCCTGGAAGTCTCAGTTCTACTCTCAAGGAAATGAAGGCAATGATGGCTTTGGTTTATATTTTGAAGTGATTGTCCAGCTTTATAACACATACAAGCTGACTTATGGTCACTGTAAATCCATCGAGCACTTTGAGACTAAAAACGAAGGTGACACGATGGCTATTAGCGATAATACTGGAAATAGCACAGGGAGCCACCTTCATCTCACTGTTAAACGAGGACAGTTACAAAGTGGCAAGTTTGTAAGCGATAACTATAACAACGGCTACTTTGGCGCTATCAATCCTCAAGAATTCTTCGATGAACTTAGGAAATATAAAAAAGAAAACGGAGAGAATTCAGTCCCAGATAGTTGTTTGGTTCCCAATACACCAGAGTGGCGTACCAAATATGAACAGATTGTTGCTTCTGCTACAAAGTGGCCTGAAGCACTCAAGATACTTGAGATAAATGATGACCCCAACACTACCCCCACTGATAGAATTAAGAGTGTTATCGGAGGGTATAAAAGTCGTGAAACTGACCTATCTAACAAGCTAAATGACAAACAGACTGAAGTAGACAAAGCCAACACTGAAATTGATAACAGGGTTGAACAAGTGAGCAGGTTAGAAAAGTCACTGCTAGATAAAGAAAAGTACTATAAATCCCTAATTGACGCTCTAAATAAACAACTCAAAAACGGCTCGGATGCACTACCCTTGGCACAGGCTCGCATAGGGGTATTGGAAGGCGAACTAGATGAAGCAAACAAAGCTAAGGGGCGAGCGCTGATCGAAGCTCAAGAATATAAAGGTAAGTTTGAAACCTGCCAAAAAGATAAACTCCCACTTCAACCCACACCTCAAATAATTTTCTCACTAGCAATTCAATATTTTGGAACCTTATTACAAAGAAAGGGAGGTGATTAATATGAACATTGAATACCCTGAATGGAAAAAAGTCTTATGGCGATTTGGTCGCATATTTCTTTCAGCATTCCTTTTTACAGGCTCTCTGGTACTAGTAAATGCTCAACTAGAATCACTTACAAGTTGGGATAGATTTCTCAATACGTTAGTGTTGCCGTTTTTGTTGTCCGGCGGAATTGCAGGGATTAACGCTGTAGGGAAATTACTACGTGATACCTTTGGATCAGAAGATAAAGACAGTGTTATTGATAAACTCCCATTCTAAAATATGTCAGACAATAACCTAAATACTGTTGAGATACACGAAAGAGTCGCCAAACTCGAAGAACGAGTTGATGGTGGCTTTAAGTTTATTGGAAAAGAGTTAAAAGAGATAAAAGACAATCACCTACACCAGCTTCAAGATGATGTTAGTGAATTGAAAATAAAGGTAAATACAATTGCCGTGAAGGTAAGTGTAGCAGTTGCAATAGCCACGATTTTAATCGACTTAGCTTTTAGATTTTTGTTTAGATGAATCGGCTTCTTTGTTCTTAGATTGTCCAGATAAGGTTTTATTTCCATTGAAAATAAGATTGTTTAAATCTTCAGTAAAACCTTTAAATGAGTTAGCACTCAGAACGTGGAAGTGTCCAGCTTCAGGATTTCCTGTAAATATCAACGTATCTCCTTCCTGAATATTTTGGGCTTTCCTTAGTTTGGCTGGGATAACAATCTGACCCTTGGAACTAACCGGAGCGGTCCCGAAAACGGTCATCTTCGATTGTGGCTTCTTTTTTCTACTCATATAGGTTGCTTGAACTATAACTCTACTTAATTTATTTTGCGAGATGAGAATCCTCGAGGGACAGGTCGAACAATTCCTACAAATAAGAAATCTCTTTAATTAAGGTAATAAGTATTATACAATATATCAGAATTGACTTGTTAGCAACTGACACTAATCGACAGTAATAAGCTTGTGGAAACATCAGCCTAGAAGTAAAATAAAACTGTGTTAACAAGAAGCAAACGAGTTGATATTCAAATGTTCTTTAAGAATTTGAAGCTGGAGTTCGAGTTCAGACGTAACCAGAGATCTTAGGTTCGAGCTGAGTACCGTCCCCAGCTCAAGGAGTCTGACTCCTCCAGGAGGAAGGCGACGCAGGGAAGTCTGATTTCCCCCGAAAAGCCAACTCAGACTTGGCTTTTATTTATATATATCAAATACAGACGTGTGACGTTCCAAAGTAAACACGATTACGTTTATACATTGCTAAGTCTAAAAGACAAACGTTTTTATACCGGCTTTACTACAAATCTTCGCAATAGATTGTCGCAACATGCTAGAGGTGAAGTTAGATCAACTGCAAATAGAAGGCCTTTAAAACTTATACATTACGATTATTTTGTAAATGAGGAAGATGCCAAAGCCCGGGAGGTTTTCTTAAAAGCGGGTTTGGTAGAGGTGAGCTAAAGAAGGCATTAAAGAGAACATTAACGGAATTATAACTTAGGAGTTCGAGTTTAGAATTGAAATCGCCCTATACTTAGAGACAGACATCTCCATAAAGTTACCAAGAATTTACATACGATGACAAAAATTACCAACAAGCAGAATATTCAGGGATGGTCAACCGCTTCACTGGAATTTTTGGATAATTTTGGCGACTTCGGAGACTTTGCCAGACAACATCTGCTTAATCCGGCAATATTTTCCCTGCTGGGAGATGTAAAAGGCAAAAAAATCCTGGATGCTGGGTGCGGGCAGGGATATTTATCGCGGTTATTGGCTAAAAAGAGTGCAAGGGTCACCGGGCTTGAACCGGCCGGTGACTTCATCCAGTACGCAATAGATAAGGAGGAAAAAGAGCGGTTGGGGATTAATTATATAAAAGCGGATTTATCCAGATACAAATCAAGGGGAAAATTTGATGCGGTGGTGGCCAACATGGTGTTCATGGATATTCCTGATTATCAGAGCGCTATGGCAAATTGCATCCGGGTTCTGAAGCCAGGCGGGTCATTCATCTTTTCAATTTCTCATCCGTGTTTCTTTCCCGATACCGAATGGGATAAAAATCCTTGTCTGGAGATCAAAGAATATTTTAAAGAATATAGTGTAAAACAGACTTTTGGCTATTCATTCCACAGGACTTTGAGCAGCTACATCAATTTTGTGATTGACCAGGGTTGTCAAATTAAAAAGCTGGTTGAGCCCCAACTGGACGAAAAAACCGCCAAACAAAAAGCCAATTATTCCAGAGAAGTGCATGTGCCTAGCTTCCTAGTGGTGCATTGTGTAAAGGCAAAAAAATATTCTTGATGAAGAAAAAAGTAGGGCCAATGAATAGGTAATGTGGAGAAGATGTTAAGATAGACCTGGAAATGAGATCGTATAAAGAGTTTTAATATTATGGGTAGTTTAGAAGAGCTCCCTGAAAGATATTTAGTTGATCCTGAAGTAGAGTTGAAAAAGGAGCAGCTGGAAGAAATGAAACAGAATATATTGTTTAGGACAGCGATTTCGGTCGGTGAAGGGTTGATTGATCTTCATCCTTGGAATACGGGGTTGGTAGATGAAACAACAGAGATGACTGATGTTGGTTATGAGAAGTATGAAGGGCTAATTTTGGATGCATTAGGAGTAGATATTAACTCTCAAGATCCTGAATGGCGAATCGGTCCGATAAGAGATAATCCAGAGCATCCTGAACTGTTGATTGCCTGTTATAGAACTCATCCTCAGGAACCGATATTGTTTGAAGAAGATTTAATGATGTACGGACTAGAGGAGCAGCCGGAATTTTTTCTATATAGAGTGACCTCAACTGAAGAACCTGATCGGGCGGATTATATTGTGGGATATTTTGTGGAAGGCGAAAATGCAAGTGAAGTGATTAACTTGTTAGAAAGCGGAGAGTTATTGCCTCCTCCCGCAGATTCTTAAACAACGATATTATCTTGATAATTTATTTACCTGAAGGAAGGAATTAGAAAGATTGGGGTATAATAAGTTGAGATGACAAAAGGTTCATTACCAGAGGAACTTAAAAATCATTGGCGACAACTTCGCGGAATGACCTATGATTTTCTTGAAGCGATTGAGGAAGGCGATTTAGAGAAAAAGCTGCCATTTCCTGAGTCTCAAACTCTGGGTTATCAGTTTTGGTGCATGGTGGGTACCCAGGAGAGTAACCTTCCTTTTATTGCTGAGGGTAAGTGGAAAGGATTTGCGTGCAGTTTGGATGAGGAAAAGCAGGTTACTAAGGAGACGATCATTGCTCATATGAAGCAGGCAGATGAAAGTTTAATGAAAGTACTCGAAGAAACTGATTTACTCCAGAAGTTTGAAGATGGTACCACCCCATTGATGAAATATATGGTTCTAGTGGAGCATGAATCCCATCACCAAGGACAAATAATTAATTTCATTTATGCTCATGATTTGCCGATTCCAAAGAGTTGGGAAGAGAAGTGGGCTTTAACTAAAGATTAGGTTACTAATTGGAATTGGATTCGGTGATTAGCTTGGCCACAACCAGGCTATTTTTATTATGGAGTATTGATTTGGGAATGAGATTAAAAACTTAATTAATTGCAATTTATCTACAGGCATCTCATAATCAAATCATGGATGACCAATTAAAACCGCCTGATGTAGGTAACTCTTTGACTAATCCCTGTGAAGTTGGTCAGCAACCAAATATTTCGCCGCAGAACAATTATTTACTGCTCGTTTTATTAGTGGCTCTGATCACTGCCACTGTCTTTGGGCTAGGAGGGTATTATCTGGGAAGAAGTTCACGAAATTTCGATACGCCACCGGCTGATAAAAACAACATTCAGAATTCAATCTCGACAAATGAGTTAGTCACTCCCACGGCGATCCCCACAGCCATACCAACTCCAACTCAAGTTCTAATTCCTTCTCCCCAGTCCGGTTTTAAGCAATATGTAGATGAGCAGTTGAAATATGGTTTCAGTTATCCCGCTGTGTTTTCTGTTACAAAATGCGCTGATATTCCTTGCGCTTCAATTAAACAAATGTCGTTAAAAATAGAGCCGCTTGAGACCTTTCAATTATCATCAACAGATCCTAAAGCCAGTCTGCTGGCGACTGATTTGTATTGTGATGCCGGAGGACCGATGGGTGACATAGATTGTAAAAATACTAAAGTCGATGATTTTACAAATTCATTGGGCTATGAAGGATTTAAGGTATACCGCACCGTAACGGTCACAGGAACTGGTGGGGGGATATCTCCTGGAACTTATCAGGATACAGCTTATGTTTTCCCTTTAAAAAGGACAGTAAAAGGTCAGGGATTGCTGAATTTCGCCGGAATCCTTTTGGCGGTAGACAACCCAATAGAATCTAATCTTGCTTCTCTCGAAGAAATTGCTAATTCTTTCTTTAATTACTAGAAATACTAAGAGGTTCTATTTCTCAAGGTTCTTTCAGAATTTTAAGCTGAAATACTGATACTGGCATGATATACTCGTAGAGGTTCGAACTGATGGTGTTAGACACGCTATAAGTGACAGAAACGGAGAGAAAGTTAGAGGAAATTTATATAAACTAACATTTATGGGTGGAAGAAATCCAAATTGTGATATATGTAGCATTTTGGATAGTGAAGACTATTTGATTACTGAAACTCGATATTGGAGAGTTGTTCTCTGCGAGAACCAAGAATATCTAGGCAGATCATACGTGACCCTTAAAAGGCATTCTCCCAATTTGTCTGAGTTAACAAAAGAAGAATGGTTGGATCTCAAAACGCTAATCACGACGTTAGAGGCGGCTTTCAAAAAGGCGTTTAATGCAACCTATTTTAATTGGGCTTGTTCAATGAATGATGCATATAAACATCAGCCGGCATATCCCCATGTCCACTGGCATCTGAGACCTCGTTATACGCATGAGGTGAAATTTGTGGGGATGGTATTTAAGGATCCGGAATTTGGACACCATTACACCAGGGTGAAAGATAGAATCTTAAATCTTCCTGAAAAGCAATTACTCAAGATAGCAGAAGAGGTGAAAAAACAGCTCCCGCACATCAGATAAATAGTCTGTGGACTAACAAGTTTGTCCAAATATTATCTTAAACGAGATCTTAATACAGATGGCTGAAGGTTTATTTATACCAACTAAAAATAAAACTATCACTGCTTATGATCTTTTTGGTAAAAAACACCGACGGCAATTAAAAAACTTTAAATTTAGAGCCAGTGCCTATGGAGTGCTCATAAAAGATCATGAACTCCTTGTCAAAAGGCATCCGTTGATCAAACAGTTTGATCTTCCTGGCGGGGGAATTGATTTAGATGAAACTATTGCTGAAGGTTTAATTAGGGAGTTTAAGGAAGAAACCGGATTGACTGTAAAAGTTGGAAAATTGTTGGCCGTTGAAGATAGTTTCTTCACCTTTGAAGGAGAGGATGCCCATGGGATTTTAATTTTTTATGAGGTAGAAAAAGTTGGTGGTACTCTCGCTACAAACGATGAAGATGCCGTAGACGTTAAGTATTTAGACATTGATTCACTCAATAAGCGCAACATGCACAGATCGTGTTGGAACGTAATTAAACAAATTAAAGCAATGAAAAAAAATTAATTTTGTGATCATGCTTGAATTTGAACAGGAAACCGTTTTCTGACCAGATGCTCAATAAAACCACTGAATTTGAACTTAAAGGAGAGACGAGAACTGCTGAGTTTGGGTATATTCCATTAGAGGAAGAAAAGAAGCTGAAAATGTCTAAATTTTACAAGGAAGTTATTCAAATGGCTTCAGACGCATAGATCAGTTAATATTATATGCAACTAGGGTGAATTGATTTATAATTTTTTTATGCATCTTAGACCTCTTCACCTCTTTAGATTCACCAGATATGCTCACATAGCAGAAGCCCTTACACTAAACGATGTGCTTTACTGGGGTGGAGACACTTTTGTTTCTGTGATTTTGGCATTGTTTGTCACTCAGTACCTTAACGGGGCAGGTGCTAGTAATGTTGGGATCGCATATATGATATACCGTTTAGCATCTTCCCTTTCCGCGTCTTTTATCGGTAAAGCATTTGATAAGATGAAGGGCTATTTAGACGAAATATGGGCATTGTTTGCGGCATCTGTTATTGCTGGTATTACCTATATTCTCCTCAGCGCTGCCAATCAAGTTTGGCATCTATATCTAGCCATGGCTATTGTAGGTATCTGCAGATCACTTGATGTTAACTCCTGGAGAGTGATTTTCTACTCCCACCTTGAGCCAAAAACCAAAGGCAGAACAATTGGTACCTACGATACCATATTTGGTATTTCGGCGGGCGCAATCGCTGCGCTCTCTGGTTTTGTTGGTGAAATGTATGGATTCAGAAACGTGATCTTGATTGCCGGGATTATCATTGTCCTTGGGGGAATTCCGGTTTTATCTCTAAGAGATGACCCGCTCGTAAAGAAAGAAGCTTAAGAGCCTAACTAACATAAGACTGATAACTATTTGGGACACAGATGGCGGTAAAGTAATTAGTGAGGTGTTTAATCTCAGCCCAAGTCTATTAGTTCCTGTTTTTGCTTAAAGAATGACAAAGGTAACAATTTGTAGCCGCGGACATAAATTTTACAAGGACAAGGATCATCCGGTGTGTCCCCAGTGTTGGCCGGGGCGATATCAGTCCAAAAGACCTAAAATTAACGCAATTGATGCCTATATTGCCGGATTCCCTGATGATATTCAGAAAATTTTACAAAGGGTGAGACGAACAATCCGGGATACCGCTCCTCAAGCCACAGAGACCATTAGTTATGCCATCCCCACATTCGATCTTCACGGCAAACATTTAGTACATTTTGCCGGGTATAAACACCACATCGGCTTTTATCCCACATCAAGCGGCATTGCGGCTTTCCAAAAAGACATCGCCCAATATAAAAATTCAAAAGGCGCGGTGCAGTTTCCGATAGATAAACCAATACCTTGGGCACTAATTAAAAAAATTGTGGCTTTCCGCGTTCAGGAAGTTGAGAAGTTGTAAGCTAGTTCATCAAATAAATAGTCTGTTGGCTGACAGATTTGACCGGCCGGAGGTGTTATAAATAACAAATATGACCAAGCAACCAGCCAACAAGAAATTCAAGGGATTCTCAGACGAGGAACGAGCGGCTATGAAAGAGCGCGCCTTGGAGTTAAAGGCGGAAGCAGAAAAGGCCGGTGGGGAAAAAGCCTTGCTCGCGAAGATCAACCAAATGCAGGAGCCGGATCGCGCCATGGCTAAGCGGTTGCACACGATTATCATGAAGAGCGCGCCGGAGCTGATGCCGAAAACCTGGTACGGGATGCCCGCGTATGCTAATAAGGATGGTAAGGTGGTCTGTTTCTTCCAAAGCGCTGCTAAGTTCAAAGCTAGATACGCGACCTTGGGTTTCAGTGATCAGGCGCACCTTGATGAAGGCAACCTGTGGCCGACTTCCTT